>JAURJU010000064.1 GCA_030832085.1 Chitinophagales bacterium | reverse complement strand
TTCTACCCATTAAAGAAATCGATAGAAGTATTGCCGCTAATCAAGGATGCATCCCTTTAGCACAACAATACGCCTTCAAATCCAACGGCGTTAAAATCGTTCCTGAAATCTGCAGCTGTAGATATTCCTTTAATTGCTCCCATTGTATTTTTGCACTAAGATTAGAAATGATATCGAATTTATTTTAATTTTTTTTAATCTCCTGATGAACAAAAATATTTATACAATAGCATGTCAGGTAAAATACCAGAAACAAAAAAGGTGGTCCGTTTCCGAACCACCTTTGAAATATCAACAGTGTTATTTTTACGCGAGGTCGAAACGATCCAGGTTCATCACCTTTGCCCAGGCAGCTACGAAATCATGCACGAATTTTTCTTCGGCATCTTCGCAAGCATAGACTTCAGCGAGGGCACGCAGTTCAGAATTTGAACCAAAAATAAGATCTGCACGGGTAGCAGTCCACTTGAGTTCTCCTGTTGAACGGTTGCGTCCTTCGAAAGCCTCGTTTGATGCGGATGAGGCCTTCCAGGTGGTATCGAAATCAATCAAATTGGTGAAGAAATCATTGGTGAGCTGTCCGGGACGCTTGGTGAAGACACCATGCTGGGAGTGGTCAAAATTGGTATCCAAAACCCTCATGCCTCCAATCAATACCGTTAACTCAGGCGCGGTCAATGTCATCAACTGCGCCTTGTCGATCAGCATCTCTTCTGCAGATGCCTTGTAACGCAGGTTCTTGTAGTTTCGGAAACCATCTGCAGCAGGCTCAAGCACAGCAAAAGATTCAACATCGGTTTGTTCCTGTGAGGCATCAGTGCGACCGTGCGTGAACGGTACTTTTACATCGTGGCCTGCATCCTTGGCTGCCTTTTCAATGGCAGCTCCACCGGCCAATACAATCAGGTCGGCCAGAGAAACCTGCTTTCCTCCGGATTGAGCAGCATTGAATTCTTTTTGGATGGACTCCAACACATCCAACACCTTGGACAATTGGGCAGGATTGTTTACTGCCCAATATTTTTGCGGGGCAAGGCGAATGCGTGCTCCATTGGCACCACCGCGCTTGTCTGATCCACGAAAGCTTGAAGCGGAGGCCCAGGCGGTTGATACCAGCTGGGAAACCGTCAAGCCTGATGCCAACACCTTCGCTTTCAGTGCTGTAATATCTGCATCATCAATCATCGCATAGTTTGCCTCAGGGAGGGGATCTTGCCAGATCAACACTTCTGCAGGAACGTCAGCACCTACATAGCGTGAGCGAGGTCCCATGTCGCGGTGGGTAAGTTTGAACCATGCGCGGGCAAAGGCATCAGCAAACTGGTCAGGGTTTTCATAAAAACGCCTTGAAACCTTTTCATATGCAGGATCGGCCTTCAACGCGATGTCTGTTGTGAGCATGGTTGGAGCATGACGCTTTTGGGGATCGTGTGCATCCGGAACAGTATCGGCACCACCGCCAGCCTTGGGTTTCCATTGGTGGGCCCCTGCGGGACTCTTGGTCAATTCCCAGTCAAAACCAAAGAGGTTCTCAAAGTAATTGTTGCTCCACTGTGTTGGAGTGGTCGTCCACGCACCTTCAAGACCACTGGTAATGGTGTTCACGCCATTGCCGCTGCCGAGGGTGTTCTTCCAGCCGAGGCCCTGCTCTTCAATGCCTGCTCCTGCAGGTTCTTTTCCAACATATTTGCCAGGATCAGCAGCACCATGGGTTTTGCCGAATGTGTGTCCACCTGCAATCAGTGCAACAGTCTCCTCATCGTTCATCGCCATACGGGCGAAGGTTTCACGGATGTCCCGGGCCGAAGCAATGGGGTCAGGATTTCCGTTGGGGCCTTCCGGATTCACGTAAATCAATCCCATTTGCACAGCCGCCAAAGGATTTTCAAGGTCACGGTCTCCGGTATAGCGCTTGTCGCCCAGCCATTCCCTTTCAGATCCCCAATACACATCTTCATCCGGCTCCCAAACATCCGCACGACCGCCGGAAAAACCAAAGGTCTTGAAGCCCATGGACTCCAAAGCGCAGTTGCCCGCAAGGATCATGAGGTCGGCCCAGGAAAGCTTCTGTCCGTATTTCTTTTTAACCGGCCAAAGCAACAAACGCGCCTTGTCGAGGTTGGTATTGTCGGGCCAGCTGTTGAGTGGCGCAAATCGCTGCATTCCCCTTCCACCGCCACCGCGGCCATCGGTACTACGGTAGGTGCCCGCACTGTGCCATGCCATCCTGATGATGAATGGACCATAATGGCCATAATCAGCAGGCCACCAGTCTTGAGAGGTGGTCAAAACGTCAATGATATCTTTTTTCAGGGTAGGCAAATCCAGCGATTGAAATGCTTTTGCGTAGTCAAACGACTCTCCCATGGGGTTTGAAAGGGTAGAATGCTGGCGAAGGATGTTCAACCTCAACTGATTGGGCCACCAGTCCTGGTTCCTTGTGCCACCACCGGCGCTTTGCTGGAGGGATGCACCGGAAAAAGGGCACTTGCCTGAGGGTTGTGCGGATGTGTTATGTTCCATATTTAATTGATTTATAAACGATTACTGATAAAATTACGACAATTCGTAGATGGTAACTTTTGAAAAGCGGAATTGTTCGGATTTTTTACAAAAAAATGGTAAAAGCCAGGGGAAGCTTAAAACAAATCTCTCCCATCCGTTACCAGGCTCAGTCCGGTAAAACGGCCTTTGTCAAAATCAAGCCTGCTGGCTTTGATGGCGATGGGGAATCGCGCGGCGCCAGCAACCATTTTAAGGGTATTGTTGCGCAAGGATGAAAATTCAATCCTGCCCTTGCTGCTTTTTTTCAACCCGGCCAACAACTTTGTGTTGAGCTTGGCGTCCATCTCCATTTCAACCACCAATTGCTCGGCTGTCACCACTCCTGTGATGAGCAATAGCTTATTCTTGTTGGCATGGCGCAACAATATTGGATTGGGATGCAAAAAATCTGCCTGGCTGAAAAAATCAGTCAGGACACCAATGGGAAGGACTTCTGTCATTGTATTTTTAAAAGATACGCTGATCCTTTTCCCGGAACGAAAGGCAGCGTCGAGTTCTATCGGTTGCAGGCCCATGGATTGCAGCATTTCCTGAACAACCGTCATCCCAATCTGAAAGGCATAGTCGTTTTTGAATTTGTCGTCAACGGCAAGCGCCACATCTTTGGAGGTCTTTAACTTGACCGGGCTGGCAAATGCATGGTGAACAGACTCATAATAGAGCTCCGCCTGGTTGAAGCCGTCCTTCAGCCAAAGCTGAAGAGGCTTTTGGTTGCGGATGGGTCCGTCAATCAAATCATATCCTGCGTTCTGCAGATAAACTTGCAAGCTGGTGTTGGTCATGGTTGCTGTTTTGGAATCCGATCCGAATGTACATATTTTCACCCAACGGAGCATGGTGCATCACCTGGTTTACGGATAAAAAGAAATGGCCAATTTGTTTTAACTTGGAAACCAGAGAAGTTGAGTATGCCAAAAAATAAATCCGCCGTCATCCGCTACCGCATCATCGACCAATGCATTAACGACAAGCGGCACAGGTTTCCCAACCTCGAATACCTTGCACAGCGCTGCTCGGAAATGCTGGACACTGATATCTCCCCGTCAACCATTGAAAAAGACATTGCAGCGATGAAAAAAGATCATCCAGTGGGTCATAACGCGCCCATTGTCTACTCCAAACAGGAGCGAGGTTATGCCTACAGTGAAGCAGGTTTTTCCATTTCAGAGCTGAACTTGCAGGATGAGGAATGGAATGCCCTGCGCTTTTCAGCCCAACTGCTTCACCAGTACCGTGATGTACCGATTTTCGCTGATTTCAAGAATGCCATCGGCAGGATCAATGCCCGTTTTTCACTGGGCATCGACACCAATGAAAAAATGGTGAACCAGCACGTGCATTTTGAATCCTCCAATGCCACCAATGGCATGGAATGGATCGACATGATTTACGAGGCCATCAGCAACCGCTTTTCAATTGGCTTTAGGTACAACAACATCTACAAGAAAAAAACATCCACCTATGCCCTCGTGCCCTATCTGCTGAAAGAGCACCGCAACCGCTGGTATGTAATCGGATGGGAAAATTCCCGCGAGGATTACCTCACGTTTGCGCTGGACAGGGTCTCTGCATTGGAAATCATCAAGGAAACGCAAAACAGGAGAAGTGATTTCAATCCAGATTCATTTTTTCAACATGCCACCGGAATCATGGAGGGCAACGGAAAGCCTGTAAAGGTTGAACTAAACATCAAAGATCCCATCAGCAAGCTGGTGCTACTGGAACCAATTCATCCATCACAAACCATCCTGGCCGAATCTGCAGATCAGGTACGCATTGGATTGATGGTATATGTGAATGAAGAATTTTGTTTGCGCCTGCTTGGGCTGGGACCCTGGTGTGTTGTCATCAAACCCGCACCGCTGCGACAAAGCATCGCAAAAATGATTGAAAAGATGGGGAATGGTTATTGAGGAATTTTACTACAGCCAATAATCTCTATTTTTGGTCTTATACAAAATCCATTGCCATGGGTATGATCAGGTTCAGTTTTTTCTCTGCTTTTTTATCTTTCTTGTTGCTTGCAGGTTGTAACTCTTCTGACCTGCACAAATCCTACACGGGCTGGGGTGTAACAGGAGGCAGCAAGGAGAACATCAAGTATTCTTCAATCAAAAAAATTGATACCTCCAACATACAGGACCTTGAAATTGCATGGATCTATTATTCCGAAAACAAGGACAGTACCCGTTTTGGGGCCATGGAATGCAATCCGATCATCATTGATTCCGTCTTGTTTGGCGTATCACCCAAATTAAAACTCTTTGCCATCAATGCGCGAACCGGAAAAGAAATCTGGACATTCAATCCCGCTGATTCAGTGGCCAACAAGACATGGCACCGCAGCAGCGTCAACATGAACCGTGGTGTAAGCTATTGGTCTGAAGGCGAAGACAAAAGAATCATTTATACCGTCGGGCCGATTGCGATGGAAGTCAATGCAACAACCGGAAAGCTGATCACCAGTTTTGGAACCGACGGGGGCATCAACCTTGCCAATGGACTGGGCAGGGATTCCTCCAAGCTCTTTGTTGCACCTACGTCTCCGGTGATGGTCTACAAAAACCTGTTTTTCCTGAGTGGTTTGGTGGGTGATGAAACCCCCGGCCATATCCGTGCGTTTGATGTGAAAACAGGCCAGCAAAAATGGATTTTCCATACCATTCCCTACCCCGGCGAAGCCGGTCATGAAACCTGGGAAGACAGCACTGCCTATACATACATGGGGTCCACCAACAGCTGGGCGGGCTTCAGCCTGGACGAGAAAAGGGGAATCCTGTTTGCCCCCACTGGAAATCCTTCCAATGATTTTTACGGAGGTGGAAGATTGGGGAAGGGATTGTATGGCAATTGCCTGCTGGCCATCAATGCCGAGACCGGTAAGCTGATTTGGCATTTCCAGACGGTCCACCACGATGTCTGGGACATGGACCTTCCTGCAGCACCAGCATTGATCACGGTGATGCACGATGGAAAACCTGTGGATGCCGTTGCGCAGACAAGCAAAACCGGTTTTGTTTTCACCTTTGACCGTGAAACAGGCAAGCCGCTTTTTCCGATTGATGAAGTGCCTGTCGATCACCAGAGTCCGCTGAAGAACGAAGTACTCTGGCCCACACAGCCCATGCCGCGTTTGCCCAAACCCTTGGTGCGTCAGTCGTTCAACCATTCTGACCTGAACAATATCGTAAGTGATTCGAACTACCGCGATATCGAAAAAAGGTTCAAAACCTATCGTTCAGGGAAAATGTTCAACCCTCCTTCAAAAGAAGGCACCATCATTTTACCCGGTTATGATGGCGGTGCAGAGTGGGGTGGTCCGGCATTTGACCCTGAAACAAAAATGCTCTATGTGAACACCAATGAAATGAGCTGGGTCTTGAACATGGTGGAAAACAAGCCTGAAAAGAAAAAGTCAAGAACCAACCTGGAAGCGGGTGCAACGCTTTATTCCCAGCACTGCATGAGCTGTCATGGCCCTGAAAGGCTTGGTGGCGGAAATTATCCTTCCATTGTTGGGGCAGAGAAAAAATATACATCACAGCAATTTATCCAACTGATTACCACCGGAAGGAGAATGATGCCCGGGAACAACAACTTGACGAAGGAAGAAAAAAATGCCCTCGCTGCTTTTATCCTGGACCTCAAGGATGAACAGAAAAAACCATTTACGGGACCAGCGGCAAAAGATGGCGAGGCGCCCAAACAACGCTACGGGTTCACCGGATACAACAAGTTTTTAACGGCGGATGGCTATCCTGCCATCAAGCCCCCTTGGGGATCGCTGACGGCCATCAACATGAACACGGGCGAACAAGCATGGAAAATACCCTTCGGTGAATTTGAAGCATTGAAGGCCAAGGGTATTCCTGCCACAGGACGCGAGAACTATGGCGGTCCTGTTGTGACGGCCGGCGGCCTCCTGTTTATTGGTGCCTCCTCCGATGGAAAGTTCAGGGCCATCAACAAAAGGACCGGAAAAATCTTGTTGGAAGTTGAGCTCCCTGCTCCGGGTGTAGCCACTCCCGCAGTCTACGAGGTGAAAGGAAAACAATTTGTTGTCATTGCCTGCGGCGGGTCCAAATGGGGCGGTAAATCCAGCGATGCCTATGTGGCTTTTGCATTGAAAGAGCGCTGAATTGGGCGCGGGAAAAATGATTGGTCACTGTACCCAAAAGGTTTGGCGATATACCCTGAAGCAGGAGCAGGCGTGGCCTACTGCCCCAGTGGCGGAATCATTGTGGTGGCCAGCCATCCTTCCACGGGAAATATTATTGGATCGGTTCCGTATTGAAACAAAATTTCAGTCATTTGAATGATATTGCAGCAATACAACTTAGAAGCCAATGAAAATACTGATCACCGCCGACTGGCACCTTGGGAAGAGACTCCACATGGAGGACTTCGGCCAGGACATGGCATTTTTTCTGGACTGGCTGCTCAAGTACATTGAAGAAAACCAAATTGATCAGCTTCTGGTGGCGGGGGACATCTTCGACCAGAACAACCCTTCCAACGAGGCCACCAAGCAATACTATGATTTTCTTGTGCAATTGCACGGCAAGGGTTGTAAAGCCATCATCACTTCCGGAAACCATGATTCCCCCTCCTTCCTTGAAACTCCATCTTCCCTGTTGCATTCCCTTGGGACAACGGTGGTGAGCCGATTTCCGGGCATGGAGCACCTTGAAAAAATATTGGTTCCTGTTGCCAATCGCTCGGGAAACATCAAAGCCATTGTTGCCGCCATCCCATTCCTTCAGGACCGTTTCGTCCGCCAGGTGGGCGAAGCTGAGGGCATCAAGGAAATCGACACCAAAATCAGGGAAGGCATGCGCAGGGTCTTCAAGGGCATTGGTGATGAAATGAAAAAACGTTTCCCGGACCAATTGCATATCGGCATGGCGCACCTCCACGCACAAGGTACAAAAGCCAGCGAGGCGGAAAGGGAGATCCAGATCGGCAACGAGTTGGGGATCCCGTCTGATGCCCTGGACCAGTTTGACTACCTGGGTTTGGGACATATCCATACAGGGCAGCCTGTGATTCAGGGAAAAATCCATTATGCCAGCAGCCCGATTTCACTGGGCTTTTCTGAAAATGTTTACAAGCACAAAATCATCCAACTGGAAATTGAAGGCAACAGTTTCAAACAGACCTTCATCCCCATACCAAAATTCAGGTCGCTTTACCAGGTCAAAGGATCCATGCAAGAAGTGGAAGAAAAACTGGCTTTGCTGAAATGCAAATATGACCTCACTGCCCTGGTGGACCTTTCAATCGATGAACCAATCTTTGATCCAAAGCTCATGCCAAGGATAGAAACGCTGAAAAATGAAATGGCAGAGCGAAACTTGAAAATCGTGACCCAGCGGGTAGTTTTTCGCGACAAATCCAGCAGCCGAAAACTGGGGACCCTGGCACATGAGAAGGTGAAAGATCTTCAACCTACCGCCGTTTTTGAAAAAATTATTGAAGGGCGAGAAGAGAGCGAAGAAAAAACTGCACTCAAAGACCTTTTCAACACCATTCTTGCAGACGCAACCCAACAACAACCATGAAAATTCTCAAGCTGGGTTTCAGCAACATCAATTCACTGAAGGGGGCGTTTAATATTGATTTTGAAGCCCCTGAACTGGCCAACGCCGGACTTTTTGCCATCACAGGTCCTACTGGTGCAGGAAAGAGTTCCATCCTTGACGCCATCACACTGGCATTGTATGGTTATACGGCAAGGTTTCAGGAGGTTACGAAAACAACAATTGAAGACGATAAGGGAATCATCACAAAGGGCACAACTGAATCATATGCATCCATCACTTTCCAAGTCAATGGAGAAACCTATCGATCACAATGGTCAGCAGGGTTAACCCGTTCCGGTAAGCTGACGAAAATCCTGTTGAAAGTCAGCAAGCAGGAGGATGGTGAATTCAAGCCCATCAGCGATAAGTTGAAAGATTCAAGAGCAGAAATCATCAAGATCATCGGTCTCTCGCAGGAGCAGTTCACACAGGCCATTGTGCTCAGCCAAGGCAAGTTTGATGAATTTCTCAAAGCCAAAAATACAGACCGCTATGCGCTGCTGGAAATCATTACAGGAACCGTAGTCTTCCGTGAAATTGGAAAGCTGGCGTATGACCGGCACCGCGATATCAAGGACAGGATCAGGCAGCTGACCGAAAACATGGACATGATTGCTGTAATGTCAGAGACCGAGCGCGAGGAGTTTGAAGTAAAAAAACAAACCCTCGTCAAGGAACAAATTGAAGGTGCTCAAACCATCACTGCACTGGGCAGCAAGATCAAAACCAAGCAAAACATTGCAGCCTTGATGGCAACGGTGGAAACCCTGGACAAAGAAAAACTACTGCTCGCAAAAGAAGAAGAAGATTTAAAAGAGGCAATGGATCGGTTGCAGGAATTTGAAAAAACGGCTCCCTTGATGAACCGTTGGAATGCACTGCAATCAAAACAAAAGGAGTTGCAGGCAGAACACAAAAAACTAGAAGAAGCCAAATCAACACTGCACCAATTGTTGGATGAAAGCACTGGACTAATTGATGCATTGAGTATCGCTTGCGGAAAATCCATAGATGCGCATGTTTTTGAGGAAGCGCTTGATGCTTTTTTTAACCTGGTGGATGGGATGGACCTGAACATCAACAGGCTGGAAGCTGCAACCAATGCGCAGAGAACACCCCTGGCGAATACGATCAAGAACCTTCCTGAAAAAACAAAGGCGGTTGTTGGCCCGATCAGTGCTGACATCGACAAGTTAAATCAATACCTGCAGGAGCAGCAAAACGCACTTGAAAAAAATCCACTGCCTGCAGCGTTTACTCACCAGCATTACGAGGATGCCAAATCCCATGAACAAAATAGGATTGCTGCACTAGGGTCATGCATTTCTTTGCTTGAGCTCGTTGTCAAAAATGAAACGGATAAAAAAACATTCGAGGAAGAGATCAACAACAGTGAAAAGAAAACCAGTGAATTGAAACAATCGGTCCTGCGGATGGATGCGGGAATTGCTGCAGAAAATGTTGCACTGGAGGCCTTGCTAAAAGCTGTTGAAGCGAACAACGCCATCCTTTCCATGGACATCCACCGGCAGAATTTGGTCGATGGCAACCCTTGTCCCTGCTGTGGTTCAACCCACCATCCCTATTCCATCCACCTGCCAAAACTCAACAATGCACTGCAGGAAAATTACACTGCAAGAAAAGCGGCCAACGAGAAGGAGATTGACTTGAAAAACAAGGCAATCAGGGACATTGAACTCCTGGAGCGGGATGGACTGAATCAGAAAAAAATGATTGAAAGCATCAACATTGACCTTGAGACAAGAAAGCAGGAGTTGAAAGGAAAATTGAAGTCTTGGGGAATTCCCGAAAGTGCTGATGTGCAAATGATCAAAAGTTCCATTGCCGATGCAGAAGAAAATATTCGGGTAATCAATTTGCACCAGGAGTGGATGATGGTTAAAGCCATCTTGGATCAGTTCATCAAAGACATGGAAGTTTTCCTGCAAAACCAAGCAAACTTGCAAAACATGAAGCAAGAAAGAGCAGCTTTGTTTTCTGGTGGGTCCATTCATGTTTTCAAAGACAAATTGAAACAGGACTGGACAAGAATCACTACATCTGTATTGAAGGAACAAAATGCCATTGAAAAAGCAACTTCTGGTATTGAAACCATTCAGCAATTCATCCTAAAGGAAAATGCATTGTTTGATGCAGCGATAACAGAAAATGGATTTGCAGACAGGGCTGCATTCAGTTTGGCAATGGCCGATCTTGATACCATTGATTCAACCAGAAAGCAGGTCATTGATTTCAAGAAAAGAAAAGACCAGCATACCGGAAAAAGCAGTCAGGCCAATGCTGAACTGCTTTTCCTGCGCTCACAGGATGATGCTCAACTAATGCTTGAAGAACTTTTGTCGACAGAAAAAGAACAGAAGGAGTTGCTGGATAAGAACCTGTACGAACAGGGTCAGATAGATCAATCACTAAAAACAGATGCTGCAAAGAAGCAACAGCACGAAGGTATTTTGTTACAACTGGCAATGCTGGAGAAAGAGGAAAAAATTCATGGCATTCTCAACAGTTATATTGGCGATGCGCAGGGCAACAAATTCAACAATATTGTGCAGCGCATCACCATGCGCCATCTTTTTGGCCTTGCCAACATTCGGCTGGAAACATTGATGGACCGGTACCAACTGGAGTTGGGGTCGGAGGCGGATGAAGACAGCATCTGGGTGGTGGATATGCACATGGGTGATGAGTGGAGAACAATCGACAGTGTGTCTGGGGGCGAACGTTTTGTGATCTCGCTGGCACTGGCTTTGGCCTTGAGCGATATGGCTTCCCAAAATGTACGCATTGATTCCATGTTCATTGATGAGGGCTTCGGCACACTCTCTCCTGATGATCTTTACAATGCCATTGCGATGCTTGAGCGCATGCAAGTGGAAGGTGATAAACTGGTGGGCATCATCAGCCATGTTGAAAGCCTGAAAGAAAGGATCGGCACACAGATCCTGGTAGAGAAATTGCAAAATGGCGAGAGTATGCTTTACCTCAAATGCAACGAAGAGAAACGGGGTTTGAAGATCAAGCAGCCGTAAAAATATTTTCGATGATGATGAATCCCTGTCTGTAAGAACATTGCAAAAAGTATTTCTTCTACTGATCTTTTTCTATTCAATTTAATGCTGGGAAAATTATTTTCTCTCCTCCAATACCATGCGGTCTGCGTTTATACCTTGGTTGCATCAACAATATGTTGACCAACAAATTATACCGCGACAACATGCTTATCGAATTGACTGTAATGACAATGACTTTTTTTACCGGATTGGTGTTGATCATCTTGAATCCGTTGAAGCGAACAAGGACGCTCGGATGGGTTTTGGTGCTTCAGGCACTCGGAAGAACCTACATGGCATTGGGTATCTCTGAAACGCTATTCCTCATCAGTTCTGCGTTATTGATGCTTTTTCTCATGCGAAACTTCAAAGAGCATGTACTGGCAAAGATTTCTTACTGCAGTCTTGCGCTTGCATTGGTGATAGACGTTACACTGTTGTGGTAAGCACCTACCTTATTTTCCACCTTCGATGATGGCTTTGTATGCTGGTTTCCGCAAATAGTTTGCATCAAATGGCAAAGGGTAATCAGGTACACCCTGCCATGAAGGCACCCAGGAGTCTGCATCGCCGACATTCCAGGTGGTGATACCAAACTGCTGCGCCTTTGGAACAGCAGCATTGTAGGCCTGCACGACAAATTTATACCTGTCTGCCTGTTGTGCAGCCAAGGTCTCATTGAAGACAAACCCCTGAACCTTGTTGGTGTTCAACCGAATGTCCAGTTCTGAGAGATGCACCTTGAGTCCGGTCCCTGCAGCAAATGCCATGGCGGCATTGATGTTTGCATCACTCTGTGTATAGGTCATGTGAAACTGCATACCAATGCCATGGATGGGAATATTTCTTGCCTTGAATGCATTGATCAATTTACCTATGGCAGTTCTTTTTGCGCTGCTATACTCATGACCGTAATCATTATAAAAAAGGATTGCATCGGGGTCTGCCTCGTGTGCATATTGAAAACACCTTGCAATATAATCAGGTCCGAGATTTTTGACCCAAACACTTGGCCTGATGGTTCCATCATCATTGAAATATTCATTGACTACATCCCATGAAGCAACCTTTCCTTTGAAATGCGCAACAACCGTTTGAATATGTGTCTTCAACATGTTTTCCCAGGCGATGGAATCGCCGGAAAAATTGGTCACCCAAGCGGGTAAGTATTGATACCAGTTCAAGGTATGGCCATGAAGTCGCTTGCCATTTTTTTGTGCAAATTCAACCAGGTAATCTGCATCAGCCCAATTGAATGTATTTTCTGCAGGATGCAGGGACCGAAACTTCATTGCATTTTCTGCAGTAATGCTGTTGAATTCTTTGGAAACCACTTCGCTGTACTTGGCATTGTTCTTCATCCGCGCAATGCCAACAGCTGCACCCATCGGGAATGGCATGAATTGATAAAGATTGGTATCTGCAACAGACGATTGTGGCGTGGCAAAAGAAATTGTTCCAGCTGATGCAGTCATCATTGGAGCGACCGCTGTCCCAATAAAGAAAAACATCATCAGAAAATTTACCACTTGTTTTTTCATCTGTTCAATCTCTTTGGCTCCAGTAAATGTAATCAATATCTTCTCCAGAGCCACAATTGCGTTAAATTGCTGTGGTTCCCAACCATGGAAACTTACAACAATAAATAAACAGTCAACAATGGAAGACCAAAAGCTGTTTAAATGAACAGCAAAAAATGTCAACCATGATACATCAATGCTGATTTCAATGAACTGCAAAACAACAAGTCAACCATGAAAAAGTCATTGCCCATTTCATTGCTTTTCATAGCTGTGTTATTCATGTCTGGCGCTATGGCGCAAGACCGGTATACAACAAAACCTGGTGATCCCAACGGCATCAAAAAATGGTACATGGGCAGACAGATTGCACAGGTGATGAGCCATTACGGCATCGATTGGCTTGAGAGACAGGAAAGGGAAATGGAAGAAAACACATCCCAACTGTTGAAAAACCTTGCCCTGAAGCCGGGTATGATTGTTGCAGACATTGGAGCCGGAAGTGGCTACCACAGCACATTGTTGTCAAAAATGGTGGGGGCTGGAAAAGTATATGCGGTGGATGTGGAACCGGAAATGATTGCCTACCTGAACGACAGGATCAAGCTGGAAGGCACCAAGAATATTATTCCAGTATTAGGCAGAGAACAAAACGTCATGCTTCCCGATAATTCGATTGACCTGATGTTGTTGGTGGATGTATACCATGAATTTTCCTATCCTTATGAAATGGCCCTGTCCATGCTGAATGCAATGAAACCTGGCGGGAAACTGGTGTTGGTGGAATTCAGGTCAGAGGATCCCATGGTGCCCATCAAAACCATCCACAAGATGAGTGAAGTACAGGCTGTCAAAGAACTTAAAGCGGCTGGATTCATTTTCGAAAAAAACATCAGCAACCTTCCCTGGCAACATTGCCTGGTGTTCAGCAAAAAATGAACTGATTCCATTTCCATAAAATGATGTGGCACTTTCATTTAAGTTGTAATTTAAAGGATGATGCAACCATACAACACATGAAAAAATCCTTTCTTCAACAACTGTTTCAAAAGCGCACTGTCTTGTTCTTCACTGCCTTGGTATTTTGCATGGGCTTGCAAGCCCAAACAAAAAAACCAAACATTGTTTTTTTGCTGATTGATGATCTTGGCTATGCAGATTGTGGCTTCAATGGCGGAAAGGATATCCTCACACCCAACATTGACAAACTTGCAAAAGAAGGCGCCATCCTAAAAAACCATTATGTGCAGCCGGTCTGCTCTCCCACACGATCTGCCCTGATGACAGGCCGGTACCCCACACAAACAGGTATCTATACTGTCATCACGCCAGGGGCTCAATGGGGCTTGCCACTGAATGAAAGGACCCTGGCCAATGCATTGCAGGAGGCCGGATACAGCACAGCCATCACAGGGAAATGGCATCTGGGTGATTTTGAAAAAGCCTACCAGCCCAATGCAAGGGGTTTTGATCATCAATATGGTCATTTTTTTGGTGCCATCGATTATTTCACGCATGTGCGGAACAACCAGATGGACTGGTACCGCAATGGAATGACGCTCAAAGAGGAAGGCTATTCAACCCATCTCGTAGCAAAGGAAGCCTGCAGCCTGATTGAAAAAAATGCAGCCTCAAAACCGCTGTTCCTCTATGTTCCCTTCAATGGCGTGCACAGCCCTTTTCAGGTTCCTGACCAATATACACAGGCATATCCTAACCTGGAAGGCAACCGAAAAAAGCTTGCCGGCATGTTGGCCGCTGTTGATGAAGCGGTCGGCCAAATCGTTGCATCCCTGAAAAAAGCAGGGATGCTGGAGAACACGCTGATCATTTTTTCCAGCGACAATGGTGGTCCGCCTCCGGGGAAAAATACTCCATTGCGGGATTTCAAGGCAAGCATCTATGAAGGAGGAACCCATGCCGCAGCGTTTGCGCACTGGCCAGGGCATGTTCCTTCAGGAAAAACAATTGAGGGCGCCATGCACATCATCGATTGGTACCCAACATTGGTGGGTTTGGCAGGAGGATCTTTGAAACAGGCATTGCCCATAGATGGAAAAGATGTTTGGCCGATGATCACCAAAAGCGGAAAATCTCCGCACAAGGCCATTCTTTCGGTCTCCACCCGCGGTCCATCACAGGCCGCCATACGGATGGGTGATTGGAAACTCATCGTATCAGATGCAAATGAATCAGATGGCGATGCCCAAAAAAAACAGGTTAAAAAATACGAGCCGGTATCTCTTTTCAATCTTGCAGAAGACCCAGGAGAATCAAAGAACCTGGCTTCCGCCCATCCAGAAAGGGTGGCTGAAATGCGCAAGGAATTGTCTGTATTGCTCAAGAACGCAGTTGCCCCTGGCGGGAAATAAACCTGAGAATCATTTCCCAAAAATCGACCGGACCGGTCTTCCAATCCATACCTGCGGGGCCTTCAGCTTCAACGCTGCGGCGATGGTGGCAGCTGTATCAAAGGTCATGATGCTTTCCTGAATCGGATGGTTTTTTCGGATGCCGGGGCCTGTGACGATCCAGGGTATTTGCATCTCCACCATGGTGGTGCTGCCATGTCCTTTTTTGATGCCACCGTGATCGGCTGTAACCAATACCATTGTTTCATCGGCAATGCCTGCACGCTCAATGCTTTTCAAGATCTCCCCGATATGTGCATCGGTCCGCTCCACGGAGGCATAGTATTCAGGAGTATCGTGGCCAACCGTATGGCCCACACTGTCCACATCGTGCAAATGCACGAATAAAAAATCCGGTTTTTTGCTTTCAATATACTCGACCACAGCATTCGTCAATGCAATGTCGCCATCACAGTTCTGGTCTTTGTTGACGGCTGCTTTGGGAAACAAATAACCGATGCCATCCCACTCATAAATAAAACCAATTTCACTCTGGGGCCTGCTCTTCCTGAGCAATCCCGCGATGGAAGGGAACATCCCATATTCGTCCAATTCCCTTGATGGCATGTCTGGCGACTTGCTTCCCCAGGTGGTGAAACCATGCAGCTCCGGACCTGCACCCATGTTCATCGAGGCCCAGTTCGCTGCGCTGGAACTCGGCAACACAGACCGCGCCTCAAGGCTCCAGGAACCCTTGGCCATCATGGATTGCATCACGGGGAGTTTCGCTTTCTTGAATGCGTAAGCGCCCATGCCATCAACGCCGATCAAGACAACATGTTTGATTTTTTGTTGGGATAACAACTGAGAATGAAATGCAGTGATGATTGCAATGGCAAAAAGAATGCGCTTGAACATGCTGTTATTGTTTGAATGCTTAAACTTACTGAATTTAGGCATTCACTGAAATTTTTTACGGTGTTGCCACTGCGATTTGAAAAAGCTGATCATAAACAGGATGAAGGCTGCCAATCATCATTCAAAATCGGTATCCCTTGACCCTATCTTTACACCAGTTCAGCAGCACAACGTCTGGCGAAGCAGGAGAAAGGCCCTGGTGTCTAAAAGACATCCGTAGCCTACTCCGAAAAAACAGGGTACTGTTTATTCGCTTGGGCGCCAACTGCAGAATCAGATTCAAACGGAACCCATGTCCTGAAAAAGCATGATTGTCCGCTGCAATCGAAAAAGGCAGGAAGTAATTCCTGCCTTTGTTTTGTTATTGAGACCCGTCAATTGCTGAATCCAGATGCTGCTTAGGTCGGAACCAACTTATATTGTGTTCTAGCGAGCAGGTCAACTATTGTTTTGTTTCTTTCTTGAGCAATTCAAAATAGCTGACCTTGAATGCATCACCTTCCACTTTGCCCTGCACCTTTGCCTTGCTGATGGCATTGCAGAAACCCTCCTGGTCATGTGCATCCCCATGGTCATCTATTCCGGTGCCCACAACAAAATAATCCTTGCCCTTGAAACGGACAGCCAGCTTGCATCCATCCCCTTTCATCTTGAACATGCAGGTGCCGCAACTGGCCTCCAATACATGGGTCTCCTTGCTGCTGTCCAAAACCATTTTCGGTTTCTTGTTTTCTTGAGAGAATGCAACGACAGTCAAGAATACAGCCAAAACAACGAACACTGTTTTTTTCATGTTACTGTTTTAAAAATGCTTTTGCATAATTGACCTTCATGATATCCAACACTGGCAAATGACCTGTCACACGCTTTTTAAAATCAGCATAGTTTTTGGATGCCATTGGAGACCAGGCGATTTCTGCCAGGGCCAAGGCCCTGGGATAGGTCATGTATTCTGCATATGGAAGGTCCTTGATGTATTCTGTCCAAACATTGCCCTGGATGCCAATCACATGTTTTGTTTCGGCAGCATTGAGTTCGGGCAAATGGGGTTCAAATGAATAGGTTTTTTCAAGGGTCAGGTTTCCGCCGATGGCAATGGGCTCGGTCTTGGGATCTGCTTGGTAATAGTCAAAGTACAAAAAGCTGTTGGGCGACATCACCACATCATGCCCCTGCTTGGCTGCTTCTATTCCGCCAGCGGTTCCTCTCCATGACATCACAGTTGCATTGGGCGACAATCCACCTTCGAGGATCTCATCCCACCCCAACAATTTCCTTCCCTTGGAACTGATGAACTTGTCAATCCTGCGGATAAAATAACTCTGCAGTTCATGCTCGTCTTTCAATCCTTGTTTTTTGATCAGGTCTTGACAGAAACGGCTTTCTTTCCATTGTGCTTTCGGGCACTCATCGCCACCAATATGGATATACGGACCAGGAAACAAGGCCATCACTTCGGTCAATACATTTTCCAAAAAAGTAAAGGTCTCTTCACGCGGAAACAAAACGTCTTCTGAAACACCCCATTTGGTGCCCACTTGGTAGATCTTGTCTGCATTGGCGCCCAATTGCGGATAGGCAGCCAACACGGCTTGTGAGTGTCCAGGCATTTCAATCTCGGGGATTACCGTGATGAACTTCTTGCCTGCATAAGCAACAATGTCTTTCACTTCCTCCTGGGTATAAAATCCACCATAAGGTTTGCCATCAAACTTCTTGTCGCTGTAGCGGCCTACCGTAGATTCCTTGCGGATGGATGACAACTGCGTGAGCAATGGATATTTTTTGATTTCAATCCTCCAACCCTGGTCTTCTGTCAGGTGCCAATGGAAAATATTCATCTTGTACATCGCCATCAGGTCGATAAACCGCTTGATATGGTCAACAGGATAATAATGACGGCCAACGTCCAGCATCAGGCCACGGTAACTGAAGCGGGGTTCATCCTGAACACTACAATTGGGGACGGTCAATGGTGTTGCAGATAAATCTTTCCCATGAACCTGTGCAGGCATGAGCTGCAGGAGGGTCTGCAATGCATAGAAAGCACCCTTGCCGGTTTTGGCCTGCACTTCAATTTTTTTGCTGCTGACGTTCAATGCGTATGCCTCTTCTCCAAGGGATGGATTCACCAGCATCACAATTCCTGTGGATGCTTTTCCAACCTTGATGGGCAGGCTGATGCCCGCTGCAGTTTGACATTGGTTCGCCAACATGGCTGCAACAGGTCTCAAGGATTCATCTGCAATGGAAATACCCATCCCTTTTTTGATGGTGAAACTGCCCTCGGCAGGAGTCAGTTGTTTGGGCACCGGAATCAAGTTGTATGCATTTTGTGCCATCGCAGAAAATGAAAATCCTGCAATCAGAAAGGCCAATAAGATTCTTTTCATATGGTTGTTTTGATCATTTTGACAATTACAGTTTAACCCTGAATGGAGATGCTGGCAAAGACTCCTTGTTGAAAAGGTTTACGTCCATGCAATTGCTCCAGCCATAGCGTACGGATACCGGTGCTTCCTTGAGTTCATCAGACCATACCACCACCATCTTCCCCTTCACTTTTGCGTTGGCAGGCACAAATGCATCGCCACCTGCGCTGATCTCGAATCCTTTCAATGCATCGTTCTTTTGCAATCCTTTTGATGCATGCTCAAATCCCAGCACAAGCTTGTTGCCACTGCGCTTGACGGAGGTTTGAACAGGACCCATGTATTCGATTTTTTCTCCGTAGGCCAATGCCCTTGCTCCCAGTGAAAGCCTGTATCCCACGGGTTGCTTGTTCACCGGATGGATGTCTTTGCAATCGCCGCAATCTGTGGTAACCACCATGGCAGTATTGGGTACGCGTTGATAAGAAATGAGTTGTGATTCCCTGATTTCGGGTGGCATGTCTTTGTAAGGCGCAACCTGCACAAACAAGAATGGGAAATCACCGATTTTCCAGCGGCTTCTCCAATCTTTGATCATGGCCGGAAACAATGTTTGATAGAGTTGGGTTTCGGTTCTGTTGCTTTCACCCTGGTACCAAATCGCACCCTTGATGGCATAAGGAATCAGTGGTGCAATCATTGCATTGTACAATCCGTTGTAGGCCGACTTTCTTTTTTCGTCTGCCTTCATCAGGCCCTGCACCAGCGTATCATTGGCCATCATGGCTTCCTTGCTGATCCATTTTTCGGCAGGTGTTCCACCCCAGGAAGAATGGATGATACCAACCGGCACATTGAGCTTGGCCTGCAGGTCGCGGGCGAAAAAATACGCCACAGCAGAAAACTCCACTACTGAAGCTGTATCACAAACCTTCCAATCGGCCTTGATCTCAGCTTGTGGCTCGCTGTTTGTTTTCAGGGGGATGGTGATCATCCGGATATTGTTGTTGGCCGCATTTTTTTTCTCTTCCATCCAGTTGATAAGCAGTTGTTGCCCTCTTCTTGGTCCGAGTTGGCGCTCCATGTTCGATTGTCCGCTGGCCAGCCATACTTCTCCAACCATGATATCGTTCAGGGTGATGGTGTTGTTGCCCTGAATGGTCAATGTATAAGGGCCTCCTGCAGGGATCGGAGCAAATGCAACTTCCCATTTCCCATTTGCTGTAACTGTGCTCAGCGTTTGTCCATTCATGGAAACGGTAACTTTTTCCCCTTCTGAGCCAGTACCCCAAACGGGAATTTTTATCCCCCTTTGTAAAACGGCATGGTCGTTGAACATGCCGTTGGGTTTTACATCAGCAGTGGCAGAGAAAGCGCAAATGGATAGCAACAGAGAAATGGCAAGAATCTTGTTCATGGTTTTATTTTGCGGCGATAAATGAATGAAGGGCTAGAGTGCAGCCAACCTGATGTTTTTGAAGCTGCAAGACATTTCATTGCCGGGATGCAATTGAAATCCGATAGGACCAGTTGCAGGCATGTTCTCTGATGTATAGGTCATCACCTCATTGCCATTCAGCCAAACAGTATAGGTGCTGCCCACCACTTTTACTTTCATGGTATTCCAATCCTTCAGCTTCAAAATATCCTTGACCTTTGCTTCCACAGGATAGCCTTTTTTAGGAATATAGGGCGATGCAGTGAGGTCGCGCTTCAGTGAGCCGGAAATGCCTATCTGGATCTGGTCATGTTCTGAACGCAAAAATATTCCGGAATCAACAGTGCCATCACCCATCAAAAAATCAGCCTGCACGATGAAGTTTTCATACTTGTTTTCTGTCCACAAAATGCTGCCTTTTTTTTCAGCCGTGCTCTTCACAAAAAGAATTCCATCGTTTACCGTCCACCATACATTGTTGGTGGGTTCAACCCATCCCTTCAAATTTTTTCCGTTGAATATTTTTTTCAATTTGGGCTCCTGTGCTTGCGCAGAGAGAAGGGTCACCAACATTAAAAGAACTGGAAGTATTTTTTTCATGGGATGAATTTAAGCAATTCAATCTATTTTGAAATATTTGAAATGAGACAATCGATTGGTTTTTGTCTTAAATTTAGAAATGCAACAATCCAACAACAACTCAAGGCGTTCCTTCATCAGGTCTGCCGCCGGCAAGGCTGCTGTAGCAGCGATTGCACCCTCGGCTTTTGCCGCAGCAGAAACAACAAATGCAGCGCACAATACCTCCCGCATCATCGGTGCAAATGACCGCATCCGCATTGCGGTATTGGGCATCAACGGGCGTGGTAAAACCCATGTGGAAGAAATCATGGACCTCGCCAGCAAATCGAATGTCGAAGTGGTTGCACTCTGCGATCCTGACATGAACCTTCTAAAAGTTGCAGCTGCAGATTTTGAAAAAAAGTATGGCAAGAAAGTAGCAATCGAACAAGACTTCAGAAAAATTTACGAAGACAGAAGCATTGATGCGGTTACGCTGGCCACTCCCAACCACTGGCATGCATTGCAAACGATCTGGGCCTGTCAGGCAGGTAAAGACGTGTACGTTGAAAAGCCCGCCACACACAATATTCATGAAGGCAAGAAGATGATTGAAGCGGCCTACAAATACAACCGCATTGTTCAACACGGTGTACAGTTGCGCAGTTCGGTGGCCATCCGAGAGGCAGTCAAACACCTGGAAGAAGGCCTGATTGGAAGGGTTTACATGTCGCGCGGATTGGTCTACCGCAGAAGGCCGGACATTGGCAACAAGGGCATCTCACCGATTCCTGCAGGATTGAACTATGACCTGTGGTGCGGGCCTGCCCCGATGCGTCCCTTCTCAAAAAACCTTGTACACTACAACTGGCACTGGCATTGGAACTATGGCAATGGTGATGTTGGGAACCAGGGCATTCACGAGACAGACCTCTGCATGTGGGGATTGGGCGTAGATCAACTCCCTGAGCGCATCACTTCCATGGGTGGGAAATTTCTTTGGGACGATTGCAAGGAAGTGCCTGAAGTACAAACATCCATCTACCATTATCCGAAACAAAAAAAGATCATCCAGTTCGAAGTCCGTCACTGGAACACCAACCTGGAAGACGGTGCCGGCGTGGGCAATATATTTTATGGCGAAAAAGGATATATGGTGGTCAAGGGCTACAATACCTACGAAACCTATCTGGGCGAAAAAAGAGAGAAGGGACCAAGCCGTTCTGAAGGTGGTGAACTGGGCCTGCATTTCCAGAACTGGTTCGATGCGATTCGCGCAAGGGACATGAGCATCCAAAACGGACCAGTGCAAACGGGGCACCTTTCCTCATCACTGGCACATTTGGGGAACATCTCTTATCGCCTTGGTCGTCAACTGGAGTTTGATCCCGTGGCAGAGCGCTTCATTGGAGAAGGCGAAAATGAGGCCAATGCCATGCTGAGCCGCGATTACAGGGCGCCCTACCTGTTGCCTGAAGTGATTTAACATACCCTTTCCTACAACCAAAACAAACCCCCATGGGATCCCTTCAAACAATTGACTTTGTTGTATTCTTCATTTATTTTCTAATCGTGTCCTCTTATGGATATTGGATCTACAATAAAAAGAAAAAATCCTCCACAGATACCAAAGACTTTTTCCTTGCTGAGGGCTCACTTACCTGGTGGGCCATCGGCGCCTCACTGATTGCCTCGAACATTTCTGCGGAACAATTCATCGGAATGAGTGGAGAAGGGTTTTTTCTGGGCATTGCCATTTCAGCATATGAATGGATTGCCGCAGTTGCACTTATCATCATTGCCATCTGGTTCATTCCGATATACCTGAAGAACAAGATTTTCACGATGCCGCAGTTTCTGACCAACCGCTACAACGATGCAGTGGCATTGATCATGGCCATCTTCTGGCTCTTCCTTTACATTTTTGTAAACCTTACGTCCATCCTCTACCTGGGTGCTGTTGCCATCAATGGATTGCTGGGTGGCGATTATCTTCATCTCATCATGATTGTGCTGATGGTTTTTGCCGTGATCATTACCTTGGGCGGCATGAAGGTGATTGGATATACGGACGTCATTCAGGTGGCGGTACTGATCATTGGCGGGCTTGCCACCACCTACATGGCGTTGACCATCGTGAGTGATACCTTTGGCTCTGGAGGAACGGCCCTGGCAGGGTTGACCGACCTGATGAAGCAGGCGCCTGAACACTTTCACATGATCCTCCAGAAACCTGCCGTTACCACCGCCACAATTGACCAACCGGTAAACCTCGAAATCCAAAAATATGTGGTGCTGCCGGGCATCGCCATGTATTTCGCAGGACAATGGATATTGCACCTCAATTACTGGGGCTGCAACCAATACATCACACAAAGGGCCCTGGGCGCTGACCTACAAACAGCCCGCACAGGTATCCTGTTTGCAGGATTCATCAAGCTTCTCATGCCGGTAATCGTGATGCTTCCTGGTATTGCAGCCTATGTACTCTTCAAAAATGGCCAGCTTCCGCAGCTTGAAGGTGGAAGCAAAGACGGCGCATACTCTGCGATTCTTGGTTTTCTCCCAGCAGGCCTGAAAGGTCTTTCCATCGCTGCTTTGACCGCAGCCATTGTTGCTTCGCTTGCAGGAAAAGCCAACAGCATTTCAACCATTTTCACTTTGGATATTTTCAAGAAATACATCAGCAAGGAAGCCGATGAAAAAAAACTGGTCTGGACAGGGCGGGTGGCCATTGTTGCTTCCATGTTGGTTGCGCTGATCTTTACCTGGAAAGACTCCCTTGGCATTGGTGGCGAAGGTGGATTCACCTTCATCCAAAAATATACGGGCTTTATCAGTCCGGGTGTTTTTGCCATGTTCATCCTGGGCATGTTTTGGAAAAGAACTACGGGAACTGCAGCATTGGTAGGGGTTGTACTTGGATTTACCCTGGCTGTTTTCTTCAACAACTATGCGGTCAGCATCTTTGGCAAGGAAACCCTCTTGTACACTGCGTATGAATACCAAAAAATGGAAGGCGGCCTGGTGAAAACCATTACTGAAATTCCTTTCCTGATCAACATGGGCTGGTCCTTCTTCATTACAGTAGCCGTCATGGTGCTGATCAGTCTTGCAGGCCCGAAGGTGAATCCAAAATCTTTTGAAACGGACAGGTCGATGCTGAAACTGAAACCCCAAACCATTGCACTGATTGTAGCCACATTGATGATCCTTGCAGCACTCTATGTGCGGTTTTGGTAATCCCGATCATTTCTTTCGTCAAAGCCTTCCAAATTTGGAAGGCTTTTCTTTTTTCGTGATTTATTGGTGACCTTCGTTGCGATGTCCCAGCCTTCCATCTTGTTGACCACGCTCAATGCCAAGTACATCCACATGAACTTGGCAATCAGGCTGCTCTATGAACTGAACAAGGCGGATGAACGGCTGACCTGGAAGGAGTTTACCATCAAGGAAAATCCTGATGAAATTGCGTCGCATTGCAGTGCATTTGAAGTGGTCTGCTTCAGCTGTTATATCTGGAACATCACCCAAACACTGGCAGTGGCAGAAAAGATCAAGCAACTGAATCCCACCACAAAAATATTGTTGGGTGGCCCGGAAGTGACCTATGACTGGCAGGAAGTCATTCAACTGGATTGCATTGACTTCATTGTAACAGGGGAAGGAGAGATTCCGTTTTCCACGTTCTTGCAACATTATCCAAAGGTTGGGTCTATCAACAACATCGTATCCAAACAAAACAACGACCTGATCTACCAGCAACAAGGAATTAACTTTCCGTTGGAGCAATACGCCAATACCAATCCCTACCAAAACGACGACCCTGAAACCCTTCGCAACAGGGTGCTTTACATCGAGACCTCGCGGGGCTGTCCTTACAAATGCGAATTCTGCCTGGCCAGCCTGGACAATGGCGTCCGCTACCTGCCCACCGAACACATCAAGAGCAATCTGCTGTACCTGATGAAGCACGGGCGCGTGATCAAGTTCCTTGACCGCACCTTCAATGTCAAGAAGGATTTTACGCTGGATATTTTTCAGTTCATCCTTGACCATGCCCGCCCTGACAATGTATTCCAGTTCGAGATCACTGCAGACATCCTGCATCCCGCCATCATGCAGTTCATCAAGGAGAAGGTTCCCAAGGGGATGTTCCGTTTTGAAATCGGGATCCAAACCGTCAACCAAAAAGCCAACCTGGAGGTCAGCCGTAAGCAGAATTTTGACAAGACAAAAGGCGTGATTCTAGAACTGAAGGATCATGTAGACATGCACCTGGACCTGATTGTGGGCTTACCGCTGGATTACTGGAACGACATCAGATTCAGCTTCGAAGAGGTTTTCAAATTGTACCCTCCAGAACTTCAACTGGGCTTCCTGAAATTCCTGAAGGGCACACCGGTGCGCGACAAGTACCAAGACCATGGTTATGTATTTGATCCTGTCGCGCCCTATCAAATCATCAGGAGCAAATACCTTTCAGAGGATGAGCTCTACCAGATTACATTGTTGGAGCATGCGTTGGAAATTTACTGGAACAAACCAAGGTTGTTCAATACACTCAAGTATGTAACTGCTCAATACAGCATCTTCGATTTTTTGTTGGGCCTGGGACGCCACTTTCTACTGAAACACGGAAAGTTCATTGGTTTCAGCCTTGAAACAGTATATGAAATTGCTGCAGAATTCATTGAAACAAGCTATTCGAACGACCCTGTCTTGAAAGAATTGCTGGCCATCGACCATTGGCTGCAACACAAGATCAAACCTTCGAAAAGTTTTTTACAGGAGTTCGATAAAAAAGAAAAATTCGCGTTGCTCGACGCATACAAACTGCCCCACAACAAATACCGTTATGCAGTTACCCAGATCAGTTTTGATGTTGGAATGTGGGAGAGGGAAAACATCATCGGTGCATCACCAACTGTGCTGGTCATTGTTTTTGACGGTCAGACCAAATCCAAGGTATTGGACCTTTCCGCATGCAGGAAATGATGCACAAAAAAAAGCCGCGTGAATTTTCACGCGGCATATGGCTTAAATCTTGTAATACTGTTCCCAGCCTTTTCGCGGTGGTTCGCCCACCAGCAATTGATTGGCAAGTTTGTTGTTGGTGATCTGCTTTTTCTTCCTGTCAAATTTCAATGTCGTGTTGAGCATTTGAGAAAGCACACCCAGGCAGAAGACCTGGCTCAACGGACCTGCAATGGCAAATGGAGAACGCGTCTCTTCCTGGCCCAGACAGGCCTTCAGGAAGTTGGCATAGTGGTTGGAAGGACTCACTGGAACTTCAGGAAGCCTGGAAGCCATTTCCTTTGCTTTTTCTTCAGGGATGATGGAAAGCGTACTTCCGTGAGAACCACCTTTGAAAATCAGGTCCTTGCTGTAGATGATCTTTCCGGGATTCAACCGCTGTGATTGGATCGCTCCATTGCTTGGCGCTGGAATATTTGCATCCAGCTTCGCAGAAGAACCATATCCTTCCGGCAAAGGCGGAAGATTGTTCAATCCATCGTACCAGGTGATGTCACAGGCTGGCATCCCTTTGCGCTCTGGGAATTTGAACAGGATGGTAGACGAATACGGATAGAAGAATTTATTGTGCTGGTCGGCCCTCAACATGCTCACTTCTGTTGGAAGTCCCAAGTCCAAAAACTGGTGCGCTGTATCAATCAAGTGTGCACCCCAATCGCCAAGAGCACCCATACCGAAATCATACCAGCAACGCCATTGGCCATTGTGGTAATCGTGGTTGTAATCGTGTTCTTTCACAACACCATGCCAGGTATCCCAGTCAAGTGTTGCAGGGATGGCCTCTTTAGCAGGGAGACTTTTGATCTTGGGATCAAAAGCGTGCCAGCGACGCGCTGAATTCATGTGTGCCGTAATAGCTGTCACATCCTTGATGATGCCAGCTTCCACCCATGACTTGAACTGAAAATAGTTGGCTTCAGAGTGCCCCTGGTTGCCCATTTGTGTAACCAGCTTGCTGTGTTTTTTTGCAGCCTTCATCATCAGCTCAACCTCATTGAAGGTACGGGCCATGGGCTTTTCAACGTATACGTGCTTACCCAGGGAAAGGGCCATCATGGTGATCGCAAAATGCGAATGGTCTGGAACACCAATGCTCACCGCTTCAATTTGATTTCCCATCTTGTCGAACATCTTGCGGAAATCCTGGAACCTTGGAACATCAGGAAATTGTTTCAAAACGGCCTGCGTTTGCGGAGCACCCATGTCTACATCACAAAAAGCCACAAATTCAGCGAGGCCGGACTTATGGAACTGCATCAGGTCAGATGCTCCCTGGTTGCCAATTCCGATGCAGGCAAGTTTTACTTTTTCACCAGCCTTGCGGTTGGTCCTGGCCTGGGTAAAAAGAGAAGGCATGGATGCCGCAGCTGTTACCATTGCCGTGTCTTTGAGAAATTTACGGCGTGAATCGTTGTTCAAGTTCATTTGACAATCGTTTGAAATAAATATAAAAATTGCTTGATCCTAAATATCGCACAAAATTGAATGCAATGCAACTTGCGTAGAAGCATAAGGCATTTATTCTGCTAAATCCTTTTCGTGAACCTATAACCCCTTTGATTTGATATAGGCATCGCGTTGGGAAAGCCCAAGAAAAGCCGGTGGTTTCAAGCCTTTCTCCCAATCCATCAGCTGTTGTTTCATCTTGATCACCAGTGCAGGATGTTCCTCTGCAATGTTGTTGGCTTCTCGTGGATTTGTACTCAAGTCATACAGTACTGTACTGTCGCCCCGCATCCACAGTTTTTTCCCATCCGCAGAAAGAGCAGCATAAGACTTCATGTCGTAGTGGCGCCAAAACAATATCTCGTGGGGAACCCCTTTGTTTTTTCCTGTCAGGTAGGGAACAAGGTTTACTCCATCCAGGGGGTGTTTTGTCTTGATGGGTTCTCTCAATTGCGCCAATATGGTCGCAAGGATGTCCAATGATATGATGGGCTTGTCATAGACCATTCCTGCAGGAATCCTGCCAGGCCACTGCATGGCAAAGGGGACCCTGATACCGCCTTCAAAAAGACTGGCCTTCCTTCCCGTGAGGTTAGCGTTGCTGCTGCCGTTTTCAATCGGGCCGCCATTGTCAGAGAGAAAAAACACCAGTGTATTCTTCTCCTGACCCGTCTCCTTCAACTTGTCCAATATTTTGCCCACACCATCATCGATGGCACTGACCATGGCCGCATAGGTACTTCTTTTTTTGTCTGTGATATGGGTGAACCGTGAAAGGTATTGCTCCGGCGCCTGAAGCGGCGTATGTGGTGCATTGTAGGTCAGGTAGAGGAAAAAGGGATTGGATGCATTGCGGTCCAAAAAAGAAACGGCTTCCCTGGAAAAGGCATCAGTAATGTATTCCTGTTCTTCCACCACCGCATTGCCCTTGTTCAGTTTTGTTCTGTAACTGCCTGGCTCGTCCATCACAGAAAGAGGATCTGAAATCCTCCACTCTGTTGGAAAATACTGGTGCCCGCCGCCAAGAAATCCGAAAAATTCCCTGAAGCCCCTCTTCAGGGGATGCAGGTTCGGATGCGCGCCCAGGTGCCACTTGCCAACCAGCATCGTGGCGTATCCGGCTTTCCCCAACAGATCTGCGGTGGTTTCCTCGTCCTGGCTCAACCCCATCTGTTCATCACCCGGAATGTAGAGTACATTGCGCTCATAACCGAAACGCTGGGAATAACGGCCGGTAAGCAGTCCAGCCCTGCTGGGGCTGCATACCGCAAATGAAACATGGCCGGAACTGAACACCACACCGGATGATGCAATCCTGTCAATATTCGGTGTGGGAATATCCTTGCAGCCGTTAAAGCCCACATCCGCATAACCCATATCATCGGTCATGATGATGATCAGGTTGGGGCCTTTTTTTTGCTGCGCGATGGTTGCTTGCGAGAAGCAAATGAACAATAGGAGAAGTATGGATTGGTTCACGTGAAAATATTATTGAAGAGACAATTCGGTTGCAACAGGAAAATGATCGGAAGGAAACTTCCCGTTGTAGGTGTCGGTCAGCACAGCCCATTTTGAGACCTTGAAATGGGCGCTGACAAATACATGGTCAATGACATCCTGCCGGATGCCGTCGGCACGAAAACTATTGAAGCTGCCATTGGGTTGATAGACCAGCTTTGCCAATCCATGGCTGTCCTTCAAGACACCAGCGTTTGCAATATGCATATACCATTCACTTTCCCGGTTACCATTGAGGTCGCCCATAAAAACCACAGGCTTATCTCCTGCAATCGATTTGATTTTATCCAGGATCAGCTTGCTGCTTTCCACCCTGGCCACTACACCCTGGTGGTCATAATGGGCATTGAAAACAAAAAACTCCTTTCCGGATTTTTTATCTGTCAGTTTCACCCAGCTGCAGATCCTGTTGAGCTTTGCATCCCAACCGGGGCCTACTTTTTCGGGAGTGGGTGAGAGCCAAAAATCCCCACTGGCCTGCAGGTTGTATTTGCTGGTTTTATAAAAAATGGTGGAATGCTCGCCTGCAGATTTTCCATCGTCCCTTCCAATGCCATGTTGGGCAAATCCTTTCAATCCGGACTGCAGGTCATCCAACTGGTTTTTCAATGCTTCCTGCACACCAAACACATCAAAATTGTGGTATTTGATCAACGCAAGAACAGGATCCTTCCTGTCCTTCCACAGGTTTCCGCTGTCGCGGGGATTGTCGTAACGGATGTTGAAGGTTGCTGCGCGAATTGTTTGGGCTTCCACTTTGATGAATTGAAAAAGGGCTATGAAAAACAGGAATGCTATTTTACGCATGGAAATAGTTTGAACCCCAATTTAATCCTTTTCCCTCATCCCTTTCCCCTTTCCCCTCATCCCTCATTCTACAAGATAGCATTCAATACCAAAACACCAACAAGCCCAATGATGGAGATCAGCGTCTCCATCACGGTCCATGATAAAAATGTTTGCTTCAGTGTCAACTTGAAAAACTCCTTGTACATCCAGAAGCCAGAATCATTGATGTGAGAACCGAATACTGAGCCGCTGCCCACTGCCAAAACCATCAACTCTGGCGAAGCAGTACCTGCAACAACCAATGGTGATACAATGCCTGCAGCGGTGATGCCGGCTACAGTGGCTGAGCCAATCATGACCCTTAGCAATGCGGTGATGATCCAACCGAAAAGCAGGGGAGGCATTTCCCATTTGCTGCTGAAAGAAGCGATATAGGTTCCTGTGCCACTGTCTTGCAAAACCTGCTTGAAAACCCCGCCAGCCGTGATGATCAGCAGGATCATGGCGATGCCGGCGATGGCATCGCTTACCCATTTCATGATATTGTCGATCCGAATGCCTGCCCTGATTCCAAAAAAATACATTGATAAGATTACAGAAATGAAGATGGCAATGACTGGCTCGCCAACAAAAGAAAAAAATTGCCGGAGCAAATGCCCCTGATCTAGGAATGCATTGCAAATGACCGCCATGGTGATGAGCAAGACTGGCAACAAGGCCATCAGAAAACTGGGAAATGCTTTTGGAAGCTGCACCGTTGCTGAAGGCGCTGCAACCACAGTTGTCTGCTCGGCAGGTCGGATGTTTTTCAGGAACCTTCCCAAAATGGGGCCCGCCACAATCACGGCAGGGATGGCAATGATGATGCCATAAATCAATACCTTTCCCATGTCTGCACCAAAAGCATTGACCAATACAACAGGTCCGGGGTGTGGGGGAAGAAAACAATGGGTTGTGCTCAAGGCTGCAGCCATGGGGATGGCGATGTACAAAAGGGGTAGCCCTGTTTTGCGGACCAGCATGAACACCAGAGGAACCAGTATCACAAAGCCTGCATTGTAATAAAGGGGAATGCCAATCATGAATCCCGTAAGCATGACGGCCCATTGGATTTTTTTTGCACCAAATCCATGTATTAGGGTGATGGTAATCTTTTCTGCCGCTCCTGTTTCTTCCAATATTTTACCCAAAATGGCCCCCAGGCAAAGGATCAGGGCCAAACCACCCAACGTACTGCCAACACCTTTTTCGATGGATTTGAGCAGGTCTGCAGCGGGCATGCCCAAACACAATCCTGTTGCAATGGCAACCATGAGCAGTGAAATAAAAGGACTTATTTTTTTGACAGACAGGAACACCTGCAAGGCAATGGCAAGTATGATGATGAGAATGGTCATCGTATTTGGGTTTAAACCATCAATGTGAATCCCTGGTCACAGTGCTCCCTGAACTTCCCCTGAGAAAATCAAGGTCGGCACCCTTGTCTGCGCCTTCCACATGGTTGATGTACAAACTCACGTAACCCCTGCTGGCGGCCGGTTTGGGGGGGGTCCAGTTTGCCTTTCTTTGTGCAAGTACTTCATCACTGACATGGAGGTGCAGTTTTCGTTGGGGAACATCCAACTCAATCATGTCTCCATTTTCCACCAGGGCCAACGTACCACCAATGGCACTTTCCGGCGATACATGCAATACGGCCGTGCCATATGCCGTTCCACTCATCCTGCCATCGCTGATGCGTACCATGTCCTTGATGCCCTTGGCAAGAATTTTTTTCGGCAATGCCATGTTGCCCACTTCCGGCATGCCCGGGTATCCAACGGGTCCAACGTATTTCAAGACCATCACACAGTTCTCATCAATGTCCAGTGCCGGGTCATCAATGCGTGCATGGTAATCTTCAATGCTTTCAAAAACCACTGCGCGCCCTGTATGCTGCATCAGTGCAGGGCTTGCGGCAGAGGGCTTGATCACCGCACCATTGGCAGCAAGGTTCCCCCTAACCACCACAGAGCCGGCTTCCGCAATCAAAGGTTGATCCATGGTTGCAATTACATCGCTGTTATAATTTGCTGTATTGCCTTCAATGTTTTCGTGGTGGTTTTTCCCAGTCACGGTAATGACATTGCGGTGAAGTTCTTTTTTCAGCTCATTCAATATCACCGGCAATCCGCCAGCATAGTAATAATCTTCCATCAGGTATTTTCCGGAAGGCATGAGGTTCAGCAACAGGGGAATCTTGCTGCCAAGTTCATCAAAATCATCCAGTTTCAGGTCAACCCCTATCCGACCGGCAATGGCCAAGAGGTGGATGATGAAATTGGAAGATCCGCCAACAGCAGCGTTCACCTTGATGGCATTTTCAAATGCCTCACGGGTGAGTATCTTGTCGATGGTCAGGTTTTCCCTGACCATTTCCACTATTCGCCTTCCACTCAATTGGGCCATCTGTTTTTTTCTGGAGTCAGCAGCCGGGATGGCGGATGCCCCGCTCAGGGTAAGCCCAAGCGCTTCCACCATGGTGGCCATGGTCGAGGCGGTTCCCATGGTCATGCAATGCCCAATGCTCCTGCTCATGCAGCTTTCAGCAAATTCACATTCCTCTTGGGTCATTTTCCCGGTCTTCATGTCTTCATCAAATTTCCAGACATGTGTTCCGGATCCAATGGTCTGCCCTTTGTAACGGCCATTCAACATGGGTCCTCCAGGAACAACGATCGTCGGCAGGCCCACGCTGGCCGCACCCATGACAGTGGAGGGGGTTGTCTTGTCGCAACCCGTCATCAAGACCACGCCATCGATCGGATTGCCACGGATGGATTCTTCTGCGTCCATGCTGGCCAGGTTGCGGAACAACATCGCTGTTGGTTTGAGCAGGGTCTCCCCAAGGCTCATGATCGGGAATTCCAACGGAAAACCCCCGGCTTCGAGTACCCCTTTTTTTATGCTTTCGGCAAAGTCGCGAAAATGTGCATTGCAGGGTGTCAATTCACTGAAAGTATTGCAAATGCCAATCACTGGGCGCCCGTCAAACATGTCATTGGGCATGCCCTGGTTTTTCATCCAGCTCCTGTAAATGATTCCGTCCTTGTCTTTGCGGCCAAACCAACCGCGGCTCCTGAGTTCTTCTGCCATGATCCGATCATTATTGATGGCAAAAGTTACAGAATAAATGGGCTACAGGTGAATCTTTCTTTCCCCTGCTTTTACGGCAATGGGCAATATGTTTTGCTTTGGCGGGATGGGGCAGGTGGCAAAGGGTGTGAATGCGCAGGGTGGGTTATAGGCCTTGTTGAAATCGATGACGGTGTTGCCATCTGCATCAGGCCTTGGAACATATAAAAACCTTCCCGTGGGATAGGTCTCCTTTGCGTTGGTTTCATCTCCAAACAATACAAATAAGTTGGTGGTTCCCTCATCAACCAGGTCCAGCTTAAAGGTTTGACCCTTGTACGCAAACACCAGCTTGCCCGCAGATTTTTCCTGAACGGTTTGTCCAAGTACATTTAAAATGGAGACAGATGGCAGGAGGGATTTTTCGATGCGGGCATTGATCCTCCATTCTTTTCTGATGGGGTACCGCTCAATGTGCTGCAATTTTTGGAGCAACGGACTGGCAAGGTCCCGAAAACGGATGCCCACAAGGTCTTCACGCTGGATGACGCTCCACCGGAAGGTTTGAAAAGCCAGTACGGCTGCATTTTTTTCATCGCCACTGAAGATGGTGGCAGCAGCAGTCTTTTCATTTTTGATGAGCACGTCGTTTCCTGCTGCCGTCTTCCAATTCACTTCATTTCCTGACAACGTAAAGGTTCCCAGCAAGGCCGGAAAAGCCTTTTCCTTGAAGACCAACTCATTTTCTGCAGCGCTCCCAAAGCGGTTCTCCCCCTTTTTGAGCCAATAAAGACCAGCAAGGTTGACCCAGCCTGTTGCAGATTTCAAGGATTCCATCCGCTTCCTGTCCCATTCAACAATTTCATTCCTGTACTTTCTTGCACCTGCCTGCGCTGCTGCGTCAGATATGATTCCCATCAAAAATGCAATCATGACCAATACCTGTTTTATGCTGTTCATCAATTAGAATTGAGGAACAAAGATAACCACTGTTGCAATAGTACACAAAACAGATAGACTATAAAAATGGCTTACATGCCATAAACACTGAGAAATTTTATCCGCATGATTTTCAGTTGCTCCCACTCCAGGTCAAGGTCTGCCAGTTCTTCTCTGGCTGTATCGAGGCTGCTCGTTTCGCAGCTTTTGAAATATTCCATGATGTCTTCCTGGTCATCCTCATCCACCATCTGGTCGATGGCATAATCCAGGTTGAGTTTTGTGCCACTGGCGACAATGGTTTCCATGGCTTCCAACAGCTGCTCCATTTTCATGTCGCGGTTTTTTGCAATGGTATCCAACGATACTTTTTTATCTACCTGCTGTATGATGAAAACCTTGTCTCCACTCTTGTTCACGACGCTCCGCATCACAAAATCATCTGGCTTTGTGATATCATTTTCAGCAACATACTTTTCAATCAGGTCAACAAAAGTTTGCCCATAGCGAATGGCCTTGCCCTTGCTGACGCCACTGATTTTTTCCAGCTCAGCCAGTGTGGTAGGGTATTGCGTGGCCATGTCTTCCAGGGATGACTCAAGAAAGATGACAAACGGTGGAAGTTTTTTCTCTTTTGCAAATTGCTTTCTGAGGTCCTTCAACATTTCAAACAGTTGCGCATCTGTGGAAGCGGTGCCCCCTGCATCCGTTGTTGTCTCATCATCATCCTCGTTGGCATCTTCATAAAAGTTACCCATGATCATGGAGAATGAAGTTGGCTTTTTGAGAAAAGCCGCTCCGTCTTTGCTGATCTTCAATATCCCATGTTCAGTAATGTCCTTTTGAAGCAGTCCTTCCAGCAACATCTGCCGAATCAACGATGTCCAATACATATCAGGCTCATCGTCGCCTGTTGCAAAAACAGGAAGTTCATCGTGCCTGTACATTTTGATCTGTGGGATGAGCCGGCCGATGGTAATGTTCACCACATAGTCTGCCGCAAACCTTTCATCCAGGGCCTTGATGACCTTCAACAACTTGACCGCGTTTGCCTTGGCCTCAATGCGCTCTTTGGGATGCAGGCAATTGTCACAAGCACCACAATTGGCGGTGCTGTATTTTTCCCCAAAATAATTCATGAGGACCTTCCTTCTGCATTGTCCGCTTTCGGCAAATGCAACCATCTCATCAATCAATTGTGCACCCACTTCCCTTTCGCTCAATTGTTTGTCGCGAAGAAAATGTTCCAATTTGGAAACATCCTTATGGGAATAATAGAGGACACATTTTCCTTCCATGCCATCCCTGCCAGCCCTGCCGGTTTCCTGGTAATAATTCTCAAGGCTTTTGGGAATATTGTAATGGATGACGAAACGGATATCCGGTTTGTCAATCCCCATCCCGAATGCGATGGTGGCCACAATCACCTGCATGTCCTCATTCAGGAATTTGTCCTGGCGCTCAGCCCTCAGCTTGCTGTCAAGCCCGGCATGGTATGCCCCTGCCTTGATGCCGTTGATGTTCAACAGCTCCGCCAGTTCTTCTGTTGTTTTTCTGTTCAGCGTATAAATGATCCCGCTCTTACCCCTGTTGTCGTGGATGAACTTGACCATACCCTTGATGGTCTGGTCTTTCCTGATTTTGGGCCTGATCTCATATTCAAGGTTGGGCCTGTCAAAGGAGGAAATAAAAACGGCAGGGTTTCTGAGTCCGAGGTTATGAACAATGTCTCCCTGCACCTTGGGCGTTGCAGTGGCCGTCAAAGCAATAACTGGGACCTTTGCATCAATCTGGTCCATCATTTCCCTCAGCCGGCGGTACTCCGGACGAAAGTCATGGCCCCATTCCGATATGCAATGGGCCTCATCCACCGCAAAAAAAGATATTTTCAATCCACTGAAAAAGTCCAGGTTCTCTTGCCTGGTGAGTGTTTCAGGGGCAACATAGAGCATTTTGGTGGTTCCGGCGTTCAGGTCGTCGTGCACCTCTTTGATTTCCTTTTTGGTAAGGGTAGAGTTCAGGAAATGGGCGACATTGTCGTTGCTGCTGTATCCCCTCACCAGGTCAACCTGGTTTTTCATGAGGGCAATCAGGGGAGAAACAACAATGGCGCAGCCCTCACTGATCATGGCAGGAAGCTGATAGCAAAGGCTCTTGCCTCCCCCTGTTGGCTTGATGACAAAAGTATCGTTGCCGTTCAGCACATTGTTGATGATGGCTTCCTGGTTGCCGCGGAAGGCATCAAAGCCAAAGTATTGCCTGAGTGGTGAATGAAGGTCCTTGCCGGCGGTGGAGCTACCTGCTGGCGGGGCTGCTGTTTTTTTGTTTTTCGGAGAAGGCATTATAGGTTAAAGCTGATGTTGTTTAATGAATGGGGAATAATTTGGCCAAAGACCAAACAAACTACTCCTTTTCGGGTATCCTACAAAACGAGGTTTTAACAAATTTACCGATAATAGGGCAGAATTCCGCGTACAATAGCCTCCTAAACATCTGTGAAATATGGTACTTTTGCAGTTCAGCCAGCTACAACAGAATTTGTAACCTTTGCAAATGCAGAAACATTCCATCAAGGAAACAGCAAAAAATACCCTTTCCCTTGAAGCGGCATCCATCATGGAGCTGCGGGAATTCATTGACGAATCTTTTGTCAATTTGGTACAACTGCTGCATGCGCTGAAGGGCCGACTGGTCATCAGCGGAATCGGAAAAAGTGCCATCATCGGTCAAAAAATCGTTGCCACGCTCAACAGTACAGGGACCCCCTCCATTTTCATGCATGCCGCTGATGCAATTCACGGTGATCTTGGCATGATACAACAGGAAGATCTTGTGATGGTCATTTCCAAAAGCGGAGAAAGCCCTGAAATAAAAGTATTGGTCACCCTGATCAAGAATACGGGAAATACCCTGGTTGCGATGGTGGGAAACATGAACTCTTCCCTTGCCCAGCGTGCTGATATTGTTCTGAACACAACCGTAAGTCAGGAGGCCTGTCCCAACAACCTTGCCCCAACATCAAGCACAACGGCCCAATTGGCCATGGGGGATGCCATTGCAGTTTGCCTGATGGAAATGAAAGGATTCACTACCTCCGATTTTGCAAAATTTCACCCAGGAGGAAGCCTGGGTAAAAAATTGTACCTGCGCGTTTCTGACTTGAGCCAGCAAAACGAAAAGCCATCGGTAACCGAAAACAGTTCCCTCAAGGAAGTGATTGTAGAAATTACCAGGAAGAGGCTTGGACTGACAGCAGTGCTTGACGAAAAAGGTACACTGGCAGGAGTGATTACGGACGGCGACCTGAGAAGGATGCTGGAAAAAGGTGGTGACATCATCCACACAAAAGCAAAAGACATCATGGGCATACATCCCAAAACAGTGGAAGCAGATGCGTTGGCAGTGGACGCCCTGGACAGGATGCGCAAAAACAACATCACACAGCTGATTGTTACTGAAAACAAACACTATGCAGGTGTAATCCACTTGCATGACCTCGTCAAGGAGGGAATCATTTAACCCACAGATATGATCAACAACAACCATTATGTGGCCATCATGGCCGGAGGAATCGGAAGTCGCTTCTGGCCCATGAGCCGCAGCTCTTACCCCAAACAATTTCTCGATATCCTCAACACAGGCAGAACACTGATTCAATCCACATACGATCGTTTCAAAAAATTCATTCCGGAAGAGAATATCTACATTGTTACATCCGAAGAATATGTTGAAATCGTAAGAGACCAGTTGCCCGAAATTCCATCCAAGAACATTGTTGCAGAACCTTCCAGAAAAAATACAGCACCCTGCATCGCATACATATCCTACAAGCTGCAACAACTGAATGAAAAAGGTTCACTGATCTGTGCACCGGCAGACCATATCATCCTGGACGACACTGCATTTACAAAAGTTTGCCTTGAAGCATTGAGTTTTGTGAAAGCCCACAAGGCACTCATCACGCTGGGCATCAAACCCACACACCCGAACACGGGGTATGGCTATATCCAGTTTGAGCAGCAACCAGCCAGCGACAATGTTTACAAGGTGAAAACCTTTACTGAAAAGCCAAATACCGAACTTGCAAAAACCTTTGTTTCCAGTGGTGAGTTCCTTTGGAATGCAGGCATTTTTGTTTGGCAGGTCAACAACATCATTGCAGCATTTGAAAAACACCTGCCGGAAATTGCTGAAATATTTGAATCGGAAAAGGCCTCATACAACACGGAAAAGGAAAAAGCAGCGATTGAAAGAATTTACCCGCTTTGCACCAACGTATCCATTGACTATGCTGTGATGGAAAAGGCAGACAATGTATACATCATTCCTTCCGCTTTTGGATGGAGCGACTTGGGCACATGGAACTCTGCACATGAGAACATGGAAAAAGATTACCTGGGCAATGCGGTTTCGGGTAGTGATGTCATCGTCATCGATGCCACCCATAACATGGTACATGTTCCCAACAACAAGCTGGTCTTGCTTCAGGGGATGAACGACTACATCATCGTTGATACGGAAGATGTGTTGATGATTTGCAAGAAGGAAAAGGAGCAGGAAATAAAACAATATGTTGCAGAAATCAAGCGGAACAAAGGAGACAAGTATTTGTAAAAATCAACTTTCCCACTGAAATTTTTACTTCAATCGTTTGTTGAAGCACCTACTTCCCCCTTCACCCTCATCCCTTACAACCATCAAATCAAAACTTCCACATACCGGCACCAGCATCTTCACCACCATGAGTGCGCTTGCGGGCCAACACGGCGCCATCAACCTGGGGCAGGGTTTCCCGGATTTTCAGATGGATGAGGAATTGGCGGAATTGGCAGCAAAAGCCATCATGGATGGCCACAACCAATATGCGCCCATGGCGGGTCATTTGCCGCTTCGGGAAGCCATCGCAACAAAAATACAACAGCGCTACAACTGCACTGTCTCTCCCGCAGATTGCATCACCATCACGCCGGGAGGCAGTTATGCAATCTATACTGCTTTCACGACCATTCTAGAAAAGGGTGATGAGGTAATTGTTTTTGAACCGGCTTACGACAGCTATATCCCCAATATCATCGCCAATGGCGCAGTTCCTGTTCGGATACCCCTGGTATTTCCCGAATACAAAATTGATTGGGAAAAAGTAAAGGCTGCCATCAGCAGCAAAACCAAGGCCATCATCATCAACTCGCCCCACAATCCCACAGGCAGCCTGCTCTCCCATGAAGACCTGCTGACACTGCAAGACTTGCTCCGCGATACCCATATTTTCCTGGTTTCCGATGAAGTTTATGAACACCTGGTTTTTGATGGCCTTCAGCACAACAGCGTCTTGAAATATCCGGAGTTGTTTTCAAGAAGTTTTGTTTGTTTTTCCTTCGGGAAAGTGTACAACTGTACAGGATGGAAGCTTGGTTATTGTGTTGCTCCTGCAACCTTGATGGCCGAGTTCCGAAAGATCCACCAATTTGATGCCTTCTGCTGTTTTACACCAACACAAGTGGCCCTTGCATCTCATCTTGGGAAAGCTGAAAAATACCTGCAACTCTCCTCCTTCATGCAAGAAAAAAGAGACCTGTTTCTCGATGCAATGAAAGAAAGCAACTTCACCATGCTGCATTCATCAGGGAGTTATTTTGTTTGTGCGACTTACGAAAAGATCAGCACAATGCCTGCAATGGATCTGGCGGTTCACATGACCAAGACAGTGGGTGTTGCCAGCATACCGGTTTCTGCATTTTATACCGATGGGCATGATGACCATGTGCTTCGTTTTTGTTTTGCCAAGTCAGCTGCAACGCTTCAAGATGCTGCCAAAAAACTATCGGGCATCAGCAGCTTAGGCTAAAGTTTTTCGTTAACTTCAGCTTACTTGTCTAAACATGAGTTCCAACAATCCCACCATCAAGGAAATAGCCCTTCGGCTCAACGTCTCGGTATCCACGGTATCCAGGGCATTGCATGACCATCCCAGGATCGGGCTCAAGACCAGGGAGCGTGTAAAGGAACTTGCACGAGAAATGAAATATGTGCCCAACGCCCAGGCCATTTTCTTCAAAAAACAAAAGACAGCAGTCATTGGTGTTGTATTGCCCTCCATCAAGGAGGAATTTTTTTCCCAGGCCATCAGTGGCATTGAAGCAGCAGCAACCCAGTACAACTATACCATCCTTTTCGGACAAAGCCATGACGACCCGGCCATAGAAAAAAGGGTGGTTGACACAATGAAGCGACAACGTGTCGACGGCATCATCATCTCACTGTCCAAAAACACGCATAAAATTTCTTTTCTAAAAGAAATAGAAATGGCCGGCATTCCAGTCGTTTTTTTTGACAGGGTTCCAGACCAGGCTGATGTGCACAAGGTGTATTGTGATATCTACAAAAGCACCATTGATATGGTGAACTGGCTCTACAGCCGAGGGTTTCGAAAGATTGCAATGATCAATGGCCCTTCAATCCTTACAGCCAGCCGCGAAAGGCTTGAGGGATACAAACAGGCACTTTCGCAAAAGAAGATGAAAATTGACATGCGGTATTTCGAGAGCACTGACCTCACCAAAGAAGGAACGACCCATGCAATGAAAAAATTGCTCTCACTGAAAAATGTTCCAACCGCAGTGATTTCTTTCAACGATTATGTGCACATGGACGCTACGCAATATGCCCACCTTCAAGGCATCAACATCAACAAGGACATTGCCTTTGTGAGTTACTCAAATTTGTCCATAACAGATTATACTGCCTATCCTCCGCTGTTGTCTGTTGAGCAATATCCATATGGGCAGGGAGAGCAATCGATGGAGACCATGATCCGTGCCATGAAAGAGCAGCATCCAACCCACCAATACTACCACGAGGAAGTGCCCGCCACGCTTGTGATTCACGGAACCAAGCATGTGCGATGATGCTATTTTATTTTCAGCATAAATTATAAGGATTCAAGAGGTATTGATTCCTATACACCAGGTTGATATGTTTATTCGGTGTGCAAACGATTGCGCACAAGTCAATAAATTTTTATGTTTAAATTTAAAAGAAAAATTATGATCGGCAAACACAAAAAGCTACTACTGACTGCATTGCTGACTATCGGTCTTTTTTGTACCCAACTGCATGCACAAACCACAATCAAGGGGATTGTCATTTCAGCCTTGGACAACAAACCGATTGAGGGTGCCACAGTCATCGTAAAAGGCTCTGATAAAGGAACACAAACCAATGCAAATGGTCAATTCGCTGTTATAGGAAAAACAGGTGACCAGATAACAGTCAGTTCAATTGGTTTTTCAAGCCAGGTTCTCATCCTCAAAAGCACAACCAATTCCTTGACGATTTCTCTTGCAATGGCCAAAAACGACTTGGAAGATGTTGTGGTAGTTGGATATGGAACACAGAAAAAGGTAAGCCTCACCAGCTCAGTTTCACAGATCAAGGGTGCAGACCTGGTCAGGCGCCCTGTTTCCAATCTTCAGCAGGCCTTGCAGGGGCAGGCTCCTGGCCTTACTGTATTGGACAGGGGTGGAGAACCTGGTCGTTCCGCAGCTACGCTGCGTATTCGGGGAATTACCACTTTTAGTGGAAACAGCTCTGGGAACAGTTCTCCGCTGATTATCGTTGACGGTGTCGAACAAACGCTTTTTACATTGAACCCCGAGGACGTTGAATCCATTTCAATTTTGAAAGATGCATCCTCTACTGCAATATATGGTTCAAGGGCAGCCAACGGCGTTGTATTGGTTACCACCAAAAGAGGAAAGTCTGGCAAAATTCAAGCCTCTTATAGTGGGTACTATGCCATTCAACAATCGGTCAACAATCCGGAAATGATGGGCCTTGAGGACTATATGCGTTATCAGGTGCTGGCGCATACCAATCAGGGGCTTGCAATTCCTGCGCGTTATACAGAAGCAAGCATACAATCCTGGATTACTGCTACTGACAGGGAAAAATATCCCCTTCCCAATACATGGTTCCAAACAGTTTTAAAATCTGCCCCTCAGCAAAGCCATAACTTTTCCTTTAGCGGTGGAAATGATTTTTCAAGAACGAGAGTAAGTTTTCGATACATGGACCAGGATGGCATAGCTGCCAACTATGGTGCAAATATCCGTGAATTAAGGATGAACAATGATATGCAATTGAGCCCAAAACTTAAGTTGAGTACAGACATCAACTACCGGTATAACCTGTCAAAAACACCTTTTAGTTCCGACGTGTTCAATCGTTTCATCCATGGAACGCTTTTTGCATACCCCAAATATGCTGATGGTACATATGGCCTGAGCCAACAAACATCAAACCCCTTGATGTTGGCGGAAAAGTCTGGCTTTAATAAAATAGCGACCCATTATCTCTATGGATCGGGCAAACTCGATTATGAAATCCTACCTGACCTGGTTTTCTCGGCACAGGCTTCTGCGGTAATTAACTATGTAGAATCAAAGGCATTCCAAAATGCATATACCAATTATGATGCCATCAATGCAAGAACATTCGTTGTTGCGAACAACACGTTGACAGAAGGAAGAGACCGCTATACTGAGCTGACTACCAACTATCTGTTGAACTATTCAAAAAAGTTGAAAAAACATGAATTGCGTGGCCTTGTCGGATATTCTGAACTGTACAACCAGGGTACTGGATTAACTGCCTATCGTGAAAGGTTTTATAACAACGATATTCAATCCATCGGACAAGGTGCAAACGATGCTACCAAAAACAACTCTGGATCTGAATACAAGTACGGTCTCCGTTCAGGTTTCACAAGGATCAACTATGCTTTTGATGGAAAGTATCTTTTAGAGGGGAATGCTCGATATGATGGCTCTTCTAGGTTTACAGGTGATAACCAATTCAGCTTTTTCCCTTCTTTTTCCGGTGCATGGAGGGTTTCGAAAGAGAAGTTTTTTGATAACCTGAACCTCCCTATTACTGATCTTAAGGTCCGGGGATCCTGGGGTCAGACAGGAAACCAAACGGTTCCGTTGTACAGTTATTTTGCATCGCTATCCCAGGGTTCTTATTCCTTCGGGGGTACGGCGGCACAGTCATTTTCACAAACTGGACTGGCTGATCCGACCATTACCTGGGAGACCAATGACCAAACCGATCTTGGACTTGAAGGCCAATTGCTGAACAACAAGCTTTCATTTTCTGTTGATTATTACAAGAAGAGAACTTCTGGAATCTTGCTCGCGTTGCCACTCCCTGTGGTTACAGGATTTGCCTCCTCAACACAGAATGCAGGTGTAATTGACAACAAGGGGTGGGAGTTTACGCTTGGATTCAAAAATAACCAACACAAGTTTCAATATGCCATAAATGGAAACCTTGCCGTCAATAACAACATGGTGATCGACCTCAAGGGTGCCGGGCCTTTTATCAATAGTTCTTACGAATTGGATCCTCGTTATATTGTAAAAGTTGGCCTACCTTTCAATGCCCATTGGGGTTACAAGACAGATGGGTATTTCCAAAACGCGGCCGATGTTGCCAGCTATCCATCCATTGCACCAGGAACAAAACCCGGCGATGTAAAATTTGTTGATCTCAACAAAGATGGAAAGATTACAGCAGATGACTGGACAATGATTGGAAATCCTTTTCCTAAATATACGTTCGGACTCAGCTCAGACTTCTCATATAAAAATTTTAGCCTCAACTTTCTTTTGCAAGGAGCGGCCAAGGTTGATACAAGGTTGTCTGGCGGTATCACCGAAATTGGAATCGCTGAAGCGTTCACACACAAGATGGTAACCAACAATTACTGGACACCTGAAAGACCAAATGCCAAATTTCCACTTCCAAGAAAAAGTGATTTCAGGAATGTCGGCACTTCAGACAGGCTGATCATTGATGGCTCGTATCTAAGACTTAAAAATGTACAACTGATGTATTCTATTCCTGCAACCATCTGTAAAAGAATTGGTATCAGCGGTGCAAGATTATATGTTTCCGGAACGAACCTCTTTACCATCTCAAAATTGAATGAATGGGGGTTGGATCCTGAGGCCGATTCCGGTAGGGCAACCTACTATCCACAGACCGCCTTGTATACCTATGGACTCAACATCAATTTTTAATTGAAAAAACAGAATACAATGAAAAGAAATATCAAACGCCTGGGATACTTTATAGCTATCGTTGGAACTGTTTTCCAATCTTGTAAAAAAGATGTACTTGAAACTATTCCCAATGACCGTGTGTCATCTGAAATCTACTGGAAAACAGAAACTGATGCGCGATACGCAGTAAACGCTGTATATGCCTCACTTGACGCCACCAATCTTTTTGTATTGGATGGTATAACAGATATCGGACATACCAACACTGTGTTCACGGTTGAATACAACATTGAAAACGGCACTTATGACGCCTCGCACTCGAGGATTCAAACAGAGTGGCAAAATGCTTATAGAAGCATCTTCCTTGCCAACTACGTTTTGGAGAACATTGACAAAATCAAAACCACCAATACCGGCCTGATCAACCAATTCAAAAGCGAAGCACGTGTACTTCGTGCGTACAACTATATGAAGCTGGCAGGACTTTATGGTGATGTGCCGTTGATAAAAACTGCCATTAACACGGCAGATGGTCTTACAGCAACAAGATCAAAGGTTGCAGAGGTTTGGGCATTCATCGACAAAGAGCTCACCGAAGCATCTGCATTCCTGCCCAACAGCTTTGCTGGTGTAGACAAAGGAAGGGTAACTAAAGGAACCGCTTTGGCACTAAAAGCCAGGTCGGCACTATGGTCTGGTGATTTTGCCACAGCCGCTGCAGCAGCGAAATCAGTGATGGACCTCAACGTATATAACCTGATTGCAGAATACGGAAAACTGTTCACTTATGCGAATGAAAACAGCATAGAGGTCGTATTTGACAAACAGTTTCTTGCTGGTACCAATACCCATAACGCATTTGCCTTTATGGGGCCGTATAGTCAAAAATCAAGTGGTAGCACCTTTGTTCCGACAAAAGACCTGGCAGACCTATACACAATGAAAAATGGAAAAGCCATCACCGATGCCACATCAGGGTTTGATCCTAAAAACCCCTATACCAACCGGGATCCAAGAATGCGATTTACCATGTATGTTGACGGTGACATGTTGCCCAGCGGCATTCCTTTCAAACCAGTACCCGGTATGGGTGGGGGCGACGAGATTGGAAAAACACAGTACAATACAACGACCGGATTCTCTTTAAAAAAATACGTTTCCGCTGAAGACTTTGCCAATCCGGGTGCAAGTGGACTGAACTTTATTTTATTGCGATATGCAGAGGTACTTTTGACTTATGCAGAAGCCAAAATTGAACAGAATCAAATCGATGCTACAGTATATGATGCCATCAACAAAGTCAGAACACGTTCTGATGTTGGACTTCCTGCACTTGTAACAGGAATGACACAGGCTGAGCTTCGTGCAGCAGTAAGAAGAGAGCGCGTACTTGAGCTTGCATTTGAGGGTGTTCACCTTTTTGATATAAGAAGATGGAAAACTGCCCAACAGGTCATGACAGGTCCGGTTAAGGGCATCACTTACTACTCCGGCGCAACACCTGTAACAGTTGTAGTTCCTAGCGTTGTAAAAACTTTTGATGCATCAAAACATTATCTCTGGCCCATCCCTCAAAAAGAGAAAACACTTAATCCAGCCTTGGGCCAAAATCCCGGTTGGTAACACTTTCAAAACGCCTTCAAATTGAAGGCGTTTTTTTTATAATTTACATACCAAACCACTGAAACAATAACATGCTTAAACTCTTACTCGCCACATTTTTTGCCTCATGCCTGACCACAACGCACGCACAGTCATCCAAACCAAACATCATTTATATTTATGCAGACGACCTGGGCTATGGTGAATTGGGTGCTTATGGACAAACAAAAATCAAGACGCCCAACCTGGATCGCATGGCGAAAGAGGGAATGCGCTTTACACAACATTACAGCAGCGCGCCCGTGTGTGCACCTTCACGCTGCATGCTGATGACAGGCAAACATCCTGGTCATTCTTATATACGGGGCAATTATGAAATGGGGGGATTTGACGATGACAAGGAAGGTGGACAAATGCCCTTGCATGAAGGCGCATATACCGTTGCCAGGATGCTGAAAGAAAGGGGATACCAAACCGCATTGGTTGGCAAATGGGGAATGGGAATGACAGGTACAACCGGAAGTCCATTGAAACACGGCTTCGATTATTATTACGGATACCTTGATCAAAAACAGGCGCATAATTTTTATCCTACCCACCTTTGGGAGAATGACAAATGGGACTCGTTGGACAATCATTTCATCAACGTGCACCAACCCATCAAGGATACACTGCATGCAACAGATGCAGACTTCAATTATTACAAGGGGAATGAATACGCGCCCGCAAAAATGACGGAAAAGGCCCTGGGTTTCATCGATAACAACAAGAACAAGCCATTCTATCTTTACCTGCCATATACACTGCCCCATCTTTCCCTGCAGGCACCTGATGAATATATAAAAAAATACATCGGCCTTTTTGATGAGCAACCCTATTACGGTCAAAAGGGATATGCGGCAACAAGGTATCCGCGTTCAACCTATGCAGCGATGATCAGTTTTTTGGACGACCAGGTAGGCATCATCCTGGATAAAATAAAAAAACTGGGACTTGATGAAAATACCATCATCATGTTTTCAAGTGACAATGGTGCCACTTTTTCTGCAGGGGTTGATTCCAAATTTTTCAACAGTGTGGCCGGTCTTAGGGGATTGAAAATGGACCTCTATGAAGGTGGAATCAGCGTGCCTTTCATCGCAAGATGGCCAGGCAAGATTGCACCAAACACCACCTCTAGCCATGTTTCAGTGCAGTACGATATCATGCCTACCCTTGCAGCCTTGACAGGGAACCCTGTTCAAAACCTCGACGGCATTTCATTGTTGCCAACGTTGATGGGGCAAAACAAGGTCCAAAAAAATCATGAATTCCTTTACTTCGAATACCCGGAAAACGGAGGTCAATTGGCGGTAAGGATCGGCAACTGGAAAGGAATCAAAAGAAATGTGAGAAAAGATCCTTCAGCCCAGTGGGAATTGTTCAACATGACAACGGACCGGTTTGAAAAAAACAATGTGGCATCCGCACATCCTGAAATCATAAAGGAAATGACAACCATTGCACAAAGAGAGCACCTGCATCCTCACGTATTGGACTGGGAATTTATTGATCCCAAAATCAAAAAAGCGCAGTAAAAAAAGCGAGGGCGCTGGAAAGCGCCCTCTTAATATCAACCATCGTTGCTACACTTTGTCTTTCGTTGAAGAAAGAATTCATTAAACAACTTGCGCAAATCTACCCAAGTAAATGATCAATTGGGTGCGCAAACGATTGCACAAAATCAAGCGTTGAGAATCAATGGCTGGCCTTTAAATAGCTCCAACCATCCGCCTGTTTTTTGATCAGTTCGACAACAGCACTTGGAACGACTGTCGTTTCCGGCATCAGCTTTGATGGATCTATTTTCAATCGTTTCAGCGAGTTGTTGCAAACGGCGAGCGTGACCCCTTTTTCCTTGGCTACCTTGACCCTTGCTGCAAACTGTGTAGAATCATTGATCACGGCCAATATGGCCTGTCCATGAAAAACCACTTCCACCTGCAGGTCTGGTACCTGTGTTTTTGCATTGTTGATTTGGCGAAACACAGCCGCCTGAACAACAGTATCTGCGCTGGAAAGATCCCAAACCACACTCAATTTTTTTTCTTGTGCTGATACCGCAAATGTTACCAGGCAGAAGAGCAATGCAAAAGTTCCTTTTTTCATGAATGCTTTTGCACAATTTACAACATTGTGGACGGAGTAAGATAAGGTGAGAGGCTGAATTTTCCACTTGCCTTGATGGCATTGAATCCACCTTTGATGTCTACAAGATTATCGAAACCCCGCGCCTTTAAAATGGATATGAAAATCATGGACCTGTATCCGCCTGCACAATGCACATAGTGTTTTCGGCTTTTGTCTATTTCAGACATGCTCTCGTTGATACAATCCAGGGGGGTGTTTTTCACATCCAGCAAGTGCTCACTCATGAATTCAGATTGCCTGCGCACATCAAGCAGATGGGCATGTGGATCCGTATCCACGATTTTCGACAATTCTTCAGCAGTAACCTGTTCAACATGGTCAATCTCTTTGTTGGCATGCTTCCATGCACCGAATCCACCTTTCAGGTAGCCAACCGTAAAATCATATCCAACCCTGGCAAGCCTAATTACGGCCTCCTCCTCCCTTCCCGCTTCTGTAACCAGCAGAATTTCCTGTTTGATGTCTGGAATCAATGTGCCAACCCAGGGAGCAAAATTGCCATCAATGCCGATATTGATGGAATTGGGGATAAATCCTTTTGCAAAGTCCTCTGCTTTTCTGGTGTCCAAAATCAATGCACCCGTTTCATTGGCTACAGCCTCAAACGCATCTGGGGTCAGTGCATGTTGTCCCCTTTTTAAAACCTTGTCTATGCTATCGTATCCTTGAATATTCATCAACACGTTCAATGGAAAGTATCCGGGAGGTGCCACCAATCCCTCCAATAGAACTGCCCTGAAGCGCTCCAGGGTCAGTGTTGGCGCAAGTGCATAATTGGTATGCTTTTGGTGCCCCAAAGTATCTGTAGTTTCCTTGCTCATGTTTTTACCACAGGCTGATCCTGCGCCATGGGCAGGATAAATGATGATATCGTTTGGAAGTGGCATGATCTTGTTCCTCAATGAATCGTACAGATAACCAGCGAGAATGTCCTCGGTCAATTCTGCCTTCACGTGTTGTGCCAGATCAGGGCGTCCAACATCACCGATGAAAAGGGTATCTCCACTGAACAATGCGGTTTCCTTTCCAAACTCATCCATCAAGAGATAGCAGGTGCTTTCCATCGTATGTCCGGGGGTATGCAACACTTTTATCTTGACGTTCCCCAATGACAGAATTTCTCCGTCCTTTGCGGAATGAATTGGAAAGGATGGGTGTGCATTCGGGCCAAAAACAATTTCTGCTCCGGTCTTGTTGGACAGGTCAAGATGGCCTGAAACAAAATCAGCATGGAAATGGGTTTCCAATACATATTTGATCCTTGCCCCTTCAGATGCAGCCCTCTTGATATAGGGTTCTACCTCCCTGAGCGGATCTACAATCGCCACTTCCCCTTCACTTTCGATGTAATAAGCCCCATGTGCCAAACAACCGGTGTAAATTTGTTCTACTTTCATATGATTTTTTTAGAATTTGTTCAGCACCAAAGTTGACCTTTATGCCAAAAACAAATAGTGATTTAAATCATTGTTTTTAAAAACAGCTTCCGTGACATCCGTCACAAACATTGTTACTGGCATCTTTCAACTTTGCGTTAGGAAATTTCACAGATGGAAACAATTGGATATTTGGCTTCGTTGGTTATCGGCATTTCACTGGGCCTGATTGGAGGGGGGGGATCAATATTGACTGTTCCCGTTTTGGTATACCTGTTTGGCGTGGACCCCGTTTTGGCAACAGCTTATTCTCTTTTTATTGTTGGGTCCACCAGCCTCATCGGTGTCATCCCAAAGTATAAAAATGGTGAAATCAATGTAAAAACTGCCATCATCTTCGGAATACCGTCCATTGCCACCGTCTATGCAACCCGTGCATTCATTGTTCCTGCCATCCCCGCAGAATTGTTCTCTATCGGCAATGTGGTTGTAACCAAGGCTTTGATGATGATGATGATTTTTGCTGTACTGATGGTATTTGCATCGGTATCCATGATCCGCAGCAACAGCGACAATATGGAAGAGAAAGATGGTCCCCAGGTATTCAACTATCCGATGATCCTGTTGGAAGGCGCAGTGGTAGGATTGCTTACAGGGTTGGTAGGTGCAGGTGGTGGATTTCTGATCATCCCTGCATTGGTCTTGTTCAGCAAACTTCCAATGAAACAGGCAATAGGAACTTCGTTGATCATCATTGCAGCAAAGTCCCTGATTGGTTTTACAGGAGATCTTGGGAAACAGACCATGGACTGGACCTTGCTGGCCGCTGTTACCGCGTTGGCCATCATTGGTATTTTTATTGGAAATGCGCTGTCCAAGAAAGTATCTGCCAACAACCTAAAAAAAGGATTCGGATGGTTTGTTTTGGTAATGGGCATTTATATAATTTTAAAAGAACTTTTTTTCAAATCATGATCAAGGTCACGCTATGGCTTCCTTATAAAAGAACCAAAGAGATCACGCTACACGATTAAAATTCACCCCCATGTTTTTTCAACACGTTTACGACAAGACCCTGGCACAAGCAAGTTATTTCATCGGATGCCAGAAAGCAGGCGTTGCAGCGGTCATCGATCCGAAACGCGATGTAGATACCTATCTTGAAATCGCCAGGCAAAACAACATGACCATCACACATGTATTGGAAACCCATATTCACGCCGACTTCCTTTCCGGATCGCGCGAATTGGCGGCGCTGACTGGAGCCAAGCTCTATCTTTCGGACGAAGGTGGGCCGGGTTGGGAATATGAATTCGACCATGTTGGATTGAGGGATGGCAACAGTTTCATGGTGGGCAACCTGAAAATAGAAACTTTCCACACTCCTGGACATACTCCAGAAAGCATCAGCTTTTTATTGACAGATACCCCTGCAAGTGCTGAGCCAGTGATGCTCTTTACCGGTGACTTTGTTTTTGTTGGCGATATCGGTCGTCCTGACCTTCTTGAAAAGGCAGCCGGAATATCCGGCACTTCAGATGCTGGGGCCCACCAGATGTACAAGTCGATTGGCCGTTTCAGCAAGTTGCCCGATCATATCCAGGTCTGGCCCGGACATGGTGCCGGATCGGCTTGTGGAAAGGCTTTGGGTGCAGTGCCGAGCACGACCGTTGGGTATGAAAAAATTCGCAACTGGGCATTCCGCTTTTCAAATGATGAGCAAGGATTCATCCGCTTTTTGTTGGAAGACCAACCCGAGCCACCCAAGTATTTCGCCATGATGAAAAAACTGAACAAGGTGGATCGTCCTCTGATGACTGCAGTTCCCAAACCCAAAGCTCTCAGCAACCATGAAATGATGGAAGCCATGGGACGAGGAGTAAAACTGATTGATGCCCGCAACAAAACTGAATTTGCAAAAGGATATGTTCCAGGAAGCATCAACATACAAGGCAACAATTCATTTGCAACCTGGGCCGGCTGGTTGCTGAATTATGAAGAGCAGTTCATGTTGCTGGCAGATGAATCAATGCTCGATGACCTTTCACGCAAACTCATGCGCATCGGCCTTGACAACATCATGGGCTATGTGGCTTCAACAAAGGAATATACCGATCAAGGTGGACAGCTCGACACTGTTCCAGTCATTGATATTGAAACATTCAAGTCTCAATTGGATGAACCAAACATTCAGGTGGTTGATCTGCGCAATGCTACAGAGTTCAAGAGCGGACACATCAAAGGTGCAGAGCATGTATTTGTTGGCACCTTGCTGGATAACCTTGACAAAGTCAGTAAAAATAAAAAAGTAATGATTCATTGCCAGGGTGGAGATCGTGCAACCATAGGCTATTCCTTGCTTGCAAGGGAAGGGTACACAAATGTGCTCAATTATTCAGCGAGCATGAATGAATGGCTGGCCCTGGGGAATGCAGTGGAATTCTAGCAGGGTTGAATTTTCTTTTTCGAAGGCCGAAGAAAAACAATTCAATCACCCTTGATTTTTGACTGGTTGTATGGGGGGTGTGACACTGACCTCCTGGTCTGAATTGGGGGAGTATTGTACAGTTCAGGCGCTTCGTTTGCGATGTATAATTTTTTCTACTGCTCTTCCTTTTGCCAGTTCATCAACTATTTTATCTAAATACCGCACCTTTTGTGTCAAGGTGTTTTCAATATGCTCAACCCGATAACCGCATATTACTCCAGTGATTAATTTCGCATCCTGATGAAATGTTGCATGTTGAAAGAACTCTTCAAAAGTAATTTTTTGATCAATCAATGACTGGAGATTTTCTTCGCTATATCCCGTAAGCCATCTGATGATTTCATGTAACTCAGCCTTGCTACGTCCTTTTCTTTCGACTTTTGTTACGTAGAGAGGATACACAGAAGAAAATAGCATTTTTGCTATTTTAGCATCTTGGTTATTCATGATGTAAAATAACATATACTTTCGCATTTCTCTCACATCTTTTCGAACATGATTAAGTCAAGCCCTCTACTCTTCACATTTTAACAAACTGCTTGATGGCATTAACCGAGAGGTTTTTTGTTGAATTTTTTTCTTCCACAGGATAAATTTTATGCCATATATATCCCAACTGCACAGTTAATAATAGATTTGCATTTTGGAATTGCACGTAAATAAAAACCATTGAAAACAATACTACACAAAGCAGCAGATAGGGGCCATGCGGAACACGGATGGCTCGAGAGTTATCACAGTTTCAGTTTCGCCGGTTATTACGATGCTGCAAAAATCCGTTTTGGTGCGTTGCGTGTATTGAATGACGATGTCGTAGCTCCGGGATATGGTTTCAATAAACACCCGCATGAGAACATGGAAATAATATCCATTCCGCTGTTTGGAGATTTGCACCACAAAGACAGCACAGGAAGGGATAAAATCATTCGCCAGGGGGACGTTCAGATCATGAGCGCTGGCAGCGGAATCGAGCACAGTGAACAGAATGCAAACCAAGACAAGGAAGTAAAGTTTCTTCAAATATGGATTTTTCCAAAAGAAAAAAATATTGAGCCCCGGTACGAACAGAAAACCTTCTTGCCAGAAGGAAGGCAGAATCAATGGCAAACCGTTGTAGCGCCGGATGATAAAAATGCTGTTTGGATCAACCAAGATGCATGGTGTTCGCTTGGTCAACTTCAAGAGGGAGTAACATTGACATATGGGCTTCACAACACCCAGAGCGGTGTTTATGTATTTGTCATCAGTGGAGCAGTGACCGTGAACGAACAATCACTTGGAAGCCGCGATGCAATGGGTATTTGGGAAACAGAATCACTGAAGATAACCGCTTCAAAAAATGCAGCAGTCATTTTAATAGAAGTACCCCTTTGACACAATGGGCCTGTTGGCCACTACTGGGGTGCACTACAATACAAGATCATATTGATGAAAGGAATTGGATTACCCCCATTCCTATTCCTTCCACTCCACTGCAACAATCACTTCGTTTTTTCTTCCAATGAGTTGGTAGGGCGGATTGTATCCCAGGTATCTGTAATGTCCTGTTGACTTGATCCCCTTTTCTTCGAGTGATTTTTTAAGTTGCTCGGCATGTTTGCTGATGGTTTCATCATTGGCAAATCCACCAAACTCAATGGCCGCAGCGTATTCGCTGGGAGATTCGTGTATCTCAACCTTTGCATCGTTGGGGCGGGGAAGGCTTTTTATATCATAGGCAGAAGGCATGACAAAACTCATCGAGGATTCGGTTTCATTGATGTCCATGTGCACAGGGGATGTCATAGCAATTTTGGCAGATGTTGCATTGTTGCCAAAAATATATCCCGCGATTTTACGAAATCCGCTTCCGGAAAGTTCCCTGTAGTTTTTTGCTGCTGACCGGATGGTGGCAAAAGTTGCTGGTGGATAAAACCGAATCTCAAAACCGTTTTCTTTTTTAACAACCCGGTATTGTTGCTTCTCGATATTGGATGTGGATATTGCCATAAAGGATTGGAATGCAATGAGAACAACAAAAATGACCAAGAGTGTAATCAACATTTTTTTCATTTCAAGGTATTCGTAATATAACACAGAAACGTCAACAGATGTTCAATGTTAGTAAATGAAGGGCCTGATCGAAAGCGCAGCACATCATATTCGAATGCGCATTGTAAACGCCGCATCAACTTTTAAATCCTTCAATTGTTAGAACAAATGCACATGCTGATAAAACCAAAAGAGACGATGACACAAGAAGAGATACTGCAACAACTGGGGCCGTTCAGTCCCCTGGATTATGCCAAAACCAGAAATTTCACCCATGGTGCAGTAACGGGGTTGTCTCCTTATATTTCTAGAGGAGTAATCGATACCAAAACCATCCTGGAACACCTGATCCACCGTGGTTTCAAGTTCTACCAGCTGGAAAAGTTCGTTCAACAAATGGCATGGCGGGAATATTTTCAACGTGTGTGGCAATCAAAAGGTGTCCTGATCAACCATGACCTCAAAAACGATCAAGGCGCAAAATTCAATAAGGGAATGCCACTGGCTGTTCACGATGCAAACACGGGTATTGAAGCCATTGACCACGGAATACGCGAATTGAAAACCAATGGAAACATGCACAACCACATGCGCATGTACACCGCTTTTCTTTCTGCAAACCTCGCCAGTTTTCATTGGGCTGATTCGGCACGCTGGATGTATTATCATCTGCTGGATGGCGACTGGGCTTCCAATGCCCTTTCGTGGCAATGGGTTGCAGGAACCTTCTCCAATAAAAAATATATTGCCAACCAGGACAATGTCAACCACTACACGGGAATAGAACAAAAGCAAACCTATTTGGACTGTGATTATGATACACTTTCAGCAACGACATGTCCTGAAATCCTGCAGGCTTCTTGCACCCCAGTCCTTAAAACACCATTGCCAGCAACCGTTGCACCAACCTTAAATCCGGACTTGCCAACATTGGTGTACAATTATTATCATCTTTCGCCCAGTTGGCGCAATACAGAGACAGCCAACAGGGTGTTCTTGTTAGAACCGGAACTGTTTGACCAATATCCGATTTCACAGAGTTGTATGGATTTTGCTTTGAAGCTTTGCAAAAACATAGAAGGCATTCAGGTTTTTACGGGGAGCTTTGCCGCCTTGAAAAACCATGCAGGCGGATCACCATTGGTTTATCGAGAGCATCCGTTGAACAAGCATTATAGCGGCATCCAAGATGAGCGAACCTGGATGCTCAATGACCCTGCTGTTGCAGAAGGTTCATTTTTTTCATTCTGGAAAAAATTCGAGAAGCGGCTCATCAAAACATATTTCTAGTGGTTTGTCCTATCGACAAACAATGCGGACATGGCCAAGAATGTTCAGCTGACATTTGATTTGGAGAAATTTCAATCTTATCTTTAAGGTGTTCACACATCAAATTACAAATGGAAGTCCATCACCCACATCATCCCACGCATAAAAAAGCCTGGAAAGAATACATCACCGAATTCGTGATGTTGTTTGCAGCAGTCACCCTTGGATTTTTCGCTGAAAACATTCGTGAAACCCAAATTGAAAAACACAGGGAAATTTCATACCTGAAAAATGTGCACGAAGATTTGCTGCTTGATTTTCAATCCAGTGATTTTGTAGTGCGCTCCAATGATACAAGACTAAAAAATCTTGATACGCTTTTTCAAAAGCTGAACAATCAATCGATCACCAACGAAGAAGTTTATTATTATGTCCGGAACCTGGCCTTACGTGCTACATTCGAAAGTTCACGCATTGGATTTGACCAGATCAAATCAGCAGGGGGATTAAGAATGGTCAGGAACAAGACAATCAGTTCAGGAATTCAGGAGTATGAACGCATGCTCAGTTCCATCGACAAACTGGAAGAGCTGCGTGAAAGAACACTAGAAAAAGGTCGTTTCAAGATGGCTGAAGTCATGGATGCGGGTATACTATATGAAATGTCTATCCATCAAATGGTGGATGGCATCATGCGATTTCAGCCGCCGGCCAAGGCCGATAACATCACCCAAAAAAACAAGACTGCTCTTAACGAATTGCTCAACCTTGTTTCAATAGGGCTGAATACCAATCGCTACCTGAATGCAAAGCTCAAGGAACTAAAAAAAATCGGAGAGTCGCTCGATGCTGCCATCATGAAGGAATACGGCAGTGAGATGCACTAGCCATGTGACCAAAATCACCGATGCACCGGTCAAATTGGATTATATTTAATTTCCAAACAGGGCTCTTCATGAACAACCCAAGACAAAACTGGATTATCTATTCAATCGTCACTGTTGTGATCCTGGTCATGTCAACTGAAATCATTGCATTCATCAACGCTCCCAATAAAACAACGCCGGTTTTAAAAAAGGAAGAATGGACCGCACCCAGTTTATTTACAGACAGAACAATTCAGGGTGAAGAAAGGGCGCTTGTAATTTATGGAGAAGAACTGATTGCAAATACAGCAAAATACCTGGGGCCCAACGGGTCTGTTGCACAGATTACCAACGGCATGAATTGCCAGAACTGTCACCTCAATGCTGGACGAAAAAAATGGGGGAACAATTATGGTGCCGTTTCAGCCAACTACCCAAAGTTTCGCGACAGGAGCGGTTCGATGGAAAGTGTCTTCAAGCGGGTAAGCGATTGCATGGAACGCAGCCTGAATGGATCAGCACTTGATAGCAATGCACGTGAAATGAAAGCCATGATTGCCTACATCAAATGGGTAGGGCATGCGGTACCCAAAGACAGCACGCCAAAAGGCAGTGGAATCAAGCCTCCCGAATACCTTGAGCGCGCAGCCAGTCCAGAAAAAGGTCTTGTGGTGTATGCAGCAAAATGCCAAAGCTGCCATGGCGCCAACGGGGAGGGACAAATGGCCGCGGATGCAAAATCTTACATTTATCCCCCGCTATGGGGTGATCACAGTTACAACACTGGTGCAGGATTGTTTCGTCTTTCCCGCTTCGCGGGATATGTGCGCGACAACATGCCCTTCAATCAGGCATCGCATGAATCGCCCGCACTGTCTGATGAAGAAAGCTGGGATGTTGCAGCTTTTGTAAACTCGAGGCCCCGTCCAGCGAAAGACCTCAGCAAAGACTGGCCCAACATTTCAAAAAAACCCGTTGACCATCCCTTTGGTCCATATGCAGATGGATTCACGGAACAGCAACACAAGTTCGGTCCTTTCAAACCGATTGTTGCTGCAAGAACAGGAAAATAATCAGATTTTGTTTTTGTGCTCCATTTGTTTCCGAAAGAAATCAATCAGGCGGGAAGTTTTTCTCTCAACAATCCATAGACCCAGGTTCCTGCTATGGCCATAAGAATTGTAACGGATGTGGCCATTGCGCCATATCCCAATTGTGCAAACAACGGGCCCGGGCATGCTCCGGTCATGGCCCAACCAAAACCAAAAATCAATCCACCATAGATTTGACCCTTGTTGAATGTTTTCTGCGGAAGAATAATTTCTTCACCCTGGATGGACTTGATCTTGAACTTCTTGATCAGAAAAACAGACACTGCACCAACAGCAACAGCTGAACCAATTACGCCAAACATGTGGAAGCTTTGAAGTCTGAACATTTCCTGAATGCGAAACCAGGAAACAACTTCAGACTTGATCAATACAATTCCAAATGCAATTCCAAATACGAGGTACCTCAGGTTGTGCCATGTTGACAACGATGTGTTGTCTTGGTTTTTACCAATGGTATCCAATGACCTTACCTCAAAATCAGTATTGGTATCTTTTTTATTTTTTGTCATGATGATTTTCTTTTAAAGTGAAAGGATGAATGGAAGAATAAGGTTTGCCATGATAAAACCGCCTGCCATGAATGATATGGTTGCAATCAATGAAGGCAGCTGAAGGTTGGATAAACCCATGATGGCATGTCCGGAAGTGCATCCACCAGCATAGCGTGTTCCAAATCCAACCAAAAATCCGCCAATGACCATCAGTATAAAACCGCGAGGGGTGGACAGGGATGACCAGCTGAAAAGATCTGCAGGAACCAATCCACTGAAATCAGCAATTCCATATCCCGACAAAACTTCAACCAGTTTTGGATCAACAACCACATCTGTATCCGTTTTCAAATAAAACGCTGTAATGATGCCTCCAAGAAAAATTCCAAAAACAAAAAACAGGTTCCAGATTTCTTTTTTCCAATCGTACTGAAAGAATGGAATTTTTGCTGGTAAACATGCGGCACATACATGCCGCAATGAAGATGAAATTCCAAATGTTTTGTTTCCAAAAATCAACAAGGCTGGCACCATTAATCCAATAATGGGTCCAGCAACATACCAGGGCCATGGTTGTTTGATGAGTTCGATAATCGTCATGTTTGTTTTTTTATGATCTGTGTTGAAAAATCCAAGGACAAAAATCACGAAAATGGTCGTGTCAAAAGGTGATTTTTATCACATGGAGATGAATTATAATTATAGTGGATCTAAATACAACTGAAACCCTTCATTCTCCATGTTTGTAAAAGCTACCGACGATTGGCGATTTGCGTAAAAAATACAGGCCCATGTACAGCCCTTAAATTTTCTACTCCATTTCTTCCCCCTTCCACACAATGCTGTTGCGTTCTGTCTCTACCAATCCCGTCTTTTCCATTTTTTTCAGCAAACGGGAAACCACTTCTCTTGAAGAATTGATATCATGCGCTATTTGTTGGTGTGTCAGCATCAGGTTGTTTCCCATGGATTTTGCCTGGCGTTTCAAATACCACTCCAATCGCTGGTCCATGTTTTTGAAGGCGATTTGATCGATTACGGTCAGCAACTCTTCAAACCTGTTCCTATAGGTTTCAATCACAAAATGATACCAGGCAGGGTAATTTTTCATCAGTGTATCCATGTGCTGAATGGGAATCATGATCACTTCTGTTTCTTCAACTGCTATGGCCATGATGGTACTGGCCTGGCTTCTCGCCATGCACATCATGCTAAGGGCACATGCATTTCCGCGTTCAAGAAAATACATGAAAAACTCTTCTCCATCCTCTCCCTCCCTGTACAGTTTAACCTTTCCAGATACGATGAGCATTGCATACTTGAAAAACTGGCCGGGCTTCATCAGCAAAGCACCTTGTTCGAATGTTTTACTTTCTCCCTTTTCATACATAAACGTTGCAAGCGGCAGGTCGAACAAAGGAAAAATTCCCAATAATTCTTTTGCACCCAGGGTTGTCATTTCAGAAAATTGAATTGTGGATTTAAAACTATCTGCCCATGTACACCATGAGGATTTGAATATCACTTGGATTGATGCCGGATATCCGGGATGCCTGTCCGAGTGTGGTTGGCTGAATTTTTTTCAGTTTTTCTCTTGCTTCGGTTCCAATCGCCTGAACCTTGCCATAATCAAAGGTTATGGGAATTTCAAGCGATTCCATTTCTGACATTTTTTGTACCATCTCCCTTTCCTTTTCAAGATAAACTGCATATTTCATCTGAATCTCTGCCTGCTCAATTTCCAAGGGATCATAATGTCCAAATTCATTCCTGAGTTGGTCCGCATGTTCAATCATTGCTTTTGCACCAATGCCAGGGCGCAAGACCAACTGGGAAATTTTTTGTTTTTGGGTTAGGGCTGCAGAGCCCGATGCCTCAAAATAGGCATTCATCGATTCCGGATCAACCGAAACCTCATTGAATTTTTTGATGATCTCTGCAACATTCTCTTTTTTGTTTTTCACCTTTTGGTATCTTTCCTCGCTGGCCAAGCCCTGTTCATGGCCGATCACTGTAAGGCGAATATCTGCATTGTCTTGTCTCAGCAAAGTCCTGAACTCTGCCCTTGAGGTAAACATCCTGTACGGCTCCTCGGTTCCTTTTGTAATCAGGTCATCAATCAAAACACCAATGTATGCTTCACTCCTTTTCAATATCAATGGTGCACGCTCAAATGCATTGTTGTGTGCGTTGATTCCCGCCATCAAACCCTGGCATGCCGCTTCCTCATACCCTGTTGTTCCATTGATCTGCCCCGCAAAGAATAATCCACGTAAGTGCTTGGTTTCCAACGAGTAATGAAGTTGGTGGGGTGGGAAAAAATCATATTCGATGGCGTATCCCGGCCTGAACATCTTAACATTTTCAAAGCCTGGAATCTTTATTAGCGACTTGTATTGAACATCCTCGGGCAATGAAGTTGAAAACCCATTGAGGTATATTTCCACAGTATCCCAGCCTTCTGGCTCTACAAAAAGTTGGTGTCTGTCTCGCTCAGCAAAGCGGTTGATTTTGTCTTCTATGCTTGGACAATAACGGGGACCTGTTCCTTCTATGCGGCCGGCATACATGGGACTCTTGTCAAAGCCCGTTTTAAGGGTATCGTGTACCGTTTGGTTAGTATACGCAATCCAACAACTTCTTTGTTGTTCTGGCTTGATCCTATCGATGTCCAAATAAGAGAAGCCGGTAATTTCATCATCTCCTTTCTGCTCCTCCATCTTGGTATAATCCAAACTTCTTCCGTCAATCCTTGGTGGCGTACCGGTTTTAAGGCGGTCACTCTCAAAGCCCAAACCCACCAGTTGTTCAGTAATTCCAGTCGCAGCCCGCTCAGCCATTCTTCCTCCACCAAACTGTTTTTCACCAATATGGATAATCCCATTCAAGAAGGTTCCATTGGTCAAAACAACCGACTTGGCCGCTATCTCATTGCCCATTCCTGTGACAACGCCCCTCACTCGACCATCCTTAACAATCAAACCATTGACCATGTCTTGGTAAAAATCAAGGTTTGGTGTGTTTTCCAGCAACGCTCTCCATCGCTGTGAAAAAAGCATCCTGTCACTTTGGGCCCTGGGGCTCCACATTGCTGGCCCTTTTGACCTGTTCAACATCCTGAACTGGATCATGGTTTGATCTGTAACAATACCCGAGTACCCACCCAAAGCATCCACCTCTCTTACAATTTGCCCCTTGGCTATTCCGCCCATAGCGGGATTACAACTCATTTGTGCAATTGTCTGCAGGTTCATGGTTACAAGAAGGGTCTTGCTACCCATGTTGGCCGCTGCGGCTGCGGCCTCACAACCGGCATGACCCGCACCCACGACGATAACATCATACATCTGAAACATGGGGCAAAGATAAAAAAGAAGTTAGGTCTTTTCACTCCTCGTCCGAATTCTGAAGCCAATAATGGCCCCTCGCTAAAATGTATTCAAACGGGGTTTTATATTAAATCCACCATCAACCAAAAAACACCAATGTTCCACGTGGAACACTCATACCTCAAAGCGAATATGGGCCAAGGCCAGCCATATTGGTTTTGCTGACACAGACACCTCATTCTTGGGTAAATCTACTTATAAAGCAATGACCAAGACCTTAAAATTCAGAAGGCCGCAGAATCCACCAAATAAAGATGGCTTCAATGAAATGCTGCTCTTCCATCAAACCAAAAGACCAAGAAGATAGATTAGAAACGCTTCCATGACACCAATGCCAAACAACATAAGGGACGATTTCACAACAACACAGGTTCCACGTGGAACATTTAAGGAAAAGCGCCCATCGGGAAAGACATGAAAAACAACAAGGGTTTTACATATCCTTCGGGCCAAAATAATCAGCCAGGAGTTTGTCTTCCATCTTGCGCATGGTCTGTTGGTCTGTTTTTTTCTTGTCCTTGTATCCCATCAAGTGCAAAAGCCCGTGAAAAACAACACGGTGCAGCTCTTTGTAAAAAGGAAAGCCCAACGATTGTGCATTGTCCCTTACTCTTTCGATACTGATGTAAAGCTCTGCCTCGAGCGGTGATTTTCCAGATGGGGAAAGATCAAAAGTGATGATATCGGTATAATAATCGTGTTGAAGAAAATCCTTGTTGATGGTGAGCAGGTGCTCGTCACTACAAAAAATAACATTGAGCGCTGAAAGCTGTCGCCCATTCATGGTGGCGGTGCTTACAAGAAAAGACTTGAGGCGTTTTCTGTCTTTCAGTGCTGGCACTGGCTCGAGACAAAAGAATTGTATATCATTCATAGAAAGAGAATAAAAGTACAAGAAATCCACCGAAGGGAAGTAGCTTTGCAGTTCGTAGAATTGAATATGCAGAAAAAACTTTCAGCGTTGGCGGTCGGGCAAAAAGCAATCATCAGCTCGTTAGAGGATGAAGAGTTGGTTTTGAAACTAATGGAGATGGGGTTTCTCCCAGGAGAAGAAATAACCGTAGAGCAAATTGCTCCACTGGGCGACCCCATATCTGTTATGGTGGCTGGCTACCAGGTGAGCCTGCGCATCAGCGAGGCAGATGCTGTAATGGTAGAAATAAAATAATCTCAAAACGTTGATTATCAGTATTTTATGAAAGTTGGGCTCTATTTTGGATCTTTCAACCCCATCCACAACGGACACCTCATCATCGCAAACCACGTACTGCAACATTCAGGCCTTGAGCAGATTTGGTTTGTGGTTTCTCCGCAAAACCCGCTCAAAACTTCCGGTAACTTACTCAACGAGTACCACCGTCTTCACCTGGTGAAACAGGCAATAGAGGGAGAGTTGGCCCTTAAAGCATCCGATATCGAATTTAGCCTACCCCGACCCTCTTATACAATTGACACCCTCACCTATCTTGAAGAAAAGTATCCCGAAAACAATTTCTTTGTCATCATGGGATCGGACAGTCTCCAAAACATTGGGAAGTGGAAAAGCGGAGAACTGCTTTTGAAAAGATATCCCATCCTGGTGTACCAAAGACCCGGTTTTGAGGTTCCAGAAAAATTGGAGAAGAAAACCACATTGATGAATGCCCCGCTTTTGGATATTTCCTCAACAATGATCAGAAAGATGGTCGCTGCTGGACAATCGATTCGGTACATGGTACCAGACAGTGTGCATGAGGAAATTCTGAAAAGCGGTTATTACAAATAAGGGGGTTATAAAAAACCAAGCAGGAGACAGCCCGCAGCAATAAGGGGAGCAGAAACCTTTGTACGGTACAGGAGAAAAAATGTAATGGAGAAAACTGCAAAAAAGAGAAAAATATCGATGGGTGCTTTCCCTAAAAAAGGAACAACGGTGTCACGAAAAAGATAAACAATACTTGCCGTCATGATACCCACAACCGCAGCATTGATGCCCACCATTGTTGCCTTTACACGATTGTACTGTTGAGCAGTTTCCCAGAATGGGTAGAAAAAAACAGACAACAAAAAGGTAGGAAGAAAAATTCCTGTGGCTGCCAAAAAACAGCCCAATACCTGGTAAGCCCATCCCCTATCATTCATCGCCATTCCACCTATAAAAGCGCTGATGGAAAAAGCAGGTCCGGGAATTGCACGAACAACACCCGCTGCAGACAAAAATGAATTCCTTTCTATCCTGATAGCGTCCTTGTTGGTGCGTTTGATTCTGTCTGTTTCTGGTCGAACAACATATTGATTGTACATGACGGGGATGAGTACATCAGCACCACCAAAAACGATGCTCCCGAAACGATACATGTTTTCAAAAACATTGTATGGCGTTCTGTTTTCCCAAGATTTTTTTCTGGCAGTCTCTGAAAAAAATCCTGCCAACACAAAAAGTATGGCGAACACAAAGAGTGGCAAAAAATTTGGTCTTTTAAAAATGGGGGTCGCAGAAGTTTGTTGATCGCTTGAAGAAAAAGATCCCCATAGACCACCAAAGAGCAGCACCACAGGAAATACCCACGGCGTCTTGAACAGATAGAACGTGATCAGGGATGAAAATACCACAACAAATACCTGTAACCTTGAAACAATCAAGGCATAGGTTTTTATGGCAGCAAAAGCCAAGAATCCAAGTGCCATAGGCTGAACAAACCTTAGTCGAAAAATCAGGTTGCTGTTGTCTGAAGAAAATACAAAAGACAAAGCAGACATAAAAATTACGGCTGGTGTTGTCCACAAAAGAAGTGTAAGAAAAGCCAGCCAAAAACCGCCCTGCCGATAACCCAGCAAGGAAACAGTTTGGGTTGCAGTTGCACCGGGAAGCAATTGGCAGAAGGCATTCAAGTTGAGAAGATCAGGTAAGGAAATGTATTTTTCCTTTTCAACGAAAGTTTTGACCATCATGCCAAACTGACCTTGTGGCCCCCCAAAAGCAGAAAGGCTAAAGACCAAAACTGATTTTAAAAAATGGAAATGTTTCCTGAGCAATGTTCTATTTTTTCAACCCTATTTCCCTTAATCTTTCATCGAGATAAAAACCAGCTGTATAATCCTCGTATTGTTTGGGTCGCAACGTCGTAATGCAGGAAGGAAGACAGGCAAGTGACATGTTGCTGCGTGGGTGTAAAAAGAAGGGGATTGAAAAACGAGAGTGGTTCCACATTTCGCGCGGAGGATTCACCACACGGTGTGTTGTACTTTTTAGCCTGTCGTTGGTAAGTCGCTGAAGCATGTCACCAACATTCACAACAATTTCTCCAGGACCAGCCTTCACAGGAAGCCAGTTGCCATCCTTGCTCAAGATTTCTAAACCATCGGCCGATGCGCCAACAAGCAATGTAATCAAGTTGATGTCCTCGTGTTGCTCTGCACGAATGGCTGATCGGGGCTCTTGCAAAATAGGGGGATAATGGATTGCGCGAAGTATGCTGTTACCAAGGTGTACATGTTCCGTAAAATAGCTGTCTCCCAAATCTAAATACATTGAGATAGCAGACAACAAAGCAGCACCAGATGTTTCAAAAGCCCTGTAGGCGTCTAAAAACAAGGCATTGAAATTGGATGGTGACGAAACGGTAACGTTGGGTGGATAAAACTCCGGGGCCTCTTCTCCGGGTAAAACCGTTTGACCAAACTGGAAAAATTCTTTGAGGTCTGGTGCGTCAGACCCTTTGGCGTGTTCCTTTCCGAAGGATGTATATCCGCGTTGGCCTGCCAAACCGGCTATTTCATAAGATCTTTTGTCGGCTTCGGGAAGTGAGAAAAACAACCTGACAGTATCATATAAATCATCAATCAAATCTTGGGGAATGCCGTGGTTTTTAACGGAAACAAAACCAACTTCTTCAAAAGCCCTTCCAAGAACAGCGGAAAACTGAACCTTTTCTTCTCTATTTCCTTTAATAAATTGCTCAAGATCAACAACGGGTATATTCATGACAAAAAAGATTGTTGGGTAAAATTAAGGAACATAAATTTGAAAACTAAACAGAATATAAATGATTAAGGCGGTTGTTGCGGCAATGGGGATTATGGTGCTCTGTGCTTGTTCAAAAAACATTGTTTCATACACGGGAGATGCTGCGTTCAAAAGCGAAACCGGCATCCCCGATTACACACAACTCAAATATTGGGCAGCACATCCTGCAAAACAGGATCCATCAGATACGGTTCCCAAACCGCTGGTTGGAATAAAAACAGAAAAAGAGGCCGATGTATTTTATCTGCACCCCACCACATTAACCGGTTTAAGGGAAAACGGGAATGACAATGCTACAATAGACGACCCCTTCATCAACCACAAGACAGATTATAGCGCTATCCTTTACCAGGCCTCTGCCTTCAATGAGCGGGCAAGGGTTTTTGCGCCAAGGTACAGACAGGCGCATATAGGAATGTACAGCGAAAAAGACAGTGTTTCAAAATACAGGGCATTCAATACTGCGTATGAGGATGTCAAAAATGCATTTGCGTATTATTTGAAAAATGAAAACGGCGGTCGCCCGATAATCATTGCATCCCACAGCCAGGGAACAACACATGCCATCCGTTTGTTAAAAGAATTTTTTGACGGAAAGCCGCTTCAAAAACAGCTGGTATGTGCTTATCTGATAGGAATGGGTGTGAAAAAGGGCGAATACAAAGAGATACCGGTTTGCACAGACAGTACGTCTACCGGATGTTTTGTAAGCTGGAGAACATACAGAAAAGACCATTCGGACAATTGGGCGAACAGGCTTGATAGCAGTATTGCAGTTGTAAATCCCATCACCTGGAAAACAACTACTGAAATTGCAGATAAAAAACTACAACAAGGAGCAGTACTGTATAACCTGAACAAGGTGTACAAGAAGACCCAAAACGCCCAGGTAGAGGGAAGTGCACTGTGGGTATCACATCCGCGTTTTCCGTGGTCATTTTTATACCGGAGCAAAAATTACCACGCGGGCGATATCAATCTTTTCTACGTTGATGTGAGAAAAGATGCCAACAGGCGCGTTGGTTATTTCCTGCGCAAAAACTGACAAACTTCATTTCGCTGGCTGTACGGTATCATTAAAGAATACAGGCTTGTGCGGTATGTTTGGAAAAACATCCACATGAAGGCAATAATTGTTCCTACAGACTTTTCGGCAATATCCGATAATGCTGTAAAGTACGCATCAGACATGGCTTTGGCAATGGGTAGCCATCTTTTGTTGTTGAACGTATATCAACTTCCCATCAGTTTTTCAGAAGTGCCATTGGTCACAATTTCTTTGGATGAAATCAGAAAAATCAGTGAGCAGAAACTGGCGGAATTAAAAAAGAATCTCGAAACCATTACCGGGGGCAAGCTAAAAATTTATACGGAAAGCAAGATGGGCGAAGTAGCGGAAGAAATAAGCAAGCTGTGTAAAATACTGGACCCCTTTGCAGTTACCATGGGAACAAGAGGAACAACCGGTGCTGGAAGGTTTTTTTTAGGGAGCAATACGCTTTCGGTGGTTTCAAAAGTTGGCGTGCCTGTGTTCGTCATTCCACCGGGCGTAAGGTTTAAGCCATTCAAAAGAATTGGCCTGGCAACCGACCTCAGGGATGTTGTTGCGTCAACACCTGTAGCGAAAATAAGATCGATTGTGCAGTTTTTCAATGCAGAACTGCATGTGCTGAACGTTGACTACAAGCGAAAGCATTTCACAGCAAGCACTCCTGAGGAAACCATGAACATGGACACCCTGCTGGCGGGCTTGAACCCCATTTATGATTTCATCGAAAACAAAGACATCAGCGAAGGGTTGGACGGGTTTACGGAAAAGCACGACCTGGACTTGTTGATAACGCTTCCCAAAAAACACAGTGTGCTTGAGCGCTTTTTTGAAAAAAGCACAACCCGTGAGTTGATACACGAAACACATATACCGGTGATGTGTTTACACCGTGTGGTTGCAGAACCGGAAATGGCTAAAACTCGGCACTCTTAGGCGTCCTTGGAAATGCAATGACATCCCTGATATTGGTCATGCCGGTAACGAACAATACCATGCGTTCGAAACCAAGACCAAAGCCTGCATGGGGTACGGTTCCAAAACGCCGGGTATCAAGGTACCACCAAAGCTCTTGTTCATCAATGCCCATTTGTTTCATGCGCTGGGTCAACAGGTCTAGGCGTTCCTCGCGCTGTGAACCTCCTACAATTTCACCGATTCCTGGAGCCAGAATATCCATGGCGGCAACGGTCTTCCCATCGTCGTTTTGGCGCATGTAAAACGCCTTGATGTCTTTGGGATAATTGGTTACAATGACAGGTTTTTTGAAGTGTTTTTCCACAAGGTAGCGCTCATGTTCACTTTGCATATCGACCCCCCATTTTACTTCGTACGAGAATTTTTTCTTCTTATAGGCAGGTGAATTCAGTAGAATATCTATGGCTTCGGTGTACGTAATGCGTTCGAAATCATTGTTCAGGACGAAATTCAACTTCTCAATCAAACCCATTTCGCTGCGCTTGTCTGCTGGAAGTTGCTTTTCTTCTTCGGCAAGACGCTGGTCCAGGAATTGAAGGTCATCCATGTTGTTGTCCATGGCAAACCGGATGATGTACTTGATGAATGCTTCAGCAAGATGCATGTTGTCCTCAAGATCACAGAAGGCCATCTCGGGTTCAATCATCCAAAATTCTGCCAAATGGCGGGTGGTATTTGAATTCTCTGCACGGAACGTAGGCCCAAACGTATAGACCTCACCAAATGCCGTGGCGCCCAGTTCACCCTCCAATTGACCGCTGACGGTAAGATTGGTGCTTCGACCGAAAAAATCTTCCTTAAAATCGATGCCACCTTGCTCGTCGCGGGGTGGGTTATCAAAAGGAAGCGTAGTAACCCTGAACATTTCTCCGGCCCCCTCGGCATCACTGGCAGTGACGATCGGGGTGTGCATGTAAAGAAATCCCTTTTCGTGAAAAAACCGGTGAATGGCAAAAGCGAGGGCATGCCTTACCCTGAAAACAGATCCAAATGTATTGGTCCTGAAACGCAGGTGTGCCTTTTCCCTCAAAAACTCTAGGCTGTGCTTTTTGGGTTGAAGCGGATAGCGTTCAGCGTCTGAATCTCCTAAAACCTCAATTGCATCTGCTACCAGTTCCACGGTTTGGCCCTTGCCCTGAGAGGCAACCAGAGAACCGGTAATTTTAAGTGAAGCGCTGGTGGTTATTCGCTTTAACAATTCGTCATCAAATTGACCAAGCGGTGCAACAACCTGTATGTTCGTGTTGGTTGACCCATCGTTCAGGGCTATGAACTGATTGTTCCTAAAGGTCCTGACCCAGCCCATGACAACAATATTTTTCTGGCCTGGCGGCTGGAGCAACAATTCCCTGATCTTGATGCGCTTGTTGAACATAACGTAATTTTTCTTGTCGCAAAGGTAACAAATACAATATAGCGTGGGAGATGATTCGGGGATAAGATGGGTAAATATTTTTTTTAAAATTGAAAAAGGCTTAATATTGCCATCGGAAACAGGAGCAAGAATCAGGTCAGCACAACTCCACACATCGTTTTCCATTCACATTCATCATCATTATTCTGTCATTTCCCCTTTGGGAGCTATTATCCAAACATCATTTATGTACGACATTCTACAGCTGAACGACATGCTTGTTCCAGAACTGCTTGATATCGCAGAAGAACTCAAAATAACAGGGGTGAAGAAAATGGAAAAACAAGATCTGATTTATAAGATTCTTGATAAACAGGCCATCTTGAACAGTGTTACAAAAGCCGAAGGCAAGGAAGAAAAGGTGGTGAGGAAGAAGCGGATTGTAAAAACTACAACAGCCAACAGTACCGAAGAGGCGATTGTAGAATCGGAAGATGCCAGCAGTGAGGTTATAGGGGGAACAGAAGCACCTAAATTGGAAAAAAAGGTTGCAAAAAGAGGAAGGCCGCCTGCATCTGCCACTCCAGTTCAGCAAGAAACAGAAACTCCGGTTGTAAAAATAGAAAAGCAACCCATCAAAAAAATTAAACCCATTCCTGCACAAACAACAATGGTGCAGCCCGATCAAGCAAAACTGCAGGAGGTTTCAAATGATGGGGAAGAGCCGCAATCACCGGAAAATACCATTGCACAGGAAGAGGTGCCTTCAAAACAACTCTTCATCAAAAAAGAGCCCGTATTCAATGTTGAATTTGACGGCGCCATTTTGGGTGAGGGTGTATTGGAAATGATGCCAGATGGTTATGGTTTCTTGAGAAGCAGTGATTACAATTATTTGTCATCCCCGGACGATGTATATGTCTCTCCTTCCCAGATCAAATTGTTTGGAATTAAAACCGGCGATACCATTACCGGAAGCGTTCGTCCTCCAAAAGAAGGAGAAAAATATTTTGCCCTGTTGAAAGTGGATACCGTTAATGGTCGATTGCCAGACGATGTGCGCGACAGGGTTCCTTTCGACTACCTGACACCATTGTTTCCTTTTGAAAAGTTCAACTTGTACACCAAGCAAGACAATTATTCAACCAGAATGATGGATCTTTTTACACCGCTGGGAAAGGGTCAAAGGGGTCTGATTGTTGCACAACCAAAGGTGGGTAAAACCATGTTGCTCAAAGAGGTTGCCAATGCAATTGCCTCGAACCATCCAGAATGTTATTTGATGGTGGTGTTGATTGACGAACGCCCGGAAGAGGTAACAGACATGGAAAGGAGCGTGCGGGCAGAAGTTCTTGCATCAACCTTTGATGAACCCGCAGACAAGCATGTAAAAGTCTCTACCATGGCCCTTCAAAAGGCAAAAAGATTGGTAGAATGTGGACACGATGTCGTGATCTTGCTGGATTCCATTACTAGGCTTGCAAGAGCACACAATACGGTAGCGCCCTCATCCGGAAAGGTGTTGTCTGGGGGTGTTGAAGCCAATGCCATGCAAAAACCAAAACAATTCTTTGGAGCAGCAAGAAAAGTGGAAAATGGAGGATCCTTGACCATACTTGCCACAGCACTGATTGACACGGGCAGCAAAATGGATGAAGTGATATTTGAAGAATTCAAGGGAACGGGCAATATGGAATTGGTGCTTGACAGGCGTTTGGCCAACAGGCGCATGTTCCCTGCCATCGACCTTACCGCGTCATCAACAAGAAGGGAAGACCTTCTCCTTGAAAAAGATGTATTGCAGAAAATGTGGATCATCAGGAACCACATTGCAGACATGAACAGCGAAGAGGCAATGAACCTTCTCATCAAACAAATGAAAGGTTCAAGAGACAACCAGGAGTTTCTTGCCACCATGAACAAGTGATGCACATCCATACAAAATGGGAATAGAAAAAATTTCGGTTGCAGAATTCATTCAACTCTCCAGCAAATATCCCATCATTGATGTGCGAAGTGATGCCGAGTATGCGCACGCGCACATTCCAAATGCCATATCATTACCACTCTTCAACAACGAGGAGCGCGCTGCAGTAGGAACCATTTACAAGCAGTCCTCAAGAGAAGATGCCATCAAAAAAGGTCTTGAGTATTTTGGACCCAAGATGAAAGACATGTTGGTGTCTGCCGAAACAACCATCACCAGAGAAAACAAATCAAACAAGACCATATTGGTACATTGCTGGCGCGGGGGGATGCGGAGTGGCGCAGTTGCTTGGCTGCTCGATCTCTATGGATTCAAGGTATATACATTGGCTGGGGGTTACAAGTCTTTTAGAAATTGGGTGCTGAGAGAATTTGAAAAGCCGTTTCCCTTTCGAATACTGGGCGGAAACACCGGATCGGGAAAAACCATTGTATTGCATGCGCTTCAAGACATGAAAGAGGCTGTTGTTGACCTTGAGGGATTGGCCGGGCACAAGGGTTCGGCATTCGGAAACATAGGGCTGCCAAAACAACCAAGCCAGGAAATGTTTGAGAACAAACTGGCCGTTGCCATCAAACAGACACAAGATAAATATCCAGAAAAAAAAATCTGGCTGGAAGATGAAAGCCAAAGAATTGGAACCGTTAATATACCACAGACGCTTTGGACACATATGCGCACCTGTGATATTTGCTTTTTGGATATCCCATTTGGGTCACGTCTTGACTATTTGGTGAACACCTATGGAAGGCTGGATCGTACAGCACTGAATGATGCAATCCTAAGAATACAAAAAAGATTGGGAGGGCTTGAAACAAAAACAGCAGTCGAAAACCTGTCCGGGGATGACGTGCGCGGTTGCTTTGATATTCTGCTAAAGTATTATGACAAGCTATACAGAAAAGGTCTTGAAAAAAGAAATGATCCCAAACCTACAATAATGGTTGTGGCTGCGGAAAATGTCAATGACCATGAAAATGCAAAATTGCTCATAAAAAATTCAAATGGAAGAGATTAAGCTTACCCAATTTTCACACGGTGCGGGTTGTGGTTGTAAAATTTCCCCAAAAATTCTGGACGAAATCCTCGCATCCAGCTTTAGCATGCCCGACAATGAACGTTTGATTGTTGGCAACCACAGCAAAGATGATGCCGCCGTATATGATTTACAAAACGGGAAGGCATTGATTTCTACAACAGATTTCTTTATGCCCATTGTGGATGATCCATATAATTTCGGTAGAATAGCATCTGCCAATGCAATCAGTGATGTATACGCCATGGGGGGTGATCCGGTGTTGGCCATAGCAATATTGGGGTGGCCGATCAATTTGATTTCTCCGTTGGTGGCAAGAAGGGTAATCGAAGGAAGCAAAAGCATTTGTCTTGAAGCAGGAATTCCATTGGCTGGAGGCCATAGCATTGACTCTCCTGAGCCAATTTTTGGACTGGCAGTAAATGGTTTGGTTGAATTGGGTCATCTTAAACAAAACAATACAGCACAAAAGGGAGACCTGCTTTTGCTCACAAAAAAAATAGGGGTGGGAATATTGACCACTGCTGAAAAAAAAGGAATATTAAGGGAGGAGGATAAAACCCTGGCTGCAGACCAGATGATGAAACTGAATAAAATTGGCGCAGCCCTGGGCAGGATAAAAGGTGTACACGCAATGACGGACATCACCGGATTTGGTTTGTTGGGACATTTGATAGAAATGGCGGAAGGAAGTGGTTTGTCCGCCATGTTGAATTTTTCTGCCGTTCCGATGATATCTGACAGGTTGATGGACTATGTTGGAATGGGTTCGGTTCCTGGCGGGACCAATAGAAACTGGGACAGCTATGGCCACAAGGTTGATTTTGCGGACAAGAGCAGCATGGCAATACAAAAAAACATATTGGCTGACCCCCAGACAAGTGGGGGACTTTTGGTTGCTGTTGCCAAAGAAAGCATTGAAGCGGTTAGGACCTTGCTGGTTGAAAACGGGCTGTCCGATAGAACGCAAACAATAGGAGAAATCATGCCGGCTGCAGATTTCGCCGTTACGGTATATTAAGGAATTTTTTATTGGCCAATATAAACAGCATCAATTTCCTTAGAGAATGAAACATCCTTGTCTGTGACCACATTGCCACTATCGTGTGTAGTCAGCCAAATTTCAACAACATTCCAGGTGTTTTTCCAGGTAGGATGATGGTTGGCCTTTTCAGCAAGCATGGCAACTTTTGTCATGAAAGCAAATGCTTCAATGAAATTGTTGAAAGCAAATTTTTGGTACAGTTGGTTTTCTTTTTCTATCCACATGGCTTAACGTTGTAAGTTGTCTCTTGATTTGATTTTATCGTGGGGAACCTCAATAACCATTTGAACACCTGCAATAGACCTGATTTGTTGTTGCAATTGCAAGAGAAAACCATTGTCTTGAAAAGGGTCTCTGACCAGCCAGACAAAATCAAGGTGCTGGAGCTCTGGCAATAAAAATTCACCTTCGTGCTTATTGCTGTATAAATAATGTTCTTTCCCGGAAGATGTATGAATAAATTCATAAACGGTAAAAGAATATGACCTTCTGTTTTTTTCCATTGGGATCTGAAGGTCCGGCGCAGTCCTAAAGTCTATTTGCAACAGGCGTTCAATGTTCCAGCAAAACTGATAGTTTTTTAGAGAGCATACAATCCCAAGGATGCGTGTGTCTTCAAAAAAACTATCCGACATCTGGTCATCATCGAGTCTCAGTTTCATCAGAAAACAATTTCAAACGTCATTTCCTTGTCTCCCCTCATTACCCGGGTGGTTGTTTTATCACCCTTTTTGAATTTTGACAAGGCTTGCATGTATGATTCGACAGAAGAGGTTTTGTGTTCCCCCAGTTGTTTGACAATGTCGCCTGCAAGGATGCCCGCTAATTTTGCAGGGCGGTTGTCAGAAACGCCATCCACCCTGACACCGTTACCTGAAAAAGAATAATCTGGCATGATGCCCATGCTGACACTAAAGCGAGCAGTGGTAGTGGTTTGTTGTTCCCTTGTTTTTGTAAAAACTAGTTTTTGTTCCTCCTTTTGTCCTTCAATCATCTGTTGAATAAACCGGATGATGTGGAGCATCCCTGTGTAGTTGATTTTATCCGCATCATCTGAGGGCTTGTGATAATCAGCATGCAAACCTGTAAAAAAGAAAAGCACTGGGATGTCTTTGCGATAGAAAGATGTATGGTCGCTGGGTCCGGTTCCACTGGAATCAAACCTGATGGAGAAGGTTTTTTTCTTAACGGATTCAATCATGGTTTTCCAATTCGGAGAAGTTCCATACCCTCCAATGGTGATGGTTTTGGAGCTGTCGTTCATGCGACCTACCATGTCCATGTTGATCATGTAGTTAACGCTGTTGAGCGGGATGGTGGGGTTTTCGACAAAATATTTTGACCCGTTGAGTCCCAATTCTTCTGCTGAAAATGCAATGAAGAGAAAATTATACCGTTTAACCTTGCTGGCTTTCATGAGAAAAGCGAGTTCAATCATGGAAGATGTTCCACTCGCATTGTCGTCTGCGCCGTTGTGTATGTCCATGTTTCCATTGCGGATCATTGAATTTCCGTCTTCTCCATATCCCAGGTGGTCAAAATGTGCGCCAATGACTATTGTATACTGTGCCTTGTTGTCAAGATAACCAACAACATTTCTTGCATTGCGAACTTTTGGGGTGATGGATATTGACGCTTCTATCTGATAAGAAACCGATGGGTCTTTTATAATTCTTTTTTGGGCCGCGTGGGTAATATAAAAAGCGGGAAGTGCGGACTTTTCTGAGCGGTCTTTTCCGTCAAAAAATATTTTATCTTCTTTGGGGGAAGAGTTGTAAAAAACAACCGCAGAGGCACCCTTGTCTTTGGCTTTTTGCAGTTTTTCGTTCAACATGTTGGATACATCAAAGTGTGGATTTTCCTTGTTTTCTTCCATGGTCTCTGAAATATCAATCATCCAAGGTAAACCCTTTTCATTCAACGAGGGTGAACATTCTGCATTGAACGAAATGGGTGTAGAATTTGAAAGCGGAAAGTAGTCTTTGCCTTGTTCTAATGTAAAACCATTGATAACACACCGGCTTTCTTTAGCAATGGATTTGCCATCATTGATGGAAAAGGGTTGAAAATATCCATCGGCACCTCCCCGAGGAGAAAGACCAATTTCTTTGAACTTGTCAGCAATAAATGTTGCGGCCAAAATTTCACCCGGATCTCCAGCTCGCCTGCCCTTCAGTTCTTCAGAGGACAAATATCCAACCTGTTGTTGAAGATACCCGAGAATCTGTTTGTCGTTCTTGTTTAACTTTTGTGCAATTGCGCAGTGGGATAGAAAAAGCAGGGAAACCAAAATCCTGTACATGCTGAGGGTATTTGTGGCAAATTTACTACAGTTCAATCGTTCAAAGCAACTATGGTTGAATTGAAGTGCTTTTTACTGTTTTCGTAAGTTGGGCGCATCAATAGGCTGTACCTTTACGCAGTTTTATGGAAAAAAGAAACCCATATATAGCATTGATTGGAAATCCCAACAGCGGGAAAAGCTCAATTTTCAATCTTTTGACCGGGTTAAGACAAAAAGTGGGAAACTTTCCTGGTGTAACTGTTGAGAAAAAAGTGGGAACCTTTGTGTTGGGAAGCAAGCAAAGCTGTCAAGTATTGGATTTGCCGGGAACGTATAGCCTATACCCAAGAAGAACTGATGAATGGGTCTCTTATAAACAACTGATGACACCAGACGCTGGAGAAAAAGTGGATTTGGCAGTCGTTGTTGCTGATGCAAGCAACCTGAGAAGAAACCTGCTCTATGTTTCACAGGTGATAGACTTGAAAATACCTGTGGTTGTTGCGTTGACAATGGTTGACCTTGCTAAAAAAAGGGGGATAAAAATTGACGTGGATTGTCTTTCAAGAGAAATGCAAGTTCCGGTTGTTGTTGTGAATGCACGAACAGGAAAGGGAATTGACCAGTTGAAGTCAACTGTAGCACAGATGATGCACAATGAAGTGTTGGGTCAAGACTTTTATCCCATTGATAACCTCGCTGTTGATGCCATTCATGAAATGAGGGAATTGATGCCATCATTGAGCAATTATGCTGCTGTGCACCACCTGATCAACCACGAATCTTTTGATCTGCAAGATGAACTGCAGGATAGGATAGAGAAAATAGAGGAAAAATACAAATTCAACCATACAAAAATTCAAGCAGAGGATATACAACTGCGGTACAAGAGAATCCGGCAGGTGATGCAAAAGTCTGTTGTTGAAGAAAGCATCGAAAAAAGAAAAATGTTTTCAGAGCAGCTGGATCATTTCTTTTTGCACAGAACATGGGGATACCTGATCATGGCAGTAGTGCTGCTCATCATGTTTCAAAGTGTTTTTTGGGTTGCCGAATACCCCATGAATGCAATTGAATATGGTTTCGGGGCCTTGGGTGGTTGGTTAGGATCGATTCTGCCAGAGGGTTGGTTTGCTGATGTGTTGATCAATGGTATCTTGGCTGGGCTGGGAGGAATTTTGGTCTTTGTGCCGCAAATCATGATTTTGTTTGGCTTGATTACTTTGTTGGAGGATACTGGTTATATGGCGAGGATCAGTTTCCTATCGGACCGAATCATGAGAAGGGTTGGTTTGAATGGAAAAAGCGTAATGCCCATGATTGGAGGATTCGCATGTGCTGTTCCTGCCATCATGAGTGCAAGAAACATTGAAAACAAGAAGGAAAGGCTACTGACCATCATGGTAACACCTTTCATGAGCTGCAGTGCGAGATTGCCAGTATTCACCATCTTGGCATCCTTGGTTGTACCCAATAAAAACATCTTGGGGATATTCAATCTACAGGGATTGGTATTGATGGGTTTGTATGTTTTGGGAATTGTGATTGCGCTGGCAGTATCCTATGTGATGAACCTGTTCATTAAAATAAAAGAAAAAAGCTTTTTTATTCTTGAACTGCCTGTTTATAGGCAACCGAGGTGGAAAAATATTGTTGTTACCATGGTTGAAAAAGCAAAAGTGTTTGTTTTTGATGCCGGAAAGGTCATCATGATTATCTCATTGGTATTATGGGCATTCAGTTCTTTTGGACCTGGAAACAAGAGGAAAATGATTGAACAGGAGTTTACACAATTGATCAAGCGTGATCCATCAAATGAAAGCAAATATCAGGTAGAGATGTCATCAAAAATGCTGGAAAATTCTTATGCTGGAATCATAGGAAGGAGTATTGAACCTGTGATCGCACCCTTGGGTTATGATTGGAAGATTGGCATTGCCCTGATAACGTCATTTGCTGCAAGAGAAGTCTTTGTAGGCACAATGGCTACTCTCTATAGTGTTGGGGAAGATGCGGATGAAAACAGTGAAACACTGAGAAAGAAAATGCAATCTGCAAAAAGATCAGATGGGTCAACTGTTTATACAACAGCAACAGGATATTCTCTGTTGATTTTTTACCTCCTGGCGATGCAGTGCATGAGCACATTGGCGGTGGTAAAAAAAGAAACAGGTTCTTGGAAATGGCCAATGATTCAATTGTTGTACATGACAGGATTGGCTTACTTACTGAGTTTTATTGCCTACCAGATCTTAAAATGATCAAAGTATATTGTACTTCTCTAAATCCCTGAGAAGTATTTCAGGGTTTTGAAAATGGATGGAAGATATCCCACATGTTTCAGCTGCTTTTATATTTCTCATGTTATCATCAATGAAAACAGTTTCTGATGGGTCAAGATCAAACCTGGAAAGAGTGAGCTCATAAATTTCCTTGAAGGGTTTTCTTGTGTTTTCCTCGCCAGAAACAATTCGACCATCGAACCAGTGTAAAAAATCAAACAATTCCAAGGCCCGCGGAAAAGTTTCTGCACTCCAATTGGTCAATGCATAAATATTGTAAGCTTTATTTTCTTTTAGTTTACGCAAAATTTCTACAGATCCTTCAATGGGACCTTTTAACATTTCTTCCCATCGATCATAAAAAGCGAGTATTAAATCCTTTTTATCAGGAAATTTTGAAATCAACAATTGATTGGCTTCATGAATAGACCTTCCCCCATCCTGCTCTTCATTCCAGGCAAGTGTACAAATATGGTCGAGAAAATGTTTACGTTCCTGTTCATTGATGATCAGCGATTGATACATATAATCAGGATTCCAATCAATGAGAACGCCGCCCAGATCAAATATAATATTCCTGATGATTTTCATGGTCTAAAGATAAGCATGTTTGATCCGAGATAAAAACCAAATGCCCAAAGTAAGCAACAAGGATAATTTCAAAAATTCAGTTCCTTTGATTGTTTTTTTTGTTGCAATTCAATGTTGATATCTACTGTAGTATTTATAATTATATATTATATATAAAATAAACTATTACTATTAGGACTGTGGATATGTTGGAAACTGTTTTTTATCATGCTTTGTTCCACCTTTAATCACAGCAATTCACAATTGTTCACATCTGTACACCTGATTAAAATCATTGTTTTATATGGCTAAATCATAAGATGTTAACATTTTAGAAATATATTTTATTTTTTTTCAACATTCCAAACACCAAAAAAATACTGTGGATAAACATTGGGTAAAATGTTCTAAAAAACAGAAAATTCAAATGAAGATCCAAAAAGACAAAACTTGTTCAAAACAATCCACAATTTTAAAGTTGATAAAGTCCAGTAATCCACATCAAAACAGGTTTATGAACAAGCAGGTGTGGAAAACCAAAAAAATCACCCCAAAGACCCTAAAACACAGAAGAACGGCGTAAAAAACCATGCGAAAACCCCGTTTTCCACAGTTTGTTAATAACCATTTTTACCCTATTTTTGCCCACTCTTATAATAATATATATAGTATGTCAATTATTCAAAAAATCAGAGACAAGGCAGCTGTTTTGCTTACCACAATGATTGCCATCAGCCTGATTGGCTTTTTGGTGCAAGATGCATTCATAGGCAAAAGCGGAAACCTGTTTGGTGGCCAATCAACCTCTGCGGGATCCATCAACGGAAAGGATATTGAGCTGATGGAATTCAGCAAAAAAGTGAACATGGTTGAGCAGAACTACAGGTCCCAGGGAATGCAAACCAATGAAATGATGACCCAAACAATTGTTGAAAATGTTTGGAACTCTTATGTTCAGGAAGAAATGATCAATGGAGAAGCAGCAAAATTAGGACTTGCTGTTACACCAAAAGAGCTTGGTGCCGTCTTGTTTTCAGAGGATGCCCCCCAGGAATTTAAGCAAATGTTTGCTGACAAGGCAACAGGCGCATATGATGTAAATGCTGCAAGAAACTGGTTCAACAATGTAAAAAAGAGTTCGAAACAAGAGGATGCCGCAAACATTGAAGAGCAACTCATCAAGCCCATTGGAACAAATCTTCTGTCCCAAAAATATACATCTCTCTTTACACAGGCATCCTATGTTCCAAAATGGATGCTGGAGAAAATGGTGGCCGACAATGCTTCGTTTGCATCCATCTCATTTGTAAGTGTTCCCTATACTACTGTTTCAGATAGCACCATAAAAGTAAGTGATGGAGAAATAAACGATTATGTTTCCAAGCACAAAGATGATTTCAAGCAAGAGCATGTAAAAAGCATTGCATATGTATCTTTTAGTGCAAACCCAACCACACAAGATTCCTCCCGTGTATTCAACCAGCTCAATGCATTGAAGGCTGATTTTTATTCCACCAACGATGCGAGAGGTTTTGTTACAAAAAACAATACCGCGCTTCCTTATTATGATGGATTTGCGCTGAAGTCAAAATTGCAAATGGCAGCCAAAGATTCCATCATATCAATGGCTGTAGGATCAGTTGTTGGTCCATACCTTGATGGTGGTAGCTATGTCATCGCAAAAAAAATAGAAGCAAAAAACTTGCCTGATTCCGTAAAATGCAGGCATATTCTTGTTGGCATTGTTGATCCACAAACAGGACAGCAGCGCAGGAGTGACAGTGCAGCCAAAAAAAGGGTAGACAGCATTTTCGCAGTCATCAAATCCGGAGGAAATTTTGGTGCGCTTGCCGCCGCAGTCAGTGACGACGAGGGAAGCAAAGCAAAAGGCGGGGAGTATGATTTCTCTTCCGTAGACATGAACCTTGCAAAAGAATTTTCCAACTTCATTTTCAACAAACCCAAAGGGAGCTTGGAGGTGGTTAAAACTGATTTTGGTTACCATATCATTGAAGTGTTGAACCAAAAAAACTTTGAACCCGGCTATAAGGTGGCTTATTTGTCCAAGCCGATTGTGGCCAGCGACGAAACGGATGCAACGGCATCCTCAGCAGCAACACAGTTTGCGGGAAGCAGCAGGGATCCCAAATCCTTTGATGAAGCGGTTGCAAAAATGAAAATCACCAAAAACACAGCAGACAACATCAAGGAACTGGATTATAGTGCAGGACCACTTGCATCCAGGGCTGTTGTGAAATGGGTGTTTGAGAACAAGACAGGGACGGTCTCTGAACCTTTTGACCTCAAAGACCAGTATGTGGTAGCCATGATCACCAATGAAATAAAGGAAGGTCTTCAGCCGGCATCAGTAGCAAGGGTCTTGGTGGAACCAACCCTGAGGAATAAAAAGAAGGCAGAAATGATTGCACAAAGGGCAGGAGCTGAAAAAAACCTTGAAAAGCTCGCTGGTTTATTGGGGGGAACTGCTGGTAGGGCCGATACGGTAAGGTTCGCTGATCCGTTTGTTCCAAATCTTGGATCAGAAACAAAAGTCATTGGTGCAGCGTTTTACAAAAAGAACTTGTCTAATACATCAGACCTGATTGACGGACAAAATGGTGTATACTATATTAAAGTGAATCAAGTCGGTGCCCTTCCTTCCGCAGCAGTTGATTTTGCAGGACAAAAGAAGGCGCTTGAGGCACAAATCAAGCAATTTGCAGGATACAGTACGATGGAGTCTCTGAAAAAGTCAATGAAAATCGTTGACAAAAGAAGGGAAGCCGGTTACTGATGACATACTGCTCATGAGAAAACAAACGCGCAGCCACCCCCCGGGTGGCTGTTGCATTTTTGCTAACTTTGTACCATGGAAGAACTCAGGAACAAGGTCGCAGAAAGCGGGTTGGTGACCATTGACCTGGATAAATATTATCCAGACCAAGAGCCAATGCTTTTCGATTTGAAAAATTTCCTTTTTATGGAAATGTTGCTGAAAGAAAAAGATTTTCGGGAGTCGCTTGAAAAGCATGACTGGAGCCAATATACCCAAAGAGATGTTGCTGTTTTTTGTTCAAGTGATGCCATTGTCCCCCTCTGGGCCCATATGCTTATCGCATCAAAACTTTTGGGAATTGCACATGCCGTTATTGCTGGTGACAGGGATGAGGCAATAAAGAAAACCTTTATTGCCAACATCAATGCAATTGACGCAAGGGAATTTGAAGGAAAACGGGTCGTTGTCAAGGGATGTGGAGACAGGGAAATTCCTTCCTATGCATATGTGGAAATATCCAATAAACTCTTGCCCGTGGTGAAATCTCTTATGTATGGTGAGCCCTGCAGCACTGTCCCGGTTTACAAAAGAAAACAGTGACCTATGTTTTATCGGGTGAGGAACGAAATTCAGCCCTTGCCCTTTCAAGGTCTTCCGGGGTATCAATCCCAATGCTCATTGTTTTTGTTTCTACCATTCTGATGGCAACCCCGTTTTCCAGATAACGCAGTTGCTCAAGCATTTCCGTTTGCTCTAGTGCACCCAGTGGCCATTCCGTAAAGTCCAGCAGGGTTTGTTTTCTGTAAGCATATACCCCAACATGCTTGAAATATGGCAACCCTGTACTCCTGTTGCGCATGAATGGTATCGGAGAGCGGCTAAAATACAAGGCATCCCTGTTTTTGTTGCAAATCACCTTTACCTGGTTTGGATTTTCGGGTTCTTCTCCAGCCTCAAACCTTTTCATGACAGAGGCAACCATCACTTCAGCGTCCTCAAAACAACGCAACAGGTCGTGCAGTGGCTCCCGTTCAACAAAAGGCTCATCACCTTGGATGTTGACAACGACATCAACATCCATTAACGCAACAGCCTCTGCTATCCTGTCGCTTCCGCTTTGGTGTTCTTTGGTGCTTTTTTTTACATTGCCACCAATGGAAAGAATTTCATGCATGATCTCATCGCTGTCGGTGACCACCAACACCTCATCAAAGAGGTCCATGGAAACAGCGTTTTCATACACCATTCTGATGATGGTTTTTTCACCAATGCGTTGCATGAGCTTTCCCGGGAAACGGCTGGCAGCAAAGCGTGCGGGGATGACGGCAATTTTTTTCACGGTTTATTTGAGTTTTTGAAAGGGCCTTTTCATCAAGGCTCCAAAATCTTCATCCTTTTCGTTCGGGTAATACCGGTCCAAACCATAGCGGATCTTTGAGGGATCAAGCTTCATGAAAGTACCCAACAGCCTGTCCCAAATGGAAAACACGGCGCCAAAGTTGCTGTCGGTGTAGGGTTGTTTCCAGTGGTGGTGCACCTTGTGCATGTTCGGCGATACCAATATCCAACTCAATGCCTTATCGATCCACTTCGGCAAGTTGATGTTGGCATGTGTAAATCCGGTGATAAAAACCAACGCCGTTTGGTAGAGTAAAACGGCAAACATGGGAGCCCCCGAAACGAATATTCCCATGTAAAAAAACAAACCCCGCCAAACGGATTCAAGCGGATGATGCCTTAGTCCGGTCGTAACATCCACATTGTTGTCTGCGTGGTGAATGATGTGAAAGCGCCAGAAAAGGGGCACCTGGTGTTCAACAAAGTGACAAAGCCATCCCGCAAAAAAATCAAGCACAAGGCAAGTGGTGACAATGACTGCAAGCGGCCCCATGTTCAACCAATGCACCAGGCCAAAACCATTTTCTTTGGTCCACCCTGAGATATAAACGATCCCTCCTGCCAACAGGGTATGTATCACAAAATGAATGGCGGTGAATGCAATGTTTGTGGCAGCGTGCCGTCCCTTGTTTCTTTTATAGTGCTGTTGAATCAGGGGAGCAGCGTTTTCAATGATCCACAGAAGAACCATGCCTGCCACAAAAAAACCCGCTCTTTCGAGGGGTCTTTTTTCAAGATCGCTGAAGTAGGAAATCAACGCATCCATATCAATTGTTTTTTAGTTGGACATCAATGGCATGGCCAGCATCAACAGGTCTTCGTTTTCCTCCTGCTCTACCGGTTTGATCAGGCCTGCTTTTGTTGGGGTTGAAAGTTCGAGACGCACCTCCTCGCTGTCTGTGCTTCCAAGCATTTCAATCAAGAAGCGCGCATTGAAAGAAATGGTGATGTCTTCACCATCGTATTGGCAAGACATCCTTTCATTTCCTTCAAAACTGAAGTCAACATCCTGGGCAAGAAGCTGCAATTCGCTGCCTGAAATGCTCAGGGTAACAAGATTGGTGCTCTTGTTGCTGAATATGCTGACGCGACGAAGGGCGGATTGGAAATCTTGTCGGCCAATCGTCATTCTATAGGGATTCTCTGCAGGAATAACCACCTTATAATCTGGGAATCGGGCATCCAACAGGCGGCATGAGAGCTCAACCGTTCCATGTGTTACAAACAGGTGGTTGCTGTTATAGGAAATTGAAATCTCATCATCATTGTCTGGCAAAGAGCCCTTCAACAGGTTAAGGGGTTTCTTTGGAACAATAAAATTGTCTGTACGAGGACATTTTACATCCTTTATTTTATACCTCACCAAGCGGTGTGCGTCTGTTGCAACAGCGGTTATTCCGGATTTTTCCAACTCGAAGAAAACACCGGTCATCGCAGGCCTCAGATCGTCATTGCTGACGGCAAAAATTGTTTTGTTGATGGCTGTCAACAACGCATGGCTTGTCATTGTAAACGCTGAGGTTTCGTCTGTCGGCGGCTCTTTTGGAAAGTTGTCGGGATTTTCTCCCATTACCTTGTACTTGCCATTGTCGCTGGTGATTTCAATCCCAAAATTCTTGTCTATATCAAAGGCCAAGGGCTGATTTGGCAGGTTTTTGAGAGAATCCATGAGGATTTTTGCAGGAATACAAACCCGACCACCCTCTTTGGCTTCAATATCGAGGTGGATCTTCATGACGGTTTCCAGATCTGTTGCAACAACCGTGAGTTTGTTGGATTCAATCTCAAAAAGAAAATCCTCCAGGATCGGCAATACATTGTTTGATCCGATTACACCATTGATCTGCTGCAGCTGTTTGAGAAGGGCTGATGAGGAAACGATAAATTTCATATGCTGTCCTTGTTTGTATGGGGCAAATATAGTCGCAACCAGCGTATTAAAGGGTCAAAATTTTCTGACATTTTCGATAAAAAAACGACCAATTATGTTGAAAACCACGAAAAGGACTGCAGTTAATGATTAATTTGCCGAAGATGGCGGAACATGGTTTTAAAAGAAAAGTACTGACGCCCGAACAGGCCTACGTGAAACTGCGTCATTTTTGTGCTTTTCAGGAACGCTCCCACCAGGAGGTCAAGGTTAAGCTGTCGGGATATGGAATCACCTGGAACGAGGCAAACCACTTGCTTTCCAAGTTGATTGAAGAAGGATTTTTGAACGAAGAGCGGTTTGCTGCAGCTTTTGTGGGAGGAAAGTTCAGGATCAAGCAGTGGGGAAGGAAGAAGATTGAGGTCGAGTTGAAAAAACGGTTTGTGTCCGCCTATAGCATCAGCAAGGCCATGCGAGAAGAAATTGACATGGCGGCCTATGAAAAAACACTGATGAAGTTGATTGAAAAAAAGTGGGCATCTTTGAAAGGGCCAGGAAACACGGTTTATGTAAAGCAATCAAAAACCAGACAATACATGCTGTCCAGGGGTTTTGAAAATGATATGGTGTCAAAAAAATTAAAATTGTTTTTGGATGGACAAGCTGATCATCACAACAGTACAAACTGATTTGCACTGGGAAAACAAGGCCGAAAACCTTGCCATGTTGGCCAATAAAATCAGGGGAATTCAGGAAAAGACCAACATTGTGGTTCTGCCGGAAATGTTCTCCACCGGATTTACCATGAAGCCAGAACAGCTGGCAGAAAAAATGGATGGGGAAACCGTCGGGTGGATGAAAAACCTGTCCAAAGAAAGGGGAGTCATTCTTGCAGGAAGCCTGAGCATTGAAGAGGAAGGCGAATATTACAACAGGTTCATCTGGATGCTGCCCAGTGGCCAGCACGGATACTATGACAAGCGACATTGTTTTTCACTGGGTGGAGAAGACCAACATTATGCACCGGGCAACAAAAGAACCATTGCATCGGTTGGGGGATGGAGGATCAACCTTCAAATTTGCTATGACCTCCGTTTTCCTGTTTGGGCCAGGCAACAAGGTTTTTCTGATCCTGAAAAAGAAGCGTCGCCGGAGTATGACCTCCTGATCAACGTGGCGAACTGGCCAGAAAAAAGAAGCCACCATTGGAAAACACTATTACAAGCCCGGGCCATAGAAAACCAATGCTATGTGGTTGGCGTGAACCGTGTTGGAAACGATGGCAACGGAACATACCATGCTGGTGACAGCATGGTGATAGACCCGCTCGGCAATGCACTTTACCACAAGGCCACAGCAGAGGACATCCACACCACCACACTTGAAAAGCCCAAGCTTGAAGAAGTCCGCACCAGGCTTCCGTTCTGGAAGGATGGCGATCGGTTTTTATTGGTATAATTGTTTATTCAAACCTTAATGGGTGGGGGCACTGACCGATGCCATTTGGTTTCATAAAAAGGGTAAATATTGATTAAAAATATTTTTAAGTAACTTTCATCAATCAAATATCCCTCGATGCGGTTAGCCCTTTTTCTTTTTTGCCTTTTGGAAACTACAACAGTTGTTTCACAATCCCCCACCGACTATAAATTTCAAAGCATTAGCATAGCCCAAGGACTTTCTCAAAGTTCGGCCTACTCGGTTATTCAGGACCACTTGGGCTATATATGGGCGGGCACACAAGGTGGGATGAACCGGTATGATGGCTATGGTGTTAAAAAATTTGAGCCAATATCATCAGATAACGCATCCATTGCAATCGGCTGGAGAACAGCATCGATGGAAGACGACAAGGGTAACATATGGACGGGTTCAAACCTTGGAACAATAGCCATGTATGACAGAAGAGGGGATCGATGGATCAACCACAAACCAGGGTTTTCGGATGCTTTCAGAAAGAGATTTCCCAATCATCAATCCACCAACCTTGGACTCGTTACTCAATTGAACCAGGATACACTGCGTCAAAAGCTTTACATAACAACTTTTCTTACCGGATTGTATGTTTTAGATCTTAAAACGGGCAAATTCAGCCAACACTGGTTTCCGGAAGCAATAGACAGAAATGGGCGCTGGAAGGACAATACATTTATTTCCGTACTTGCGGTGGGCAAAGACAATTTGCTGATAAGCTCTGGAAACGGCCTGGTGTATTTTGATAAAAAAACAGAGCGCTTCACCAAGAGGGTTTTCAAGAGCGATGATCAGGACAAACAGATGTTTTTTCTCCAATCTGTTCAGATAAACGAAAAAGAATGCATTTTGGGCTCTGACCGGGGTCTTGTTAAATACAATCTTTTGACGGGTGATAGCACAATGTACACACACGACAAAAAAAACCCCTATTCAATTTCAGCGGGCCAAGTAAGGTCGGTTTGTTTGGGAAAGGACAAAAAAACATTGTGGGCAGGAATAGACGGCCTGGGAATAGAGGTGCTGGACCAGAACACAGGAAGGTTTACCCACATCAACGCAAATACAGCACCCAATAGCGGGGTGTCCGGGGATGTTTACTTTAACATTATTGAAGACAAAGAGGGCAACTTTTGGGTGGGCTCTTCGGGTACGGGCATACTAAAGTATGACCCGTTTATGAAAAAAATGAATTTTGTACTCAAAAGCGAACCTTCTGAAATGCCATTGGGTTTTTCAACCACTTGGGGTACTTTCATTGACAACGAGGACAATTTATGGGTTGGCGGTGCTGATGCGGGCGGCGGTATAACAATGGTGGACAGAAAGAATAAAAAGTCTACCCGTTTCCTCAATGATCCTCAATCGCTTGAGTCAAGAAGATGGGTGTTTGGCCAGGACAATATCGGCTCGATATATGTAATGGGAACCTCAAAAGCAGGAAGAATATTGTATAAAAAAGCAAAAGGACAAAAAAGCTTTTCGCCCCTGCTCAATTTGACAAAACAATACCTGGAAGGAAAGCTTCCCGCTGCTGTAAACCAGTCATTTTTTTATTTAACGCAAGCTGGAGATTTAATAACGGGAGGAGATACAGCCGTTTTGATTGCTGACAAATCGGGAGAACTTCAGATGAAAGCATATACACCTCTGTTAAAAATAAACGACAAAATCAAGTATATTTTTAACAAGGGAAAGGACAAAACATATATTCTTACCAACAAGCATTTTTGGAAATGGAACGAATCAACAGGAGCAATAACCAATCTAATTCCCTGGACAACACTGGATCCTGTCGGGTTGTTGCTCATGACTTATGCAGATATCGATGAAGAAAAAACAATCTATTTACCATCCTTTGGTTATGGACTGGTAACGATTGACTTGAAGACAAAAAAGCAAACAATATTGAACCAAAAAAATGGTATTCCCAGCCAGTACCTGTATGATGTTACAATAGATAGAAACGGAATGGTGTGGGCATCCAGCAATTTTGGAATCATAAGATATGATCCCACCAGAAAAAAATTCAAGGGATTTTTTAAAAATGACGGGGCTCAGGATTATGAATACAACGCACTCAGTTTTTCCAAAAGCAACAAGGGGGAAATTGCATTTGGTGGATTAATGGGCGCGAATTATTTTTTTCCTGAAAACATAAAAGACAATACCACGCCTCCCAGTGTAATTGTTCAGTCAATTTCCAAAATGGGAAAATTGTTGAACATCGAGGATGACGATTACAACCAAGAAATACAGGTAAAATACAATGAAAACCAGTTGAACCTGGAATTCATCGCTTTTAATTACAAGAACCCCGAGTTTAACCAGTATGCTTACATGATGGAAGGCTATGATCGGGACTGGAACTATTCCGGTTCAAGACATTTTGCAACATATACAAACCTTCCCTCTGGAAAATACACATTCAGGGTGAAGGCCAGCAACAATGATGGTGTTTGGAATGAAACCGGAGCAACACTCACGATCAGGGTACATCCTGCGCCTTGGTTTTCCTGGTGGGCATTTTTGATTTATGTGACAATACTTGGTTTCTCTGTAAGGCTATTTGTAAAATACAGAGAAAACCTTCAGAAGAGGAAAATGGATAACGAAAGAAAAAATTCTGAACTTCAAGCAGCAAGGGATTTTCAGCAAAGTATGCTTCCAAAGGCCATGCCATTGAGAAGCGATCTTGACATTTCCACTTTTCTAAGGTCATCCACAGAAATCGGTGGTGATTATTATGACTTTTTTGAACAACAGAATCGTGACCTTTATGTTGTGTGCGGCGATGCCACTGGTCATGGTATCATTTCTGGGATGATGGTTTCTATCGCAAAAGCCGGCCTTAACGGAATAAGTGCTTTTGCGCCTAGCGAAATTCTACAACAATTGAACAAGGTCATTAAAAAAGTAGACCTCGGAACAATGCGCATGAGTCTGAACATCATTCGCATCAAGGATGATTCTGTTGAGATGAGTTCTGCAGCAATGCCGCCAATCTATCATTTTGTTTCAGCAACAGGAAAGACCGAGGAGATACAAATGGTTGGACTGCCACTAGGAGGACTTAAAAAGGAGTTTTTTGATCTAGAAGAAAGGCGTTTTGCTCCCGGAGATGCGATTGTAATGTTATCGGATGGCTTGCCAGAGGCTCCCAACGCAAATGCAGAATTGTTTGACTACAAGCGGGTTCAGGAAATAATTGAAAAGAATGGATCCGGAAATGCCGAGGCCATTAAAAATGAATTGGTTGCGGCAGTTGATCAGTGGTTATCCGGAGAAAACAACCCAGATGACATTACAATTTTAGTGATCAAGAAAAAATAAATCATTAAGATGAAAAAGGTTCATGTTTTACTGTTGACCATTTTTGTTTGCTGTTGTGAATTTGCAAATGCACAAAGCAATCCAATGGAGATGGGAAATTTCTTTATTAGAAACTACTCCCGGGACTTCTTAAGCGGGAGGGGTGTCAATTGGACAATTGCACAAGACACCAGCGGTATGGTCTTGGTCGGTAATCACTTGAATGGAATTGCGCTTTATGATGGCAAGCGCGTAAAAAAAATTAACCTGAAAGGGTTGCCCTTTGGAGAAGAAGGCAGAAAAATCAGGATGGATTCAAAGGGAAATATTTATTTGGCCTCAAACTTTAATTTTGGATACCTCAAGAAAAATGATGCAGATCAATATGGGTATGTATCCTTATCAAATGTACTGGCGGACAAAGACAAGGTTACCAGCCGCGTGTGGAGTTCTGCTATTTTAAATGACACTGTTTTTTTCCAAACCGACAGTGCAGTTTATAAATACCACAACAATAAACTTCTGAAAGTATGGCACTTTAACCCCAGCATACACATTATGCACAGGGTTGGTAACAGGATTTTTATTCGTCAATGGGGGGTCGGCCTGCTTGAGTTGATTGACAATGCGTTTAGGTTTGTCAACGGCTCGGCAATTTGGGCAAACAACAGGGCCGAATCAATGTATCAACTGCAGAACGGCAACATTCTAATGGCTTCCAGAAACATAGGCTTCTGGTTGTTCAAGAAAGATGGAAGTTTTGAAAAAACAAAAACCCCGGAACTCGACAAGTTGATCATTGATGGAGAAGTGTACCTCAGCAATACTGTCTTAAGAAACGGGTTGATTGCTGTTGCTACCACAAAATATGGCCTCATTCTGATTGACCAAGACCTGAAACTGAATAAAATAGTAAATACGGCTGTTGGATTGGGATCAAACTATGTGGCAGACATTTTTGAAGACAGGAGCAATGACATTTGGGTTGCCAGCAATGGTGCATCTGTAATAACCACCGACCCATCGCTCACATATTTCACAACCACCAATGGTTTATACGGAGGTGTTGGTGGTATGTTGAGGTTGGGAGGCCGGTTTTTTGTCAAAACAGGCACCGACCTGTATGAGTTGATACCACCAAAGGACAACTTTGGTTCAGTTGGATTTAGGCCCCAAGGTGTTAATGAAGCGGGATCTGACGTATCTGTTTTTGATGACATGTTGATAACAACAAACAATTACAATATAAAATACACGAAAGCCGGCAAGACGAGCATTATCAAAACACAGTACTATACAAGCGCATCACGGCAAAGTAAACTGAACAAAAAGTTGCTTTTTTCATCAGGCAAAGGGATGACATTGCACGCGTATGATAAAGGCCGTTGGAAGGAAAAGACAATACCCAATAACATACAGGTCTATATCAATGGATTTGCTGAACCAGAGCCAGGTTTGCTTGTCTTGAATACCACCAATGGTCCTGTTTCTTACAAGTACAACCCTGACGGAACAGGAACCTTTAGTGAAATGGTTGCAGATAAAAAGTTTGGAAACAACAAGGCCATTCGTTTTTTTCAGGCCGGTACAAACAAGTATTACGGGTATGATTCTTCATATCATTTTTATGCGGTGAATCTTAAAAGCAACAGGCTTACATATACAGGGTGGTCTTTGGATAGCCTTGTGAAGGATGGGGTATTTTCGATTGCCTATAACGAACAATCTGGTATCAATTGGTTTTATACACTCAGTGGCTTATATACGCTTGAAATTGGTGAAACCCCCAAACCGGTAATAAAAAAATATCCCTTCGAAAAGGTTAACATGACAGAATTGTCTTCCAGAATATTTGCAGAAGGCAAGGGCGACGATGAAGTTGTATGGTTGGGCTCTCAGGATGAAAAGCTTTTCAGATACGTCCCATCATTGGCGCTAAAAAAGAAAAACATCACCTTCAAGGCGTTGATATCTGGAGTATATTTTCAGGATTCCGCGATAGCTTTAAGGAACCAAAAAATTCCATTCCGCCAGAATCAATTGACATTCGAAGTGGCCTACCCCATCTTTGGGAACGAAGATAAAATCCAATTCAACTATTGGTTGGAGGGCCAAGACAAGGGTTGGGGGGGCTTTACCAAAGATTCAAAAAAGGAATATACCAATCTCAGAGAAGGCAAATACACCTTGCATGTAAGGGCAATGGACGCCAGTGGTCTCCTGAGTCAGGAAACCACCATGTCTTTTACAATTTTACCTCCTTGGTATAGAACATGGATTGCATACCTGGCCTATTTTGTGCTTTTGGCATATGGAATATATTTGTTTGGAAAATACCAGTCTCGAAAATCAAGGCTAAAGGCAGAAAACGAGAGAAGGTCCGATGAATTGAAAGCAGCCCGTGATTTTCAGCAAAGCATGCTTCCTAAAAATATTCCAACGAGACAGGATCTCGATATTTCCACATTTTTGCGCTCGTCCACTGAAATTGGAGGAGACTATTATGATTTTTTTGAAGAAGAGGATGGAGAACTTTATGTGGTTTGTGGGGATGCTACCGGTCATGGTATTATATCTGGAATGATGGTATCAATTGCGAAAGCGGGTTTGAATGGCATCAATGTGGATTTACCCAATAAAATATTGAGCCAATTGAACCGTGTTGTAAAAAGGGTTGATCTTGGCACAATGCGCATGAGCTTGAATATTCTTCAGGTTTCTTCTGAACGTGTATTGATGAGCTCTGCTGCAATGCCACCAATTTATCACTATGTAGCCGCAACAGGCAAGGTTGAGGAAATACAAATGGTTGGATTGCCCCTGGGGGGCCTTAGAAAGGAAGAATTCGAACTACAGGAAAGGACTTTTGGAACAGGAGATGCATTTGTTTTATTGTCAGATGGTTTGCCCGAGGCGCCCAATAAACAGGGAGATTTGTTCAACTATGACCGAATACTTGAATTGGTATCTTTACATGGTCACAAAACAGCTGTGCAAATCAAGGATGAACTGATCAAGGCCGTTGATGAATGGCTCAGTGGTGAGAACAATCCTGATGACATTACGGTTTTGGTAATCAAGAAAAAGTAATATGTACAATGTAAGAAAAACAACTAAAAAACAACAACAATGGACAAACCCAAAATTGAACTGAAGTTGCCGGTCATTCCAGAAATGGAACTGATTGCTACCCATACCGCTGAAGTTATCGGCAAGCACATGGGGCTATCTGATGATCAGGCTGCAGAAATTGGAATGGCCCTTATAGAAGCCTGCATCAATGCTTTTGAACATTCGCTATCCACCAACAATGTCTTTATTCATTTTATCATTGATGACGAATCACTCATCATCAAAGTCATTGATCAGGGAATTGGTTTTGATAAATCAAAAGTTGAAATACCCAAAATAGAAAACAAACTTGCAGGTGAAAGAAAAAGAGGCTGGGGATTACAGTTGATAAAGGAACTGGTAGATTCAGTGGAATTCGAATCAACGCAAGAAGGAACAACAGTTACAATGATTAAAAAGAAAAACTTATGAGCAGCTTTAACGTAGAGACAAAAGAAGTAAACAATATTGTGGTAATTACAACCGATGGTTATCTTAACAATTTTGGTGGAGAACAAATTGCGGCGGTTTGTACCCAAAAAATGTCAGAGGGAAAAAACAAGTTTCTTCTCAACATGGGGAATACAAAGGTGGTAAACAGCATTGGTGTATCAATACTCATTGAGATCATTGAAAAGCTTCAGCAGGTCGATGGAAAGCTCGGTTATTGCAACCTGGCCCCAATTGTTGATAAGACATTTAAAATTATGGGCATAAGCAAGTACTCTTCAATTTTTGAAAACGAAGAGGCTGGCATCAATACCCTATAACAATCCCTTTAATGTCGAATGAACTTCGCCTAAAGCAGCTCGAGCTGGAAACCCTGTTAGAGATTACAAACACGCTGCTTGAGTTTGAAAATGTGAAAGAGTTGTTGCAAGAAATACTTGACAAGGCTTGTAGTATTCTTGATGCATCATGCGGCTTCATTCTTACTGAAGAGAAAACCTCTGAACTTTTCGTACCACGTGTTACATTTAACATAAACGATGAAATTTTAAATACAATAATCTTTAATGCAAAAAGAGGTTTTCTTGGCAAGCTAAGTCATATAAACGATGAGAAGGGTTATGTTGAAATGGATCCAATGACCCTGAACAAGCTTGATAAGGAGTTTTCCATTGTAGCTCCCCTGAAAGATAAAAAAAAGGTAATTGGCGCCATTATTTTGTTGGACAAGGAACTGCGGACCGGCATCAGCGCCTTCACCAACAATGACAGTTCAATGTTGGCAGCAATAGCGGCACAAGCAAGTGTCGCCTACAGCAATACCAACCTTTTGGACACGCTGATTGAGTCGCGCAGGTTCAATACCAGTGTAATGGAGTCCATTCATACTGGTGTAATCACAACCAACCTGTTCGGCGAAGTGGACCTGATCAATCAAGCCGCTTTGGGAATTCTGAAAACATATCGTGAGGATGTTGTCGGGAATCATTATGAAATTGTATTTGAAAAAAACAGGCAATTGATTGATTTGCTTCAAAGGGTTGAAAGTGATTCCATACTATTGAAAGAGAGCAATCACCCCTTGCGCGTGAACGAGGACGACATCACAGTAAATGTTTCAATCTCTCCATTGGTTGACGAGGAAAAGGGAGCCATTGGTTTGGTAATTGCACTCGAAGATATTTCACACCTTGATAAGATAAAATCAACCTTCAAGAAATATGTTTCAAAGCAAATTGTTGATCAGATACTGGAGAATGAGGACAACCTCAATTTAGGAGGCCAAGAACTGGAAGTAACTACCCTTTTCAGTGATATAAGGGGTTTTACCTCAATGAGTGAAAAAATGAGTGCTAAGGATGTGGTTGATTCCCTAAACGAGTATTTCGACAAGATGATTGAGGTCGTTTTCAAGCACAATGGTACGCTTGACAAAATCATAGGAGATGCACTGATGGTAATTTATGGAGCGCCAATTGGTAGCAACAACGACGCAGAAAGAGCCCTGTTAACCGCAATAGAGATGCAACAAAAATTAGAGGAGCTCAATCTGCTGCGCAAGACCCGCGGTCAATCACCCCTGGAAATTGGAATTGGTTTGAATACGGGTAAGGTCATCTCTGGTAACATTGGTTCCAAGGTACAAATGAATTATACCGTCATTGGAGATGCGGTTAATCTTTCATCACGCCTGTGCTCTTTTGCAAATGCCGGACAGATTATTGTCTCAGAGTCTGTTTACAACGCCTTAAAAAACAAATCCAATTTTGCATTTCGTGAGATGACTCCCATAAAAGTTAAGGGAAAAGAAAAACCCGTTGCCGTTTTTGAAGTTCCGTATTTCAAAAATGATCTTTTCAGTTCTGTAGAAGAGAAATATTACCAGATCGAACAATTTTTAATCAGCAATTTTCCCAGTCATCTGGTTTATCACAGCATTGAACATGTAAAGGATGTTGTAGAAAAATGTGAACAGTTGGGCGCAAATGAGAAGTTGTCAGAACACAAAATGCATCTGCTAAAAACTGCGGCTTGGCTTCACGACATTGGGTACATATGGGATGACAAGTCACACGAGGAAAGAGGTTGTCAGTTTGCAAAGGAGTTCTTGCCAGGCTGGGGTTTTTCAAAAGAGGAAATTGAAACAATTTGTGGGATGATCATGGCCACTAAAATTCCCCAGTCTCCAAACAATCTCTTGGAACAAATAATTTGTGATGCAGACCTTGATTATTTGGGCAGGGATGATTATTTTGTCATCAGTGACAGACTTTTTAAAGAGTTGAAAAATTCAAGGGAGCTGTCACCAACTGACTGGAAAAAACTTCAACTGGAGTTTTTCGATAAGCACCGATATTTTACGGAGTCAGCCCAATCGATGAGATCAAAAGGAAAACAAATCAACGCAGAAAAAATAGCCAATAAAAATTAAATAACATGGGAGAGGCAAGACACGATAAATCCAAAATGCACTATCAACTGGACAGGATATCTTTTTTTAGTGACGGCGTTTTTGCCATTGCAATTACATTGCTTGTCATAGAATTCAAGGTTCCTGTAATTGAACATGCCACAGATGCATTGTTGTGGAGCTCACTCGCACACATGGGTTGGAAACTACTGGGGTTTGTAATCAGTTTTTTTATTGTGGGTTACTACTGGTCTGTTCATCACAGAATTTTTGGTTACGTTAATGACTATACTTCAAGGCTGATATGGCTTAATCTGCTTTTCCTGTTCTCAGTCGTATTGCTTCCCTTCAGCTCTGGGTTGCTGGGAGAATATTCTTCAGAATTGATGCTGCATATTCCATACGGCATTTATGTTCTGAATATTGTTTTGACTGCAATCATGAATGTTGTTTTATGGCTCTACATCAGCAACCCCAAGAAGAAATTATTGACCCATCAAATTTCACCGGAAAGAATCCGGCTTGGTTTGTATTTTACTTTCGTAGTTCCTACTGTATTTTTAATTTCATTTTTGTTGACATTCAAATTTCCGATAGCAGGCAGATTGGTGCCGGCGTTTATTCCATTGATATTGAAATATGGACTAAATGGTTTGGCCATTCGCGCACTGGAAAAAGAAAAAAATAGCACTCAGTCCTGATGGGGTGGATTTAATCCTTCGCGATAAGTCTGTTTATAGATAGTCAAGCACAATGCTTCCACCAGCCTCCATCTTGATTGTGGTAAAGCCATTTTCCTGGTGCAATATTTTGACACCACCATAGGTTTTCTTATTGAACCCTCTTGTATCCAGTTTTATTTTCACCGTCCCTCCCTTTTCCGATCGAATGACAATGCTTTTGGTTTCGCCCATTTTCCTCACTGCGCTTACAAGATACGCGCCTTCGGCGCGGAGCGTATTGAACGAAACATCCTTCCACTCATTCGGAACAGCAGGAAAAACCTCAATATAACCCGCATGCGATTGCAACAGCATCTCTTGAAGTCCTGCTGCAAAAGCAAAATTTCCCTCCAACGTAAAGGGCCTGTAGGTCATGTTGGAATACCCAGACTTTGTTTGGTCGCCATTGACATGAAAACTGTTGATGGAGCAGAATGCATGTGCGAATACTTTCAAGGCTTTAGCAGCACCATCCCCATCCTTGGCCCTCGCCTTGAGGTTGGAAAGCCATGCATAAGAATACCCACACCATTGCGAGGGCCCAATCTTATCAAGTTGTTGCAAAGAATGCCGGATGATGTTTTTTTCATGATCTCCGTTTTCTGGCTTGATCAGGCCCAGCGGATGAATGGACATGAGATGGGAAAAGTGGCGGTGAGAGGTCGTGTAGCCCAGTCCTGGAGCGATGTTCAGCCCCTTTTCGGCAGAGACGGAAAACACTGGAAACTGATTCATGATAGAATCCCAATGGGCACTCATTTTTTTCAAACCCAGTTCAAGTGCAAGTTCTTTTGCTGCCTTGAAATTGAAGATCATCAATGAAAGGTCGTAGTTGGTGTTTTGGGAAAACCAGGCAGCAAGACTGTTGTTGTTGATTTCGGGACTTGAGCTGATCGGCAACTTTCTGAACCCATTGTTGTCGATAAAGGTCAGGTTTTCAAGATAGGTGGCAGCCGCAGCAATCCAGGGGTATGCCCGGTCTTTTAAAAAATTTCTGTCCATGCTGTACCGCCACTGCAGGTAATAATGGTGTGACAACCAGGAGGAAACTGTTGGCGAAAGTGCATACTGGATCCAGCCTCCCATTTCTGTCCCTTCTAGTGTGGTGACACCCGGGACATTCAAACCGTCCGCCCCAAAATACAGTTTGGTATAACGCTTGTAGTTTTCCTTGTTTTGGTCCAGGTGATCCAGGTAGCCGATACCTTCCTCCAAATGATTTCCACTGTAAGATGGCCAATAGCTCAACTGGGTATTCAGGTCGTGGTGGTAGTCGCCTTTCCATGGTGGAATCCTTCCATTGTCTGCTGTCCAGATGGCCTGCAGGGAGATGGGTGGCGCGTTTTTTCTCGCAGCCGATCCAAACTTGTATTGTTCAAGGTACCATTGTTTTTCAATCAACTTGTCAGGCACCCGAATGGCAGACCTGTTCCAATAATTTTTCCACCAGCGTACATGTGTTGCATGGTCTTTGTCAAATCCATCATTGAGGTGATTTGTCAAAAGGATGCTGTCTGCCTGAGGAAGTTTGAATTTTTCATTTGAGCTTGAAATGGTCCATACGCCTTCTATTGTTTTTGCGTTCACCCGTTTCCATTCAAGGCGAACCGTATAATGAAATCCTCCCCACCCCTTTTGGTGATAGGTGATGCAGTTCTTGGTTTTCTTGATGACACCTTGTTGGTATCCAAGCCGCGACAAATCATCTCCCCTTACCGGATCACCTGCATTTTTCACAGACCCTTGGTATTGGGGTGCAACAAGGTTGATGTCAAATCCTGTGGGTATGTTTTCAAACCTGAACCAACCCAGCAGAGCGGTTGCATGAACAAAACTCTTGAGGGTTGTACCATTTTTCCATTTTACAATGGATGTGGCTGTTTTGATGTCAACGGATGCCAACGACTGCTGTCCCCAGGTGTTGATGGGTACCTCGATGGCCGCCCCAGGAATTTTTGAAGGGGCCGGCTCCCTGTCATAAGGGTGATCGAAGAGTTTTTGAACCGTATCGTATTGCTTTTTGTCAACTTGTTGATGGACCCACTGGAAACTGAATTCATCCCGGTGAAGGCCTTTCATGGGCCTTTCATCCCAGAGGTCCGCCCTGTCAAGAGAGATGCGCAGGTTTCCTTTTTTTTCCCAGACCAGTCCGCCCAGCATTCCATTTCCAATGGGCAACGCTTCGTCCCATTGTTTTGAAAGGGTATCAAATGCCAGGTTGTGTTGTTTTTCTTGTCCGCTCGCCTGAATGCAGGAAGCAGAGATGCACAAAGCCAACAAAAATGTTATTCTCATGTGCATCAAGGTAGGAAAAATTATTTTTTAAACGCGTTCCAACCCTGTGCTGTAATATCATATGTGTTTCCACCCTTGGTTTTGAACTTAGCCCCTTCTTCAGCATCGGTGATGTACCCGATAACGCTGATTTGTTCGTTGAGTGTGAGCTTATCGTAATCGTCTTGTTTGATGGTGAATACCAGTTCATAATCTTCTCCTCCACTGAGCGCACACGCAGTAGGGTCTATTTCAAATTTATAGGCTGCATTTCTTGTATCCTCGGCAATGGGTAACTTTTCCTCATAAATCACACACCCCATTCCACTCTTCTCACAGATGTGCAGCAGTTCAGAGCTGAGGCCATCGCTGATGTCCATCATGGATGTAGGGAGAATTTCATTTTCCCCTAAAAAATCAACAATTTCTTTTCTGGCTTTTGGCTTTAGCAAACGACCGATGACATAGGCTTCATTTTCGAGGTCTGGCTGAACCAGTGGACTTTCCAGAAATATTTTCTTTTCCCTTTCAAGGAAAAGCAAGCCAAGGTATGCGCCACCCAAATCTCCTGAAACACAGACCAGGTCACCCTTTTGTGCGGTTGATCTTTTCACCACCTTGTCAGCCAACACTTCTCCTATGGCAGTTACAGAAATGATAAAGCCTTTTTGCGAAGAAGAAGTATCTCCGCCAACAAGGTCAACGCCATGCTCATCACAGGCAGCATAAACACCTTCATAAAATTCTTCTATGGCTTCTACACTGAATTTGCTGCTGAGCCCCACACTCATGGTGATCTGTGTGGGAGCCGCATTCATCGCATAGACATCACTCAAGTTGACAATCACGCTCTTGTATCCCAGGTGTTTCAGCGGTGTGTAGGAGAGGTCAAAATGCACACCTTCAATCAGGAGGTCTGTGGTAACGACCGATTGTTTTCCGAAATGGTCAATCACTGCAGCATCATCACCTACGCCGAGCACAGAGGATACGTTCTGCAATTCTATGTTCTTGGTAAGGTGATGGATCAAACCAAATTCACCATAATCCTTTATTTCTGTTCTTGACATATTTTTTTATTGATGTGTGTTATGAATCCAACGAATGAGCTCATCGTGGATTTTTCCGTTTGTTGCAACGATGCGGTGTTGATAGGGGGAATAGGCATCTCCATTGAAATCGGTAACTTTTCCACCTGCCTCTTCCACCATCAGATAACCGGCCGCACTGTCCCAGGGCATGAGCTTGTGTTCATAGAAACCATCCAGTCGGCCAGCAGCCACCCAGCAAAGGTCAATCGCAGCTGAGCCGAGCCTCCTGACGGGAACCCCCTCTCGTATCAGCCTTCCAAAGACTTCCAGCGGGCCATTTTCCATGTCAAGGTAGACGTAAGGAAATCCTGTAACAAGGCAGGAGTGCCGTACGCTGTCTTTTTCGCTCACACGGAGTTTATGATCATTGAGGTAAGCACCTTCTCCTTTTTCTGCAAAAAAGAACTCATTCATCATGGCATTGTACACAGCCCCCATGATCATTCTTCCTTCTTTTTCCAATCCGATGCTGACACAACAAAGCGGGATGCCATTGGCAAAATTGATGGTGCCATCAATAGGGTCGATGATCCATTTGTAATCAGAATCCATTTTTACTTCACCAATTTCTTCGCTGAGGATGAAATGATGAGGAAATTCCTCGCGGATGATCTGCATGATGAGTGCCTCGGAGGCCTTGTCCACTTCTGTGACCAGGTCATTGGGACCATCTTTTACAGCTACCGTAAAATTTCCGTTGATTCTTTCCTTGATGAGCAATCCTGCCGCACTTGCAGCCTTTAGAAGTGTGCTTTTGAGCATGTTGCAAAGATAGCGAGTCTTAGATATTTCCTCTCTTCATTTCTTTCACCGCGTGATCAACGGCCCTTGCTGTCAGCGCCATATAGGTGAGTGAAGGATTGATGCAGGCGCTTGAAGTCATGCTTGAGCCATCGGTGATGAAAAGGTTTTTAACGGCATGCAACTGGTTCCACTTGTTCAGGACGGATGTTTTTTCATCATGCCCCATTCTTGCCGTTCCCATTTCGTGGTTGGCATTGCCGGGAAAAGACATGGTTCCGGATTGCTTTATGTTTTTCAAGCCAATTGCTTCAAACATTGCTTTCATGGATGCGGAAGCATCCTTGAAGATGGCCTTTTCATTTTCCTTGAACGAACAATCTATTGTCATGCCGGGTCTTCCGTATATGTCCTTGATGTCTTTGTTGAGGGTGATGCGGTTTTCTGCATAGGGAAGCGTTTCACCATAGTAGCCCAGGTTGATTTTCCACTTTCCGGGTTTTGTTGCAATGGCCTTCAGGTTTTCTCCAATTTCATCACTGCTGCTACCCCTTTCCCTGAATGCGGCGCCCTGGTAATAATAGCCCCTGATGAAATTGGGTTCTTGCTTATCAATGTTTTTAAACCGGGGAACGTATACGCCGGTTGGCCTTTTGCCAAAAGTATATTTGTCCTCAAAACCTTCGATCTCAGCAGTGGTATATGACCCCTTGTGGTGGTCCATCAGGTGACGGCCAACAATATCATAATCATTGCCCATGCCGTTTTGAAAACGGTTGCTGGTGGAGTTCAGGAGGATAAAAGCTGTGGCAATGGTGGATGCGTTGAGGAAAATGATTTTTGCGGTATAGACATAGGTCTTGAGTGTATCCCTGTCGATGACTTCAACCCCAGAGGCCTTTCCTGTTTTTTCGTCGTAGAGGATGCGGTTGACAACGGCTCCTGTTCGAATGCTAAGGTTGCCCGTTTTTGCTGCTGCCGGAAGCGTAGAGGACTGTGTACTGAAGTAGGCGCCAAACGGACAACCGCGGTGACAAAGGTTTCGGCTTTGGCAGGAGGATCTTCCATCAAGGGGTTGGGTGATGTTCGCAGATCTCGTATGGATCATTTTTATTCCAGGAAACCTGTTTTCCAGTTTTTCCTTCACATGTTTCTCAGCGCAATTCATCTCGAATGGAGCTTGAAAAATCCCATCAGGCAGGATGGGCAAATTCTCCCTGCTGCCACTGACACCGATGAACTTTTCAACATGGTCATACCAGGGCGCAATGTCCTTGTACCGGATGGGCCAATCGACGCCATGACCATCTTTCAGGTTTGCACCAAAATCCACATCACTCCAGCGCACAGAAATTCTCCCCCACAGCAAGGACCTTCCACCAAACACATCTGCCCTCACCCAGTCATAGCGCTGTTTTTCCGCATATGGGTTTTCAATGTCCTTTACATAGAAATGCTTGTTGTCTTCACCAATGGAATAATGGCGAGATTGAATGGTGTATATTTTCTTTTCCTCTTCAGTCAGGCTGTTCCGGTGCGGAAACTCCCATGGATGCTTGTTGGCCGTAGGATAATCCTTGATGTGTTCCACCATGGTGCCCCTTTCCAGCACAATGGTCTTTAACCCGCGCTCGCACAATTCCTTGGCCGCCCAGCCTCCTGAGATGCCGGATCCAATCACGATTGCGTCAAAGTCAAAGCGTTCAGCCATGGAGTAAAAATCTTATGAGCGATTCAAAATAACAAAAAATTATTAGCAATGTTGTCGAGTGTCTAATCAAGTCAAATAACAATATTGATGAACATAGAAATCTTGCTGCTTTCTCAGTTATCTAAACATCACAAATCTGCACGCCCTGTTTCAGTGCAGCAATTTTATCGTCCCAGGTAGGAATGAATTCCTGGGCCACATAGCCCTTGTATCCTGTGTCAACAATGGCTTTCATGATGGCAGGATAATTCAGTTCCTGTGTTTCATTGATTTCGTTTCTGCCAGGCACGCCGCCGGTATGGTAATGTGCAAAATATTGGTGGTGCTTTTTGATGGTGTTGATTACATCGCCCTCATCAATTTGCATGTGGTAGATATCATAAAGCAATTTGAAGTTTTCTGAACCGACGCGTTTGCAGAGTTCAACACCCCAGTCGCTTCTGTCGCACTGGTAATCTTTGTGGTTGATCTTTGAGTTCAACAACTCCATCACCAATACCACACCATATTTTTCTGCAATGCCCGTGATTTGTTTCAATCCTTCAACACAGTTGTTCAGTCCTGTCTCGGAATCTTTTCCGCGGCGCTGACCTGAGAAGCAGATCAGGTTTTTGTAACCGGCCTTGGCAACCAACGGAATCATTTCTGTATAGTTCCTGACCAGCTTTTCGTGAAATTTTTTATCGTTAAATCCGTCATTCAGGTTGATTTCTGCGCCATTGCACATGGTCGAGACAAGGTCATATTTTTTCAACATGTCCCAGTCTTTGGGTCCCACCAGATCAATGCCCACCAGTCCGATCTTCTTTGCAGATTGGCAGAATTCTTCCAGGGGGATGGAAGAATAGCACCACCGGCAAGCCGAGTGATTGATGTTTCCTTTCAACTTCTTTCCGCTTTCCATTGTTTCGGTTTTAGCGATAGGATTTCCCAAAGATTCAGTACTGATGCCGCTTGCAGCAATTGTTCCCAGCACAAGATTTCTGATGGCTGTTCTTCTGTTTGGAGTACGCATGCCTAAAAATAATGAAACTATTCAGATAGAAAGGTTTCGGCCAACGAAATATTGGATGTCTCTATACCTGTGCCTTAAAAAATTGGCAACTGCCAAAAAAAACAATCCTAAACTTGGCAAGGTCTTCAAGATTTGTTAGCTTCAAAATCAAATTTTCATTTAACCCATAACCAAATCTACATCACAATGACCCAGCCCATCAACGCAAACCGCCTTTTTTTGGCGAGTTGTTTCGCGCTCATTACAACGGCCTTCTCTTTCAGCATAAGGGCAGGCATCCTTACACAGCTTGGAACCGAATTGAGTCTTGATCCTGTTCAGCTTGGAACCATCAATTCCATGTGGTTTCTTGGTTTTCCGATTTCCATGATCCTGGGGGGTATTTTCTACGCTAAAATTGGTCCCAAACTGATCATGCAAGTTGCATTTGTGGCGCATGCCATCGGTATCCTCACTACCATTTACGCCAGCAGCTACAACGTATTGTTGGTGTCTACGCTGTTGATTGGAATAGGAAATGGTTGCACCGAAGCGGCCTGTAATCCAATGATTGCAGATGCCTATACCGGCAATGAATTCAGCAGCAAGATGAACCGTTTTCACATGTGGTTCCCTGGTGGAATTGTTTTGGGTTCATTGATATCAAAGTTCATGACCGATGCAAGCCTTCCCTGGCAGGCACAGATCTGGGTAATCCTGGTGCCAACCATCATATATGCCATCATGTTCTGGGGCCAAAGCTTCCCCCAGCCAAAGGCTGAGGCAAGTTCTCCGGTTGCAAACTTCAAGGCCATGCTGAATCCATTGTACCTGTTCATGGCATGTTGCATGGCGCTGACTGCCATTTCTGAATTTGGCCCACAACAATGGGTTGGACCCATCCTTGCCAAAGCAGGTGCAAGCCCCATGCTGATCCTGGCCCTGGTAACCGGCCTGATGGCGGTTGGCAGGTTCTTTGCCGGACCATTGATCCACAAGTTGAATACGGTTGGTGTTCTGTTGGGCTCAGCCATTTTTGCCGTTGTAGGCATTTACATGTTGAGCACCATGAGCGGTGCAGCATTGTACGTTGCAGCAGTGGTATACGCACTGGGAATCTGTTATTTCTGGCCAAACATGCTGGGTTTCATTGCGGAATCTCTTCCAAAAACAGGCGCACTCGGTCTTTCCATCATGGGCGGTATCGGCATGTTCTCCTCTTCCATGTTTCAGCCTGTCATTGGCGGATGGATACAGCAAAACAAAGTAGCAGCAGAAGCAACCGGATTGGTGGGCGATGCTGCTGATTTGGCTGCAGGACAAGCAACACTCTCTAACATGTTGTTGTTTCCCGCAATACTGATTGTTGCATTTGTAGGCCTTTATGTCTACTCAAAAAAAGCGCAAAAAGCATAACAAGCACATTGCAGAACAATTGAAGGAGGGGGCCATGGCTCCCTCCTTTTATGTTGTGTCCCAGCACTTGTTTGCACGCAGATTAAAATCTTGCACACAAGGTCATCAATTGGGATATTGTACTGCTAAATTCATTATTTTTAAGCCTCATTTTTATTGAAATTTTTCAACCAACCAACATGAACAGAAAACTTAGAATGGGAATGATTGGTGGCGGCAAGGATGCCTTCATTGGCGCCATCCACCGTCACGCAGCGGGGATGGACGGACTCATTGAACTGGTCTGTGGTGCCCTCAGCATCAACCCTGACATTGCAAAAGATTCTGGAAAATCACTGTTTCTCCCGGAAGACAGGATCTACCTCAGTTTTGATGAGATGATCACAAAGGAAAGTCAACTGCCTGAAGACCAGCGCATGGATTTTGTAACCATTGTGACGCCCAATTTTGCACACTTTGCACCTGCCAAAATGGCCATGGAGCACGGGTTTCATGTGGTGATTGAAAAACCCATTGCCTTTACGCTGGATGAAGCCCTGGAGCTGAAGCGCATACAGGAAGCAACCGGCAAGGTCCTTTGCCTTACCCATACCTATTCAGGGTATCCACTGGTAAAGCAAGCCAAGCAAATGGTGAAAGAAGGAAAGTTCGGCAACATCCGCAAGGTTTGGGTTGAATATCCACAGGGCTGGTTGAGCAAACTCAGCGAACGCGAGGGCAATGCCCAGGCAGCCTGGCGTACAGATCCCAAGCGCAGTGGGAAAAGCGGATGCATGGGCGATATCGGAACACATGCTGCGCATTTGGCTGAATATATCACGGGATTGAAAATCACCCAAATCTGTGCCGACCTCAATGTGATGGTAGAAGGCAGGATGTTGGATGACGACGGAAACGTATTGCTGAAGTTTGAAAATGGCGGTGCTGGCGTCTTGATGGCATCCCAGGTTGCTGCAGGTGAAGAAAATGCACTCAAGATCCGTGTATATGGCGAAAAAGGAGGATTGGAATGGGCCCAACATGAACCCAACACCATGTTGGTGAAGTGGCTGGACCAGCCAACCCAAATCTTCAGGGCCGGCGGAAACTATGCAGACAGGCTTTCTTCCTTCGCTCTCCATAATTCCAGGACTCCGGGCGGACATCCTGAAGGTTATCTGGAAGCATTTGCCAATATTTACAGGAATTTTTCATTGACCCTTGGGGCACATATTGACGGAACAACGCCAACAGCGGAAATGCTTGATTTCCCAGGTGTTGAGGATGGCATCCGTGGCATGGCCTTTATTGACAATGTTGTCCTTTCTTCTCAATCATCAGACAAGTGGACTCCCCACACCGTATAAACACAAAGGAATGAAAACGATAAAAGGTCCGGGTATTTTTCTTGCCCAGTTCATGGGAGACGCAGCTCCTTTCAATGACTTGTCCACGATCTGCAAATGGGCTGCAGACCTGGGTTTCGTTGGTGTTCAGCTTCCCACCTGGGATCCCAGGTGCATCGATCTGCAAAAGGCGGCAGAAAGCAAGACCTATGCCGACGAGGTAAAGGGTATTGTTGAATCTGCGGGAATGCAGATCACCGAACTCTCCACCCACTTGCAGGGACAACTGGTGGCTGTTCATCCCGCATATGATGAGCAATTCGATGGATTCGCCCCCGAAGCGGTGCGCGGCAACAGCAAGGCAAGAAAGGAATGGGCTGTGCAGCAGTTGAAATATGCAGCAAAAGCCTCTGCCAACCTCGGCCTCAATGCCCATGCAACCTTTAGCGGTGCATTGCTTTGGCATACGGTCTATCCTTGGCCACAAAGACCCGCAGGATTGGTAGAAACGGGGTTTACAGAGTTGGCAAAAAGATGGACGCCCATCCTTGATGTATTTGATGAGCATGGCGTGGATCTTTGCTATGAAATACACCCGGGAGAGGACCTGCACGATGGCATCTCTTATGAGATGTTCCTCGAAAAAACCAACCACCACAAACGGGCATGCCTGCTCTATGACCCAAGTCATTTCGTGCTGCAGTGCCTTGATTACCTTAGCTATATCGACCATTACCATGAGCGCATAAAAATGTTCCATGTAAAAGATGCTGAGTTCAACCCTTCCGGAAAACAGGGCGTATATGGCGGATACCAGAATTGGGTGAACCGCGCAGGAAGATTCAGGTCTTTGGGTGATGGCCAAGTTGATTTTTCAGCTATCTTCAGCAAGCTGACCGCATACGATTACAGTGGTTGGGCAGTCATGGAGTGGGAATGTGCCATCAAGCATCCTGAAGAGGGAGCAAAAGAAGGTGCAATCTTCATCAAGGACAAGATCATCAGGGTAACAGAAAAGGCGTTTGATGATTTTGCCGGAACGGGCAGTGATGAGGCATTCAACAAGAGAATTCTAGGCATTTGACAACAATCATGATAAAAACAACTACAAAAACAATGAAGAAGGTACTGTTCACAATGGTGATCGCGGCCGGGCTGTATGCCTGCGGCGGTGGAGAAGAAACACAAGAAGCAAAGCCCATCAGCAATGCAACAACGGAAGAAACAACGGCTCCCATGAAGGATGAGCCAGCCGCAAAGGAAGAGACTCCTGCAAAGGAAGCTGCGCCTGCAGTGGCCAAAAAAGACGGAAAAGCCCTTATTGCAGGATCGGATTGCCGCACATGCCACAAAGACGATGCAAAACTGATTGGGCCAGCATACCAGGATGTGGCCAAGAAATATGAGAACAATGCAAGCAATGTAAAGATGTTGGCAGAAAAAGTACTCAAGGGCGGACAAGGCAATTGGGGAGAAATCCCGATGGCGGGTCATCCCAACCTGAGTGTTGAAGATGCCTCAGCCATGGTAGAGTATATCTTATCAATGAAAAAATAACAACAATGAAAACCCTTTTAACGATTGCCTGTGCTGCCTTTTTGCTCTCAGCAACGCCAACCACCGACGGACAAAAGCCGGAGAACAATGCCAAAAAAGGCTGGAAAAAACTGTTTGATGGCAAGACCAAAAACGGCTGGCATATCTACAACAATGAAGGAACCGGGGAATCCTGGAAGGTGGAAGATGGTGTTCTATACTGCGATGTAGACAAGGACAAGAAACCAGGGGTTAAAAAAGGCGGAGATCTTACCACCGACCTTGAATACGAAAACTATCACCTCAGCCTGGAATGGAAAATCTCAGAAGGGGGCAACAGTGGCATCATCTTTGGGGTACACGAAGACCCCAAATTCAAGACTTCATACGCCACGGGCATGGAGATGCAGGTGTTGGACAATGAAAAAGCAGGAGATGCGAAAAATCCAAGACACCGTGCAGGTGACCTGTATGACCTGATCAAGTGCAACAGGGAAACAGCAAAGCCTGCCATGGAGTGGAACCACGCGGAGATCATCTACGTGAACAGTGCACTGACACTGAAACTCAATGGAGAGACTGTTGTTACAACCACTGTTGGTGATGATAATTTCAACAACCTGGTTGCCGGTTCAAAATTCAAGAACTGGCCTGGTTTTGCCAAGTACAGCAAAGGGAAAATTTCCTTGCAGGACCATGGCAACCTTGTCTGGTTCAGGAACATCAAGATCAAACAGTTGTAAAATACAAGTGCAGTTTATTTGGCAAGGGCGCCGCATATTCATGCGGCGCTTTTTTTATCGCCTGATTAATCGTTAAATTTATCTTTCATAAATACCATATAACTTGACCACCATGAGAAGAGTCCAATTGTTGTTCTTGTTCAGCATCTGTTTTTCCGTTTTCGCCAATGCACAATCAAGGGTATTGGTTTTTTCAAAAACTGCAGGATTCAGGCATGGGTCCATCGGTGTTGGAAAGACGGCCATCATCCAATTGGGAAAAGAAAACGGGTTTGCTGTTGACACCACTGAAGATGCAGCAGCTTTCAAAGAAGAAAACCTTAAAAAATACCAGGCAGTTGTTTTCTTGAACGCAACAGGGGATGCGCTCAACAACTACCAGCAAGCGGCTTTTGAGCGCTATATCCAATCGGGTGGTGGATATATGGGCATACATGCAGCCAGTGACTGTGAATACAATTGGCCCTGGTACGGAAAACTGGTTGGCGCCTATTTCAAAAGCCATCCCAAACAACAGAATGCAAAGCTGATTGTACATGACAGGTCGCACATCAGCACGGCACATCTTCCAGAAATCTGGGAACGCTATGATGAGTGGTACAACTTCAAAGTGGTACCAGGCAAAGAAGTCAATATCCTCATCAGCATCGATGAGAAATCCTACGAAGGTGGTCAAAACGGAGACAGCCATCCCATGGCATGGTACCACGACTATGATGGCGGAAGGGCCTTCTATACTGAGTTTGGCCATACCAATGAATCTTTCGCTGACCCACTGTACCTCAAGCATATCCTTGGCGGCATCAAGTATGCCATAGGCAACAATGTGAAGCGCGATCTCGGCAAAGCAAGATCAATGTTGGTTCCGGATGAGGACCGTTTTACAAAAAACGTATTGGCTGGTGGTGTATTTGATGAGCCAACCGAAATGGCCATTCTTCCCAATTTTGACATCCTCATCACACAAAGAAAAGGGGAGGTAATGCTTTACAGCAATGCCACAAAAAAAGTCACACAGATCGCCAAATTTGACCTCTACTCCAAGTCCGGTGTACAGGGGGTCAATGCAGAGGAAGGACTTTTGGGCATCACTGCAGATCCGGATTTCGCGAAGAACAATTATATCTACATGTTCTATGCCACCAACGACACTGCAGCCAACAGGCTGTCACGTTTTGTGTACAAAGACGGCAAACTAGATCTGAAGACGGAGAAAAAAATATTGGATGTTGCATCTCAAAGAAAGATCTGTTGCCATACCGGAGGATCATTGACCTTCGGACCTGATGGAAGCCTGTTTATTTCTACCGGAGACAATACAACGCCATTCAATCAACCGAATTCAAAATACATCCTGGATGGTTTTGGAGCAATTGATAACCGCGAAGGATTTGAGCAATACGATGGCAGAAGGGGATCAAGCAATACCAACGATCTCCGTGGAAAGGTATTGCGCATCAAGGTTAACCCGGATGCCTCTTACTCTATTCCCGAAGGAAATCTTTTCCCCCCTGGCACACCCAAAACAAGGCCTGAAATTTATGCCATGGGTACAAGAAACCCTTACAGGATTTCAGTCGACCGTAAAACCGGGTTTTTGTATTGGGGTGATGTTGGACCAGATGCGGGCAATGACAAACCAGAAGAAAAAGGACCAAGGGGTTATGATGAGTTAAACCAGGCCAGGAAGGCGGGTTATTTTGGGTATCCGATGTTCATTGGCAACAATTACCCTTATCGCCAATTCAACTACGAAACCGGCGAAGTGGGAGATTTCTTTGACCCCAAAAAACCCATGAACCTATCCAAGAACAACACAGGCCTTCAGGAGCTGCCACCGGTTAGTCCAGCTTTCATTTGGTATCCCTATGCCGCATCTCCTGAATTCCCAGAAGTGGGCACCGGTGGAAGGAATGCCATGGCGGGCCCGGTATACCATTCAGAATTCTATCCAAAGGCAACGCGCTATCCTGACTACTTCAATGGAAAACTTTTGTTTTACGAATGGATCAGGGGATGGATGAAAATGGTCAGCATGGATGCAGCAGGCAATTATCAGCAGATGGAGCCCTTTATGGAATCCACCAAGTTCAAAAGTCCCATCGATGTTGAAGTGGGACCGGATGGCAGGTTCTATGTACTTGAGTATGGAACGGGCTGGTTCAGTAAAAATGCTGATGCAGCCCTTTCAAGAATTGATTACAATGGGGGCAACAGGGCGCCTAAGGCAAAAATCAATGTGGCCAAACTTTCCGGCAGCATTCCGTTTACTGTGAAGGCAGATGCCATTGGATCAACCGATGCTGATAATGATGCCTTGAGTTATGTTTGGCATTTTGGAGCAACCGTGCAACAACCAAAATCATCTCCCAACACTTCATTTACCTTCACCAAAGCCGGCGAATATGTCATCTATGTTGAAGTGAAAGATCCAAAGGGCGGTGTTACCAGGAGTGAGGTGGTAAAGGTCTATGCCGGAAACGAAGCACCTGAAGTGAATGTAAAGCTGGATGCGGGTAATAAATTTTATTTTCCTGGTCAGCCAGTTCCTTATACAGTCAATGTGAAGGACAAAGAAGATGGCACAACAGAAAAAGGAGGTGTTGACAAGAAATCGATTTATGTAAAAGTCGATTACCTGAACGGGCCAGACAAGGCACAGGTGGTTGGGCACCAGGTGATGACTGCCATCATGGAAGGGAAGAACCTCGCGGCAACCCTGGACTGCAAGGCCTGCCACAAAGAGGCGGAGAAATCTGTAGGACCATCCTATAAAATGGTAGCGGAGAAATATGAAGGGGATAGCAAAGCAAGGGCATACCTGACCAACAAGATCATCAAGGGCGGCAGCGGCGTTTGGGGAGAGGTGGCCATGGCTGCGCATCCAGACCTAAAGCCTGAAGAGGCAGGAATGATTGTTGATTGGGTCTTGAGCCTGAACAAAAAAGAGGCACCATCTCTGCCCTCCAAAGGAAGCATTACGCCATCAGAAAATGACATGGGTACCGGTAACCTGATGCTGATCACAGCCACCTATACAGACAAGGGCGGTGCAGGCATCAGGCCACTGAGTTCGGTGGGATCTGTTTCACTCAAAAGTGCCTTGGTAAACATGCCAAGCAACAGTGGAAATTTGAGGGTTGAGATAAAAGACTGGAACAAGCACCGTGCTGCATTCCTGAACATCAGCCAGGGCAACAATGGATGGCTTGAGTTTTCAGACATCGACTTGGAAGGAATTGGAGCCATAGAGTTTGGATATGGCGTTCCTGCCCAATTGGTCAAAGGCTATACCATCAGCCTGCACCAGGATGCTCCAAATGGAAACAAGCTGGCATCATGTACACTTGAAAATATTGCAAGTACCATGTTCAGCAAAAAGGAACTTCTATTGCAAAACGTAAATGCCGGTGAACGCAAGTTGTACATGAAAGTTGAGCGCCTGGACACAAAGGAAACCAACAGATTGGCCATTATTTCGATGAAGCTGATACCCAAGCAATAATTCATTTGCAGACCAGTATTTCAAAACATAAAAATCCGGAGTTGAACCTCAGCTCCGGATTTTTTTATTCAACAAAATGTTGATGGTAACGACGATTGCGATGATCAGCAATCCGCCAAATTCTCGGGATTGCTCAATCCATGGCTTGGTGGCCTTCATGCTTTGCACCAGGCTTTCTGCCTGGTGTTCGTTGAGCCACGACATGACACCATCCCTTGCCAACAACAGTTTCAGCCCAAAGAAAAAACAGAAAATCAAGGTCCCGACATGTGAAAAGGCATCGTATTTTCCTCTTGCGTCAAGAAAACAGAGCAATGCTACAAACAAGTAAATCGGTATCCACAAGTAAGGATCCGGATCGTTGATCTGCAAGAGCGCAAAAAGAACAAAAAGACCGGTGAATATAAAATTGAAAAGCTTCATGCCCTAAAGGTTTTTCAACAAGTTTGTCTGTACATGTTTGATGCTTTTCCGAATGCTTTCAAGGGGAGCGCCAGGACAAACATCCTGTTCCACAAAGAAATGCTTCATGCCGGAAGTTTTTGCATGTTTAAAAATTGTTGGATAGTCGATGGTTCCGCTGCCCACTTCGGTAAAGTTTTTATTGGGAGTATTGTCCATGTCTTTCACATGCCAAAGGGCCACCCTTCCCTTGTATTCCCTGAAGAGCGAAACCGGATCTTTGCCCGCCTTGGATACCCAATAAAGGTCCAACTCAAATTTCACAAGATCTGGATTGGTTTCACTGGCCAGGATATCGAATGGCACCTGTCCTTCCAATTCCTTGAATTCAAAATCATGGTTGTGGTAGCAGAGTTGGATGCCAGCTTGCTTGCAGATGGCACCAGCCCTGTTCAGGTCGGCAGCAACTTTTTTATAGTCTGCAATGGATGTTCTTTCTTCAGGCATGAGAAAGGCAACCACCATGAAGGATTGTCCAATTGTCTTGGCGTCTTCAACGGCTTTTTCCCAACCAAAAAGCACAGTTCCCGGATTTTGCTTGTTCCCGTAATTGCCATAGAGGTAGTGACCCGAAGGGGCAGCAAGTCCATTTTTATCCAGGACCCTTTTGTATTCCGCCGCTTCCATTCCAAAGAATTTACCGTTGTATCCGAAGTTTTCTACTTCACCGAATCCCATGGCAGCAATTTTCTGCAGTGTCCCTTTGGGATCCCTTGCCATATCATCGCGCACGGTATAGAGTTGAACACCTATTTTCCTGTCCTTTACACCGCTCAGGGCCAAGGCATCGTGGATGAAAAATGAGCCTGCGGCAACCCATGCCATTTGATGAATAAAATGTCTTCTTGATGTCATGCCATTGATTTTTTAGTGCTACAATTTACATATTCATTCCTGAAATACAGCATCATGTTTATGGCATTGATCAGTGGCTGCAATCGTCCATATGACAATGTGCGGCCTTTTTGCATTGGCGGTAATTGATGTAGTGGGCACTGACAATCAGGATGACTGCAGGCACAAGAAACCATGTTTGGTAAGCGTGGAAAATTTGTTTCAGGAGCAACATTGAAATACCGAGTGTAAAAACGTAGATGGCCCTTTTGTGGTGGTGGTGTTTTTTGTATCCGTGGGTAAGCGAATAAATGCCAATCCCCGCAGCAAGCATGATCATGAAAACCTCAAACCAAAGGTTGTTGATGATGTTGATGCCCAGGACAGGTAAACTTGTCAAAACCAGGGGCAGCAATGCACAATGGATGGCACAGGCTACGGAAGCGGCAATTCCCAGGGCGTCGTAATTGATTTTGATCATGGTCGGGCGACAAAATTAATGCTTTTGCAACAAAGTTGCATTCTTTATCGTTGTAATAATCAACGCGACAAGCGTAATTTTGCTTCAATACATGATTATGGGTAAAAAGGCGGTATCATATTTGGTATTTTTTGCATTGTTGTTGGGCGGCTTTTATTACGCAATGATCAAATACACGGACTTTGAGGAAGTGAAATTGCCGGTCCTCAATACTGTGCAGCCCTTCAGATTTTTGCGACAGGACAGCACCTTGGTTGCGCAAAAGGACATTCGCAACAGGGTGTATCTTGCGGAGTATTTTTTCACCACTTGCAAGGGCATCTGTCCAAAGATGAACAAGAACATGAAGATCATCTACGAACAATTCAAAACGGACAGCAATTTTCTCATTGTATCGCATACGGTCAATCCTGAAATCGATTCGTTGTCCGTCTTGAGGCATTATGCTGATTCATTGGGTGCAGATGTTTCCAACTGGTGGTTCCTGACAGGCAGCAAGGAAAATCTTTATAAAACAGCCCGTGAAAGTTACTTGCTGGACGATCCTAAAAACAGCAGTAAAAACATTGATGAACAGTTTCTGCATACGCAGTTTTTTACCCTGGTTGACCGACAAGGCCGCGTACGTGGCGTATACGATGGCATTAAAAAAGAAGAGGTCGATCAACTGATGACAGATATTCAAACATTAATCAAAGAATAGTTTGAAAAAGCAAGGAGAAGAAATATTGAAGAACAGCGCACTGAGCGTGACAGCAGGAAGAAAGCGAATCCTGGACATTTTCCTTGCTTCGGGCAATGCGCTGGCACACCAGGACATTGAAATGCAATGTGCAGAGCAATTTGACCGCGTAACCATCTACAGAACACTGCAGACTTTTCTTGAGAAGGGCATCATCCACAACATCCCATCAACGGACAACATGGTACGCTATGCCTTGTGCAATGACAACTGCATAACATCGGGTCATCACCACGACAACCATGTTCATTTCAAGTGCGATGATTGTGGAAAAACGGTTTGCCTTGATGACCTTGTCATCCCTGCCATAAAGCTTCCACAGGGGTATACCATGAAAGAGATCAACATGGTGGTAAGCGGTGTTTGCAAAACCTGCAAATAAAAAAAGTCCCAATGTAAAAACACCGGGACATTTCGTTAAGGCTCTGATTAGTAGCACCACAAAGATAATTTCAGGCAGTGCCGCATGCTAATTTTGCACATACCATAAAAGTGGTATGGCTTAAAGTTTCTCCAATTCGTTTTTGACGAAAACCATGAGCTCGCTGATTTTTTCAGGAGAAAAGTCAAAAGCAATTCCAGCGGCTTCATACAGGGCTGGCAAGGTCTTGGTGCCACCCAGGCTCAATCCTTTCATATAATTTTCAAGGGCCTTTTCAGGATTATCCCTGTATTGTTTCCACATGCCGATTGCGCCGAGTTGGGCAATGCCATATTCGATATAATAAAAGGGAACCTCAAACAAATGAAGTTGTCTCTGCCAGCTGTAAGAACGGAAATGCTCCAGGCCGCCGAAGTCAATCGACCTGGTGGAGAACTCATTCAGTATCATCAGCCAGTTTTCTTTTCTTTCTTCTTCAGTATGGGTTGGGTGCTCATAGACCCAATGCTGGAACTTATCAATGGTTGCAATCCACGGAAAAATGGTAATCACCCTTTCGAGTTGGTGGCGTTTTGCCCTTTTCATTTCCTCCTTGTTGTCGAAGAAAACATCCCAATGGTCCATGGTGAAAAGTTCCATTGACATGCTGGCTACTTCTGCCATCTCGGTTGGATATTCCTTGAAGCCCGTGAGTTCCAATCCATGTGCGAGAAATGAGTGAATGGCATGGCCACCTTCATGCACCATGGTCGTAAGGTCAGACATTTGAGCGGCTGCATTCATGAAGATGAATGGGGCTCCGCTTTCTGCAAGCGGCATGTTGTATCCTCCTGGGGCCTTTCCTTTTCTGCTGTCAAGATCAAGGTGATTCAGTTCATCCATCTTCCTGAGACAGTCTCCAAAAAACGGATTCAATTGGTCAAGGCATTGGATGGATTTGTTGAGCAGGTCTCTTCCATCGGTAAATGGCCGCAGGGGTTGAATTCCTGCAGGTTCCGCCTCCGTATCCCATGGTTTCATGGTATCCAACCCAAGCCTTTGTTTCTGCTCATCATAGATCTGGTCTACCAATGGAAGTACTTCCTTTTTTACTGCCTCGTGGAACTGAAAGCAGGACGCAGGCGTGTAATCAAAGCGACCCATTTCTGCAAACTTATAGTCGCGGTAGTTGCTGAATCCAGCGTTGAGTGCCACCTCATGCCGGAGTGCCACCAATTTGCTGAACAGCTCATTCAAGGCATCTTTGTCTACAAGCCTTCTTTCTGCAATTTTTTTGTAGACTGTTTCCCTGAGATTCCTGTCTTCGCTTTCAAGAAATTTACCGGCCTGCTGAAGGGTGTATTCCTGGCCATCCTGCTCAACCATCATCTTACCGGCAATGGTGCCGTATTGTTGTTGCAATACAGCGGCTTCAGCCTGCAAGGGAATATTGGCTTCACGGAAAAGGTCGATGCTCTTCTTTACAGAACGGAGATAGGTGAAGTATTTTTCCTGGTCGAGCGCCTTGGTAAAAGGACAATCCACCAACTTTTTATTGAGGATGTCCGCATAAGGCTGAATCTTGGGCTGGATCTCCATGAAGAAGAAATTGAATGCTTCTTCGAGGGTTTTGTTTTCAGTGTCGCAGGTCATGCGCACCTGCCTCCAGCAAGCATCCTCGCTGATAAAGGCCTCCAACTCACTCATGTCTTTAAGCCACTGTTCAAGATCTTGGGCGGAATTGATGTTCCGGTCGCGCAGTTGGATAAAATAGGGTTCAAGTGTATTCCAGTCTGTCAGGCTGAAATGCTCAGGCAGGAAACTGTGCTTCAGTTTCTGAATATCGGCGCTGTATTGCATGGTGCTGTATTTTTCGAACGGTGATTAGCCCTCGTTGTTCTCTTCTTCCTCGTCCATCTCGGGAAGAACGATTTCGATGTTGTGCTGTTTGATGACACCGAACCAGCGCACCATCTTTTTCATGTCGCTGCTGTACACCCTTTCAAAATCCATGGAAGGGAAAACCTTTTCAAAATAGTTTTTTACAGCCTTGTTGTCTTTTTCTGAAGGAACTGTTTCTGCAGAGGCATCCATCGCCTTGAAGACATCGGCAAGGTTTACGTTTTCATCTTTGGTATACACTTCAATGGACTCAAGGTGAGAAAATTGGTGTATCCTGCTTGAAACAAATTTGGTTGTATTGTCTTCCAGCGAACGGACAATAGCGCCGTCAGTCTTGCTGGTTACGAGTTCGAAAAGTCCTGAAAATCCAGTTACTGATATGAGTTTGTTGTATTCCATGTCCACTGTTTAATGGCGGTAAAGCTACGACCATTTTACCGAATATTGTTTTCGGTGAGGATCTTGTTGATGCGCCCCTCTACTTCCGAAAGGGTACTGAATCCCCGGGCAATCATGTACAGCTTGCTCTCATTGGGTTGAAGGAATACTGTTGGAAAACCATTCACCTGCAATTGTTTGATCAGGCTGAAGTCATAATAGGCTTTCTCTTTGTAGGCCTCACTTCCCAATTTCTGGTAAAATACATCTGCATCGATGCCGTACTTTTCGAGCAAATGCCTGTAAGCCTCTTTGTCTGTCAGGTCACGTCCTTCTTCGTAAAGGGAATATTGAAGATCTGATGCAAAGCCGATGGTTTGATCTGGATAAAGTTCCCTGAAAATGGCCATGGCAATGGCTGCCATTTCTGAATTAGGATACCAGTCGCTGTCGTCCGGGTTGAAGATATGCCAGAGGTAATCCTTGCCAAATGTTACCCCAGTCATCTGTTCGACTGTTTGGTAGGCACCCTGGATGTATTCTGCAATCGTACCAATGTGTTTTGTGGTTTCAACAGGAATCATCCCGCCGGAAATTGTTTCAAAATCGAAGCGTTCCCCGTGTTTCAGCCAAAGTTCCTTGATTACCGGGCTAAAGCCATAACACCAGCCACAATAGGCATCGTAACAATAAATGATTTTCGGTTTCATAGGGCTTTCACTTTTTCATATTGTTCGTCATAATCTTCTCTCAGGGTTCCCATCCACCTGTCCCAAAACAAAAAATAGAGACTGTAATTGCCCTTGAAGTATTGGTGGTGCTGGTTATGGCAAACGGAAGTATTGATCCATTTTCCTATCAGGGTTTTATGAAAGTTTTTCGGGTAAAGCTCCCAGCCCAGATGTCCGTAAATATTGTAGACAATCATGAAAAAGAAAAATATCAGCAAATGAAATTTATGGATGGGAATGGTAAAAAGAAAAACAACCAGAATGCCCGCCTCAATGATTGCTTCCAAAGGGTGGAAAGCATAGGCGGCCCAGGGGGATGGATTGGTCGATTTGTGGTGCACCAGGTGAAAGAGCCTGAACAAACGTTTATGGTGCATCAGGCGGTGCATCCAATAAAAATAGGTATCATGCATGAAGAGCATGATGGGGAAGGCTGCACAAAAATAAATCCATCCGTGATCGTCAATTTTCTTGTAGAGGGTAGTCATGGGCGAAACGGTCTCGTTGAATACAAAAAATGAGGGGACCAATCCAAAAATCGCAATGGTGATGGCAGAAAAACCTATTTCACGCAGATAGTCTGTGGTTTTTGGGTATCGCTGTTGAATCTTGTTGAATGAGAGTAGCTTCTTGAACAGGACATAGAACAACAGGAAGGCAAGGCCGGCCAACATAAAATAGCGGCCCCCGATTATTGTCAAGGTTCTTATGTAATTTTCCGTGTTCATGAATTACTGATTACAAATGTACGGTGCATTGTTTCAATCGAGCCGGATGGCGTCCAGGTTGAACAGAGCAGGGTATTTAGCAGTCTTGTCTGCATAAAATGCCTTGAATTTTTCCATGTCTGCTGCCTTGTTTCCGGTCAGGTAAATGGGTGGTCCAAAACCACCCTCTTTTCGCTTGAAATCAAGATAGCCTGGCAATACAGGAACATGGGCACCCAATGCGGCATGGTAAAATCCACTTCTCCATTTGTCAACCCTTTTTCTTGTGCCTTCAGCCGCAATGGTGATGAACAGTTCATCCGCTTCATTGAACCTGGAAATCACATCCTCTGTAAGGTTGTGTTTTTTGCTTCTGTCTACCGCAATGGCCCCCGTGTTTTTCAGCAAGATGCTCAAGGGGAAAAAGTTGAGCTCTTTTTTGATCAGGTAACGAACCCTCAAATGACAGCGCCGAAAAATGGCCAGGGCATAGACAAAATCCCAGTTGGAGGTATGCGGCGCTGCAATGACAACCGCTTTTTTTATTTCTGGTGGTACTGTGCCAACAATCTTCCAACCGCGAAGCTTGAACAACAGTACAAAGAGGCGTGTGATCATGGCAGTTTATTGTGTAGGTGAACGCATGTCTTTTAGTGCGCTACAAGCCAGTTTTCGCCGATTCCCGCTTCGGCCACAACAGGAACATTGTTGGGAAGTGGAAGTGCGTTTTCCATGTTTTCAAGCACACAGGCTTTCAGCGCATCCGCTTCACTGCGCAGGGCATCAAAGATCAATTCATCATGCACCTGAAGAATCATCCTGCTTTTGAATCCTTCTTTTTTGATGGCATGGTGTACCTTGATCATCGCCAGTTTGATCATGTCTGCTGCAGTTCCCTGTATCGGAGAGTTGATGGCATTGCGTTCAGCAAATCCACGAACGGTAAAATTGGAGGAGTTGATATCGCGCAACCAGCGTTTCCTTCCCATCAGGGTCTCTACATAACCATTGTCTTTGGCAAATTGTATGGTTGACTCCATGTATTGGGTGATGCCCGGAAATTCTTTTTTATAGTTGTCGATGATGGTCTTTGCTTCAGTGCGGCTGATGCCAAGGTTTTCAGCCAAACCGAAAGCTCCCTGGCCATAGATGATACCGAAATTCACACTTTTGGCCTTGTAACGCATTTCCTTGGTAACATCCTCTTCGTTGATGCCATAGACCTTTGCTGCGGTTGCGGTATGGATGTCTTTTCCTGAACGGAATGCCTCACACATGTTGGGGTCTCCACTGATGGCGGCGACAATGCGCAACTCTATTTGTGAGTAATCTGCAGATACCAACACATGGTCCTTGTCGCGGGCAGTGAACGCCTTCCTGATTTCCTTTCCGCGGTCACTGCGCACCGGAATATTTTGCAGGTTCGGATTGTTGCTGGCCAACCGACCGGTAACTGCAACCGCCTGCCCATAGGTGGTATGCACACGGCCTGTATTGGGATTGATCAGTTGCGGCAAGGCGTCGACGTAGGTAGACCTCAATTTGGTGAGTTCGCGGAAGGCGAGGATATCATCTACAATCGGAAACTGGTGCGCCAGCTTTTGCAGCACATCCTCCCCTGTTTGGTACTGGCCCGTCTTGGTCTTTTTGGCTTTTGGATCCAGCATCAGCTTTTCAAACAATACTTCACCCAATTGTTTTGGTGAGGCAAGGTTGAAGCGGACGCCGGCAATTTTGTAGACCGATTCTTCGGCAATTTTTGCCTCTTTCTCCAGCTCCTTGGAGTACTCGTTGAGAAAGTCAACATCCACCCTAACCCCTTCAAACTCCATGTCAGTCAACACTTTCACCAATGGGTTCTCCACTTCATAAAATACTTTTTCTACGGCTTTCTCCTTGAGTTGGGGTTCAAAGATGTTTTTCAGTTGTAAGGTGATGTCTGCATCTTCGCTCGCGTATTCCTTGATCTTGTCCAATTCAACATCCCGCATGTTACCCTGGTTCTTTCCCTTCTTCCCAATCAATTCTTCGATATGAACAGGCTCGTAACCCAGGTATTTTGTACTGAGCAGGTCCATGCTTCTCTTCCCTTCCGGGTCAATGACATAATGCGCCAGCATGGTATCAAAAACATCACCCTTCAACGCAATGCCATGGTTCTTGAGTATCAGCAGATCATATTTGATGTTCTGCCCAATCCAAACTTTTGAGGCATCGTCAAAGAGACGGTTGAATTGCAATAGAAATGATCTTGTCTTTTCGCGGCTGTCTGGGCAGGGCACATAGGACCCCGTTCCCGGCTTGATGGAGAAACTGATGCCAACAATGTCTGCCTGGTTGGCATCCAGGCCTGTTGTTTCAGTATCAAAACAAATCTCTTTTTCTTTTTCCAACGTTGCGATCAGTGATGCAATTTTATCGGCCGTATCAACCAAATCATAGCGGTGTGGCGTATTGTTGATGTTTTTATCCGCAAACAATGGACTGTTGGATTCTTCTTCAGCATCAACATTGTTGTTGGATGTGGCAACGGTGGTTCCATTGCCCCCGAAAAGATCGCCTTGAACTGTGGTTCCTTTTTCCACCGGACCGGCAACAGGGATCTCTTCTCCCAGTATCCTTTTGCCGATGGTGCGGAACTCCAGCTCACTGAAGATTTCCACCAGGGCCTCTTTGTTGGGTTCTGTCACTTTGAAATTTTCCTCGTGAAACTCAACGGGAACATTCGTGATGATGGTAGCAAGTTTCTTGCTCATGATGGCCAGTTCCTTTCCCTGGCGCACTTTCTCTCCCAGCGCACCCTTCAGTTGATCGGCATTGTCGAGGACGTTCTCAACAGTACCATATTCTGCCAATAATTTTGCGGCTGTTTTTTCTCCAACGCCAGGAATACCGGGGATGTTGTCGACAGCGTCACCCATCATCGCCAGGATATCAATCACCTGTGATACGTCTTTGATGTTCCATTTTTCACAGACCTCTTTCGGACCAATGATTTCAAAATCACCACCCTGATAAGGCGGTTTGAATATCTTGATGTTGTCTGAAACCAGTTGTCCATAATCCTTGTCTGGCGTTACCATGTAAACCTGGTACCCGGCCTTTTCTGCCTGTTTGGCAAGGGTTCCAATCACATCATCCGCTTCGAATCCATCTGTTTCAAGGATGGGAATGTTCAGTCCCTCAATGATTTTTTTGATGTCGGGGATCGATGCGAGCAGGTCTTCCGGAGCTTCCTGCCTGTTTGCTTTGTAGTCGGCAAAATCGGTATGCCTTTCTGTTGGGGCTGCGGTATCAAAGCAAACAGCCAGATGCGTTGGCTTCTGTTTATTGAGGAGGTCAATCAATGCGTTGGTGAAACCAAACTGTGCGTTGGTATTTTTTCCTTTGCTGGTGATGCGCGGGCTTCTGATCAATGCATAATACGCACGAAAGATCAATGCAAATGCATCGAGGAGGAACAGCTTTTTTTCCATGCTTCAAAGTTACTCTTTTCGCAACCAGTTTCACCACCCGGTGTTTTACAATACAAGGGGACAGATCAGCATTTCATATCGATAAAATAAGGCAGCATTTTTCTCCAGGTAGGCCAATCGTGGTGGATGTCTTCAGCCCAAACCTCCAGTTCATGTGGAATGGATTTGCCATGCAAAACGTTTGAAAATCTTTTGTTGGCTTCAGGATCTTCGTGTTTGCCGCTTCCTGTGGCAAGGATAATTTTTCCGCGCCGGATCTGTTCAAGGGTATCATGATCGGCGAGGTTGGGGATATAATGCATCGGAGAATTGAAATAAACCTGTTCATCATAAAACCCATGTGTATATTCCATCAGGTCATACACGCCGCTCATTGCAATGACGCCATTGATCAGGTCCGGTCTCTTCAGGAAAAGGTTCATCGCGTGAAAGGCTCCGAAAGATGCACCACAGGTGATGATGGGCGTATCCATGGAAGTCATGGTTTTGACAAATGGAACCACCTCTTCGAACATGTATGCGTTGAACTGGTTCTGTCGGATGGCCTTGTGGGCACCTTCCATTTGCCTGTTCAACCAACTTTCGTTGTTGATGCTGTTGACTGAAAAAATCTTCAGCTTACCCGCTTCCAGAAAGGGTTTCAGGTGATCAATGAGTTCAAACCGTTCATATTCCAGGTAGTCTGCAGCAGCTGTGGGAATCATCAGGAGGGCAAATCCATGGTGGCCATAAACGGCAACCGGCATCTCCTTGTTGAGTGCTGGACTGTGCCATTCGTGGATTTCCCTGACCATGTTATTTGACCACTTTCAGGATGCCACGCATCACAGATGCATGACCCGGATAGGAACAAATGAATGGGTATTCACCGGGTGTTGTTGGTGCAAAGAAATAGATGCTTTCAATCGCATCTGGTGGCAGCAATTTTGTATGGAAGAGCACCTTAGGGCTGTTCGGAACATAGTTCATTTCTGACCCTTTCAGTCCGAGCTGCAAGGCAAGGGTTCCTACTTCGTCTGCAGCGCCTGGAGCGACCACCACAACATTGTGTGTCATGTCATCGTTGTTGCTGAAGATCAGGCGCACTTTTGCACCCGCCTTCACTTCAAAACGACTTACGTCGAATTTCAGGCCAGGTTTGGTACCTATTTTCAGGACAACATCCGGCTGTCCCCAATCCCCCGGCATGGTCAGTTTCCTTTTTGCGGTAATGGTATTGACGGATGTTGCCTCTGGCATCATTTTCATGTCATGTTTCATGTCCATCATCTTCACCTTTTGCGCTTCGGTCAAAACCGTTGGATTGCCTTTGGGAATATTGTTCATGGTGTAGTAGGCAAAATCATGCAACAGTGATTTGCCATTGGATGATGTCAGGTTTTGCACCTTGATCTCATGGATATGGCCTGCAATGAGGCTGTCCATCACCAGCTTGACTTTCTTCCCGTCAGCTGATGGAACAATTCCCTTGATTTTTCTGATTTGATTCTGGATGATGGGGCTTCCGTAGGTATGGTGGTACATATAGGTGAAACTGTTGACGGAATAATTCATTGCGTTTTTCAACTTTGCCGCATCAACGGGAAGTGTGAACTCAATTTCAAATCCATCAGGAAGGGCATGAATGTCTTTCATTTCAAAGGGCGTTTCTCCGTTCCAGACCAGGCGCTGCAATGCATATTCTGCCTTTCCTGTGCTGGCCCATCCCCTGCTGGTCATCCCTGCAAACATGGAGCCGTCGAGGCCCCAGCGCAAACGGAGCAATCCCGAGGCAAAGCCTTCGTAAAAAGGATAACAAGCGCCCTGGTATTTTCCGTTCACTTTCTCAAGCGTCATGCGCATGATCTTGGAGTGGCCTTGGTCTGCAACATAGTATTGCCCTGCAAAAGGGCCAAAAGATCCGTTGACATCATCTTGCAGGATGTCTGAAGTGGAGATGCCCATCAGTGTATGGGGGAACCATACGGCGGGAAGTTTCAATTCCTTGATTTTTTTTGCAGCTTCGTGCATGGGTTGACCATTGTCCACCGCCTTGAGGTCTTCTTTTGTAAGCCTGAGGGGTGATTCGGGTTCTTTGGTCCAATTGAGCCCTCCGGCATTGCCTGCAAAATCGCCTTTCTCTAGATGTGTTACCCTTCCACTGCCGACCCAGTCGCCCTGGTTTTCTGCATAAAACACGTCGCCATTGTTGTTGATGTTGAAACCTGCTGGGGACCGCAGTCCGGTAGCAATGGGTTCAGTGGTCCCGTCCGGCTTTATTTTCAGCAACCAGCCATGCCATTTGCCCAGCCCATCGCCATATCCCACCCAGGCAACATTGAGGGTAACATACATGTCGCCTTGTTTGTCAAATACTGGACCATAAGCATATTCGTGGTAATTGCCACTGAGCTGGAAGATGGATACCGGGGTGAAACTATCAGCCCTTCCATCCCCATCGCGGTCTTCGATTTTTGTCAACTCTCCCCGTTGGGTGCAATAAAAGGCGCCGTCGCGGTAGGCCAAGCCCAAGACTTCATGCAATCCGGATGCAAACTTTGTAAAGTGGGGGGCACCGTTCCCATAAGCGTTTTCTATCATCCAAATTTCTCCCCGTCTGGTGGATGCAGCAATCCTGCCATCAGGCAAGACAGCAATACCACCTACTTCAAGCTTTGCCTCTTGGGGTATGGCGATGGTTTTGAGGGAGTAAAAATCCTTCTCAGATTGTACTGCATTTGTCTGTCCATTGGATACAAGGGTCAGGCCCAAAAGCATTGCTGTTATTGAAATTGAACGGTTGATGCGCATGGAGAAATTTTATTGCCTTAAAGATAATCAAATTCCCGCTTCAATGCATATGCCATTGTTGTTAACCAACAGAAACTGAACGCCGCATGTCTTCAATGAATTCATCCAGCTGTTCTCTTGAAATTCCTGGCATGCAGATGACATGTGCGATGTCATTGTCTGTGGCCAGTTGCCATTTTTTACAAACCGCATCTGCAGGTCTTGGCATTACAACAGTTAAAGCATGCGGGTTGCTCCAGGCTTTGACGCCGATGGCATTGAGCTGAACACGCAGGTATGCAGCATTCTCAAGGCTGGCCATCGTTCTGTCAAGCATGCCCTTCTTTCCCAGCTTTTGGATGGCATACCAGACAATCAATGCATTGAAGCCACTTCTTGATCCGGTGATGGTGGTATCCAGTGTTCCGATATAGTTGATGGAACGACCGATCCTGTCCTTGTAGGATTTTTTCACCAGTACAACACCATTAGCAATGGGCGATCCAAAAAACTTGTGACCACTGATGGCAATGCTGTCTGCACCATGTGCAAAGTCAAAATCATTCGCACCCAGCAAGGGCAGGTAAGAGCCTGCAAGTGCAGCATCACAGTGGATATAGGAGCTTTTGATTGCGTACTTGTTCAGCTTTTCTCTGATGGCAGGTACAGAATCTTTTGCTTCCGTCATGGTGGTGCCAATATTGGCCATGATGATGACGGATTGCTGGCGGTTCAGTTGGATCATTTCAGAAAGGTCGTCATAGTCCATTTCACCGTTGGGTTGTGAACGGATGACGATGCTTTTCATGTTCAGCAGGTGGAGGTTTTTCTGAACGCTGTAGTGTGTGGCTTCGCTGTAGTATACGATTCCGTTGGGATAGAGCTCTCGTGCGAGGTAAAGCGCATACAGGTTTCCTTCTGATCCACCATTGGTAACATAACCCCAGTGGTTGTTGGCGGGAGCATTGAAAAAATCTGCATAAAAAGAAACCACTTCCCGTTCAAATGATTTGCATTGCATGTCGTTGGACTCCATGAAAGGGTCTCCAACGTTGTTGATGCTGTACTGCAGCAGTGGATACAATGCCGTGTAGTCGTAGTCTGTGGCAACCGGATATCCGATATAGTTTTTGGAGCGCTCGCTGATCTTTTGGCGAAACTGTTCAAGAATTTCCATTGTAATAAAGAAATTGGGTAAGAAAATTGATGTGATCACAAGGAAGGAGCCTTGTGCAATAAAATCAATTCTCGAATGAGTCCACAGCAAGTGACTGCATCAGACATGCATAGTTGTCACTTTTGTCATTGAACAGCTTGAAGGGAAAATCTGGTCTCATCTGTTGCAAAATTAACAACAAATGTCCAAATTTCTACCAGATCAATTGGTATTGTACAGTTTCACTTCCTGGAAGAACCAGCAGTTTTTGCCCCAGATAGGTTTCGATTCTTGGATACAGTTCCGGTGCAATTTGTACGAAATAGGCCTGGTTGCCGATGCTGTACAAGCCTTTTCCAAGGGGCGTAATTTCATTGGCTTGCGCAATGCGCACCATGGTTTTTTCTTTTCCTTCACCGGTTATGCTGATGGAACGTTTCAATCCCTTTCCGTTTTCAGCAGGCTGAACCTGGTCCCTGACCTTGAGTTGCCTGTAGGCATATGAAAAGACCGGAAGTCCTGCGGACAGGGTATATCCCTTGTATTGGTAATCTGCCATGCTGTCTTTTGCCAGCGACTTGTCGTATATGGGACAGTTTCCTGGAAGAACAACCGGGGCTCCCAATGCCGATGCGGTTTGGGGTTCTCCACGCTCGTGCCACATGTCTGTCGTATTGAGGAAATCCCCTTTCCATGCTTGCAGCATTCCACCCTGGAGAAGATCATAGGAATAGTGCACCTGAGAGGGGTCTCCAACAGACATCACATGTGTGAGTTTTTTATTGTTATGGTTCATAAAAGAGCGAACCAGTTCTGGACCACTCTCTGCCCTAACTGCAATCAATGGTGCAGGAGAACGGTCGGGAATGGACCCGGAACTATGCAATGCAATTGCCTTGCTGTTTGCCTTTTCTACGAACAACGCGAATCCTGGTCTTGCGGAGGCCAGGTCCTTGTTCACCCAAAACCTGAAAGCATGTTGTCCAGATTTAAGATTGGTGCTTGCTTCAACTGGATTTCCGCCCACAAACAAGCCACTTGCCTGAAGCAAGGTTTTACCATCTACTTCCAATGCCCCTGTTCCGGAAAAGAACGCATTGAAGGTATAGTTATCATCATCCGGAATGTTGATTTTGCCTTCGAACAGGATCAAGAATTTGTCGCGGGCCGATGCCAGCCTTGCATCAAGGGTTTTTGTATTTCCCTGACCTGTTGGCTTGGTTGTCTTTGCTTCTGCCAGGTTGGTGGCCGATTTCTCAAAATACTGGTAACTGAGGTCTTTCAGTTCCACTTTCAGGTCGTCCTGTGGAGCATATTTGAGGTTTTTGATGGCCAGGGTACCATGGTCTCCTTGGATCATCAATGGGCCATAAGGTTTTTCATCTTCAAATGTTGCTGAAACAGTAGGCCCTTCAACAGCGATGTTTTCATGCAGGGTAACACCGTTCAGCCGCACATAAATGAATGTTGCAGGAGTTGTTTTCTTGCCCGCTGCATCAAACCTTGGTGCCTGGAAAGAGATTTCCATGTGCTGCCAGAGTCCGGGTGCAAAAGCCGCGTTTTTCAAGGGCGCTTTTCCACTCATTCCTTTGGATTTTTTGATGGTTTGGTAAAGACCACCGAGATCGCTGTACCTGGGTATTTTCACTCCCCAACTGTCGAAAAGTTGAACTTCGTACCGGGACTGAAAGTAGATGCCGGAATTGGATCCTTTTGCCAGCATGAAATCAAATTCAAGGTTGACATCACCGTGTTCCATTTTGGTCACCAGGTTGTGAACTGGTTTATTTTGAATGGAGCGGCTAAAATCGTTGAAAAGAATGCCGCTTCCTTTGGCTGTATTCAAAACCGTGTCGTTGTAGCCGGCCTGAACCGCACCGATGATTTTCCAGTTTGGTGTGGGCGATTGAAATGCGGCCATGTCGCTCAGGTCAATGTCTTTTAGGCGGGGCTTGATTTTTTGTGCCTGAACAAAACAAGTGAGCAAAACACCTGTAACAAGAGCAACAATGATTCTGGAACGCATGGCTATGGTTTGATTGTGTGTGAATTTAATCAATTGGATCAAAATAATTGCATTTCAATTAGAACACAATGGACATTTTCCAGCTTTATCGGTGGTTTACTGCAATGCTTTCATCTCTTCCATCCTTTTTTTGGACTCCAGCATCAGATCCCTCAACCGCGCAGCCTCCATGAAATCAAGGTCCTTGGCTGCTTTTTCCATTGTTTTTTTCAACTTGGTTACATGCTTTTCCAGTTGCGGAATCGTCATGTAATCGTTTTGTTCTTCTGCAACCCTTGTGCTCATCTGCTCTTCTGCAACGGCGGCAAGATTGTTGTTTTCGTCATATCCCTTGATGTCCAGGACTGCAGTTTGCGCAAATACCTGTTCCTTGCTTTTGTTGACGGATGCAGGAGTGATTCCATGTGCCGTGTTGTAGGCCATTTGTTTTGCCCTTCTCCTTTCGGTTTCATCCATGGTCTTTTGCATGCTTCCGGTAACATGGTCGGCATAGAAGATCACACGGCCGTCAACATTTCTTGCTGCACGACCAGCGGTCTGGGTCAGTGATTTTTCATTGCGGAGGTATCCCTCCTTGTCAGCATCAAGAATGGCCACCAGCGATACTTCTGGCAGGTCAAGACCCTCTCTTAACAGGTTAACGCCCACCAAAACATCAATGATGCCCAACCGCAGTTCGCGCAGGATTTCCACCCTGTCCAATGTGTCCACTTCGCTGTGGATGTACTTGGATTTGATTTGGATGCGCTGCAGGTATTTGTCCATCTCTTCGGCCATCCTTTTGGTCAGCGTCGTGACCAGAACGCGGTCCCCTTTTTTCACAGTCTTGTCAATCTCGTCCAGCAGGTCATCCACCTGATTGATGCTGGGACGCACTTCGATGGGGGGATCCAGAAGGCCGGTTGGACGTACAACCTGCTCCACCACTACGCCTTCCGTTTTCTGGAGTTCGTATTCGCTTGGCGTGGCGGAAACAAAAACCACTTGGTTGAGCATCTGCTCAAACTCATTGAAGTTGAGTGGACGGTTGTCCAGCGCTGCTGGCAGTCGAAATCCATAATCCACCAGTACCATTTTTCTGCTCCTGTCACCCCCATACATGCCACTCACCTGTGGAATGGTCTGGTGGCTTTCATCAATCATGCAGATAAAGTCTTTCGGAAAATAATCCAGCAGGCAGAATGGCCTTGCTCCGGGAGTTCTCCTGTCAAAAAAACGGGAATAGTTTTCAATGCCGTTGCAGTAGCCCAATTCCTTGATCATTTCAATATCATAATTGACCCTTTCGCTCAGCCGTTGTGCTTCAATGAACTTTCCACTGTCCTTGAAATATTGCACCTGTTTGCCCAGTTCATCAATGATTTCAGAGATGACCTGGTGGATGATTTCTTTTGGCGCAAGGTAGAGGTTGGCAGGAAAGATGGCCGCTGTATCTACAGAACTGATTCTTTTTCCTGTTTCAATTTCAAGCGTATCGATGGATTCGATTTCATCTCCGAAAAAGCTGATGCGGTATCCAAAGTCAACGTATGGAAGGTTGATGTCGATGGTGTCGCCCTTGACCCGAAAGCTTCCCCGTTTGAAATCGATTTGTGTGCGGTGATAAAGTGAGTTTACCAAAGAATGAAGAAAACCCTGTCTGCTGAGGATTTGCCCCTTGTGAATCCTGACAATTCCGTTTTCAAACTCACTGGGATTTCCCATTCCATAGATGCAGCTTACGGATGCAACAACAATGATATCGCGCCTTCCGCTCAGCAATTCTGAAGTGGCTTGCAAACGGAGCTTGTCAAGCTCTTCATTGATGGCAAGGTCCTTTTCGATATACGTGTTGCTGACCGGCAAATAAGCCTCCGGTTGGTAGTAATCATAATAGGAAACAAAATAGCCAACAGCATTTTCTGGAAAGAATTGTTTGAACTCACCATAAAGTTGGGCAACCAGGGTTTTGTTGTGGGTCAATACCAGTGTGGGACGCTGCACCGATTGGATGACATTGGCCATGGTAAAGGTCTTGCCGGATCCGGTTACACCCAACAGCGTTTGGTATTGCTCACCCTGTTGAATGCCTTCCACCAGTTGCCGGATGGCATTGGGCTGGTCGCCTGCTGGAGAATAGGGTGAATGCAGCTTGAATTGCATGCTGCAAAATTAACCCAATTTATCATCTGAATTTTTCCGGATGGATATTATCGTAATCCGTTTTTTCCTGAAAGAAATTTCCCAGTGCAAGCAGTGCTTCTTCATTGAAAAGGTTGGACAAGAAGGTAATGCTATTGGGCATTCCTTGCTTTGTGAGGCCGATGGGCATGCAGAGGGCTGGATGACCTGTCAGGTTCGTGATGGCCAATTGTCTTCCTCCAAAACTTGGTGTGATGATGACATCGAATGGTTGCATTGCCGCATTCACGCGTTGCATCAGGATACTGCGGTGTCTGTTTGCATTGATGTATTCTACCGCTGGAATGGTTCTTGCTACCCTAAAATAATTTGGCCAGTCAAAACGGGTTTGTCTTGTCATCTGGTCGTCCAGTCCTGTTCTGGTGAAGCTGTCGAATGCAGCGGCAGATTCTGCACCGATGACTTGTCCAATGATATCAAACGCATAAACTTCGGTGTCTGGGAAATACATGGGTTTTATTTCAAGGCCCTGCGCTTTGAGTACATTCAATACGGACCATTCCTGTGCAGATGAATCCAATTTGTCAAAGTGATTTTTGGCATAACCGATGCGCATGGCTTTCACATTTGTTCTGCCGTTGTAGTTGAATGCAGCATTGACGGCACTTGCATCTTTTTCATCCGTTCCATGTATACATGCAAAAACAGTTGCTGCATCGGCTGCAGACCTGCAGATGGGCCCCACCTTGTCCAGGCTCCAACTCAGGGTCATGGCACCACTCCTGCTCACGCTTCCAAATGTTGGCCGCAGTCCTGTTGCCCCACAGGTATGGCTTGGGGAGATGATGGATCCATGTGTTTCAGTGCCAATGGCAAAGGGGACCAAGCCAGCCACGGTCGCAGAAGAGGATCCTGCAGATGAGCCACTGGAGCCCTTTTCAAGGTTCCAGGGGTTTTTTGTTCTTCCACCAAACCAATGGTCTCCCATCGCCAAAGCACCCAAAGTAAATTTAGCCACCAACACTGCTCCTGCCTCTTTCAACCGGGTGTAAACATAAGCGTCTTCATCGATGGTTTGGTTTTTATATGGTGCTGCGCCCCAGGTTGTTTTTGTGCCCTTCACAGCAAAAAGATCTTTTAAACCATATGGAATACCATGCAGCGGACCTCGATCTATACCCCTGTTCAATTCTTCATCTGCTCTTGTTGCCTGCTCCATCGCTATTGATTCTGTAAGGCTTATCGTGCACTGAAGCGTATCTCCAAATTGTTTCAACCGGTTGATAAAAAACCCTGTCAATTCAACAGCAGTGATGGACTTGTTTCGAAGCAATGACCCAAGGGCTTGGATCGAATAAAATGCCAGTTCATTTTTGTTGACCGGGAGTTTAATTTTTTTATCGTATTTCCATTTCAGTCTTTCTTGTTTGATTGCTTCAGGTATTAAACGCTGTGCCAAGCTCATGGAGATGCTGTTGTCCAGCGACAGCGCATGCATTTTTTTATAGTCGATGATGTTGTCTTTCAGGTCTGGTATCATCATCCCCACTTCCTTATCAGAATATTTCAGGTCAAGCAAATCCGCCATCCTGTGCACATCAGCAGGCTTGATGCTGTCCTGGGCCAAGCATACGTTTCCCATTAAAAGGATTACGGCAAACAATAGTTTCATCATGCTAAAAGTCTTTGGTCAATAAACAAAGCCACTGATCAAAAGTTCTTTGCTGCATAAAATTGAGCAGCCTATTTCATCTCCCTTCTGATATAGGTAGAATAATCAGGAATGGTGCAGGAATAGGCTTCATGCATCAATGGTGAGGTAAGCAGGAAGTCTGCTGTTGCGCGGTCACAGGCAAAGGGAATGTTCCAGGTTACTGCCAGCCGCAGCAAAGCCTTGATGTCCGGGTCGTGGGGTTGGGCTTCCATGGGGTCCCAAAAAAATATCAGCACATCAACCTTTCCTTCTGCGATCATGGCGCCTATTTGTTGATCGCCACCCAATGGCCCGCTCAGTAATTTTTTGATGGACCTGTCAAGGGCCTCTTCTATCAATCGTCCTGTGGTGCCTGTTGCCAAAAGTTCATGTCTTGAAAGGGCCGTCTTGTTGTATACCACCCAATCAATGATTTCTTTTTTCTTGTTGTCGTGTGCAACCAATGCAATGCGTTTCCTGGCACCCAGGTCTCTCTTCTTTTCCATGTTGTGATTTAACAGTGTGAATGTAAATAAAAAAACCGCATCCTTGCGGGATGCGGCCTCTAAACAAAAGCACCAACTGCATTTATGATGCCTGAGCTTCCTTGATTTTTTCCCTGATCTTTGTTTCGATTTCATTTGCCATTTCCGGGTTGTCAATCAACAGTTGTTTCACACCATCACGTCCTTGTCCAAGTTTGTCCCCGTTGTAACTGTACCAGCTGCCACTTTTGTTGACGATTCCGAGTTCAACGCCCATGTCGAGGATCTCACCTGTTTTTGAAATCCCTTCCCCATAGATGATGTCAAATTCAGCAGAGCGGAAAGGTGGGGCAACCTTGTTTTTCACCACTTTCACTTTCACGCGGTTCCCGATTGCTTCATCACCATCTTTTATTTGTGCAGCCCTGCGGATGTCCAGGCGAACAGAGGCGTAGAACTTCAAGGCGTTGCCACCGGTGGTTGTTTCGGGGTTGCCAAACATGACGCCGATTTTTTCACGAAGCTGGTTGATGAAAATGCAAATCGTGTTTGTTTTGCTGATGGTGGCGGTCAGTTTCCTGAGTGCCTGGCTCATCAAACGGGCATGCAATCCCATTTTACTGTCTCCCATCTCGCCTTCCAGTTCGCTTTTGGGTACCAATGCCGCTACTGAGTCAATCACCACGACATCCAACGCCCCCGAAAGGATAAGCCTGTCTGCAATTTCCAATGCCTGCTCACCATAGTCCGGCTGAGAGATCAGCAGGTTGTCTACATCTACCCCCAGTTTTTTTGCATAGACACTGTCAAACGCATGTTCTGCGTCAATGAATGCGCACATGCCGCCTTTTTTCTGCGCTTCCGCAATGACATGCGTAGCGATGGTGGTCTTTCCCGAGCTCTCCGGTCCATAGATTTCTATGACCCTTCCCTTTGGCAATCCGCCAATTCCCAGCGCACTGTCCAGACCAATTGAACCTGTTGAAATTGCTTCAAGTTGCGCCTCCCCTTTTTCATTCATCATCATCACACTTCCCTTTCCATAATCCTTCTCGATCTTGTCCAGCGTGAGTTTCAGCGCTTTTAATTTTTCTGAATTTGACATAGTTTAAAATTTTGAGAGAGTAAAGATATGGGGATTTGACATCACAAACTAATTTTTTTAGCATTTTTTCCACTAAAAATATTAGTGTTTTTCTCTTCATGGGGCGGTGTTTTCAACAAAAAACCCTGCTATTTAGACAAATAGCAGGGTAGACATGAGAAAACAAACAAGAAACTCCGGCAAGCTACCGGTGACAAAAATCTATATAAATATAACAATTATTTGTTGATAGCAGACCAAATTTATTTGCAGCGGTCTTGGTTATTTTTGGGATACCAAACCACAGCACATGAACAAAATATTGGCCATTGCAATTCATTTTTTCCTGTTTTCAACGGGTCTTTTTGCCCAGGTTCCTGAACCGGTCAGGCTTCCCAACGGATGGTCCCTTTCACCTTTTGGCAGAAGTTTTCCACTCGGGGATCTTCCCTTGAACATTGCAGTATCCTCTTCAGGGAAGCGTGTGGCCGTCACCAACAATGGCCAAAGCCTGCATTCGATTCAGCTCATTGATCCGGTTGCGGAAAAGGTCTTGCATACCCTGGAACTCCCTAAGGCCTGGTATGGGCTTGTGTTCTCAGCAGACGAAAAATTCCTGTATGCTTCTGGCGGTCACGACAACCGCATCAATAAATACGCTGTTTCATCAAACGCCCTGCAACTGGTAGACAGCATTCTTCTTGGCGCACCCTGGCCCAACAGGGTAGGTCCTGCGGGTCTGGCCTTGGATGATCGAAACAAAAAGCTCTATGTGGTCACAAGAGAAGACAGTGCGCTCTATACCATTGACCTTGTTTCCAAAAAGTTGATCAGAAAAATCTCCATCGGAGCTGAGGGATACGGATGTTTGCTTTCGCAGGACAAGAAATTCGTTTATGTTTCCGTTTGGGGAGGCGACAAGCTTTTGAAACTGGATGCCGCTTCCGGAACCGTATTGGCTTCAACAAGTGTTGGGGACAATCCCAATGAGATCATCTTGTCCAAAAAGGGAGACAGGATTTTCGTTGCCAATGCCAACGACAACAGTGTTTCAGTCATCAACACATCCACCATGCAGGTCAGTGAAACGCTGGATGCTGCGCTGTACCCTGCTGCTCCTGCCGGTTCTGCCTCCAATGGACTTGCACTTTCTGCCGATGAAAAAAGATTGTATATCGCCAATGCAGACAACAATTGTATTGCAGTATTTGATGTTGAGACCAAGGGAGAGAGCAGGTCCATGGGCTTTATACCTGTTGGTTGGTATCCCACGAATGTGCGCGTGATCGGCAAAAAGATTTTTGTGAGTAATGGAAAAGGCTTCACATCAATGGCCAATCCTTTTGGACCCAATCCTGTTCAGAAAAAACAACAGGTCATTTACCAGCAGGGTGATGCGGGAAGGCCAAAGGATGTACAATATATTGGCGGACTCTTCAAGGGTACCATGAGCGTTTTTGAGGAACCGACTGCCACAGCGCTTGCCGGCCTGTCTAAAGCAGTATATGCCAACACCCCATATTCAAAGCAAAGGGAAACCCTGGCATCGGGAGAACCGGGCAATCCCATCCCCATGAAAGTCGGTGATCTGTCTCCCATCAAGCATGTATTTTATATCATCAAGGAAAACAGGACCTACGACCAGGTGCTGTCTGACATTCCGGGGGGAAATGGCGATACCAGTTTGCTGTTGTTTGGGGAAAACATCACTCCGAACCAACATGCCCTGGCCAAGGAATTCGTTTTGTTGGATAATTTTTATGTGGATGGGGAAGTGAGTGCGGACGGACACAACTGGAGCCTTGGCGCTTACGCAACAGACTACCTTGAAAAAACCTGGCCCACCAATTATGGAGGCAGGGGTGGCGATTATGGAGCAGAGGGAACAAGGGAAGCTGCCAACAACAAGGGCGGATTCATTTGGAACCTTGCACAACGCAGAGGAGTGAGTTACAGGACCTATGGCGAATTTGCGGATGATTACAAGGCCAATATCCCGGTATTGGAAGGGCATTTCTGTCCTTATTATACCAGTTGGGATGAAACCGTCCGGGACACCACGCGGTTTTACCAGTGGAAACGAGAGTTCGATTCATTGCTTGCGAAAAATGCAGTACCGCAATTGAATACCCTGCGTTTCATCAATGACCATACAGAAGGAGCCAGCGTTGGAAGGCCAACTCCTTTTGCGCATGTGGCAGACAATGACCTTGCCGTAGGGATGTTTGTGGAATACCTTTCCAAATCTTCCATCTGGAAGGAAACGGCGATTTTCATTGTGGAAGACGATGCACAAAATGGTCCCGATCATGTGGATGCACACCGCACAACAGCTTATGTTGCGGGAGGATTTGTGAAAAGGCGCCATGTTGATCATACCCCATACAGCACTTCTTCTATGTTGAGGACCATTGAATTGATCCTCGGCTTACCGCCCATGTCGCAATATGATGCCGCGGCCACACCCATGTGGAACAGTTTTTCAAAGACCCCTGACCTTTCTCCCTTTCAATCCCTTCCTGCAAGGGTTGACCTGAATGAAAAGAACCTAAAGGCCAACAGCCTTTCCAGAAAGAGCCTCAGCTTTGACTTCAGCAAGGAGGACCGTGCAGATGACTTTGAATTCAATGAAGTGATTTGGAAAGCCATCAGGGGAGAAAACAGCACCATGCCGGCACCAAGAAGAAGCGCTTTTTTAAGAACCATAGATACCGATGAAAAATAACCCATGTTGTTGGTGTGGATTATTAATGGGGATGAATTGACAAGGAGAATTTATATTTGCGTTTTAGACAACACCTTTTAAAAAATCGAAAAGATGAAAAGCAAATTCCTTGTTCTCCCTTTGGTGATGGTTGTTACCTTGTTCTCCTGTGTAAGCTCCAAGAAATTCCAGGCACTTACAGGAAAATACGGCGACCTCAACAATCAATTGATTGCAGCACAAAAGGAAGCAAAGGCCTGCCGTGACGAGAAAGCTGAGGCAGAGCGCCAGCGCTCCATTGCAGATGCACAACGTGAAGCACAAATCGGATCATTGAAAGACCAGATTGAATTCCTAAAGAGAAGCGGCAACCAAACCCTGAAGCAATTGGAAGACCTTTCGGTCATTTCATCTTCCCAGGCAGAGAGCATCAAAAAATCACTGGACAACATCGGATCAAAAGATGCATATATTCAAACCATCCAGTCGGCAGCGGCAAGAAAGGATTCCATGAACATGGCACTGGTGATGAACCTGAAAGGCGCCATTGGAGATTTGAACGACCAGGACGTGAACATCAAGGTAGACAAGGGTGTGGTATATGTTGATATTTCAGACAAGGTATTGTTCAAGACAGGCAGCTTTGACCTGAGCGAAAGGGCCAAGACCGTTCTTGGAAAGGTGGCACTGGTCTTGAAAAACCAACCCGATATCGAGTTCATGGTCGAAGGGCATACAGACAATGTTGCCATGAAGGGCGACAAGGATCTGATGGACAACTGGGACCTCAGCGTAAAGCGCGCAACAACAATTGTTCGCTTGCTCCAAAAGCAGTATGACATGAACCCTGCACAGATGGTGGCTGCCGGACGTGCAGAATTCCGTCCGTTGGCTGACAATTCTACTGAAGCCGGACGTGCTGCCAACCGCAGGACAAGGATTGTGATCCTTCCTCAGTTGGATCAGTTCTTTAAGTTGTTGGAGAAGAAGTAGGTTATACAGCCAGGGACGAGGGACAAGGGACGAGGGACGAGGGTTGTGCGGAAGTTCTGCGAGCAAATAAACGTACAAATATGAAAAGAGCCCATGCAGTTTTGCATGGGCTCTTTTATGCTTGAAGGTGATACAAATTTGCTGCGATTTGTCGCTTGAAAAAGCTTGGAAGTGGTTTAAATAAGGGAAACCTTACATTGGTAAGTTACTCCTTTATTATTTTCTGTGTTGAAATCAATCTTCCTGCGTTATCTTTTAACATTACAACATAGCTTCCGGAAACCAATTCTCTCAAATTGATCTTATTACCCGATTTAATCTTTTGACTTGAAATAATGGCTCTGCCATTGATGTCATTTATGGAGATTAACAGATCAGCAGGAGTATTTAATTGGTAATCAATTCTTATTTCACCTGAAGTTGGATTCGGTGAGATCTTAACAAATTCCCCATTAGAGAGATTTGTTAAGAAGCTGGTCAAATAGTAATATGATTGACTAATACTGCTAGTACATCCATTCTGTGTCGTTGAAGCCGTATATAGTCCATTTGTCGTTGGTTTGAACTTTTGTGTTGTGTCAGAGATCTTTGCTCCGTCTTTATACCATGTAATTCCATTTATACTGGCCACTAGATTATTTGCAGTGTCTCTTGAAATACTTGGAGATGGTGGTATCGCGTATTTTACAATTTGAATCGTATCAGATGATATCAAACACCCTAAACTATCAGTTCTTGTTACGTAAAGTTTGGAGCTATCAGTGAATATTTTATTGGCAACATTTGTAAAATCAAATTTTGTCCCCCAATACCATTTGAGGGTATCGCCTTTATTAACATTTGTAACGGACAACTTTAAACTATCACCTGAGCAGAAGCCGAATTTGGATGCACTAAATGCAGGCTTTATCAGATCTCGACAGAAATGAATAGTAATATCATGCAGTTTAAAAACATGTAATCGAGGTGTATTACCATTAAACTCTGCATTTTCAAATCCAAAGTATCTGACATCACTGTTTATGTAAAAACCTTTCATGAAACCTGGGTATAAGCCTGGAAAAGATATTTCTTTTTCTAAAAATGAAAAACTTCCTTTGGTATTTTTCCAGATTGCCACATTCAGCCGAATACCTTTTCCTTTTGTATTGGGGCTGGGCGCTGGAAGGGGATCTATTCGAAATCGTGAATCAAAACCACTCGGATGCGCGAGAATATCTGGCCAACCATCTTGATCAATATCTGCTACCTCAAATTCACGAATTGGGAAACCTGTAGTATCTCCCGGCGATCCACCTTTGAAAGCAAAATATTGATCTGAAAAAAAGTTTCCTTTGCCATCATTTTTCCAAAGTTGAATACCATTATAAAACCCTTCAAAAGCTACAGCAAGGTCCATATGTCCATCACGATTGAAATCAATCGATTGTATTGAAGTGCAGCCTACTGTCGGGTTTTCCCCAAATATTCCAAGATCCATTGTAGTTTTACTATACTTGTAGATATTGGCAACAGGATCAAATTCGAAAAACATCAGTGCATATCTTCTTGCGTCGGCCCCCTGTCCATATGTAGCTCGGACAATCTCCGGCCTCTTATCACCATATAGATCTTTTACAAAAACAGCTCCAGCACTACTTCCAAATTGTTGTGGAACCTGAGCATCTGTTAGAATATCATACCACTCTGAAAAACTTCCATCTTCATTTTGTTTGAATGGTTGCAAATTTGCATAGCCTTTCCAATTGTTAAAAGACTTCATGTGCAATCCGACAACGTCAGTTTTACCATCATTGTTCAGATCTCCAGTACCAACGCTATGAAAAAAACTTTTAAATTTCGAAACTTGCTGCCAACCAATCTTTCCATTCATGTTTTTCAGGTACCATAAATGACCATATGGCCAAGTACTTGGATCACCATATTCTCTACCATGGTCTGCATATGCCAGTGTCCCAATAGTGTCAATAAACGAATAATTTCTACCAACAATTGGAGTTCCGTAATAAATTGAATCTAGAGACCAAGATTTATTCTTTCTAACAAAATGCAAAGGAAAAAGATCTTTTGCCCCATAATTGGGTATGGAGATAATGTTTTCTACTCCATTTGATCTATACATGAGACTTGAGGATACCGTATTTGTCATTGCTCCGCCTAAACCCTGTCCATTACTTTCTTGACCAATCTGAAGGAAATTTAGGTCAAAGGTATAGGTCTCAACTTTACTTACTATTTGAGTTTGACAGTATAAATTTTTTTCTACTAATATGATAATTAATAAAAATAAAGCTCTCATACTATTTATATGATTTTAGAAAACTACAGCACCAACCTAAAAACCAAATAAAATTTGATAATTCCTCGTCTGTTTTGCACAGCTTTTCATCAAGCGTCTTCAAAAAAATTCCACTCCCATCGCCATCACTTCAAAATCTTCGCCGCTTGTCTGGCCAGCATTTTCCACTCGCCATTTTCTTTTCTGAAAACATAGAGCACGTTAAGATGTGCTTCTCCGGGTTTGCCTTTGTCCATGGTTTTGGCATCAAGCTGATGCCTTACAATAGCATTTTTACCAGTAATATCAATGCTTTGCTTACTGATATCGATTGTGACAAAATCAGATGTTCCACTGGCAATGGCTTCAACAAATTCAGCCTTGTTTTCAACATGACCACCAGAATGGCCATAGCTCAGGTGTTCGGATGAAAGTTTTTCCAATGCCGCACGATCACCGGTTTCCATTGCCTTGACCAACGCAGCCACTGCAGACGCCACATGCTTTGGCTTTTTGGACTGGGCCTGGGTTGTGAAGCAGCAGGTTGAGGCAAAAATAAGGGCTAAAAAAATCCTTTTCATGATCTGTATTGTTTTGGGTTAATGGTTTCAAATTCTCCGGTTGCCTTGTTTTTCTTGACATTATCGCCTTCAAACACTTTTCCATTCATGGCCACATATACGCCATGGGGAAGGGTTTGTACAAAGGCCAATGCACTGCCCAGGTTGAACATTCCGTCTGAGCTGCCGAACTTGTATGGAACCATGGCGCCGGTGATGACGATGGTTTTGCCTTTTACTTTTTGAGACAATACGGATGCGGTGATGGCCATGGTATCTGTTCCATGTGTGATGAGTATGCGTTCTTCAGGTGCATTGGAACATTCCTGCGCAATCCTTTCCCGGTCTTCGGATGTCATGTCGAGGCTATCGATCATCATCAGCGTGGTGATGTTCAAATCGAGTTTTGACCGACCGAGCCTGAGCATTTCATGCAAGTGGGTATCCTTGAAAAACAATTCCCCGTTGAGTTCATTGTATTCCTTGTCGAATGTTCCGCCGGTGATAAAAGTTCTGATGGGCATATGCATTGTTCCTGTTGGTAAATTAGGTATTCTTTGGCAAACTCACCATGATAAGGATGCTTTCCAAAAAATGGTTAACTTTTGAGCCATTAAAACCGAAGACCGTGAAACAATTCATCACCATTGTTCTCCTTATTCCCACCATGCTTTTTGCGCAACAAAACCCGGACCTCATCATCACCAATGGCCGCATAGTTGATGGTACTGGTAACAGCTGGTTCAGGGCGGATATTGCAGTAAAGGGAGACAGGATCATTGCAGTCAAAAAGGGATTGGTTGCGCAATTTCCATCAGCAAAAACCATTGATGCAAGGAACATGATTGTTTCACCGGGTTTTATTGATGTGCATGCCCACATTGAAGGCGGTGTTTTCGAGCGGCCAACCGCAGACAATTATATCTATGATGGCGTGACCTCCGTTGTAACAGGCAACTGTGGCGGTGCTGCTGATGATGTTGCTGTTTTTTTGAAAAAGATTGACAGTGTGAAAACCTCCATCAATGTGGCAACGCTGGCTGGCCACAATACCATTCGCAGATTGGGTATGGGATTGGACAACCGAAAGGCTACACCAGAGGAAATGAAAAAGATGCTGGCATTGATGCAGAAAGCCATGCTAGACGGGGCTGTTGGATTGTCCACCGGACTCATCTATCTCCCCGGCATGTATTCACCTACGGAAGAAATCGTGGACCTGGCCAAGGTGGCTGCATCCAATGGCGGGGTCTATGCAACCCATATGCGCTATGAGGGAACCAAGGTGGATGAGGCCATCAATGAGGCGCTTACCATCGGCAGGGAGGCCAATATCCCAGTTCAAATTTCCCATTTCAAGGTGACTGGAAAAAACAACTGGGGGCGGTCTACCGAAACACTGGCCATGGTCGAAGATGCCAGAAAGCAGGGTTATGATGTGACGATCGATCAATATCCTTACACGGCCAGCAGTACCAACCTGGCGGTAACCATTCCGGATTGGGCACTTGAAGGCGGCCTGGACTCTTTAAGGGTCAGGATGAAAAACCCCGATCAACGGAAAAAAATCATCGACGGGATGGGCAAATCCCTCAAAGCGGCAAAAAGAAAAGACTATACCTATGCCGTTGTTGCCAATTTTGGTCCAGACAGCAGTTTCAATGGGAAAAACATCAGCCAGATCAACAGGGAGCTTGGGAAAAAGAAAAAATTCCTGAACGAGGCCAATACCATTCTCGACATGCTTGCCAGGGCCAATGCACAAATGATTTACCATACCATGAATGAAAAAGACCTGGCCCATTTCATGAAATATCCTTTTAACATGCCTGCAGCCGATGGGGGTGTCAGCAATGGAAAAGGCATGCCCCACCCAAGGGGGTATGGAACCAATGCCCGGGTGCTTGCAAAGTACGTGAGGGAAGAAAAACTGATTGGTCTAGAAGAAGCCTTGCGCAGGATGACTTCCTTGCCCGCCACCAAATTCAACCTCAAGGACCGTGGACTGATCATGACGGGCAAGTTTGCAGATATACTCGTCTTTGATGAGCAGACCATCCAGGACATGTCCGTATATGAAAATCCTCACCAGTTCACGAAAGGCATTGAATATGTTTTGGTGAATGGCAAACTGGTGATCAACAATGGAAAACATACTGGGGAAAGAAGTGGCATTGCCCTCAAAGGGAACCAATAAAAAAGGCCGCCCATTGCTGGACGACCCTTTTCATTTTTCAACCCAAACCTTTTATTTTACCAGGGTGATGGTACCAATTTTGGTGTCCTCACCTTTTTTAACCACTACATTGGAGATGGTCTGTTTGATATAAGGGGATATACCCTCAATGGTTACAGTATACGTACCGTCGTTCAAGCCGCGGATTTTGAAATCACCATCCCTGTTGGGCAATGCAACACCATTGAAACCAGCTCCATCAGTTACACGAACCACTGCCTTTGCATCAAGCGGGAGCACCTTTCCTTCGATTTCACCAAAATTGGCGTTGCAGAAAGGACGAAGAACGGGCTTCAGGTAGAACTTGCCATTTGATTCTACAATAGAATTGGCAATATCAAAGTCAACCCAAACTTTTACATCATTCCTGTTCCCACGTTCCCTGTGCTTGTCAAACAATTGGATGTACAGAAAATTGGAAGTTTGGCTGTCGAGCAACAGGTCAGAAGTAACCCCTGCTTTTACAACAGTATTTTTAGTTCCAAGGGTGATGCGGATTTTCCTAACGGTACCTGCGTCAATATTGGCAGTTCCAAGCTGGGTTTCTATTCCATTCCTCAGGGTCAGCACATCAATTACTTTAGGGGCAAAACCCAGATCGATCCACTCACCGAAATCATCTTTATTCCTCAAATGGTCGTCCTTGTCATCATCCAGGCCATTGCGGTTGTCATCACGCTTGTGCTTCTCGTCCTTGTCCACTTTCACTTCCACTTTTTGGATGTCAATGTTAACCGCATCAAAATCCCCAGGGCCATCGGTCAGCAGTACACTGACGGACGAGTTTCCATTCATACCCGATTTTGTACATGCAGAAAAAACCAATACCATGGCAATGACTGCTGAGGCGAGGCCGAGAAAAAATTTACTTGTTTTCATAATTATTGTTTTTTAGGTTTTAAAAACATAGGGTACAAATACCCGGACATAACAATAGACCCGCTGAATTTCTGTTGGTTTAAGCAGACCAAGTGCTTAAACAATATTTTAACATCTGATCCATATCCCAAAAGCAACAAGCGAATTCATTAACTTGCAACAATGTTTGATTACCTGAATGAGCTCAACCCGCAACAGCGGGAAGCAGTGCTGCATCTCGACGGCCCACTCATGATCATTGCAGGGGCAGGAAGCGGTAAAACAAAGGTATTGACCACCCGCATTGCCCACCTGATGGCCAATGGCGTGGATGCATTCAAGATTCTTGCGTTGACTTTTACCAACAAGGCAGCCAAGGAAATGAAAGAGCGGGTTGAAAAGATACTGGTCAACAAAGAAGCCAGAAATTTATACATCGGAACTTTTCACTCCGTCTTTGCCAGGATTCTCCGGGCGGAGGCATCGAGAGTAGGCTATCCCACAAGCTTCACCATCTACGATACCGATGATGCCAAGAGCGTACTGAAGACGGTAATCAATGAATTGCACCTGGATGACAAGATCTATAAACCGGCAACCGTCTACAACAGGATTTCTTCTGCAAAAAATGCACTCGTTACGGCGGAAGAATATGCAAAGGATTTTGGGTTGCAGCAGGAAGATGCCCGTGCCAACCGACCTGCCATTGCACAAATCTATACGGCCTATGCAAAACGTTGCTTCAAGAATGGTGCAATGGATTTTGATGACCTGCTCCTGCAGTTCTACCTTATTCTCAAGAACCATCCCGATGCCCTGCACAAATACCAGCACAAGTTCAGCCATATCATGATTGATGAGTACCAGGATACCAATCCTGCACAGTACGAGATCATCAAGTTGCTGGGTGCCATGCACGAGAATGTCTGCGTGGTGGGCGACGATGCACAATCCATTTATGCGTTTCGTGGTGCAACCATCGAAAACATCCTCTTGTTCAGAAAGGACTATGATGACGTGAAGGTCATCAAGCTGGAACAAAACTACAGGAGTTCAAAGCAGATCCTCAATGTTGCCAACCAGGTGATTGGCAACAACAAGGGGCAAATACCAAAGGAGCTTTGGACAGAAAATGGTGAAGGCGACAAGATCAGGTTGGTCAGGACCATGACAGACAATGACGAAGGAAAGTTTGTTGCGGATTCCATACAGGAGCAAAAGCTCAGGAACCATTTTTTCAACAGGGATTTTGCCATTCTCTACAGGACCAATGCGCAGAGCCGCGCGATGGAAGAATCCTTGAGGCGGATGAACATTCCGTATACCATTTTTGGTGGGATGAGTTTCTACCAACGCAAGGAAATCAAAGACTATGTTGCGTATCTCAGGTTGATCGTGAATACCCGCGATGAGGAAGCGCTGAAGCGGATCATCAATTATCCTGTCAGGGGGATAGGAAAGACCTCCCTGGACAGGCTTATACTGGTTGCCAATGAGCAGGCCATCACCCTTTGGGAAGTCATGACCCGCGCCGCCTCATTCGGCTTCAAGGCAGGAACTTTGGAGGCCATCGAAAACTTCGTGTTGATGATCAGGAGCTTTGCCAGCATGCTCAGCAACAGCAATGCGTATGATGTTGCTTTTCATGTGGGAAAGCAAACCGGTCTCGTGCGGGAGCTCTTCAACGATAAAAGTACTGAAGGGATTCAGCGATACGAAAATGTGCAGGAACTCTTGAACTCCATCAAAGAGTGGGTTGATGACAAGCAGAACCGTGCACAGATTGATGAGGATGGTGTGATGCTGGAGGGGGACAGCCAGGGACGAGGGACAGGGGACGAGGGACAGGGGAACAGCCAAGCGTCAGACCTGTTCAGCGGAATTCCTGATGTGGAGGCAAATGCTCCTGTGGATGCTGATGCAAAAAAACCCCTGAGGGAAGATGTTTTGTTGTCGGCATATTTGCAACAGATTACCCTTTTGACGGATGCAGACGACAAGGATGAGCATGCCGATACAGTCAAAATGATGACCATTCATGCTGCAAAAGGACTGGAGTTTTCCTGTGTTTTTGCAGTGGGCCTGGAGGAAATGCTTTTCCCCAGTGCCATGAGCATCAATACCCGTGAAGAGCTTGAAGAGGAAAGAAGACTTTTTTATGTGGTGATTACGCGGGCAAAGCACAAACTTTGGATCAGCTATGCCAACACACGGTATAAATTTGGACAAGTGGTGCAGAATGAACCCAGCAGGTTCATCAGTGAACTGCCGGAAGACCATTTGGACCGCTCCTACGCTGGTGGTGGATTCAGGAACCAGTCGTCCGGCGGACCTTCCGCATCAGAGCGGATGAGGGGTTGGGGCGGATCAGGATCTGCCACACCACAAAACAGAACCTATTTCAACGAGCCAAGGAAGCAGCCTGAAAAGCCAACCTATCTTCCTGTTCAGCCAGCTGTTTCCAAACCAGTTGTACACCAGCCATCAGCGGACTTCCGGCCCAGTGACACCACCGACCTCAAGGCGGGACAACAGGTGGAACACCAGAAATTTGGTTTTGGAGAAGTCCTGAAAATGGAAGGTGCTGCCCACAATCCCATTGCCACCATCAAATTCAAACTCAATGGGGAAAAGAAAATCATGCTGAACTATGCGAAGTTGAGGATTGTGGAGTGATGTTGAAATTGTGTTGCAATGCAATTGCACTCAACACAGAACCTTAACAAGAAACCCTTGTACGTATTGAACTTTCAAGGATTTTCAATTTAATGCGCACAGAAAATCGCAAAGTTTTTGACGTTGCATGACATTTTCTCGATTGGCCCATCAATCCCATAAGACAACTGAGCAGATGGAGAATGCAATGGAGTTAGTCCTTGATCAGCTTTTGGCTTGTAATCATTTTCCCATTACTTTCCCTTACCTGGATGAGATAATTTCCATTTGCAAGTGACGCGATATTGATTTTACTGCCTGATTCAATTTTTTTATTCAGGAAGATGGGTTTACCATTGATATCAAATATTGAGATATTGACGTTTTTGAAAGATGAAATCTTGTAATTAATATTCAATTCACCTGTAGTCGGATTTGGTGATATTTTGAAATATTCGCCAATTGAAAGATTGCTTACAGCATTGGTCAGATAGTAATACCCCTGGCCAATTGCACTTGTACAGCCATTTTGGGTAGTAGTTGCTGAGTAAATACCGTTTGATGTTGGTTTGATTTTCTGGGTTGTGTCAGAAATTTTGATACCATCTTTGAACCAGGTGATTCCATCTATGCTGGCTACAAGATTGTTTGCAGTGTCTCTTGAAATTGTTGGAGTTGAGGGTATGGAGTATTTTGTAATTTGAATTGTATCAGATGATATCATACATCCTAAGCTGTCAGTTCTTGTTACGTACACTTTCGAGCTGTCGGTGAATGTCTTATAGGGAACATTTGAAAGGTCAGATTTTGTTCCAAAGTACCATTTGAGGGTATCACTTTTTAAAATATCCATTATTGTCAACCTTAGGCTATCATTTGCACAAAATGAATATTTTGTGGTATTAAAGATTGGTTTCTTTGGCAAGGGGTTAACAGTAACTTTTAGGGTATCTGAAAATTTAAAACAATTGTTTTCATCATTTAACAAAACCCTGTACTGTCCATCTTTTGTAGCTATAATTTTATTCTTTGTACTGTCAATTTTATTGTTGTTATAATACCACTGGTACTTTATATTAGGAAAAGTGTCGATTGATGAAATTGTTTTTGATTGATTTACACACATTGATAATTTTGTATCTTCTTTAAATTTCCCAGAAAGATAATTGCAGTCGGGTTTTAAAATAAAACCAGTAAAATAATTTTTTAAGCTATCGTTGAAAACCCTATTTTTTGTATTTAAAAAATATTTGTTCGGATATTGATTTAGATAATAACCATCAATTCCTGGTTCTGTCGCATATGAATAAAATATTAATTTATTTGACTTGCCCGTTTTGACTGGAATGAGGTTGTTGGCAATTGAAAATTTATGAATTGTGTCATACTTGTAAATTTTCATGGAATCTGCCATGTCTTTAAATTCCTTGAAATAATACTTTAATCCAAGCGATACCAACTTGAATTTTCCGTTTGAATTCTTGAAATAGACAGTAGAATCCATGTTGTTGAATCCCTGATTCCCCATACCATCATGATCAAAGCATTTTGGGAAAAGATCAACATAGCCATCGTTGTCCATATCAATTAATTCAAGAAGCGCATTTCCATATGCAGTGCCAATATTGCTTTTACCTTCAAAGTAACTTGAAGTTACATCTACTATTGACTTGTCTTTAATATCAAAAACCTTGATCAGCTGGTATAATTTTTTCCCAGCTTGGTAATCACCTCCACCATTTGCCCAGTGGGCAATCAGTTGGGTAGAGCCGTTTTTTCTAATATCTGTGATATAAAACCCTCTTACTCCAATTGAAGAACCAGGCATGCCTGTCAGCAAATCATTTTTTGCAAAATCATCAAATTTGATAATAGGAGAATATAAGTCCAAGTACTTGTTCTGGCTTAACATGCACAATGAATTTCCTGAGCGATCTGCAAAAATCATGTCATAGAAACCATCTCCATTTACATCATGAAATTTGATATTCTCAGGGCCTTCAACACATCCATTCAAACTATCAATCCTTGATTTATTGAAAGTATTGTTGTTGTGATCTAATGCGCCTCTTACCGTAAATGGCGTAGTTCGATTTAAATATTCACCCTTGTAATTAAGAAATATTTCAATGTCCCAACCGCTGGGATAGAGCTTGTCATTGTTACTGAATTGTTGAATTGTATTTATTAAGTCAACATACCCATCTTTATTATAATCAATGGCGGTAATTCCAAAAGTAGACCCCAGTCGCATCCCTCTAAGAAATTCGGGAGAATCCTTGTATGTTCCATCTTTCTGAGATAAATATAGATGATGCCTCCTCTGTAAGAACGAAAAATTATTGGAAGTGTCAAAATCGATATTAGGTTTCAGGAAGGGATAAACAGCCAAGTATTTTTTATCCCAGTTTGCATGAATATGTTCTCCTGTGATAAAAATATCTTTTTTATTATCATTATTAAAATCTTCTACCAAATACCAGTTTGGCCTTATGACCCATAAGCTATCAGAAGAGAATGACTTTGTCTGATCCGTATAGCTTTCTTCCCCATTGTTAACAAAAAACTTTAGATAAGAAATTTCACCGTTTGTTCCACAGGGCCCCATATCATCTCCTGTGGTTACAAAATCAATACTGCCATCATTGTTTAGATCAATCGGGATGGTAATTCTGAATGCTGTACAATTAAATTTTGAACTTTTTGAAAGCTCATCAATTTTGTATTTTGAAAGATTAACCGTTGTTTGGCAGAGAGAAACCGAAGAGGTCAAAATACAACAGAGAAATATGAAAGTATAAATTGGTTTTAATTTTTGCATAAATTAAAGGTATTTCATATACGCTTGTCATAGTAAAGAATAAAACCCGGCACTAATATATAAAGCATTTTTTAAAATAAAATAGCATGTTGGCTGTATTTACAATACCCGTTTGTTGTAATGGATTCAAACAATTGTTGTCCGTGATTTTGCACCGACCATATCTTTTGCTGCTTCCAACTTCTTGTGTATTTTAGGGTCATGCAAAAGAAATTCCTGATCCTCTTTGTTTCCATTTTCTTGACTCATTTTTCCCAGGCACAAATATTGCCTGAACGCGAGCAATCGCGTGTGGTGGACGAGATCCTGAATGAACGCTTCAACGTCCTGTTACCGCAGTTGATGGAGAGAACAGGCATAGACATGTGGGTCATCATCTCCCGGGAATACAATGAAGACCCGGTCCTTAAAACCATGCTGCCCTCTACCTGGTTGTCAGCCAGAAGAACAACCATGCTTGTTTTCTATCTTGATTTCAAGACCAAAAAACTGGAGAAATATGCCGTTGCCCGATACAATGTAGGGGAGTCAATACAGGCCGCCTGGGACATGCAAAAATTTCCTGATCAATGGGATGCACTGATGGACATCATCAGCAAACACAGCCCACAAAAAATTGGATTGAATGTTTCAAAAAATTTTGGTCATGCAGATGGATTGGATCATACCCATCATGAAATCTTCATGGGCAAATTGCCTGCTTCCCTGCGTTCGCGGGTGTTGTCAGCAGAGCCGCTGGCAGTGGCATGGCTGGAGAGCAGGACCCCGCGTGAGATGCAAATCTATCCCCAATTGGTCAAGGTTTCTCACGATATCATAGCCGAGGCGTTCTCTTCAAAAGTGATTACTCCTGGGGTTACTACCAGTGATGACCTTGTTTGGTGGTTCAGGCAGAAACTCAGTGCATTGGGACTCAGCACATGGTTTCATCCATCGGTTGCGATTCAAAGAAATGATACCGCCAATTTTGAGCATTTGAGAAGTTTTTCAAACCGCCCTAAAGATGACGTGGTCAGGCCCGGAGACCTGCTCCACGTAGATTTTGGTATCAGCTACCTGAGGTTGAATACAGATATTCAGCAGCATGCCTATGTACTTAAACCTGGTGAAGGCGACGCTCCGGCATCCATCAAAAAGGCCTTTGCTGTCAGCAACAGGCTGCAAGACATCCTGACTTCCCAGTTCAAGACCGGCAGAACCGGCAATGAAATGTTGCTTGCTGCGATAAAGCAGGCCAAATCAGAGGGAATTGTGCCCAGCATCTACACCCATCCGCTTGGACTGCATGGTCATGCAGCCGGCCCGACCATCGGAATGTGGGACATGCAGCAGGGTGTTCCAGGCAGCGGGGACTATCCCCTGCATCCCAACACCGCCTATTCTATCGAACTCAATTCCTCCAGTTTTATTCCGGAATGGGGGAAGGAGATCAGGATTATGTTGGAGGAAGACGGCTTTTTTGATGGAAAAACCTTCCGGTATATCGGCGGGAGGCAGGAAAAACTACTGTTGGTTAAATACCTTTAAAGTACTCTTAAAAAATTAGTACTATGTATTGCATAGTATTGTAAAACTATATATCTTTGCCCTGTTATTGAATCTTTTACATTCAAAACAGGACCATGAACATAGAAAATACACAAAGTCAGATGCGGAAAGGGGTGCTTGAATTCTGCATCCTGTCCATCATCCAGCGCGAAGAGGCCTATCCCAGTGATATCATCGAAGAGATGAAAAAGGCCCACCTCAATATTCTTGAGGGAACACTTTATCCCTTGCTCACAAGACTTAAGAATGCTGACCTGCTTGCCTACCGTTGGGTGGAAAGCTCCGGCGGGCCACCCCGCAAGTATTTTTCATTGACGGAGAAGGGCGCAGCTTTTTACAAGGAGCTGGAGAACACCTGGAGGGAAATGAGTGATTCTGTTGAACGGGTAATTGGAAATAAAAAGCTTGAAGGGGTTGAAGAGGGGAAGGTTGAAGCGGTTGAAGGCAAGACGGAAGTTCAAGTGCAACCTGAGCAACCAATCGATACCGAAATCAGTTCAACTGATGAAAACAATCATCCCCCAACTGATCAAGTCTAAGCATCATTGTAAAACTTCAATATGATCAAGCTTCACCATCATTGTAAATCCTTCAACAACATCCATCAACCTTAACGTACAATCTATTACCATGAACAAAGTAATCAATATCAATTTCCAGGGCCGGGTAATTCCCATTGAGGAACCGGCATATGAAGAATTGAAACAATACATTGAAAGCCTCCGCAATCATTTTGCCAACGAGGAAGGAAAAGAGGAAATCATCAATGACATCGAGAACCGCATTGCAGAATTGTTCAGCGAAAAACTCAAATCCGGACCGTCTGCATTCATCAGCCAGGCCCATGTTGCTGCCATCATTTCAAGCATTGGCAGACCGGAGCAGTTTGATGATGTTACCATTGAAGACAATTATTCTTCAACCGCTTCAACTCCTTCAACCTCCTCTAACGAGCCCCGCGGCTCACTGTACAGAAACAGCAACGAGAAAATACTGGGCGGTGTTTGCAGCGGACTCGGAGCATATTTGAGGATTGATACGACCATTGTGCGTGTCTTGTTTGCCATGCTGGCCGTAGGATCATTTGGATTTGGCCTGGTATTTTATATAGTGCTTTGGGCAATTCTGCCAGAACGCTTTATGAACCATACTGCTGTTACCAGAAAACTTTACCGTGATGCAGACCAGAAGGTATTTGGCGGTGTGGCCAGTGGCATTGCGCAGTATTTTAATGTTGCTGTCTGGATCCCTCGCTTGATTTTTGCACTGCCTTTTATCCTCGGAGCATTTGAAAGCCTGTTTCATTGGGTTCATTTCAGGGGGGCGTTTACCCTCCCTTTTGGAACCTGGTTCCTGATATACCTGATCCTGTGGATCGTTGTTCCCAAGGCGGTAACCGCTTCAGAGAAGTTGGAAATGAAGGGCAAGAAGGTGGATCTTGAATCCATCAAAAACAAGGTGCAGGATGAAATGCAGGGAGTGAAGAAAAATTTTACAGAGAATGCCAGCAAATGGAAACAGGACTTTTCAACAAAGGCCAATGAGTTTGGTCAGGAAGCAAAAGACACCGCCCAGCGTTTTGCAGGCGAGGCAGGACCTGCCATAAGGCGCACTGGAGGAGGCTTTGGGAGGTTTATCGTTGGAGTAATCAAGTTTTTTATTTTCTTCTTTTTGGGTGTGATTGCCATAGGAATGATTGCAGGGTTGGTGGCCTTGTTTGCGGGATTCAACATGCTCCTTCCGCTCAAGGATTATGCAGTGAACAGCTCCCAGATCCAGACCTATGCCTGGGCAACCCTCATTCTCTTTGTTGCTGTTCCCATCGTTGCATTGGTGCAATGGCTGGTCAGAAGGATTGCTGGATCAACATTCAAAAGTCCTTATATCGCATTGACCTTTGGCGTACTCTGGGCACTCGGCTGGGTTTCGCTGGTCATGTTGGTGGCTACCGTTTCAAAAGAATTCAAACGCCCGGGCCAAATTTCCTCAGCCATTGACATTGTTCAACCATCTTCAGGCAGGTTGAAAGTGGAGTTTAAGGATCCCGAAGGAAAGTACTATCCCCTGGATTTGGATTGGGAAGACAATGATGACCAGGATCGCTACAGGTCATCCGATGTAATGCTTTCAGTAAATGAGGACAGCTTGTTGCTCAAGAACATCCGCATCAAACTGGAGAAAAGCCGGGATGACAGTTTCCATGTTACGCTCATCAAGCGTGCAAGGTCTTCCTCACCCAGGAATGCTGAAATCATCGCTGAGCAAATATCCTATGCGGTTGAACAATACGACAGCATCCTCAGTATTCCAAGTGCTTTTCCCATCACTACCCAAAACAAGTTTCACAACCAGCAGGTGATCGTGAAAATTGAAGTGCCTGTTGGCAAGGAAATTTATGTGGACGAAAAGGCCCATTACTTAAACTGGTATTCCGTCAGGGGTGGTGCAAATGGTTTGTCCATCAATGTAGATGATGATGATGAAGACAATATCTGGACAAACGGGGTTTGGTACATCATGAAAGAAACTGGTATTGAAAAGAAGTTCAAGGATGAAGGTGATTCCGATAAGAGGGAGCTGATGGACAAGATCCAGCAAATGAAAGAAGAAATTGAAAAAGAAAACAACAAGATTGAAGAGATGGACATGAAGATCAAAAACGGAGATACCACAGTCAATGTCAAGATCAATACCACCGCCATGGCTGATGAGGAGGATGCGGATGCGGCTGGTGTTTCATCCCCTAGGGCAAGATTTTTCTTTGGCGCCATGAATTTGTTGAAGATGGGGAGATAGAATTATCTTTGCCCCCATGAAATCGACTCCCTTCACCCATCTTCATCAGGCCCTTGGCGCAAAAATGGCCGAGTTCGCGGGATACAACATGCCCATCTCCTATACCGGCATCAATGACGAGCACCATGCGGTGCGCAACAATGTGGGTGTATTTGATGTAAGCCATATGGGTGAGTTCATCCTGAAGGGTGAGAATGCCTTGGCACTGATTCAGCAGATCAGCTCCAATGATGCTTCAAAACTCATCAATGGACAGGCCCAGTACAGCTGCATCCTCAACCAAAACGGGGGAATTGTTGATGACATGTTGGTCTATTGTGTAGAACAAAACAAGGTCTATATGTTGGTGGTGAATGCTTCCAACATCAAAAAAGACTGGGATTGGATTCAGGAATTCAATCAGGGGAAGGTTGAAATGCACAACATTTCCGACAAGACCTGCCTCTTGGCCATTCAAGGTCCCAATGCCACGAAAATATTGCAGCCCCTCACCGAGATGGACATCCTCAACATGAAATACTATACCTTTTCAAAGGGCAAATTTGCCGGCGTTGAAAATGTATTGGTGAGTGCAACCGGCTACACCGGTGCGGGTGGTGTTGAGATTTATTTTGAGAACGAGGGAGACAATGCCGTCAAAATTTGGAATGCGATTTTTGAAGCCGGAGCGACAGCAGGCATAAAGCCCGTGGGCTTGGGTGCGCGCGATACCTTGCGGTTGGAAAAAGGATATTGCCTTTATGGAAACGATATAGATGACTATTCTACGCCACTGGAGGCCGGGCTGGGATGGATCACAAAATTTACAAAAGACTTCACTTCCTCAACTTTCCTGAAAAAACAAAAGGAAACGGGTGTTGAAAAAAAGCTGGTGGGTTTTGAAATGATTGAACGCGGAATCCCGCGCCATGATTACATGATCAGGGATGCCGAAGGAAACCTGCTTGGTCGTGTTACCTCAGGTACACAATCTCCCACACTCAACAAAGGCATCGGCATGGGTTATGTGCTTGCTGAATTTGCTGCCGTTGGCACTGAAATTTTTGTTGATATCCGCGACAAGCAGATCAAGGCAGTTGTGGTTCAGCTTCCATTTGTAAAATAAGCTTGATGGGCGCGCAACAGAGAAAGCTTTTCACATCTTTATCGCCGGCCTTGTTGAACCTTTATGACATCAGCAACAGTGTTGTGGTGATCATCGATGTATTGAGGGCCACATCCACCATTGCAACTGCATTGTACAACGGCGCCGAGGCTGTAGTACCGGTGGCTACTGTTCCACGTTGCATTGAGTTGGGCGCAGAACTCAACGGCATCACTGCCGGAGAACGAGATGGCAGGGTTGCTGAAGGATTGAAACACGGCAATTCACCATTTGAATATCCCAGGTCATTTATTGAGAACAAATTATTGGTGTTGACCACCACCAATGGAACCAAGCTCTTGCACATGGCGCTTGACAGTGGAGCGCCTGAAATCATTACCGGGTCTTTTCCCAACCTTTCTGCAGTATGTGATCATTTGATTGCATCGGGGAAGGATGTATTGCTTGGTTGTTCTGCCTGGAAAGACAGGATCAACATGGAAGACACCATGTTTGCTGGTGCTGTCATCAACAGGATCAAGTCATGTTTTGACATGCATTGCGATGCAACCAAAATGGCGGAAAGCCTTTTTTTGGAAGCCGGCGAGGACAGGTTCGGTTTCATGGAACGCCGCGGCGCAACACACTACCATCGCCTGATGAACTATGGTCTGGAAAAAGATATTCGCTATTGTCTTTCTGCTGATGTGGCCAATGTGCTTCCCGTTTTCAGGGGCGACAGGTTGGTCCTAGAAGGATGACCCATGGCTCCATGAGGAGCATGAAAAAAGGCGCAAATTTACGGAATTTTCACCATATTTTTCTTGTTTTTCGGGCTTTCTAATTTATAGTTCACAACCGATAAGAATAGGGTTCTTTTGCATTAAATTCGCAGATTAACCTTTACCGTTCATGTCATTATCGCATTTACTGAAATTCATTTACAACAATGGAACGGATGAAGTCATCCGTCGCGGGAAAAAAATTCATGCGATAGGATACGTTGAATTCATTGAATACGACGACCTGCTCGGTGCAGTAAGTTTCAGGGTCAAAGACGACAACTACAGTACCTTTTACAAGGTTCATGTACAGAAATACAAGGATCCGCGTGCCATGGCATTGCGCTGTTCCTGCCCTTACAACCTTGGTGACATCTGCAGACACGAGGCCGCTGCATTGTTGCAACTGCAGGATCTGGTAGACAAGAACATGATTGGCGACAATGCCATCAAATACGACCAGCGGCATACAGTCATCAAGATGAAACAAATCGAGCTGCGCACCATTCGCATGCTGGCCACACAGGAAGTTTGCGAAAAGGCAGAAGTGATTCTTCGATCTACAAAAGCCACAATTACCAGCGCAAAAGATGAGCGGGTGGAAGCCATGATTGAGATCAATGGAGAAGCATTTCCCATGGTCATCCAAAGAAACGAGGAGCGCAATTTCGATACATCTTGCAAGTGCACGGAGGAAAACCATCCGCTTTGTGTGCACAAGACTGCGCTGTTCCTTCAGCTCTTGAATGCCTTTGGCAACCTGTATTTTGATACGATTCGCAACTGGGACAAAGAAAAGAACAAGTTGCTTGGTATTTATGGCTACAGCATGAATGAGCCCGATTGGCAGAAGAAATTTGAATTTACCTATAAGGATGGCAAGCCTTTCTTGAGGGTCCTTGATCCTACGGTGAAGCGGGTAACCATGCCTGTTCCGGAAGAAAAATCCGTGGTTCAACGAAAAGAGGAAAAGGCTGAGGTGGTCAATGCTGTGACTGAGCCCGTGTTTTCATCCCAAAGGATTGGTGTGGTGTTCATAGAAACGCCTGGAAAATATCCGGGTTTCAACGTTGAGCTGGTCAGCGGTGAGTTTGACCAGGAAAACATGGAGTTCTTGGGAAAAGTTGAGCACATTGACCTTTCCAAATATGTACCCACCACAGATTTGGTGCCGGAAGACATCACCCTGATGAATGCGGTGAGAAAATTGCAGCGTGCTGAAATCGATAAATATGTAAGCAGGAACTCCCCTTTCTCTGGCATCTGGGAAAACATCATTTACTCTGAAGAGGAGGGGCTTCCCGCGGAAACAACATTGTTGATGGATGAGTATCTGCACCCCAAAATTGTCAAGATGTTTGCAGACAATGCAGACCGCACCTTGTTCATGAAACTCTCTCCTGGAAAGCCTTTCACCACTGCCAACCTGGTCAAATCTGGCATTGGAAGCGGAAAGATGAGGCCCGGTTTGCAGGTGGCGCTTGAAAAGAAACAGGCCACCATTACGCCCGTGGCATATGTTGAGGAGTGGGACATTGAACTCTCTGCCAACGAATGGTCTTCCTCATTGGTGGCGCTGTTCAACGACAAGTTCTACTGCTGGAATTCTTTGGAAGACCTTGAAGCCATCACAGCATTCCTTCCGGAAAGAAACAGAAAAGTTGCACTTTCACAATGGCCTGAATTCCTTGAAAGGGAAGTGCTGCCATTTGCAAGAAAATACAAGGTTGATTTTGACAAGTCATTGATGACAGAACTTTTCAATGGTGAACCGGAAACCAGGCTGCAACTGCAGGAAAAGAATGAATACCTCGTTTTCACACCCATGTTTCTGTATCAGGGATATGAAGTGAAATATTCCGACAAGGAAACCATTTTCCTGCCAGAAAATGGCAAGATCAAGATGATCAGAAGAGACCTGGAAAAGGAAAGGGAATTTGTCAGGCAACTTGCTTCGCTGCATTCCAATTTCATCCCAACAGAAAACAGTTTCAACCTGGTGCTCAGGGGTACTGAGGTGCTCAAGAACAACTGGTTCTTTCTTTTTGTGGATGCGATGAAAGAATACCAAGTTCCTGTTGTTGGCTTTGAGGTCTTGAAAAACTACCGTTTCAATACTGCAAAACCACAGACAAGGATCCAGATCAGCAATGGGGTGGATTGGTTCGATGCAAAAGTGGAAATTATTTTTGGAGACCAAAAGGTATCCATCGAAGAAATCAAGCGCGCGCTCAACAACAAGCAGCAGATTGTTCAGTTGAACGATGGTACGCTGGGTATCCTGCCCGATGAGTGGCTTAAAAAATATTCGCTGCTCTTCCGTGTTGGCGAAGGAAAAACAGACCAACTCAGGCTTTCGAAATACCACCTCAGTGTCATTGATGAACTCTACAACAACATCGATGAAACCGAGGTGATGATTAAGCTGGAAGAAAAGTACGAAAGGCTCAGGTCGTTCAACAGGATCAATGAGATTGATCCGCCGAAGCAACTCGCAGAAATTCTTCGTCCATACCAGGTGGCGGGTTATCACTGGCTCAACTACCTCACGGAAGTGGGCTGGGGAGGTATTCTGGCCGATGACATGGGTCTTGGTAAAACCATCCAGGCACTTTCTTCCCTACAGTTGTACCGCGAAAACAACAAGACCATGACGGCCATCGTGGTATGTCCGACAACACTGATGTTCAACTGGGAGAATGAGATCAGGAAGTTCACACCGAATTTAACCTATCGCATCCACCATGGTGGCGAAAGAATCCGCGATAAAAAAATATTTGAAGAACATGATGTGGTCATCACCACCTACGGGACACTCAGGAGTGATATCAAGTTCATGCTTGAAACCAATTTTGATTATATCGTTTTGGATGAATCACAGGCCATCAAGAATCCGCAAAGCAAGGTAACCAAGGCAGCCTGTTTGCTGAATGCAAAAAACAGGCTTTGCATGAGCGGTACCCCGCTGCAGAACAATACCTTCGATATCTATGCGCAGATGAACTTCCTGAATCCGGGCATGCTCGGCAGCGTAGAATATTTCAGGAATGAGTTTGCAACACCCATCGACAAGTTTGGTGAAAAGGAACACAAGGAACACTTGAAAAAACTGCTTTTCCCCTTTATCCTCAGGCGCACCAAGGAGCAGGTGGCAAAAGACCTTCCCGAAAAGACAGAGACCATCCTGTTCTGTGAAATGGAAGAGGAGCAGCGCAACATTTACGATGCATACAGGAACGATTACCGCGACAAGATCCTGGGTGTGATCAAGGAACAGGGCATCCAAAAATCACAGCTGACCATCTTGCAGGGCTTGATGAAGCTTCGCCAGATCTGTGATTCACCTGCCATCATGAACGAGAACGAACAGATGCCGAACGCATCGGTCAAGCTGGATGAATTGTCCAGGGAGATCACTGAAAACATTGGCAACCACAAGGCACTGGTATTTTCCCAGTTCCTCGGCATGCTGGGATTGATCAGGGAAAAACTTACTGCACTGGGGGTAAAATTTGAGTATTTTGATGGAAGTACCTCTGCGGTTGACAGGGAAAAAGCAATCCAGCGTTTCCAAAAGGACGACGAGGTGCGCGTGTTCCTGATTTCGCTCAAGGCGGGTGGTGTGGGCCTCAACCTTACTGCAGCAGACTATGTGTACATAGTTGACCCCTGGTGGAATCCAGCAGTTGAACAACAGGCGATTGACCGTACACACCGTATCGGACAAACCAAGAACATTTTTGCTTACCGCATGATCTGCAAGGACACCATTGAAGACAAAATCCTGCAGCTCCAAGACAAAAAGCGCGCCCTTGCAAAAGACCTTGTGTCTGATGACGATGGTTTTGTGAAAACGCTGTCAAGAGAGGATGTGGAATACCTCTTCAGCTAACCGATACATCCATCCTAAACATGATGGAGGATGCATCAGAGACCGGAGATTGTTTTTACACTGAGGTACAAGGTGGCGAGCACTACAACAAGACCAAATATTTTCAGGAACAGGGGATGCTTATACTCCCCTACTATTTTTTTGTTGGATGCTGCCAGCAGGATCAGACCCAGCGCCACCGGGAGGATGCATCCGTTCAAGGCGCCCACCACGACCAGTGTTTTCACGGGCTTTCCTATGGTGATGAATACCAGCAATGCAATCAGCACAAAACCCACCAGCATCGGCTTTTCATTTTTTTCAAAGATTGGATGAAAGGAGCGAAAAAAAGAGATGGAAGTGTAGGCGGATCCCACCACAGAGGTGATGGCTGCACTCCACATGACGATTCCAAATATCATGTAACCAACCCTTCCTGCCGCCAACTGAAAAACAGATGCAGCAGGATTGCTGCTGTCCAGGGACAGCCCTTTTGAGACCACGCCCAATGCAGCCAGGAAAAGGAGTATCCGCATGACAGAGGCCAGCAGGATGGCCGAGACGGCGGAGCGGCTCACCTCCCTGGTATGTGCTGGTCCGGTCAGGCCTGCGTCAATCAGGCGATGGGCCCCTGCAAAACTGATATACCCGCCAACAGTACCGCCCACCAGGGTGATGATGGCGATAACATCAATATTGTCTGGAACAAAGGTCTTGTGGATGGCATCTCCGATGGGCGGAGCAGCCACAAAGACCACGTAAAGGGTCAGGAGGATCATCGCCAGCCCCAATGCCTTTGCAAACATGTCCATCCACTTTAACGACTGCTTGTTGACAAAAATCAGGATAGCGATTGCTGCACTGGTTACCGCTCCTGTTTCTGTACGCCAACCAGTGAGTACATTCAGCCCCAGACCTGCCCCTGCAAGATTTCCAGTATTGAATGCCAGCCCTCCCACCACAATCAGGAGGGTGAGAAAGTAGCCTGCACCGGGAAAGACTTTGTTGGCCAGTTCCTGCGCATGCAATCCGGATGCACCAAGTATTTTCCAGATGTTCATTTGTGCACCGATGTCCAAAATGATTGAAATCAGGATCACGAAGCCAAAGCTTGCCAGCAAGGTATTGGTGAAAACAGCGGTTTGGGTGAGAAAGCCTGGCCCAATTGCTGAAGTGGCCATCAGAAAGGCTGCGGCGATGACGGGTGAATGGCTGAGCCGTGACAGTTTTGTTTTCATTGTTTGATGGCTATGCCATGTTTAACCAGGGTTGTATTGATCAGCTGCGCAAATGCCAGGGCATGTTCTCCATCCCCATGGATGCAAATGGTATCTGCCTTCACTGAAATTTCATGTCCGCCGGTGGACTTTATGGTTTCGTGGAGGATGACCTTCAGGACCTGCTCAAGGCTTTGCACAGCTGTTTCAATCATGGCATGGGGTTCCTCGCGTGGTGTCAGTTTTCCTTCATTTGTATAAGTCCTGTCAGAAAAAACTTCTTTGTAAAACCGCAACCCGTGTGCTTTTGCGGATGATTCGGAGGCACTATCTGGCAATCCGTAAACAATCAGGGTATCATCGATCTCTTGTATTGCCCTGGAAATGGCATCGGCCACCGGCAGTTCGTTTGCCGCCATGTTGTAGAGTGCACCATGTGGCTTGACATGAGAAAGTTTTCCCCCTTCAGCTGCAGTTGCTTTCATCATCAGGTCGATTTGATCGCTGACCATCCTATGAATTGCTGTGGTCGGCAATTGTAATATTCTTCTCCCAAAGCCTTCCCGGTCGTTGAAGGAAGGATGTGCGCCGATGGCAACATGGTGCTGCATGGCCAGGCGAATGGTTTGGTGCATCAGCGCTCCTCCACCGGCATGAAATCCACAGGCAATGTTGGCTGAACTGATCAAGGGCATGATCAGTGCATCATTTGCAAAGCCTTCGCCCATATCGCAGTTGAGGTCAATTTTCCCAAGCATATTTCAAATGTAGTTCAAATAACAATTCCCTTTTTTTACCTAAATTCATCGAATGAAAAATAGAAGAACCTTCCTCAGGTCAACAGCATTTGCATCCGCAGGATTGCTGGCCAGTAAGTCATTTGCCTTTTCTATTGTTGACAAGAACAGGCAACCCGAAGAGTTGATCATCGGACACAATGGATTCACGTACAAGGTGGACAAGGGATGGGCCAAAATCAGTGCCAGCACCCACCCGGTAATCAACTGCCATGAAATGGTACAGGACAGCAAGGGTCGTCTCATCATGATTGGCGATGACATCCACAACAACATCCTTGTTTTTGACAAGTCGGGTCAGTTGCTGGATGCATGGGGAACCTCATTCCCTGCAGGGCATGGGCTTACCATCAGCAAGGAAAACGATGAGGATTTTCTATTGATTGTGGACAATGGTTTTTACAAGGATCTTTCTGGCAAATCAAAAGCACAGCCTGGAAATGTCGTAAAGACTGACCTCAAGGGAAGGATTGTTTTTTCACTGGCACAGCCCCATACCATCGGAGCCTACAAGGATGAGGAAGCATACCGTCCAACAGAAACTGCAGTTGCTCCCAATGGAGATATTTATGTGGCCGATGGATACGGATCTGATTATATCATCCAATTTGACAGCAGGGGCAGGTTCATCAGGAAGTTTGGCGGACGCAACAACGAAAACAAAGAACACAACCTCTATTGTGCGCATGGTGTTGTGGTGGACAACCGAGACAAAAACAATCCTGTTTTGATTTGCACTTCAAGGGAGGAATGTTGTTTCAAGGTGTTTACGCTGGATGGCAAATTCATCAAGCGCATTGATACGCCCGGTATGTATGTATGCAGGCCTGTGATTCACGGGCAGCACCTTTATGCAGGGGTATGTTGGTCAAAAGACGCGGAAGGCAAAAAGCAAAACGCAACAGGATTCCTTACCATCCTGGATACCAATTACAAAGTATTGGCCAGCCCGGGTGGCACGGCTCCTGTATTTAAAAACGGAATTTTACAACAAACATTCCAGCACGAATCAAGGGTTTTCAAACACGGACACGATGTTTGTATCGATGATGACCAAAGCATCTATGTGTGTCAGTGGAATGCAGACAGGACGACACCAATTAAGTTGACGAGGGCATAGCAAAGGCTTAACTAGCCAGCCAACCTCATGTTGGTAAACCGAAGGCTGGGAGGTTGAACAAACATCATACAATACAAATAACGAAACAAATGGATTCGAACAAGGTGGACATGTTTATTTTAAGCAATGGAAAGTTTTTTGAAAGCAACCAATTGATCTACATCAGGGAGCAGTTGCTTGCCATGGATGACTCAAAATGGTCATTGGTCCAAACCCTACAGTTCAAGGACCCCACGACCAGTATCATTGTTTCAATCCTTGCGGGAGCGTTGGGCATTGATCGTTTCATGATTGGTGATACCGGACTTGGTATCGGAAAATTACTGACCTGCGGAGGACTTGGCATTTGGGCGCTGGTAGATTTGTTCCTGATCATGGGTGCAACCAGAGAGAAAAATTTTGCCAAATTTCAGCAGTTGTTGTATTGATGGGAATCAGTAGAAAAAGCCTCTATCTGTTGATACTGCTTTTTTGTGCAGCAGGATATTCCTGGCTCATGATGCATTTGGACGACAGGTTGTTGGGATGGGTTGGCCCCGTTTGCTTGTTCAAAAAGGCAACAGGACTTCCCTGTCCATCCTGTGGTGCAACAAGGTCAATGCTTGCATTCCTCCATGGAAACTTTCTGCAGGGTTTTTTGTGGAATCCCTTGGGGTTTTTTCTGCTGCTTGCATTGATCATCTTTCCATTTTGGTTGGTCTACGATCTTGTACTCGGGAAAAATAGCTTTCATGGTTTTTATGCAACCATTGAAAGGAACATCATTCAAAAAAAGATGGCCTGGCCCTTGGTGTTCCTGATCCTGATCAATTGGTGCTGGAACATTTACAAAGGTGTATGAACATGGCCTCAACATTTCCATATCACCCTGAAGAAGCGGAAGCAGAGAAGGCTTCGAACAGCTACCTGATGTCGCTCGTCGCCATCATGGTTGGATTTCCATTGCCCATCATCAATTTGCTGGCCACACTGCTATTTTATATTGCCAACAGAAAGTCGGGATATTTTGTCAGGTGGCATTGCACACAGGCATTGCTCTCGCAGTTCAGCCTTTTCATTGTAAACAGCACTGGATTCTGGTGGACGGTGTCGGTTTTGGTCATGGAAGATGAACATGTTTCTAATCCTTACCTGGCCTATATCATAACTGTTTTTGTTTTCAATGTTCTTGAATTGGCCATGACCATTTCAGCTGCCATCAAAACCAGAAAAGGCATGCATGTTTCATGGTATTTTTATGGTCCTCTCACCCAAATCATGTGCAAACCCTGATATGAAAAAAACACTTGTACAGGCAATTGTTCTCCTGCTCCTGATCACGGGCGTGTACCTGCTGGTCAGCCGTGTGGATTGGATGAAGTTGTTTCGCATTGAAAAAATGTCGGATGCATTGGAGAAAAAAGTTGGTGATATCGTATGGGAGGGGATGAAGGAGCAATCTGTTGAAGCGGGAAGCGAATACAACCGCGTAGACAGTTTGGTTACTGCATTGTGCAAAAGCAATGGCATCAACAGAAAAAAAATCAAAGTGCATATCATGGGCGACAATGAAGTCAACGCATTCGCGATGCCCGACAACCATCTGGTGGTGCATACCGGGTTGATCAATGCAGTAAAAAACAATGATGAACTCAGCGGTGTGCTGGCACATGAAATTGCACACATGGAACTGTCACATGTCATGAAAAAATTGCTCAAGCAATTGGGCTATACCGTCTTGATCAACCTCACGACCGGAGAGGCAGGAGGCGAGGCCATCAAACAGGTATTGGGCATGTTGTCATCCACCGCCTATGACAGAAAACTTGAGAAAGATGCTGATGTGAAAGCCGTTGAGTACCTCAAAAAAACGGGCATCAGTGCAAACGGCTTTGCAGATTTTCTGTATCGTCTTGGGGAAAAAGATGGTGCATTGGGCAACCTTTCCTGGATCAGCACACATCCAGACTCAAGGGAAAGGGCAAAGTATATCAGGGAAGAGGCGAAATAAAGATGAAGGTCAGTTGCTTTAAATCGATGCGGCACCATGTGATGAAAACCTATATTTCATCCCAACAACGCATTCAACTTTTCAATCCTGTTTTCAACATCATCAAGCCTTCAAGGATTTTCTTGTAACGAAGCAGGCTTTCCTCTTCCCCAATTGCACTGAACTGAATCATTTGCCCTGGTCGCATTTGTGCCAGCAATGGGATATCTGCAGTACAGACCCTTGCAATGCGTGGATATCCTCCAGTGGTTTGTGCATCTGCCATCAGGATGATGGGGTCGCCTTCGTGTGTAACTTGCACAATGCCTGCCGTTACAGGGGTTGAGACCATTTCGAATTTTTGTTCGAGTGTAAATTTATTTCCATCCAGCCGATACCCCATCCTGTTGGAACGGGATGAAATGGTGAGCACGGAGCTGAAAATATTTTTTTGCGCTTTGACCTGGAAGCGATCAAACTCAGGCCCTTCGATGGCGTGTACTGTTGTAACACCTGGTAAAGCTGGAATTCGATTTGCAGTATGCCAGTGGGAGATGCCTATTCCGCTGGGAAGCATTTTTAAAGTTAACGCGGCTTGCACATGCTGTTCACGCTTGAAGGGTAACAGGTCTCCACCAACCAGGGTCCTTCCATGTATGCCTCCAATCCCAGAAGGCACATAGGTTGATGCGCTTCCCATGACTTTTTTAATGTTGAATCCACCACTGACTGCAAGATATGACCTGCAACCCTGCGCACTTGCAATTGTGCTGATGGTGCTGAAGGCAGGAATCCAAAGCAATCGATTGAAGGGAAGTGCCACATCGCCTGCAAATGCTTGACAGCCGCCACCCACAATTGCACAAAAGGCTGCTTCGTTGAACATGAAGGACGTGCCATGCAAGGTCATTTCAACCGTTGCCTCATTTTCATCATTGCCACAAATGAGATTGGCCATTGTTGCAGAAACCTTGTCCATTGCACCACCGATGGGAACACCAAACTGCTGGGAGCCCCACCTGCCAAGGTCTTGGACACTGCTCATCATGCCGGGTTTGAGGATGGTGATGCTCATGAATATTGGTTGAATGCTTCCATGGTGATGGGCTTGAATTGAACCGTGTCTCCGGCATTCAAAAAACTGCAGGGTGATGCAGATGGATCGAACATCTTCAGGGGTGTTCTTCCAATCACTTGCCAACCGCCGGGCACTTCAGCCGGATATATTCCTGTTTGTTTTCCAGCGATGGCCACGCTTCCTGCAGGAGTTTTCATGGAAGGGGTTTGTTTTCTGGGCACCTCCAAGGCATTGGGCAATGTTCCCAAATAAGGAAATCCCGGAACAAAGCCAATCATGTAAACCCGGTATACTATGGAAGCATGCAATGCAATGATGTTTTCCATGGACATGTTCAAGTGGTCTGCAACCCATGGAAGATCCAGGCCGAGCAAAGTGTCATAGCAGACAGGTATGGTAACCTGTTTGCTATGTTCCATGGGGAGCATCGAATGATTGTTGTTGGGAACATCGTCAATCCATTTGGAAAGCCAAGAACGAACTGCTGCCACAGAAACCTCTTCAGTGAAATATACCGTCAAGCTGCCATATGCAGGTACCGCCTCAATGAAACCCTTGATGGGACTGGACTCAATGGCATGCTGCAAGGCAATGACGCGCATGTTTGTTGCCTCATTGATTTCCTGGGAGAACTCAATGGTGATGGCACAATCTTGTATGTTGTATATCCTTGGAGGAAGCATGTTGTTTATGCCTACAACTTACGACCATTGTACTAATAATTGATCACCTGTTCTTCAATATTGGAAGGCATTTCGCGCCATTGGTACTCCTGGTTGCGGAGCTGTGGTTCAAATCCTGCTTCGCGGATAGCATCCTGCATGGATTTATACGTGAACCGGTGCGGAGCCCCTGCAGCACTGACCACGTTTTCTTCCAACATGATGCTTCCGAAATCATTGGCACCAGCGTGTAAGCAGGTTTGGGCAATTTTTTTGCCCACAGTAAGCCAGGAAGCCTGGATGTTCTTGACATTCGGCAACATGATGCGGCTGATGGAAACCATCCTGATGTATTCCTCTCCTGTGGTGAGGTTTTGTACCCCACGGATCTTGGTCAAAAGGGTATCAACATCCTGGAATGTCCATGGAATGAAGGCCAGGAATCCATTTGCTGTTTCAGGCTTTCTCGACTGAACCTCACGGATTTTGATCAGGTGCTCAAAGCGCTCTTCCAGTGTTTCAACATGCCCAAACATCATGGTGGCAGATGTGGTGATGTTGAGCTGATGGGCTTCTGCCATCACATCCAACCATTCCTGTGCGCCGCATTTCCCATTGCTGACCAATCTTCTGACCCTGTCCACCAGGATCTCTGCACCTGCACCAGGCAGGGAGTCCATGCCAGCCGCTTTCAATGCGGACAACACTTCACGGTGGGTCATTTTTTCAAGTTTGGCAATATGCGCTACCTCAGGTGGCCCGAGGGTATGCAACCTTATTTCTGGGAACTCAGCCTTGATGGCGCTGAAGGTATCGGTATAGTATTTTAGCCCAAGATCAGGATGGTGGCCACCTTGCAGCAGCAATTGATCCCCGCCCCACTTGAGGGTTTCGCGGATTTTTTCCCGGTAGGTGTCCATGGTGGTGATATAAGCCTCTGCATGTCCTGGGATGCGGTAGAAATTGCAGAACTTGCAATTCGCGATGCACACGTTGGTGGTATTCACGTTGCGGTCGATCTGCCAGCTTACTTTTCCATGTGGCACCTGCTTCTTTCTGAGTTCGTCCGCCACATGCATCAGGTTGGTCAGTGGCGCTTCCTTGAACAGGAAAAGTCCCTCTTCAGCGCTAAGGAACTCCAGGTTCAGTGCTTTTTCGTACAATCCATTGAGATCATTCATGTAATTCATCATCAAGGCAACAAAGTTAGGGCAACAATGGTTTAAATTCGGACTAAATGAGGCGGATCAATTTCATATTTGTTTTGACACTGTTGGCCTCATGCCCTGTGCAACTGCAATCACAAGAGTTGTTTGTTGAACCGCCCTCCCGCTTCATCAGCTCATTTTCTTTCGTGATGTTGAACGGAGGGGTTGTTTTGGTGAAAGCGGCGGTCAATCATTATCCTGACAGCCTCAATTTTATCCTTGATACAGGAAGTGGCGGCATTTCGCTGGATTCTTCCACTGTAGAGGAGCTCGCCATTCCAGTTAGTCCTTCAGAGAGAACCATTAAGGGGATTGGTGGTATTCGAAAGGTCTCTTTTTACAACAATGCAAGTTTGAAACTTCCGGGTCTGCAAGTGGATAGCCTGAATTTTCATGTCAACGATTATTCTATCCTGACCAGTGTGTATGGCATAAAGATTGACGGCATCATCGGGTACAGTTTTTTCAGCAGGTATATTGTCAACATCAATTATGATTTTCTCCAGATCAATGTTTTTTCAAAGGGAGAATATAGTTATCCTTCTTCAGGGGTGGTGTTGACTCCCATGTTCACAGGCCTCCCCATGCAGTCGCTTCAGTTCACTGACAGCCGAAAATTTGTGCAGCGGTTTTATTTGGACACCGGTGCTGGGTTGAATTTCCTGCTTTCTGAAAGCTATATCAACGACAGCGCAGTGTTGAGGAAAAAAAGAAAACCACCGGTGGTTACACAGGCCGAAGGTGTTGGGGGGAAGATGAGCATGCGCCTGACAACAGTTAAGGAGGTCAGGGTGGGTCCTTACCGCTTCAGGCATGTGCCAACCTTTCTTTTCAAGGATGAATACAATGTGACCAACTATCCTTACGTGGGCGGACTGTTGGGCAACGATATCCTGCGCAGGTTCAATATCACTTTTAACTATGCGAAGCAGCAGGTTCATATCCTTCCAAATGTTCATTTCAAGGACGTCTTTGATTATGCCTACAGTGGTCTTTCGATCTATTTTATCGATAACAGGATCATTGTAGACGATGTAGTGTCCGGGTCGCCTGCTGAAAAGGCCGGCTTCAAAAGGGATGACGTGGTTGTTGCCATCAACAACAATACCAGCAACAACATCCAGGTCTACAAAACGATCATGCAAACGCTTGGTCAAAAACTGCGTTTTTTGGTCATCAGGGATGGGATGCCGATGATGCTCTCCATGAAGCCGATAAGCATATTCTAATGTATTGATTACATTTGTGTTATGGTGAAGTTTGAAAGATTCATATTGGACAACGGATTGAAAGTATTGGTGCATACCGACCAAAGCACACCCATGGCGGTGGTGAATGTGTTGTATGATGTAGGTGCAAGGGATGAAGACGAGCAACAAACGGGATTTGCCCATTTGTTTGAACACCTGATGTTCGGGGGGTCGGTGAACATCCCTGATTATGATGATCCCCTGCAGGTTGCAGGTGGTGAGAACAATGCCTATACCACCAATGACCTTACCAACTATTATTGCCAACTTCCTTCCGAAAACCTGGAAACCGCTTTTTGGTTGGAGAGCGACCGCATGCTGAGCCTTGCCTTCAGCAAAAAAAGCCTGGATGTGCAACGAAAAGTGGTCTGCGAAGAGTTCAAGGAGCACTATATCAACAAGCCTTATGGCGATGTTTGGCATACCATGCGTGAGTTGGCTTTCAAGACACATCCCTACCGGTGGATGACCATCGGCAAGGAACTTTCACATGTCGAAAATGCACAGCTTGAAGACGTAAAGCGTTTTTTCTTCAAGCACTATACTCCCTGCAATGCCATACTGGTGGTGGCAGGAAATGTATCGACCGAAAGGGTAAGGGAATTGGCAGAAAAATGGTTTGGTGACATCCCCTCAGGGGAAAAGTACAGGCGCAATCTTCCTGTTGAGCCCGAACAAATGGAAGAAAGGCGTATGACCGTTCATCGCAAAGTGCCTGCTGACGCAATATACAAGACATGGCACATGTGCAGCCGCCTGGATGATGATTATTATGCAACAGACCTGTTGACTGATATCCTGGGTGGTGGTGCTTCCTCAAGACTCTACCAATCGCTGGTAAAGGAACAACAATTGTTTACGGGCATCAACTGTTATCATTTTGGAAGTCTTGACAGGGGACTGCTTGCAATAGAAGGACAACTGATCAAAGGTGTTGACATCAAAAAAGCGGAAGCGGCCATTGAAGCGGAGTTGGACAAGATACGCCATGAACTTATTGATGAACGGGAACTGCAGAAAGTTCAAAATAAAACCGAAAGCGTAATGGCTTTTGAGGATATGAGTGTAATGAACAGGGCCGGCAGTCTTGCATTCTATGAGTTGCTGGGTGATGGCGAGCTGATGAACACGGAGTTCAGAAAATACCAAGACGTTACGGTGCACGACCTCAACCGCATCGCCAATGCGGTGCTGAAGCCTTCCAACAGCAATACCCTCTGGTACCTTGCTGAAAATTAGAACATTAACCTTTCAAAACATTCCATGCCAGACAGAAGCAAAGCGCCCCATATAAAGGATGCCATTGAGTACGCAATTGAATTGAAAAAACCTGAAATTTTCAGCCTTGACAATGGCGTCAAGGTATATAACGTGAACGCAGGAACAGAAGAGGTTGTACAAATAGAGTGGATTTTCAAGGCAGGCAACTGGTACGAAAAAAGCAACAACATTGCTTCGGCCACCAATTTTCTGATCAAAAACGGCACAGCGAAAAAGTCGGCTTATGCCATTAACGAGTATGTTGATTTTTATGGGGCATATGTCAACCGCAGTTGTTACAATGAAACTGCAGTGGTAACGCTGCATTGTTTGTCAAGGCAACTTGAAAGCCTGCTGCCATTGGTACAGGAACTTTTCATGGAAGCCATTTTTCCTGAGGAAGAGCTCCATATTTTCAGACAGAACATGAAGCAGAAGCTGGAAGTCAACCTGAAAAAATGCGACTTCGTGGCAGGTAGAAAAATCGATGAAATCCTTTTTGGTGCAAAACATCCTTATGGTGTGTACAGCAAAATGTCCGATTATGATGCTTTGGATGTTGCGGACCTGCGGAAATACTATGCCACCTACTACCAGCAGGGACACTGCACAATTTTTTCTGCAGGAATCCTGCCTTCAAATTATCCGGCACTGATGAATGGGTTTTTTGGCAGCCTCCCTTTAAACCAGTTGCCCATTGAGACAGTGGAACACCCTGTCGTTCCTGCTGAACAAAAAAAATGGAGCATCATCAACGATCCTGAGGGCGTGCAGGGTGCAGTGCGCATCGCGCGTCCTTTCCCAACAAGGCACCATCCCGATTTCCCCAAGGTTCAGGTATTGAACACTTTGTTTGGCGGATTTTTTGGATCAAGGTTGATGAACAATATCCGGGAAGACAAGGGCTATACATATGGCATCTACAGTTTTCTTGTCAACCATATCCATGGCGGCGCCTGGATGATCAGCACTGAGGCAGGCCGGGATGTTTGTGGCGCCACTGTCCAGGAAGTTTACAATGAAATGCAGGCACTCCGCGAAGGCGATATTGATCCTGAAGAACTGTTGCTGGTCAAGAATTACCTGATCGGAACCCTGCTCGGGGATCTAGACGGTCCGTTCCACATCATTGCACGTTGGAAGAACCTTGTTTTGAATGGATTGGATGAACAATTTTTTTATCATTCTGTGGATACCATCAAAACCATCAGCGCAGAAGAGCTGAAAGCGATGGCCAATAAATACCTGAGACCAGAAGAATTTTATGAGCTGGTGGTGGTCTAGTCTGAAGACAATGGTGTAACTTCTGCATCAAACGATTGACATATGCAACGCAGGAACTTCTTGCGCTCCTCAGGAATTTTTGCTGCCGGCCTTTACGCCGGCAATGCCAAGGCCATTGCGGGCCCATTTCAACCCGATGAACTCCTGCACAATATCCCTGTAGACAAAAGACTTGAGCCAAGTTGGATACAATCCCTTTCCAAACGGGGATATGTAACCAAGTACATCAAAACCAGAAATGAACTCAAGTACATCGGGATGCCTGTTGGCGGCATCAACGCAGGCACCGTCTATCTTGGTGGAGATGGAAGACTATGGTTGTGGGATATTTTCAATGCCAACCAAAATGGTGTTGATCCCAAAACCATTGATTGGCATTCATCGGTGCATGTCGGCAAAAAAATCAGGTCACAAGACGGTTCCGCTTATGTACAACCTGCAAGGGACATTCGTCCGTTGGAACAGGGCTTTGCCTTCAGGATACGCATTGGAGAAAAGACCATCATCAAAAAAATGGAATTGGCAGACTGGGATGATATTGTTTTCGAAGCCACGTATCCCATGGCCAAAATAAAGTACATCGACAAGCAGTTGCCAGTAGACATCATTGCAGAAGTTTTTTCACCCTTCATTCCATTGGATGAGAAAAATTCATCATTGCCATGTACTGTTTATTCCATCAGCATAAAAAACAGGGCTGAAATCGATATTGCAGTTGATGTGTTGGGATGGTTGGAAAACAAGGTTTCGCCGCGTTCCGCAAAGGAAGGAGACCAGCGGATCAATACAGTGATGTCGGGCACCACTGCCCATGGCATTGTCTGTTCGATCAAGCCCAATGGAGATGCACTTCAATCCACTGCTGCAGACCATGGCACCATGGCCATTGCAGCGCTTTCATCAACATCAACCAGCAATACCCATCTGTTGTTGCCGATCCAGTCAGCATCATTTGATGAAACAAATGCATCAACAGTTGAAAAAAGCAAAGGCAATCAACTCATTGCTGCTGTCTGTTCATCACACAAGATTGCAACTGGTAAAACTGCTTCCACCGAAGTGGTGATCAGCTGGCATTTTGCAAACCTGAAATTGAACACATCCATCCAGGACAAAGGACGCTATTACAATACCTGGTTCAAGTCTGCTGGAGAAGTAGCACAGTATGTTGCAACAAATGCAGAAAAACTTTTTACCGAAAGCAGGCATTGGAAAAAAAACTGGTATGATTCCAGTCTTCCCTGGTGGTTTCTGGAAAGAACATTTTTGAATATTTCCACCTTGGCTACTACCACCGCACACCGTTTTGAGTCTGGCAGGTTTTATGCCTGGGAAGGGGTGGGATGTTGTGAAGGCACCTGCACACATGTATGGCAATATGCCCATGCAATGGGCCGGATATTCCCATCCATTGAAAGGGATACCCGGGAGAGGGTTGACCTTGGATTGTCTCTTCAACCCGATGGCATGATATGGTACCGTGGCGAAGTGGTCAAGGGGCCGGCCATTGACGGACAGGCGGGCACCATTCTCAGGATATACCGTGAGCACCAGATGAGTGCAGACAACAGTTTTCTTCAAAGGAACTGGACAAAAATAAAATTGGCCACCCAGTGGGTCATCAACCAGGACCGAAACAGGGATGGCATGGAAGATACACCGATAGAAAACACGCTGGACGCTGTCTGGGATGGTGAGATTGCCTGGTTGGTGGGGCTTTGCATTGCTGCAGTAAAGGCAGGGGAAGCGATGGCGCTGGAGATGGGGGATCAGGAATTTGCTGCCGCTTGTGCATCCTATGTTGCAAAGGGAAGCAAAAACATGGATGAGAAATTGTTCAATGGGGAATATTATATCCACCGTCCGGATGCCATCAAAGGCCGTCAAAAACTGGGTTCATACAATACCTGTCATATCGACCAGGTCTATGGACAAAGCTGGGCCCATCAGGTTGGCCTGGGCAGGATCATCGACAGGGGAAAAACATTGTCTGCCCTGCGGGCTTTGTGGAAATACAATTTTACTCCCGATGTTGGGCCCTACATCAAGGAAAGGCCAGGCGGAAGGCCTTATGCCTTGCCGGGCGAAGGTGGACTGGTGATGAATACCAATCCCCGCAATGAGGCAAAACCCTATGGTGAAAACATGACCTGGCAACTGGGGTATTTTCACGAATGCATGAGTGGATTTGAGCACCAGGTTGCGGCACACATGATGGCTGAAGGCATGTTGGATGAATCGCTTGTATTGACCCGCATGATCCACGACCGTTACCATGCCGGTAAGCGAAACCCATTCAATGAAATTGAATGCAGTGACCACTATGCTCGAGCCATGGCGAGTTATGGAACTTTCATTGCTGCTTGTGGCTTTGAGTACCATGGCCCCAAAGGATACATGCGATTTTCGCCGAGGTTGGGTGCAGAAAATTTCAGGGCCCCCTTCACTGCAGCCGAAGGCTGGGGATCCTATGCACAACAAAAAAACAAACAAGGCCTAGAGGCAAGCATTGCAGTTGCCCATGGAAGAGTATCCCTCAATGTTTTTTCATTGCAGCCTTCAAAAAAAGTTGAAAGAATTACAGTGCGTCTGGGAAACAAAATCATTCCTGCCACCTTCAAGCACGATGGTGACAACTGTACCATCCAGTTTAAAAAAACAGTGCTGGTTTCAAAAGATCAATCACTCCATATTACAATGTAACACATGATTATATCAAACAACAAAGTGGTATCCATCAACTATATGCTGAAAGACGAAGCGGGTACTGTTTTACAGGGAAATGACGGCTACAGTCCAGAGGAGTATTTGCATGGGGCAGAAAACATTTTGCCGGGATTGGAGCGGGCGCTGGAGGGATTGAAAATTGACCAGGTCATCGACGTGGTGATCTATCCGGAAGAGGCATATGGTCCCAGGGAGGTCAGTCTGATCATCGAAGTGGCCAATGGAGACCTTGAGGATCACGCTGCTGTTAACGTCGGTGAGTACATTCAATTGTTCGATGGAACAGAAGCCATTGTGGTAGAGAAAAATGAAGACCATATCATTGTTGATGCCAACCATCCCCTTGCCGGACAAACCTTGTACTATACGGTAAAAATATCGGGCATTCGGGATGCAACCGAAGAGGAGATCATCAATGGAGTACCTTCAATGCCAATGGCAAACAGTTGTGGCCCCGCGGGCTGTTGTTAAAAAAAACTGCATGAAAAAATCAGGGTTTCTTTTTTTGTTTCAATGCCTGGCCATGCTGACACAGGCGCAAGAACTTTTTACTGCACCAAAGCCATCGGCCACAACAAGATGGATCAGTCCTGAGAATCCAAAAGGAGAAAAGGGAGCGGCAGGAAAAGCAAACCAGGGTGCAAAAGGCAGCGCTTTTTTCACCGTCAAGGCCGGAGAACAACTGGTGATGATGGACGTGAAGGGTGCTGGCATCATTCGCCGCATGTGGCTCAGCGGCACCATCCCCAGAAGCGAAGCGCAAAGAAGAATGGTAAGGATAGACATGTACTGGGATGGGAGCAAGAAGCCTGCAGTGTCTGCACCCATCGGAGATTTTTTCGGATTGGGATTGGGTTTGTCAGTTCCCTATAAAAATGCGTTGTTCTCTAATCCGGAAGGGCGCTCATTTAATTTTACCATTCCGATGCCTTACAGGACTGGCGCCAGGATTGTCATCACCAATGAATCAACCTCCCATGCGCTGGTTTGGTATGACATCAATTATACAGTTGAAACCCCGCCCAAAGATGCAATGTATTTCCATGCCTATTGGGACCGCAACCCCAAAACAACATTGGGTGTTGACCATGTTATACTTCCGGAAGTCAAAGGCAAGGGAAGGTTTCTTGGAACGAATATTGGTGTAATTGGTGATTCCGCCTACCGCAATACCTGGTTCGGTGAAGGCGAAGTGAAGATCTATTTGGATGGCGATACGGCATTGCCGACACTTGCAGGGACAGGAACCGAAGACTATATCGGAACAGGATGGGGGCAAGGTGAATACCAGGACCTCTACCAGGGTTCATTGGTCTCTGATAGTAAAAATGATGTATATGCATTTTACCGGTACCATGTTCCCGACCCTGTTTATTTTCAGCAGGGCTGTAAAGTAACAATACAGCAAATTGGAAACACCAGTGTAAAGAACATGCGTGACATGTTGGCAAGGGGCGTAGAACTCAAGCCAGTATGGGTTTTCAAACAAGGGAGCAACACGGACATTTTCAATCTTCAGGGTAAGCCCCCTGAACAAATTCTTCTGCTCGACAGACCTGATCTCAAAGGCATCAATGACCCAATGTTTGGCAAGGATGATTTTGGTGCAAATTTTTACCGGTCTGATGATGTTTCATCTGTTGCTTATTTTTATTTGAACAAGCCATACAGCAACTTGCCTGAGATGAAGGACAAGCAGCTGCGCATTGAAGGAATGAAAGAAAAAGTTTGGAGCAGGAAAAAATAATTCAACCATGGGAAAACTGAAATCCTTACTGCCGTTGCTCTTGGTGCTATTGTTTGGATGCAACCACAGCAACAGAAAAGACGTTGAAATGAAACCGGGAACATTTGGGTATGACCTAGCATTCTTGCGCAAGTACCACAAGGACCTTGTGCTTTTGGAAAGCGGAGATGCCAAACTGATCGTGTTGCCTGCCTATCAGGGCCGCATCATGACCAGTACTGCAGAAGGCAATGCTGGAGCCAGTTTCGGCTGGTTGAACCATAGGCTAATCGCAGATGGAAAATTTACGGAACATTTCAGTGCCTTTGGTGGGGAGGAAAGATTTTGGCTTGGACCTGAAGGCGGTCAATTTTCCATATACTTCAAAAAAGGGGTTGAATTTAAATTTGATAATTGGTTTGTGCCAAAGGAGTTGGATACCGAGGCATTTGATTTGGTTGCTTCAGACAAAACATCTGCACAATTTGAAAAGCAAATGCATCTGGAAAATTTCTCAGGAACAACATTCGACCTAAAGGTTAGGCGCGATATTCGGTTGCTGCGTGATTCCTCGATCAATGCCTTGCTGGGCGGGCTTCCAACCGGGGTAAATGCTGTTGGATTTCAATCAGAAAACGCCATCACGAATACAGGAAACACAACATGGAACAAACAAGGCGGCATGCTTTCCATTTGGATATTGAGCATGTTGAATGCAGGAAACAACACAACCATTGCAATACCCTATAAACAAGGTGATTCTGCATTGCTCGGAAAGATTGTTACAGATGATTATTTCGGTAAAGTGCCGGTTGATCGATTGAAAGTTGGCAATGGCATCATCCTGTTCAAGGCGGATGGAAACCTGCGCAGCAAAATCGGCATTTCTCCTGAGAGGGCAATGCCCATGGCATTAAGCTATGATGCTAAAAACAATGTGCTTACCATTGCGCAGTTCAGCCTTCCTGGAAACACAAAAGATTATGTCAATTCACTTTGGGAGCAACAACAACATCCATTTTCAGGTGATGCTGTGAATGCATACAATGATGGGCCCGTTCAAGGAAAGCAAATGGGAAAATTCTATGAACTGGAAAGCTCATCTCCTGCAGCTGCATTGGCTCCCGGAGCAACCCAAACCCATCTGCACAGGACCATCCACCTGAAAGGAACCAAGGAAAGCTTGAACGAAATTGTTCAGCAACTGCTTGGGGTTGGTATTGATGCACTGGTCCTGTAATTCATGCTGGACAGGGAATTTACCGCATCTATTGGATAGAATATCAGCGCTGAATGGTATAACTGTGTGCCACTTCCCCATTTTTCCTGTTTGGATTTTCTTCGTGGGGCAAATAGGTTCTGATGAATTCCACCTTGGCTTCATTGGAAGAAACATGGATGAGCATATAGCCACGGCCCGGCAACAAAACGCCATCCTTGTATCCGTAAGCTGTTCCTGTTATCTTGTTGATGTTTCTTGAAGAAGGCTGCGGCACTGCCTGGTATATCACCCCATCCTTGTCTTGCTTTCCGTAGAAGTGGTCATGGCCATGAAAAAAGACACTCACCTTGTTCTCAACCATCAGCTGATGGATGGGTTTTCCCCAGCCCGGCCTGTTGGCATCGAATCCCCAGGTTGAGTCAGAATTTCTTCCTCCCATTTCAAAAAGGTGGGCAAATTCTGTGCCTCCACGTGCTTCTTTGCCGCTTCCCCCAACCAACTGGTGACTGAATACAAATTTGAAAGTCGCGCTACTTTTTTCAAGGGTATTCCTGAACCAGTCGTATTGATCCTTGCCCAGTGTCCAAGCCCATTCCCCCCTGTTTTTGGTATGTATGTATGGGTCAATGACCAGAAAGAGGGCATCGCCCCAGTGCCAGGAATAATAATTTTCCGGAAGCCCTACACCCTTCAATGTAACTGTGTTTCCTGAATAAAATGCATTGGGATAGGGATTGGGGTAATATTGTTTTCTTATTTGAGTTGCCCAGATCGGAAGGCTATCATGTCCTGGTTTTTGCCGCCACCCCACTTCACCTTCATGGTTTCCCAGTGTCAGGTAGAGTGGAACACTGTGGTTGAGTTCATTGAAAAAAGAACGGAACAACAGGTTTCTTTTTGTTATCTCCTCGCGACTGGGGTTTGGCAGTTTATCATTCATGAAATTGTCACCCAGGTCTACCAGAAAATCAGGCTTGTTCAGCAGCATGCTCCTCAGCGAAGTTCTATAGGCCTCATGAATTGTATTGCTGTCCAGGTGTGGGTCTGCCTCAACCGCAAATTGAAATGATTTTCCTGTTTTTCGTTGCGTATGAAAAAAATGCTCATCCCCTTCAGTAAATATACCCTTTGTACCACTTGCCCTGAACCGACTCCTGTAAAAGTATCTGGTATCGGGGCTGAGTTGCTTCAATTCAAGCTCCAATGGGAGTCCAGCCGCAACATTGAAAACAGGCGTTTTGCTTGAATATGCACCCTGCTTTGTTCCATATTCCCAATACATTTCCATTGCAGAAGTAGACAGTACATTGATGGTAATGGATCCATCTGTTGGTCTTCCCAACATTTCAGAAGGTGCCTGTGCCTTTGAACCTGTAAAAACGCAGAGGCTGATCAAGATCACCAAGTATTTCATCAATATTTCATTTGTGTTGTTATCTATTGACAGCTTAAGAGCAATGAAGTTTAATCCATCTGCAAAATGAATTAAACCTTGTGACATTTTAAGTGTCAAATTCCAATCATCACGATAAATCTATTCAATGCCATCCACTGTCATCATATCGGTTCCAATGGTTTTGTCTTGCGCAATCTTTTTGCTCTTTTTTTCTTTTATTGACCGGCCTGAACAAGCAACGAATGGATTGACATTGAAAGGTATTGGTTTTGCAGACAGTGGGGTTTATCCTAAGGAGTACACCTGCGACAGCACAGGCATTTCGCCAGCGCTTCAATGGGATGGTATTCCAAAAGGAATTGCTGGCTATGTTTTGACGATGCACCATCTAGATCCAACTGGAAAGAGACATGTGTATTGGGTCGTGTACAATATTCCCGCATCGGTGTACAAGCTTCCAGCCGGTGTAACGGATATTGGTTCATTGGGCACCAATACCGTCAATCGAGGGAATGTGTATGCCCCCCCTTGCTCAAAAGGACCAGGTCCCAAGCATTATGTTCTTACGCTCTATGCCGTTAATAAAATCATCACTCCCGCTGAAGACAAAAGGGACATTACCATGGACGTCGTGATGAGGGAAATTGAGAAGGACAAAATTGATTCCGCAGTGCTTTCTGTCACCTATTCCCGATCTCCCAAAACACCCATTCAAACACCATGAAAGCAAAAATTTTATTGTTGTTGTTGACCGTTGTCTTTTCATCGGTTATGCTGGCACATCCTGGTGGTCATTTTCAGGAAGGCGATCATGTTGTGTTGAACAAATGGACAATGAAAACTGGAGAAGTGGTCATGGGAAACTTCAGCTATGCAGACAATAATACGTTGTTCCTTGAGGGTCCAGATGGGAGAATTGCATCCATTCCGATTGTATCATTATCTACCCAAGATATTGGTCTTGTGGGTTTTAAGCGAGCCAGAATGGCCAAGCTGAACCAGGTCAAGGAATACCCTCAAACTCCCCAACACAGTGTGGCAAACCTTTCTCTTTATTTTTTAGCGTTTCTGTTGATTGCATTGCTGGGTGTACGGGCCATTAAAAAAGAGCATTTATCGGTAAGGAAGGTGTTCAATGCCCATCATCCTGCACAAGTCGCTGTTGTATTGTTTGTTGCCATTGCTTCCATTTATGCATGTAAAAAGGCATTGGTACCTTCTGTCAATGATGGCCGTTCCATTGCAAAGACACGGACAACTTTCCTTGATTCTTCCTTTGCTTTTTTTAAGCCATCCATAGAAACGAGGTGGGATGCCACCTATTACCATATAGCCTCAATTGGCATTCCTGAGCACAACATGATGGTTGGCATCAAGAGTTGGCAACAACAGGTGCCCATACCACAAGCCTATTCAGGGAGCAACAGCTGGTCAATACCATTGCAGCCTGAATATGCCGCCACTCCCATGAGCACGAAATCCAATTTCATGAAAGGGGCAGTTGCCATTGCTGTAAATGGAATTCCCATTTTTAACGCATTGAACAACCGGGGTGAAGATTCCTACCTGATTGGAGAACTTGACAATTGGGGTGGACATTGCGGAAGGGCAGATGATTACCATTACCATGCAGCGCCAATGCATCTTTCGAGTAAGACCGGTCTGATGCCCATCGCGTTTGCGTTGGATGGATTTGCAGTATATGGTGCAAAAGAGCCGGAAGGCACAGTGATGGAAGCACTTGATGTTTGCCATGGACACATTGGTAAAAACGGCGTCTATCATTATCATGGAACGGCAGATTATCCCTATGTCATCGGCGCAATGAAGGGCAAGGTCAGCACGGATCCCCAGACCCCGGCGCCTGAAAATCAAATTCTGCCCCAGGCATTCGCAAAGCCTGCAAGGCCAGCATTGACGCCGCTCAGGGACGCTGTAATCACTGATTTTAAGGCTACTTCGCCGAATGCCTATTCGCTAACATATGCCATTGGCTCAAAAAATGGCTATGTTCATTACAGCTGGGATGCTTTCAACAAGTTTACCTATACGCTTGTGGATACGGAAGGCAATGCAGTTACAACAACCTATCAAAGGTAGAATTCATCAAAAACCCAACTCAAATGTATAGACTATTCCTTGCTGCTTGTTTGATACTCACTTTTTCAAACATTGGATTTTCGCAACAGCCCAAACCCAAACGGGGAGGGCAAGAACAAAAGACAAATGGGAAAGGCCGTGGCGGTGGAGGCCAGGCACTGGGCTCCCCTAAAAAAATGAACCTTGATCCCATTGCCAATGGTAATTGTGTAATGGGTGTTCCAACCGACCATTCCATCACAGCGAGTATTGTAGTGGAAAAGGGAACAGAAGTCTTTCTTGAATATTCAGCAAAATCAGGTGAATACAAGCAGAAAACAATTCCAATTGTTGCGGGCGCTGAAACTCCAATAGAAATTCTGATCAAAAACTTGACGTCAAACACTCAATACTTTTACAGATTGAATTACAAGCTACCCAACAGTGCAGCATTCGTTGCAACAAGCGAATCCTGGTTTTCTACGCAGAAAAAAAGTGGAACATCGTTTTCCTTTGGTGTTCAGGGGGATTCTCATCCAGAGAGGGAAGGAAAGATGTTTCATCCCTTGATGTACAAGCAAACCCTTGACAGTGTGGCAGCATACAAACCAGATTTTTATTTCATGATGGGAGATGATTTCAATATCGACCGTTTTCTATCCAACCCCAGTTTGAATAAATCTGGTATCAAGGCCAGCTACCAGCTGCAAAGAAAATATTTGGGGAACATGGGCTCCAATCCACCTCTTTTTCTTGTCAATGGCAACCATGAGCAGTCGGCAAAATACCTTTTAGATGGAACCGATACGAATGTTGCAGTGATTGCAGCGAATGCCCGAAAAAAATATTTTCCCCTGCCTTCACCGGAAGGATTTTATTCAGGAGACAAGGATACCGTGGAACATATCGGGCTTTTGAAAGATTATTATGCATTTGAATGGGGGAATGCATTGTTTGTTGTCCTGGATCCCTATTGGCATTCGGATGTGGCGGTTGATAATCAGCCAGGATCGCAGGAAAAGCAAGGCAAAAAAGACCAGTGGAAAATCACCATTGGCGATGCACAATACAATTGGTTGAAAACCACGCTGGAAAAGAGTAAAGCCAAATTCAAATTTGTTTTTGCGCACCATGTCATGGGAACAGGCAGAGGAGGTGTAGAACGTGCTCCATTTTTTGAATGGGGAGGGAAATCACCCAATGGCGCACAACAATTTGGACAATACAGGCCAAGCTGGGCCTTGCCCATCCACCAGTTGATGGTGAAAAACAAGGTTACCATTTTCTTTCAGGGACATGATCATATTTATGCACAACAAGAACTTGATGGTGTAATTTATCAGTCAGTTCCCAATCCGGCGGATGATACCCATACTGCGTTCAACAAGGAAGCATATACATCAGGAAAGATCTTGCCCAATTCGGGATTTCTCAATGTTTCTGTTGGACAAAAAGAAGTGAAAGTGGAATATATCAGGTCGTATTTCAAGCAGGAAAACCTTGCACCAGCAACAACAGAAAGGCATGTTTATACAGTAAAATAAAATTTGGTTTCGTGGTGATTGTTGGATGATCAACCTAGCGCAAGGACTTCAGGAACTGAAGGCTCAAGGGCAACTGTGCCATCACGCGTGTGGATTCATCTTCAATAAAATAATGCTTGACTGAGGTTTTTTTGGCTGCTTTCATCACTGCCTTGATGTTGACATCTCCTTTTCCCAACACCACATTTGTTTCTTCATCAGCACTACCTGTGTCATTGCATATTGTGCCATGCGCACGGTCTTTCAGGTGCATGAGCAGAAACCTGGTAGGGTATTTTTTCAACAAGGCAACCGGATCTGCACAGCCTTGTTTTGCCCAATAGACATCAAGTTCATAGTTGATGTACAGTGGATTTGTTTGTTCAACAAGGCGATCAAACAATGTTCCGTTTCCAGCAGGCCTGAATTCAAATCCATGTGGATGATAACACAATTGAAGTCCATTCTCTTTTAAAATCTTTCCAGCCTTGTTGAATCTCGCTGCGCCTTCTTCAACTTCTTTCATGCCAAATTCATTGCCTTTGTGGTTGATTCCAAAGCAAACAACATAAGTGGCGCCCAGTGTTTTTGCTTTTTGGATTACAGGGCTGAGGTCCTTGTCCAGCTCCACGTAATCAACACCTATGCTCACCATTTTGTATCCCATCTGGTCGAGCATTTTTTTGTGGCTCATGATGTCCATCCCATAAAGTTCTCCTCCCTCCAATTCCTTGATGCCCATTTTTCTCACCTTTTCTAGACTGCCCTTCAGGTCTGTTTTCACTTCATTCCTGATGGAATACAACTGCAGTCCAATTTCCTGTGCAGCAGCAAAAAAAACTGTGGTGCAAACAACGGCAAGCGACAGGATCAATCTTTTCATCCAAATGGTTTTTATGATTTAAATGTAATGCATTTTGTCAACACATTGCTGATGCCCATTTTCAGTATAAAGCTCATTCATGTCCGTGGTACAGGTATAACGCACCATAGGTCCAGTTGGGGCCCTTCAGGCCGGGATAATTGAAACGGTCCATCATCAGTGCAACATACCGAAATGGATATCCCTCCGGCAGCTGAACAACATTCGGCCATACCCTAGAGCCAGATGTTTCATTCCATGGCGGAAGGTCCATCTTGAGTGTACCGGCTTCTTGTAGATTGGGATAAGTATAGATATAGATGATGCGGTCTTTGCTGCCGGAAAAACAATAAAACTGATTTCCAATTTTCTGGATGGATGTTCCCGTGGAGTTGTAGGCCACTGGTCCTGCAATTTTGGTATAACCCTTGTTCCAGTAGTCAGATTCCAACATGATGGCCTTGTATCCATTTTCATTGGTGCAGGTCAGCATTCGCCATTTCTTAGCTTTTGCATCAAACAAAATATGCGGGTCCTCGTAATCACCGACCATGCCGAAAGGTTCAGCACGCATGATGGAAAAACCAAACCGCGGATCTTTCTTGCTTTCAATGGTCAGCAATTGTTTTTTCTCGGTCTTGTTGGCGAATGCACTGAACCCGGTGGTCAAACCACGCCAAATACTGTCTTTCCGGTCGTAATAGACATGCGATGCCACTTCATTCCTGAGCAACCCATCCTGCCTGTCAAATACAATAACCCCTTCCAGCCTGATGTCAAATACAGTTGGATCCATGCTGAATACACCCTGAAGGGGATGCGGCAATCCAAGCCCCCTGATGGTCATGGTATACCATAACCGTCCCCTGTCTAGTATCGGGTCTCCATTTTCATAGGTGATGGCCCTGATGTCTGCAAGCCCCATTCCGCTGGACAGGCAGGAAGCTACTTTCCTGATGCCGACTTTCCCCTCCTTGAGTTTTACCAACAATTTGGATTGGAAACCATTGATATGGGCCGTTTTTCGCAGGTCGATGTATCCGCTGAAATCAGCCTGGCCAACGGGTTTTGGCAGTTCATCTTTTTGCGTATACACTACAAGTCCGCTTCCAAGCATGTGCAATATGAGCTTGTTGGAAAGCAGGTTTTTTTCATTCGTTTTGATGGCGATGGAAGTATCAACACGTGCAATTCCATTTTCAACAACCTTCATTTTTACATCAAGGATGTTATAGCCATTGAAAACAGCCGTGATGGCGCATTGGTTTTTTTGCGCTGCATCTGAAAATTCAAATCCAATTTCTCCATTGCCTTTGCAGCTGTCGAGGTCGATGGTATAGGTGGCAAATGGGTTGAAGCCTCCAAACCAAATCGCGGTTTCTGTTGCAGCAATGGATTGTATGGACAATCGATTGCCTTCAGTAATCATTGTTGCTTCTGCCTTAAGGCGATGTGATGTTGGATACATCACCGGCATGCCGATGATTTCATTGGGGTGGAGCGCTGATAAAGCGATTGATTGGTTGTTGTCAAAAATAAAACGCCGTACTCCCTGTCTTACAAATTGTATATCCTCTGGAGAATGCAGTTGTTGCGCAAACAGCTGGAAGCTGGATGCCCAAAGACAACATAAAATTATTGGAATGCGATGTATCATGATGGATCCAGATATGATGCCATTAAAGATCGAAAGGCTATAATCCAGGATGGTATTGCTTTTCGGCACTCTTCAAAACATCCTCCTTGTAAAACAATACGTCCTTGAACTGCCCTTTGGTGTACATTTCTGCCTGGTCCTTGAAATGTTTGGATGACGGATCTCCGCTTTCTCCACCCGCCAACAAGGATTTCGCCTTTATCCTTTTTCCAAATTCAACGGCGCAGATAAAACTGTTTCCGCCATATCCATAGCGCTTCTTGCTTCCTTCATGTGTGCGGGAGTTGAAGGAGGGGAGACTGCCCCAGGCGGAAGACGCAAAGGGTGATGGAATGCTGGGTTGGTTGTCGTCAAACTTCGATTTCATGGCATTGTCGATCCTTTGAAAACGATTGATATCGCCCCAGGCGATTTCCCAGGTGCCAAAATCCGACTTCAACTTTTTGAGGGTTTCAACAAGGAAATTGATTTTCGTTGCATCGGGCATTTCTTTCAACAGGCGGGGCAGCTCGAACGGCAGATCCATCGGTCCTTTTTTGCCTCTTGTGAGGTAGGGAACAACACGCTCCGCCCAATGGATGGCAACACTTGTGGCTACAGAATTGGAGGCTGACCTTCGGTCCCATGCTGCCAACAGGTTGATGGCCTTGTTGACATCAGCTTTCGTATCGTCTGCAATTGCAGTTCTGCTGGCACTGAACAAAGACGGCAGCAGGACATCAAAGGCAGCAAGATAAGTGTCATATCCCGATGCGATCAAGGCATTGATGTCAAACTTGTCCCTTCCTCCCAGCACTTTTACCGCATTGATGCCACGAAAGTTTTCGGGATCTGGCGCCATATATCCGGGATATTTCTTTTTGGAAATGCTTCCATTTCCTGCAACGGTAAAGGGGGTGGCGTTACAGTTTTGCAACCATCCATTCGCAGGATTGTAGAGATGAACCGTTTCATCAACGGTATGCAGTCCTTTCCAGTCTGTTGCCGATGTTGATCCGTCTACAATGCCATTCCAGTCGTAGTTCGGATTGCGACGCGGCATGAAATTCCCGTGCCAGTAGGCAATATTGCCTTCCGCATCTGCATACACCGTGTTGTTGGAAACATTTTCACGGAGGTCCATGATCGATTTGAATTCAGCAAAATTTTTTGCTTTTGTTCTGCTCCAGGATTGTATCAGGCCCTTGAGGGACCTGTTGTTGGATTGCATGCTGATCCAGTTTTCGTCTTGCATGGCCATCACAGGACCATGGTGCGTGGTGTACACCTTGAAATCCTTTTTTGCCATGCTTCCATTGGCAGTCCTGTAGGTTACCGTTGTAGTCCTTGTTTCAACAGGTCGCAGCTTGTTGTCGTACACGTAGGAAATGCCATCCTTGTTCTTGACAATCTTTTCTGCATACAGGTCCGCTACATCGGCCTGGCTGGAGGTATGCATCCATCCGCAGTGTTCATTGAATCCCTGGTAAACAAAAAACTGTCCCCAGGTCACTGCACCATATGCATTGAGTCCTTCTTCACTGACCATGTGCACTTCGGGTCGAAAATAAAAAGTGACATGTGGATTGATATACAGCATGGCATTGCCGCTGACACTTTTTGAGGGAGCGATCGCAAATCCGTTTGACCCGATCAGTTGTTCCAGATCTTTCTTTTTCAGTGAAGCAAGGTCTGTTGACAGTCCTGCGTAAAACTTCTTGATATCGTTGGCAGTTAGGTCGCTGGTCTGAATCGCTGAAATACTGCCATCCGTATAGGTCAAAGGATACCAGGGCTTGAATTCGCGCAGCAATGCAGGCTTAACCTTTGGGTTTTTATAGAGATAATAATTCACTCCATCAGCAAATGCATGAAGTAATTTTTTCATCCAATCCGGACTGCTCTCATAATCCTTCACTGCTGCTGCAGAATCAATCACCATTTTCACCAACAGGTCTTCATAAATGCTTTGCTCTCCATTGATTTCACTGGTTCTTCCCAACATGGTGACATAATTCATCTCCACCCGTTGAAAATCATCTTCACATTGTGCATACAGCAACCCGAATACACAATCTGCATCGCTTTTTCCGTAGATGTGCGGAATGCCCCATTTGTCGCGTATGATGTTTACCCTTTTGGCGGTTTCCTGCCAACGCAAAACATCCTGCTTTGACTGTGCTAGCGAGAACACGGGAAAAAATAAAAGCAATAATATTTTTCTCATTGTATACGTTTTAGGATGTCATGAACAAGCTGCAGGGGATCATGTTTTTTCGGTGTTGTATCGATCAACGTTGGTTCGCCTTGAAAACCCGGATAAAATTTCCACCCAGAATTTTTACAACATCCTTTTTGTTATATCCCCTTTTCAACAATTCCTCCGTGATCAACGGCATGTCAGTTACATCATTGAGTTCACGCGGTGAGGAGTTGATGCCATCAAAATCAGAGCCAATTCCAACATGGTTCACGCCGATCAATTGTACAATATGGTCGAGGTGGTCGATCAGTTGTGCAAGCGATGGGCGTACATTGTTCATTTCATCCTTGTATTTTTCATGGATAAAAAGATTGGCATAAAAATCACTGGGATTGATTTTCAGCAAGGAATCTTTTTCCTTTTGATGCTTTCGGATGAAGGCATTGTTTTTTTCGCGGAAGCTGCTGTCCACAAATCCCGAATAAAAATTCAGGTGAATGACGCCATTGTTTTTTCCAATCAAACGAATTTGATCGTCGGTAAGATTTCTAGGAACAGGGCAGAGTGCATAGCTACAACTGTGAGAGGCAATGACGGGTTTTGTGCTGATGCGCAATGCGTCGTAAAATGTTTTTTCACCTACATGCGAAACATCCACAATCATCCCAAGCTCGTTCATGCGCTTTACAATGGACTCCCCCAGTGCATTCAAGCCATATGGATGTCCAAGGTCTTTGTTTGCCCTTTCATCGGCAGCAGAACTGGCCCATGATGTGCTGTTGTTCCAGGTCAGTGTCATGTAGCGTGCGCCCCGTTCGTATAATTTTTCCATGTAATCAATCCTGTCTTCAATCATGTGTCCGCCTTCCACACCAATCATGGAACCAAGCTTTCCTGTTTTCACGGCAGTCTTTAGGTCAGCAGCATTGCGCACCAGCATCATCTTGTCCGGATTGCGGTTTACTGTTGCATACAGGGTATCAATTTCGCGGTTAGCAAATGCATAGGCCCTTCCCATCCCATAATTTTCATCACAGAAAATGGAGAACACCTGCACATCAATGCCACCGGTTTTCATTCTTCCAAGATCAGAATGGGTAATGCCTTTCAGGTCCTGGTCAAAACTTTTCCCTTTTTCAAGGCCCGTACTGATGAAATCATTGTGGGTATCAATCACAATGGCCTTCCTGTGGATTTTTTTGAATGGCTGTGCAACAGCAGTCATCTGTGCTGCAGCAATCACCAGTGCAGCGAGAAATATTTTTTTCATGTTTAGTCATTGATGGATTGGTACATCAGCACTTTGAACCTGTCGTGGATATCACCGAATTGCATCGGGTAGATGTTGGTGAAAAAAAGACCCACCATTTTCTCTTTAGGATCCACCCAATAAGTGGAGGAAAACATTCCACCCCAGCTGTAGGTTCCCTCATTGGTGGGAAGCCTTCCGCTTCCGCCAGCAGTGATGATGCCAAAGCCCAATCCAAACTTATCCGTTCCGTTGCTGATTTCACCGATTTGATTTTGTGTCATCATGCGCACACTGTTTCTGCTGAGGATGCGTACTCCATTGTATTCTCCTCCGTTCAGCATCATCTGAAGAAAAATGGCATAGTCCATGATGGTGGAAGAGAGGCCTCCACCGCCGCTGAACATCTTGAAATCCATGTTGGGAAAGTCTCGGTAAAAAGTTCCTGACAGCGCATAGGTTTGATCCATCATCTTCAACTTGCCTTCCTTGTGTGAATAAAGACTGACCAATCTTTGCTGTTTTTCTTTTGGCAGATAGAAGTAAGTGTCTTTCATGCCCAGTGGCCCAAAGATCCGCTTGCGAAAAAACGCATCCAGGGTCATGCCAGAAACCACTTCAACAAGATAGCCCAGCACATCGGTATTGAGTCCATATAAATATTTTTCACCGGGATGATGAAACAATGGCAGGGGCCCAAGTTTTTTAATGCTTTCTGCCAGGCTGATGTCTTTTACACCAATGCCACCAACCACGCCATTTTTTGCATAGATGGCCTTTGCAGTGGAAGAGCCGATTTGCGCATAACCAATGCCTGAGGTATGTGTGAGCAGGTCGCGTATGGTGATTTCACGTTTGGCAGGAATGCTGGTATAGCTTGAATCAGATGCATTGAATTTATCGAGCACCTTTGGACTTTTGAATTCAGGAATGAATTTAGACACTGGCTCATCGAGCAGAAACTTCCCTTCTTCAAAAAGCATCATGACGGCTGTGCTGGTGATGGCCTTTGTTTGTGATGCAATGCGAAAGATATGGTCTGTCCGCATGGGTGTTTTCATTTCGATGTTTTCATATCCGAAGGCCTTGTAATACTCAACCTTTCCATTGCGCAGAATGAGTCCCACTCCTCCGTTCATCCATCCTTTATCTGCCCAGCTTTGAATGACCTGGTCTGCTGTTTTGAGGCGCTCGGCAGATAGGCTGCTTGGGGCTTTTAATTTTTGGCTGGATGGGTTAGCTGTTTGTGCAGTTGAAACGGAAAATAAGCCCGCAGACAAAATGATGAGCAGTATTTTTTTCATATGTCATTTATGTGGGATGAAGGTACTTAAAAAGGGACGAGGGACAAGGGACGAGGGACAAGGGACGAGGGACGAGGGACAAGGGACGAGGGGCTAGTGCGGTTGCGGTAATTCTTTCTAACGGGTTTCGGGGCTGGTGTTCCTGGGCATCACGCCGGTCTTGAAATACCTTGAGGCATCCAGTATGTATTTATGGAACTGGTATTCATCGTTGAAGGCGACCATTTCGTAGGTGGGGCGCCATAGGGTCATGAACCGCTCGAGGTCCCGTTCATTCAGGCCTGTTATCTGTCTTACCAGCCCTTTTGTGAACCTGCTGTCAATGAATTTTTGTTGCTCTTCGAGGACAAGCCGGTTCTGAAAGCTCCGCATCACCTTGTTTCGCCTGAACCTGAAGGCATTGATCAGGCTATTGGGGTCGAGGTTTCCTGCTGAAGTGGTTTGGAGGCCGCCCCCTTCAAACTCAAAAATCTTTCTGTACCGCTCCCGGTTTTCCAGGGAGTCCTGGCGATAAGATTTGCCGATAACCACGACCTCCTTGAGGGTTTGATAACGGTCTTGTACCCTGACCTGGAGTGCAATATCAAACCCGGCGGGGTACTTTATGGTACTGACCGGGAACAGCATTGTGGATTTCCCCCTGTAGGTAAAAAATATGGAATCGTTTTTATCTACCGTAAGCCCATATCTTCCGATGGAATCTGTAAATGTCATTTCTCCCTTTGTGGAACTCACTTTCACCGATCCTACTGCCACCATTCTGGTGGAATCGTATACCCTGCCGGTTAACCAGACCTGCGATTTGGCATGGACAACAAGCAGCAGCAGTATTGGCAGGAACAGTTTCAATGTTTCAGAATGGGATTTCAGGAGGTGTAAATATAGAACCGATGCCCATCAGTTGGGGCTGTCCAAACCAAAATAAATGTTAATCCAAGGGGTTTGATTAAGTAACTATATGATTTTCAACCACTTGGATATAACCCTTGGATAATGTTCATGCTCCAGTGCATGAATTTTCTCAGCAAGGGAATCTGCATTGTCAACAGGAAGCACATCTACAGTGGCTTGAAAAAGGGTTTTTCCGTTGTCATAATGTTCATCCACGAGGTGGATGGTAATGCCGGATTGCTTTTCACCGGCCTTGATCACCGCTTGGTGCACCTTTTCCCCATACATGCCCTTTCCCCCATAGGCCGGAAGCAAGGCAGGGTGGATGTTGACAATCTTGTTGTTGTAAGCCTGTACAAGGTTTTTTGGAATTTTCCACAGGAACCCAGCCAAAACAACATGTGTAACTCCTTCATTTTTAAGTACTTGAACATATTCACTGCTGTTTTCAAACAGGTTCTTTTCAATCAGCAGCGTTTTGATGCCGTGGTGGGCAGCAATGTCCAGCACACCGGCCCCTGGACGGTTGCAAACAACCAGGGAAACTTTTACAATGGGATGATCTTCAAGGTATTGTATAATTTTTTCTGCATTGCTCCCCTTGCCTGAGGCAAAGATGGCCAGGCGGATGGGCTCTTTTGAAATCAGCCCAAGCCTGCGCAGGATCTTCTTTTCATAATTCCAAAAAAACCGGAATTGCCCAAAGAAAAAGGAGACAATCAGGATAATGATCTGGTAACCGAAAATGAGGATGGAAAGCCTAAGTGCAAGTTTCCATAACCAATAGGTTGTTTCGTCAAATCCCACCCATGTGGTGGCAACCCTTGAAACATAGGCAGTGGTTGTACCGGTTACGGCAAATGTGCAAAGGATCAGAAAAAGTTGAATCGATGAAACGTTCCACTTTTGCTGCAATTTGTTAAACATTCTGCAAAGAGAAGAAAAAAAGGGATTCGGTGTGGTTTTACCAAACTTATTATTTCAAAGAGGATAAACCTTACGTTTTGATGACAAATCTCCGCACAGCCAAAAGATAATCCTTTGAAACATAGGCCAGTACTGCATTAAAAAAAATATCGGGATGTTGATATATTGTTAAAATCCTGTGCTAAATTTGCACGCGATCAATTGGACCCGGTTCCATTTCAACCACAATTCACTGAGGGTATGAATCAGAAAAGAACAGTATTTCAAAAAATTATTTCAGTTTTCGTTTTATTGGTCTCTTTGTCCGGTCCACTGGCGCTCAGCGCCCAGGATGGCAAGGCCCTGTTTAACCAAAAATGTGCTTCATGTCATGCGATTGACAAACAGCTTGTTGGTCCGGCACTGAAAGGTGTTGAAGACCGTTGGGACGATAAGGCCATGTTGTACAATTGGGTTCGCAACAGTGCAGCTGTCATCAAGAAGGGCTATCCCCGTGCCGTTACTGTATACAACGAATTCAACAAAATCCAAATGTCTGCCTTCCCAGAGTTGAAGGATGCTGACATCGATGCGATTCTTGGTTATATCAACACCGGCGGAGCAAAAGCAGCCGCATCAACTGCAGCTCCTGCAGAAGGAACACCGGCGCCGGATGCATCCAGTTCAGATTCAAATTTATTGTATGGGATACTGACATTGGTGCTTGCGGTCATTGCCCTGATTCTCCTTCAGGTCAACAGCAATCTTCGCAAAATGTCGGATGAGGCTGAAGGTGCTCACACTGCAGAGCCCATTCCTTTTTACCGCAACAAGGCCTATATCGCCATATTCGCCATCCTTCTTTTTCTTGGCGGTGGATACATGACGTTTCAAGGTGCGCAAGGGTTGGGAAGGTCCAAGAATTACCAGCCTGAGCAACCGATTTTCTATTCCCATACCGTTCACGCCGGAATCAACCAGATCAACTGTCTTTATTGCCATGGTGGTGCGCAGGAGAGCAAGCATGCCAACATTCCTTCAGTGAATGTTTGTATGAACTGCCACATGGGAATCAACGAATATGCCAAAGGGCCACAACTGTACCGAGAAGATGGAAGCAAGGTGGATGGTACTGCAGAGATCAAGAAACTCTACCAGTTTGCAGGTTGGGATCCCGCCAAAAAAGCATACACTGGAGCAGGAAAGGCAATCGAGTGGGTTCGTATCCACAACCTACCGGACCATGTTTATTTCAACCACTCACAGCACGTCACTGCCGGAAAGCAAAACTGCCAGACCTGTCACGGAGAAATCCAAAAAATGGACGAGGTATACCAGTTTTCAGACCTGAGCATGGGTTGGTGTGTAAACTGTCACAGGGAATCAAAAGTGCAGTTCACAGAAAATAAATTTTACAGCATTTATGAGAAGTTCCATGAGGACATGAAGAACAAGAAAATCGACAGTGTGACCGTCGAGAAGATTGGGGGAACAGAATGTCAAAAATGTCACTACTAAAAAACGCACTCAGAAACATCTCATACTAAGCACAATCTAACAACTGTTATGAAGCAAAAAAAATACTGGCAGAGTTTCGGTGAATTGAAGAACAGTGAAAATTTCCAGGAGAGGGCCCAGGATGAATTTGGCGAAGACCTGACCACAGGCGAGCAAGACAATGGTCTGCTTGAATCAAAAGCCCCCCGCAGGGACTTCCTCAAATACCTTGGATTCAGCACTGCCGCCGCCGCAGCTGCAGCCAGTTGTGAAATGCCCGTTAAAAAGAGCATTCCCTATCTCAACAAGCCCGACACCATCACACCAGGCATTCCCAACTATTATGCCACTACCTATGTCTTGGACGGGGATGCCATTCCGGTTGTGGCAAAGGTGCGCGACGGAAGGCCCATCAAGATTGAGGGGAACGAACTTTCAACCATTACCAACGGTGGTACATCCGCCAGGGTTCAGGCTTCTGTTTTGGGTGTGTACGATACTGCCAGGCTGAGGTATCCCCTGGCCAATGGAAAAGAGGCCAGCACTTTCGACGCTTTCGATAAAATGGTGGCAGATGCCATGGCTGGTGCAGCTGGAAAATCAACCATCCTGTTGACAGAAACCATCAGCTCAGTTACCACAAAAAATATCATTGCTGCATTCCTTGCAAAACATCCAGGGTCACGTCATGTACAGTATGATGCGATTTCATCCAACGGAATACTGAATGCCAATGCTGCTTCTTTTGGAAAAAGGGCGATTCCCTCCTACCAGTTTCATGCTGCAAAAACAATTGTCAGCCTTGGTGCCGATTTCCTCGGAACATGGTTGAGTCCGGTTGAATACGCACGCCAGTACGCAACAGGCAGAAAAATCGACCAGAAGAATCCCCAAATGAGCAAACACATCCAGTTTGAGAGCATGCTCAGCCTCACTGGTGCAAACGCTGATGACAGGTATGTACATCTTCCTTCCGAGGCAGGTGCTGTAGCACTCAATATTTATGCAGCCCTTGGAGGTGCGGTTACCGCTCCTGCATTGGCTGACGAACGCCTCAAGAAAGGAATCAGCCAGGCAGTGGCTTCCTTGAAAGCATCAGGTGCAGCTTCACTTGTGGTGAGCGGAAGCAATGATGCAAATGTTCAATTGGTGGTCAATGCCATCAACCAGCTCCTCGGTGCTTATGGCACTACCATCGATTGGGGAACCACATTGAATACACGCCAGGGCGATGATGCTGCAATGGTCCAGCTTGTCCAGGAAATGAACGAAGGAAAGATTGGAGCCTTGTTGATCCATGGTGTCAATCCCGCATACGATTATTTTGATGCAAAGAAATTCGAATCAGGATTGGCAAAAGTTGCCGTTTCTGTTTCATTCAATGATAGAGAGGACGAAACCACTTCCCTTTGCAAGTTTGCCATTCCCGATCATCACTTCCTCGAAAGTTGGGGTGATGCTGAAATGAAATCAGGTTACCTGAGCTTCATCCAGCCTACCATTGCTCCCTTGTTCAAGACAAGGGCTTTCCAAACTTCCTTGTTGAAATGGTCTGGTGAGGCAACTGCTTACGGAGATTATTTCAAACAATATTGGCTCACCAAGTTCGGCTCACAAGCCGCCTGGGACAAGGCCTTGCAGGATGGTGTGGTTGAAACCCCAGCTGCTGTGGCTGCAGGAAGCTACAATGGCTCAGCCCTGGCGACAGCCGTTGCAGCAATTGCTGCAGTGAAGCCTTCCGCAGGAATGGAAATCGTTGTATATCCTAAAGTGGCAATTGGTGCAGGAAAGGAAGCCAACAACCCATGGTTGCAGGAAATGCCCGACCCCATTACAAAGGCTACCTGGGACAACTATGCGGTGATATCTTTTGCTACGGCAAAGGAGCTCGGCATCCTCGTGGATGACAACTACGAAGTGGAAGTGGACAAGCCTGTCATCAACGTAAAGGTTGGAGGCAAGGAAATGAAGCTTCCGGTATTGGTCATTCCCGGAATGCACAAGAATGTCATTGCGCTAGCCCTTGGTTACGGTCGCTCAGCGAAATCAGGACGTGCCGCTGCCAATGTTGGGCAAAACGCATTCCCTCTTGTAGGGTTTGATGGTAAATCATTTGCCTATAGCGCAGCAGGGGTAACTGTTTCAAAAACCAATGAAACATTCAAACTCGCCTATACACAAACACACAACCAATATGAAGGCCGCGACGAAGTGGTGCGTGAGTTCTCTTTGGTCGATTTCAAGAAAAACCCAACTGTATTGGCAGATGACAGGCACAAGCTTGTTGAGGATTATGCCAAGAACACCAATAATTATGCTGCAGAAGGAACGCTTTATCCAAGCCATCCTTATCCCGGGCCCAAGTGGGGAATGAGCATTGACCTCAATTCATGTATTGGTTGCGGCGCATGTACAGTTGCCTGTACATCTGAGAACAATGTTGCTGTAGTGGGTAAATCTGAAGTGATGCGCGCCCATGAAATGCATTGGCTCCGCATCGACAGGTATTTTGCCACCTACCGTGATGACTCAGGTGCAGACAACCTAGATGACCTCAATGTGGTCTTCATGCCCATGCTTTGTCAACATTGTGACAACGCTCCTTGTGAAAACGTTTGTCCGGTAAATGCAACCAACCACAGCAGTGAAGGCCTCAACCAAATGACCTACAACCGTTGCATTGGTACACGTTATTGCGCCAACAACTGCCCATATAAAGTGAGAAGGTTCAACTGGTCTGATTATATGGGAGCGGACAGTTTTGGTGACAACCAAAGAGAAGTGTTGGATGATTCGGTGATGATGATGAACGATGACCTTACCAGAATGGTATTGAATCCGGATGTTACCGTAAGGTCCCGTGGTGTAATCGAAAAATGTTCTTTCTGTGTTCAGCGCCTGCAGGAAGGAAAGCTGAAGGCCAAAAAGGCAAACAGGCCGCTTGAAACCGGCGCTGATGGCAAGTGGGACATCAAAACCGCATGTCAGCAGGCTTGTCCTACCAATGCCATCGTATTCGGTAATGTGAACGACAAGAAAAGCCCGGTCAGCAAGATCCGCAACGAAGAGCAAACGAACAGGTTGTTCTACACATTGGAGCAGATCCACGTGTTGCCCAATGTCAGCTATCTCGCCAAGATTAGGAACACCGACAGGCATGTGGGTGTTTCAGAAGAAGGCCATCATGAGGCATCACCTGCAAACGTCGGTGAACACAAGGTGGAAGGCGGACACAAGGAAGAAAAGAAAGCAGAAGCAGCACATTAATAAAGAAAGCAGGGAAATCTCATAAATGAGCAACGCATGAGTGTTACAAAGTACGAATCACAGTTAAGGGAACCATTGGTAAATGGCAACAAGACCTATGGTCAG
>JAURJU010000063.1 GCA_030832085.1 Chitinophagales bacterium | reverse complement strand
CTCCTTGGATACCTTGCAGAGGGTGGATTGGTCGGATCCAATTGGCCATCTGTGATCTGCTTCAAATAATCTGGTGCATACTGATCAATGGTCCACTCGGCAACATTGCCCAGCATATCGTACAATCCCCAGGCATTGGGTTTCTTGGTTCCCACCCGCTGGTATTTTTCTCTGCTGTTGGCCTTGTACCAGGCGTATTGCCCTAATAAAGTTGGGTCATTTCCAAAAAAATAATTGGTTTTGCTCCCGGCCCGGCAAGCATATTCCCATTCTGCCTCTGTCGGCAGCCGGTAGAAAATGCCCGTATTTTGGTACATCCACCTGCAGAACATCATGGCTGCATCAACACTCATGCTGTTGACCGGAAATCCACCACCTTTACCCATGTCCCAACTCAGGTCAATGTACTGTGCAGTGGGTCTTGTGACTGCATCTACTTTAGACCCTTGTGAAGTATTTTCATCCTTGAAAAAAACATCAAACTGGTCATGGGTAATTTCAAAGGCACCCATCCAAAAGGCGGATACCTTGACTGTTTTGGCGGGTTTTTCGTTGGGCTTGGTGGAGCTGTTGCTTCCCATCATGAAGCTTCCTTCGGGTATGGAAACCATTTTGATTTTCAACTCCGACAACGGGATCTTGATTTCTTCTGTTTTGGAAACATTGGTTTGGGTATAACCAATTTCCGTTGATATCCATTGCACAAAGCACAGCGCGACAATAATTTTTTTCAATGCATTTGATTTGATGCAATTTTAAGTAAATTGTTCTTAGTTTTCATTTTTCAAACGATTAAATTTCTTTCCGTATGGAACGCAGAGGATTTCTCAAACGATCATCCATGGCAGGTGCCGCAATGATACCAGGATTGGCCGCTTTTTCAGCATATCAACCCACAAAAGAACCCGGCAAAACATTCAACCTCAACTATGGATTTCATGATGGGATGTTTGCTGCTCATGCAGGAAAGGATTTTATCGAACAGATCAAATGGGCACATGACCAGGGTTTCAGGTCAATTGAAGACAATGGCATGATGAACCGTACACCTGAGGTGCAAGCCAAGATTGGTGATACCCTTGCCAAACTCGGCATGCAAATGGGGGTATTTGTGATCACCACTGATGGTTGGCATTGGAAGATGAGCCTCGCCACTGGAAAGCAGGAGTTCAAGGACCTGATCATCCGTGATTGTAATACCGCTGTTGAAGTGGCCAAGCGTTGCAATGCCAAACACATGACCGTAGTGCCCGGAAATTTTGACCGCAGTTTGCCCATGGACATCCAAACCGCCAATGTCATTGAAGCCTTGAGGGGTGGGGCCGGAGTGCTTGAAAAGCATGGTCTGGTGATGGTGTTGGAACCACTCAGTGATAATCCAGACCTGTTCTTGCGGTATTCTACACAAACCTATATGATTTGCAAGGCGGTGAACAGTCCATCCTGCAAAATCCTTTTTGACATGTACCACATGCAACGCAATGAGGGAAACATCATCACCAACATCAACCGTACCTGGGAAGAGATTGGCTATTTCCAGATTGGAGACAATCCTGGAAGGAAAGAGCCTACCACTGGTGAGATGAACTACAAGAATATTTTCAAGCACATCTACAACAAGGGTTACCGTGGTGTGATGGGGATGGAACATGGCAATTCAAAACCCGGAACAGAAGGCGAACTGGCACTGATCAAGGCTTATAGGGAATCGGACTCTTTTCTTTAGACGGAACGATGAACATTTGAGCTGGGCGGTTGTTTTACTAGCATGAAGAAGTTTTTGTTGCTGTTGATGGGTGCGTTTGCTGTTGGAATGTCATTTTCTCAATCTGCAGAAGAGATGGCTGCCAAGCTCAAGTCCAAGCTCTTGTCTGTAAAGGATTATGAGGCAAAAGGAATGCTGAAAACAGATGTTGCGTTTCTGAAATTACCCATTTCTACAGTGCGCATTTTCTACAAATTCCCTGATCTTTTCAGGATCAAAAAAGATGGGGGTATTTCTGTATTGCCCAAAGGTGGTATTCGCATCAACATGAATTCTTTGATCACGGAAGGCAACTATACTTCACTTTCCGCAGGTCGTATCGTATGGAAGGGTGCTGATCTCGCTATTTTGAAACTCATCCCCAATGGTGAATCTTCTGATATTGTCTTGACAACTTTGTATGTTGATGATAAAGCCATGTTGATCAGAAGAGCGATCACTACTACCAAAGACAACGGTACGTATGAAATGGAAATGGAATATGGTAAATATGCCAAATGGGGTTTGCCAGACAAGGCCATCATGATTTTCAACACAAAGGATTACAAGTTACCCAAGGGAATAACTTTTGAATATGATGCAAGTATTTCCAAGAAATCCACGGAAAAAAAGCCACTGAGCAAACAGGGAAGGATTGAAATTTCTTATGCTTCTTATGAGATCAACAAAGGTTTACCAGCAGATATTTTCGGAACCAAATAAAGCTATTCCTCTATTTTTTCATCCTCGGCATTCGCCATCACCCTTGAAGCAATCTTTCTCAATGGGTTCTTTCTCATTTCTGCGTAGCCCATCCTGGTATCAAAAATGTCAACTGCTGCAAATACAGCAGCCCTGAAGGAG
>JAURJU010000062.1 GCA_030832085.1 Chitinophagales bacterium | reverse complement strand
TTCCACCAACCGCTCGATTCCTGATTGATCGATATCTCCGTTTTCTAAAAATGGGGTCACTATGGCTACACCTGTGCCCGAAAATGGGTGCTTGGTCATCGTAATGAATTATGAAACTTGATTGGTAATTTCTTCCCACCTACCCATATTGGAGAATTTTTCAATTCGCTGGTCAATGCGGGTTTCTGGATCTATTGACTTTAGCTCTGCTATCGCTTTTACAACTTGTTCCTTCATCATGGCTGCTGCCTCATCATGGTTCCAGTGCGCGCCTCCGAGGGGTTCAGGAATGATACCATCCACCAGACCAAATCCCAGCATGTGCTCCGAAGTTAATTTGAGTTCATCGGCAGCTTTTTCCTTGTGGTCCCAGCTTCTCCAAAGGATTGAGCTGCAACTTTCAGGAGAAATAACAGTGTACCATGTGTTTTCCATCATGTATACCTTGTCTCCGACGCCAATACCCATTGCCCCGCCACTGGCGCCTTCGCCAATGATGACGCAGATGACAGGTACTTTGAGGCGAAGCATTTCAAATATGTTTTTTGCAATGGCTTCTCCCTGTCCTCTTTCCTCGGCTTCAATTCCAGGGAATGCTCCTGGAGTATCCACCAGCGTAACAACAGGCTTGTTGAATTTTTCGGCCAGCTTCATCAACCTGAGGGCCTTTCGATAGCCTTCAGGGTTGGCCATCCCAAAATTGCGGAGCTGACGGGTTTTGGTATTGCTTCCTTTCTGTTGGCCAAGGATCATGACGGTATTCCCATCAATTTTCCCAAAACCACCCACAATGGCTTTGTCATCTTTGAAATTCCTGTCGCCATGCAATTCCACGAAGTCTGTACAAATTCTTTCTATATAGGAAAGAGTGTACGGCCTGTCTGGATGCCTGCTCAGCTGTACTTTCTGCCAGCTGGTGAGGTTGGCTGTGATTTCCTTCTTTTTGTCCAGAATTTTCTCCTCCAGTTGACGGACGGAGTCTGAGAGGTCAATCTTATTCTTTTCTGCAGTCAGATTGAGTTGATCAATTTGATCATAAAGATCCTTGATCGGCTTTTCAAAATCCAAAAACTGTCTTGAGTTGTTATCTCCCATGGATTCAATTTAGATTTCTGCGGCGATAAAGGTAATAAAATTTCAAACAACCGGTTTTGGTTCTTCGGGATGACCTGTTTAGGTTCTACTTGTGTCCAGGAAAACGCTGCTTTAACATGAATTTTTTGTTTATTAAAAAAAACTTAATATTGGTAACTTTTTAAAAAGAACAAAACCATTGCTTATGCCCATCTTATCAGGTTTTCGGACTGGGATGAAGTTTTTTCTCCCATCCATTTTTATGCTTTCACTGCTTGTGCCCATGCTTTCCCCCGCACAGCAGAAAACCATCACAGGCACAGTTAAGGATGAAGCAGGTGAGCTGCTATCCAACATCTCAGTAGTCATCAAAAAAAGTTCAACAGGAACAACAACTGATGCGAAAGGAAATTTCAAAATCAATGCAACTATAGGGGATGAAATTGTTTTCACCTCTGCAGGTCATGAGGAATTCTCCCTCAAGGTTGATGCACGAAACGAATACATCATTGCCCTCAAACCGAAAACATCAGCCCTCAATGATGTTGTTGTGGTGGGTTATGGTCGCCAGAAAAAGGTAAACCTTGTTGGTGCCGTTTCTCAGGTCAATGTAGACGAGAAAATTGTAAGCCGAGCTTTGCCCAATGTCTCATCAGCATTGACAGGTCTGGTACCCGGTTTGCAGGCAGTACAGTCATCAGGTATGGCAGGAAACAATGAAGCAAGCCTGATCATCAGGGGTCTAGGAACGGTTAACAATGCAAGCCCCTTGATTGTGGTGGACGGAATGCCTGACGTAGACATCAACAGGATCAACCTCAATGATGTTGAATCCATTTCGGTTTTGAAGGATGCAACATCTGCCTCAGTCTATGGATCAAGGGCTGCGAATGGGGTTATCCTCATCACTACCCGTAGTGGAAAAGGCGCCAAGAAAACATCACTGAACTTCACCAGCAACAATTCAGTGGTGGCGCCTACCAGAGGGTTGGATTTTATGGACGATTATTCCAGGGCAATTACTGTTCAGCAGCGAAGAACTGCAGTAGGTACGCTACCCGGCAACCAGTTGTTTAAATTGGGGACAGTAGATGAGTGGTTGGCCAAATCCATGATTGACCCGGTTAAATTCCCCAATACAGATATATGGGACATCATCCTCAGACCCGGTATGTACAACAATTACAACCTTTCTGCGACAGGTGGAAGTGAAAACAACAACTTCTTTGTATCTGCTGGTGTTAAGGATGAAAAGGGATTGCAGATCAATAACGACTACAAGCAATACAATGCCCGTTTCAACTTTGATTCCAAGATCAAGAATAACATGAACGTTGGTTTCCGTTTCAATGGAAACTGGTCAACTTTCAGGTTTGGATTGTCTGAGGGTTTTAATGATCCTGATGCATCCAATACTGCAGGCAATGACATGCAGTATGCCATTTCAGGTATCCTTCCCTATGATCCCAAAACTGGATATTATGGTGGTGTAATGGCATATGGAGAAGATCCACAAGCCTATAACCCTTATACTTTGTACATCAATAGCCCTTCCCAGAACAACAGGCAAGAGGCCAATACACAAATGTATTATGACTGGACGCCGATCAAGGGGCTTACTGCAAGGATTGACTACGCCTTAAACTACTACAATCAATTCTCTTGGTCTGCTGCAACACCCAATCAGGCCTATAATTTCCAGACAGAATCATTTGGTAGCAGGGTATACGTAGGTCAGAATGCAGGTATTTCCAACAGTACAAGCACTGGTTTCAAAACATTGCTCAATGGACGCTTGAACTACAATACCAAGATTGGTAAAGAGCACGATATCGCTGCAGTTGCTGTATACAATGAGGAATATTGGTATGGTCGTTCACAAGGAAGTTCAAGGAACGACAGGTTACACCCAAGTTTGTCAGAAATCAATGCTGCCCTTACGGATATTCAATCTACCAGTGGCTCTTCCAGTACAGAAGGATTGAGGTCTTATATTGGTCGTTTCAACTATACAGGATTCAATAAATACCTTTTTGAAGCCAACTTCAGGGTGGATGGTTCTTCCAAATTTCTGCCAGGCAGCCGCTTTGGATTCTTTCCATCAGCTGCAGTGGGTTGGAGGTTTACAGAAGAGAAATTCATCCAAAAGCTTACCGATAAGTTCCTTACCAGTGGTAAGCTGAGGGCTTCTTATGGAAGCCTGGGTAACAACAGTGGTGTGGGCAGGTTTGAGCAACAGGAGACCCTCACCAACCTGAATTA
>JAURJU010000061.1 GCA_030832085.1 Chitinophagales bacterium | reverse complement strand
GAAACCTGGGGCTTGGCCATCAACGAAGCGATGGCCTGCGGGAGACCGGTGATTGCATCTGACAAATGTGGCGCTTCAGCAGACATGATAAAGGAAAGTGAGAACGGATTTGTTTTCAAGGCTGGAGATGAAAATGAGTTGTACAACTGCATGGAAAAAATGGTCAACGCAGATCTTGCTTCCATGGGTGCAAAAGCTCAGGAGACTGTTCAGCAGTTTAGTTATGCATCTTTTGTAAATGCATTGAGAAGCCTGCTTTAACTTTGCAATGTTACAGCGTTCTTTAACTTACCCCTTAACCTCCCTCAACCTCTCTAAACCTCCCTCAAAATCAAACTAACCCTCATATACCGCAAACGCAACCCGGCTTTCTTCAGCATCGAGAAAGTATTTGATGTTGTGGCCAAAGAAGCAACCTCAGCAGGAACCCATGTTGTTGAAAAAGTCGAGATGCCCTTTACCAGCCGGGGAATATTTTCCATCATCTTCAACCTGTTGTATTTATCCCGCTTTAAAAAAGGGTTGTTTCACATCACCGGTGATGTGCATTATGCAATATTGGCATTACCCAAAGACAGAACCGTCCTCACCATACACGATCTTGTTTTTTTGCATACTTATTTTGGCCTACGGCGCGCTTTGCTGAAATGGATCTTCCTTGATCTTCCAGTTAAAAAAGCAAAATACATCACTACCATCTCGCAAAAATCCAAGCAGGAAATCCTTGATTATACTAATTGCGATCCCGAAAAGATCTTGGTCATCCCCAATCCCGTTGACCCGATTTTTGCTTCTTCAACCCCTTCAACCACTTCAAATGTATTAACCTCCCTCAACCTCCCTCAACCTCCCTCAACCTCCCTTAACCTTTCAAGCCCTTCAACCCTCCTCTTCCTCGGCACCAAGCCCAATAAAAACCTTGAACTCACCATCGCAGCCTTGTTTGGCCTAGACCTGCACTTGCGCATCATTGGTGAACTCACCAGGAAGCAAGAGGAAATGTTAGCGAAATTCAAGATCAGCTACTCTGTTGTGTTCAGTATATCGCCTGAACAGTTGGTGAATGAATACCGTAACGCCAGGGTCATCCTTTTTCCCTCTACCTATGAGGGCTTTGGATTGCCTGTCATTGAAGGGTTTCAGGCTGAAAGGCCTGTCATTACCAGCAATATTTCACCCATGAAAGAGGTGGCCGGGGACGCTGCGATGCTGGTAGACCCATACTCTGTTGCATCGATCCGCGAAGGAGTGATCAACCTATTGTCCAATCATCAACGCCAAATGGAATTGGTGGAGGCCGGAAAAGAAAAAGTGGTAAACTACCAGCCTGCCTTCATTGCAGGGCTTTACCAGAATTTGTGGAGAAAGCTTGAGCAAGTAAATTAAAATATTGACCCCAATTCATCTACTCTAATCATGTCATCGCATTCCACTTTCAATAACTTTGATCATCACCCAAATACAGCAAGCACTTGTGTGGCATAACTGGCATATTGCATTACAATAAACTTTCTGACGCACCAGAGCGGGTAGGGATGATGACCAAAGCCATTGCCCACCGCGGCCCTGATGCAAAAGGCTTTTATGACGATCCCTGCATTGCCTTTGGGCATCGCCGCCTTTCCATCATCGACCTGAGTGGCGCTGCCAATCAGCCTTTCATTGGTGCTGCTGGAAATTATGTACTGGTCTTCAATGGTGAAATCTACAATTACCTCGAACTAAAAAAACGGCTTACTGATTATCAGTTTACCACCTCCAGCGACACGGAGGTCTTGATGGCAGCCTTTTGCAAATGGGGCATTGATTGTGTGAATGAGCTGGAGGGAATGTTTGCTTTTGCCATCTGGGACAAGCACAAAGAAACCCTATGGTTGGCCAGGGACAGGATGGGGGTGAAGCCGCTATATTTTTACAACACCGGCAATGCTTTTGCTTTCTCATCGGAAAAGCGATCGCTGTTGGTATCAGGACTGATTGATCCATCGATTGATCAACAATCCCTTTTTGAATTTCTTTCATTGCAGTCCACGGGATATCCGAATGCCATCATAAAAGACATTCATCAGTTGAAGGCGGGTTGTTTTATGAAATTGACCCCTAATCAATCAGAGACCCGTTCATACTGGAGCATTACAGATAAGAAATTGAAAATTGAAGGGGATGATTCCACCATCAGAAAAACCCTTTTCGACAAGATGAATGAGGCGGTAGGAAAAAGGATGATGAGCGATGTTCCCATGGGTGCATTCCTTTCAGGGGGCATCGATTCTTCTGCGGTTGTGGCATTGATGAGCCTTAATGCCAGAGATAAAATCAACACTTTCAACCTTTCTTTTACTGAAAAAGACTATGATGAATCCGGTTATGCGGACACCATCGCCAAGCGTTTTGGCACTTCACACACAAGGTATCTATTGAGGCCCGAAGATTTTTTAGAGCAAGTTGTTGCAGGTCTCGATGCCATGGACAGTCCTACAGCAGATGGCATCAATACCTTTGTCTTGTCCGGAGCCATCCGTGCTGCTGGATTAAAAGTTGCCCTTACTGGAATTGGTGGAGATGAATTGTTTGCAGGCTATCCAGGGTTCACGCGTTTTTATAAACTCAACAATGCAAGTGCCGGTTATCAGCTTTCTTATCCATTGAGAAAGATGGCATCCTTGCTGCTGCAACATTCTTCATCTAACAAAAACAAAAGGCTGGCGGAAATGCTTGCCATCTCCGATACAAGCATCATCAATGTATATCCCATCATTCGGAAAATATTTTCACCCGATCTGATCAGGCAATTCGTGAATACGGATATCAGGCAAACCGGACTGGAAAAAATGCTGAAGACTGAATTGGGCGACATACAGCAATTTGATTTGTTCAGCCAATACAGCATCGCTGAATACATGGGCTATACCCAACATACCCTGTTGAAAGATGCAGATCAAATGAGCATGGCAGTTGGTCTGGAAATCCGTGAGCCGTTCTTCGATCACCAATTGGTTGAATATGTGCTCTCCATTCCCGATCATATCAAATATCCCAATTACCCGAAACAGTTGATGGTAGAGGCTTTGGAGCCATTGTTGCCCAATGAAGTGGTGCACCGAAAAAAGCAGGGTTTTGTTTTGCCATGGGAAAAGTGGATGCGCGCAGAGTTACAGTCTTTCTGTGCATCGCAGATCAATGGCCTGTCCCAGCGGGATTTTATCAAGGGTGATGCCTTG
>JAURJU010000060.1 GCA_030832085.1 Chitinophagales bacterium | reverse complement strand
GGCAAATGACTTCCGTTTGAAAAAGGATGCTGTTCAGGGAGAGAGGACTTTTGTCTATGGTCTTCCTGAGATGCATTACTCCAGCATTTCATCATCAAGCAATATTGCCAATCCAGGTTGTTTTGCAACCGCCATACAACTTGGATTGTTGCCCCTTGCGAAAGCTGAATTGCTGGGCGATGTCTTTACAACTGGCATCACCGGTTCAACAGGTGCAGGACAATCATTGAGCGCCACCAGCCATTTCAGTTGGAGGGCCAACAACATACAAGCCTATAAAACCCTTGCCCACCAGCACATTGCAGAGATTCACCAATCGCTGCACATGCTGCAGACCAGTAAAGCAGCTGCTGTTCATTTTGTACCCTGGAGAGGGGATTTTACCAGGGGTATTTTCATTTCATCCACCATTGGCACCACTGAACCACTGAACGTTGTTCAGGACATGTACAAACATTTTTATGCGGAACATCCTTTCACCATTGTTGCGGACAAGCAGGTTTCAATGAAGCAGGTAATCAACACAAACAAGTGTGTGATCTTTATTGAAAAGGAGGGCGACAAGATGGTCGTTCACAGCGCCATCGACAACCTGCTCAAAGGAGCCAGTGGACAGGCAGTACAGAACATGAACATCATGTTTGGTCTTGGGCAGGAAACAGGACTGAACCTAAAATCCATCGCGTTTTAACAAGAAAAAATGAAAGCAACCATACTAGGAGCAGGCAATATTGGAATGGCGTTGGCAGAGGGTCTGGCAGAAAGTGGTGCTTGTAAAAAGCAGGACATCACCCTCACCAAACGCAATGCAAAAGCCTTGTCGGAATTGCAAAAAAAAGGATTCAAGACAAGCCTGTCCAATGTCGAAGCCATCAAAAATGCAGATACCATTTTCGTCTGTGTGCTCCCCCAACAGTTGAACGAATTGTTGGAAGAAATCAAACCTGTCGTAAATACGAAAAAACAACTGATGGTATCGGTTGTAACCGGAGCACATACCAGTGTATTCAAATCCATATTGGGAGAGCAGACAAGAATCATCAGGGCCATGCCCAATACTGCAATGAAAGTCAGGGAGAGCATGACCTGTCTTTCCTCCTCCAATGCAACACAGAAAGACATCATCATGGTGCAATCACTGTTCAATACCATGGGGCAAAGCATCATCATTGAAGAGAACATGATGAGTGCAGCCACGGCATTGTGTGCATGCGGTATTGCCTTTTTCCTGCGCACCATACGTGCAGCATCACAGGGCGGTGTAGAGATTGGATTTCATGCAGGTGATGCGTTGAAAATTGCAGCACAAACCGCATTGGGCGCTGCAAAGCTGTTGACAGAAAACAAGAGCCATCCCGAACAGGAAATTGACAAGGTCACCTCTCCGAAAGGATGTACCATTGCAGGTCTTAATGAAATGGAGTACCAGGGCCTCAGCTCCGCCATGATCAAGGGAATCAAATTGTCCGCCGACATTGCCAACAACCTTTACAAAGCATCATGAAAACTTTTGACGTATACCCCATCAACGATATCACCATCACCCATGCAAAAGGCACAAGGGTCTGGGACAACCACAACAACGAATACATGGACCTCTATGGAGGCCATGCAGTGATCAGCATCGGCCATACACATCCCCATTGGGTGAAACGCATTGAAGACCAACTGCAACAGATTGCCTTCTATTCCAATTCGATCCGGATTCCACTCCAGGAAGAGCTTGCAACGAAGCTGGGAGTCCTTTCAGGAAAAAAAGACTTTGACCTTTTCCTGTGCAACTCCGGGGCTGAAGCCAATGAAAACGCACTCAAGCTGGCTTCGTTTCACACCGGAAGAAAAAAAATTGTTGCGTTCAGGAAGGCGTTTCATGGAAGAACATCTCTTGCAGTGGCTGCCACGGACAACCCAACTATCGTAGCACCGGTCAATGAAACTGCGCACATCAGCTTCCTGCCTTTCAATAACATTGAAGCACTTGAAGCACATTTCAACAAAGAGGGCAATGAGATTGCAGCCGTCATAGTAGAGGGCATCCAGGGTGTGGGCGGCATCAATGTTGCCAGCAACGAATTCCTGCAGTCAATCCGCAAACAGTGCGACCTACACGGAGCTGTCTACATTGCTGACAGCGTGCAGTGTGGCTATGGGCGTTCCGGTAAATTTTTCAGCCACGACTTTGCAGGTGTGGATGCGGACATCTATTCCATGGCGAAGGGCATGGGCAATGGCTTCCCGATTGGTGGCATCATCATTTCACCCAAGATCAAGGCAAAACACTTCATGCTGGGAACCACTTTTGGAGGCAACCACCTTGCCTGTGCGGCAGCATTGGCAGTTCTGGAAGTCATTGAAGCTGAATCACTGGTACAAAATGCAGAAAAGGTTGGCACCTACCTTCAATCCGCATTGAAAGCCATTCCCGAAATCAGTGGAGTAAGGGGCTATGGACTGATGATTGGGTTTGACGTGCCTGAAAGCCACAAGAACCTCAAGAAGGACCTGCTTTTCAAATACAAGATATTTACAGGAGAAGCGAAGCCAAACGTCATCAGGTTACTGCCTTCACTGGCACTGACCATGGAAGACGCGACAGCTTTTATCGATGCCTTGAAAACAGCGATTGCAGCATACCAACAATAAAGCCAACATGAAACAATTCATCTCAGCACATGACGTTCCGGACATCAGGTCCCTTATCCAAAAGGCACTTGACTACAAGGCCAATCCATGGAAGGACGAAACGCTGGGAAAGCACAAGCGAATTGGTTGTCTGTTCCTCAATCCCAGTATGCGCACCAGGCTGAGCACACAGGTGGCTGCACAACAACTGGGCATGGAAACGGTCATGTTCAATGCCGGCAGCGAGGGATGGGCCCTGGAGTTTGAAGATGGCGCCATCATGAATGGTACAACGGTGGAGCATGTGAAAGACGCAGCTCCCATCATGGGCAATTATTTTGACATCCTTGCCATCAGGACCTTCCCAGGCCTGAAAGACAGGCAGGCAGACTATAGTGAACACATCATTCAACAATTCATCAAATATGCAGGCATACCTGTACTGAGTCTTGAAAGTGCAACCCTGCATCCATTGCAAAGCCTCACAGACCTGGTTACCATCACTGAGTTTTGGCGTGCAGGATTGTCCAATGCATCCAACAAGACAGAGAGCAGAAAACCAAAGATTGTTCTCACCTGGGCGCCACATGTGAAGGCGCTTCCACAATGTGTTGCCAACAGTTTTGCCCAATGGGTGAATGCATGGGGTGAAGCGGATTTCACCATCACCCACCCTGAAGGATATGAACTGGCCACTGAATTCACCAACGGAGCCACCATCGAATACGACCAGGACAAGGCCCTCAAGGACGCGGATTTTGTATATGTAAAAAACTGGAGTGCTTACAATGAATACGGAAGCCTGCCACCCTTCGGGGGAAATTGGATGTTAACAAATGAAAAAATCGGCCAGACCTGCAACGCCAAAGTGATGCACTGCCTGCCCGTAAGAAGAAACATAGAACTGTCCGACGAAATACTTGATGGACCGAACAGCATCATTACACATGAGGCTTCCAACAGGGTATGGGCCGCTCAGGCAGTAATATCAGAACTCCTTCAATGAACGAAAAAAAATTATATATCATCAAAGTCGGCGGCAACATCATAGATGATGCTGCCAAACTCAGTACTTTCCTTTCCTCCTTTGCTGCATTGGAAGGCAAAAAGATACTGGTGCATGGAGGAGGCAAACTGGCCACCAAGATGGCCGCTGACCTTTCCATCCCCCAGCAAATGGTAGATGGCAGGAGGGTCACAGATGCGGAAACCCTGAAGATTGTAACCATGGTATATGCCGGTTTGATCAACAAGCAGATTGTCGCATCCCTCAACGCACTGGAATCCCCTTCCATTGGCCTTTCAGGTGCTGATGCCAATTGCATCATCGCACACAAAAGAACCCATCCCAGCATTGATTTTGGATTTGTCGGTGATGTGGACCTTATCAATACGGAATTCATGTTGAACCTGTTGGACAAGGACCTCAACCTCATCATCGCTCCCATCACCCAAGACAAGTCAGGACAGCTGTTGAATACCAATGCAGATACCATCGCACAGGAAATTGCAAAGGCAATGGCAAAAGACATTTCCGTAACACTGGTCTATTCTTTTGAAAAGAAAGGTGTACTCATGGATGTGAACGATGACAACAGTGTGATACAAACAATGGACAGGTCGCTTTTCGATCAATTGAAAAAAGACAATGCCATTTTTGCGGGTATGATACCAAAGCTTGACAATGCTTTTTCTGCTTTGGAAACAGGCGTAAAAAAGGTAATCATCGGAGATGCCCTGGAACTCAATGCACTGGTAAACGGAGAAAGTGGTACTGCCATATGCTGACAAAAAAAATAGCAAGATGTCACACCAAGAAACAATCACCACCAACGCGATAGATCTTCTGAAAAGAATGATCGCAACCCCTTCATACAGCAAGGAAGAAAAGGCGGTTGCAGACCTGATAGAAAATGAACTCAACGCGACAGGCATCACAACATGCAGGTTGCTCAACAATGTATATGCATTGAACAGGCATTTTGATGCAAACAAGACAAGCATCCTCCTGAACTCTCACCATGATACAGTAAAACCTGCGAAAGGTTATACCACAGATCCCTTCATGCCTACACTGCAGGAAGGGCGACTGATTGGGCTTGGCAGCAATGATGCCGGCGGACCCCTTGTATCCTTGATTGCTACCTTTGTTTACTTTTACGAACGCACCGACCTGCCTTTCAATCTTGTTCTTGCTGCAACAGCGGAAGAGGAAATTTCAGGTACCAATGGGATTGAATGCCTCTTGAAAGATGATGCCTTTCATGCATCCCTACAAGGCAGCAAAATCACCGGCGCCCTGGTTGGCGAACCTACCAAAATGGCAATGGCTGTAGCAGAACGGGGATTGCTGGTGCTGGACGGATTGGTTCAGGGCAAGGCAGGGCATGCTGCACGAGAAGAGGGCATCAATGCCATATACCTTGCACTTGAAGATATACAGTCCATCGCCAAGATCCCATTTGAAAAGACATCTGAACTCCTTGGGAAAACCACTGCCAAGGTTACCGTCATCGAAACGGATAACAAGGCACACAATGTTGTACCTGCCGCCTGCAGGTTTGTGGTGGATGTGCGGGTCAATGAACTGTATACCTTTGATGAAGTACTCG
>JAURJU010000059.1 GCA_030832085.1 Chitinophagales bacterium | reverse complement strand
TGAGGTGGTTGTTGAATAGGCTTTTTGTTTATATTTGCACTCCTCGGGGAATTAGCTCAGTTGGTAGAGCGCTTGCATGGCATGCAAGAGGTCACCGGTTCGAATCCGGTATTCTCCACATTTTTGAGCCAGTACATTGTACTGGCTTTTTTGATTTGAACAGACATGGTCAACTGTTTTTTAAGTTAACTTAGCTCCATGCAAAAGATCAACAACCCCAAGCCTACTTGGGCATACAACTCAAATTATCCTGGCATCGACGATTTGATCAGGAAGGCAAAGCGCCGGATACCACGTTTTGCATTTGAATACCTGGATGGTGGATGCAATGAGGATGTGAACCTGCACAAGAATACCGACGAGTTGAGGCAGGTGGAATTGCTTCCCTACTATCTCAGTGAGCATACCGGCTCAACACTGTCTACAGAACTGTTTGGCCACACATATGATGCTCCATTTGGCGTGTCTCCGATAGGTCTGCAGGGGCTGATCTGGCCCAATGCGCCAGAAATCCTGGCGAAAGCATCGGTAAAGCACAACATCCCTTTCATCTTGAGTACAGTTACAACTTCAGGCATTGAACGCATTGCTGAAATTACTGAAGGAAAGGCATGGTACCAGCTGTATCACCCTGCAGAAAACGCCTTGAGGGATGATATCCTCAACCGTTTGGAGGCATCCGGATACGAAGTCCTGGTTTTGCTTTGTGATGTTCCCTCTTTTGGTTTTCGTCCCCGTGATATCCGCAATGGATTGGCCATGCCGCCCAAAATGACACTGAGGAATATTTTTCAAATCATGGGCAAGCCAACTTGGGCCATGAAAACCTTGTACCATGGCACTCCGAATTTTGCAACACTGAAGCCATACATGCCAAAGGGCCTCAACATGAGTCAGCTTGGCCAGTTCATGAACCGCACGTTTTCAGGCAGGTTGAATGCAGAAAAAATTGCACCCATCCGTGAACGCTGGAAAGGCAAGATTATCCTGAAGGGATGCGCAACAGTAGAGGATGCTGACATGGCTGTTGCCTTGGGCATTGACGGATTGCTCGTTTCCAATCATGGTGGACGACAGATAGATGCAGGGCAGTCCGCTATCAGGTCACTTGGGCCAATCGTTGATAAGTACAAAGGAAAAATTAAAGTGATGATGGACAGTGGCATTCGAACAGGGCCAGACATTGCCCGGACACTTGCTTCTGGAGCAGATTTTACATTCCTTGGTCGATCATTCATGTATGCGGTTTCAGCATTGGGCGATGAAGGTGCTGATCACATGATGGGCATGTTGAAAACCCAGCTCTACCAGGTCATGGACCAGGTTTGTTGCAAACATGTTCAAGATTTACCTGGACATTTATATCGCCCATCAATGTAAGAACCATGTTAGTTTTATGGCCAGCAATGGCATATTTCAAAACAGAAAATATTTAAGATGAAAATCCTTGTGCTGGACGGCTATACTTTGTTTCAGGAAGACATCAGTTGGTCACCGCTCAAGGAATTTGGAGAACTTGTTTTTTGTCAAAGAATTTCCCGAGACCAAATAACATCATGTGATCCTCAAACCGAAGTGTTGATCACCAACAAAGCTTTGGTGGGTATTCCCGAACTCAATCATTTCACAGCGCTCAAACTGGTCATCGTGACGGCTACGGGCTACAATTGTGTAGAGACAAAAGCCTGTGCAGAGCGGGGCATACCGGTGTGCAACGTACCTGCATACGGTACATTCTCAGTTGCACAACATGCGCTTTCGATGATGCTGCATTACAGCAACAACATTGCGTTGCATGAGGAATCTGTAAGAAAAGGGGAGTGGTCCTCCAACAAGGACTGGTCTTATACGCTTTCACCCATCTGTGAATGGCATGGCAAAACCCTCGGCATCATCGGTATGGGAAACATTGGATCCTGTTTTGCTGGGATGTCGGAAAGCCTTGGAATGAAGGTTGTTTACCATCATACCAAAGACCTTCAACTCACCAACAGAAGATTTTTGGAACTTGATGAACTTGCTGCGGTATCCGATTTAATAAGCCTGCACTGTCCGCTGAATTCAACAACAGAAAAAATCATCAACCGTCGTTTTTTGTCCTTGATGAAGCCCAATGCATTGCTGATAAACACATCACGTGGTGGTTTGATTGATGCAGTTGCACTAAAAGATGCGCTCGTCGAAAAAAGGATTGCGGCAGCACTGTTGGATGTGTTGGAACAGGAACCACCTCCCGCTGACCATCCTTTGATTGGATTGCCCAATGCAATAATTACGCCCCATATTGCCTGGATCAGTCTCGAAGCCAGGAAAAGAATTTATGCTACCGTAGTGGAGATTTTCAACAGTTACAGGCTTGGGGTCGTGATCAATCGCATAAATTGACCAAATAAACGCACTGGTAGGCCATAAATCCTACATTTTGTTTACTTTTTCTTGGATTCTTGGCCCTCAGTTTGAACAAAAAAAACAGTCAGATGTTTTACATTTCTGTGATACTTTTTCAATTGAACATTGATTAGTTTCGCAATCTTGTTAGGACAATTATTAAAACAATAAACCAAAAACTTTCTACATGAGAAAATTCCTATTTCTGGTAGCAAGCTTAGCTGTGATGACCATGGCTTCGTTAGCCCAAGGCAACAGGACCGTCAAGGGAAAGGTAACCGACTCCCAAGGAAATCCACTATCAGGTGTTTCTGTCAAAGGAGGAAATTCTGGTACCTCTACAGATGCGTCCGGCAATTTTTCCCTTTCACTGCCTGCTTCAGTGAAAAGCCTTTCATTCAGTTCCGTTGGCTTTGCAACCCAAAGCAAGTCAATCACTGGAACTGCAATGGATGTATCGATGACCCAAGAAAATGCCGCCCTTTCTGAAGTGGTTGTGGTGGGTTATGGTACACAAAAGCGTTCGGACTTGACGGGTGCAGTAGCAACCGTTAAGGCTCCAGATATTGAAAACAAACCCTTCTCTTCAGTAGACAAAATTCTGCAGGGTCAAGTTGCGGGTCTTCAATCAGTTGCATCGTCCGGACAGCCTGGCGCAAACCAGGCCATCCTTATCAGGGGGGCTAGCTCAATTTCTGCAAGTACTTCACCGCTCTGGGTTGTAGATGGTATTCCTTTGAATACCGGAGATGCAGCGCGTCTTCAGACAACTTCAAATTTGTTGAGTACTATCAATCCTAACGATATTGAAAGCATCACTGTCCTGAAGGATGCTGCTTCCCAGTCCATTTATGGAAGCCGTGCTGCCAATGGAGTTATCGTTGTAACCACCAAAAAAGGCAAGGCAGGAAAAACACGTGTTAGGTTTGATACGGAAGTTGGATCAAATGATATTGCATATTTCAACCCAATGTATCGTCCTCTGAATGCTCCAGAATATATCGCATTGACCAAAGAAGGTCTTGCCAATGCAGGTTATACTCAAGCCAATATTGATGCTACCATCGCAGGACTTGGTGGAACAAGCGGCATTGATTTCAATTGGTTGGATGCCATCAGCAGAACCTCTCCACAACAGCAATACAATGTAACAATGGATGGTGGTAATGAAAAGACCACATTTTATATGTCTGGCGGGCATTTTGCGCAGGATGGAACTACCCTCAATTCAAAGCTCAGGAGATACAGTGGAAACATTCGTTTGACCCACAAGTTGAATGATCGCATGAATATCAATTTCAACTTGAATGGTGGAAATGTCAGCCAACGCGCTCCACTTGCAGGCGGATCTTTTGGTAACCCTGTTCTCTCTGCATATTTTCTAAGGCCAACCCACAGCGCATACAATCCTGATGGATCTTTCAATCTTGTAAGTACTGCATTGGGCGGGCTTCACAATACCATCGCGCTCTCTGAAATTGACAAAAGATACCTTCGTCAATTCAGCATGAGGGGGTCATTATCTGCAGATTACCGTATTCTTGATAACCTGAAGTTCAAAACCGCATACGGCTCTGATTACAATATTCTGGAAGAAGATCAATACAACAACCCTCTGCATGGTGATGGTGCTGCCTCAAATGGTAGGGCTTATTCATACTATACCCGCTATTTCAACTGGGTTTGGACAAATACACTTGACTACAACCAGAGTCTTTTGAAAAACGGAGACCTGATGTTAAATGCACAGCTGGGTTACGAAAGCCAACAATCCCAGGGCTATTTTGGATCACTCCAGAACCAGCAGTTTCCGCCAACACTTGCACTTACCTGGCCTGCTTCTGGGGCAAGTCCAACCACTGCAAGTGCTTCAATCACTGAGTATACCTTCACTTCAACTTTCGCATCGGGCAACCTGAATTACAAAAACAGGTATGTGGTGTCCGGTAGTTTCCGTCGTGATGGTTCATCACGTTTTGGTCCTAAGAACAAATACGGTAACTTCTGGTCTGTTGGTGGAAGCTGGAACGTTGACAACGAAGCCTTCATGCAAAATGTAAAACTGATTTCTCAACTCAAGCTCAGGGGCTCTTATGGTGTAAATGGTAACGCAGGAATTGGAAACTACGATTGGGCCCCTTCTTATGGCTTTGGCGCAAACTACAATCAGCAACCGGGAAGTGCACCGGGCAACGTTGGTGATTCCAGCCTTACATGGGAGTTGAACAAGCCGCTCGATCTTGGCCTTGATGTCAGTGTATTGAACAATAGGGTAAACGTTTCGTTTGATTGGTACAAGCGTACATCTGAGGACCTTTTGTTGGGTGTTCAATTGTCACGCACAACAGGTTTCAGCAGCACAACAAGGAATACGGGTTCAATGAGCAACCAAGGTGTAGAAATTACCTTGAACATTGTTCCGGTGAAAGCCAAAAATTTCACATGGACTGTTGATTTTAATTTCGCCGCAAACAAAAACAAGATTCTTTCTCTGCCCAATGGTGCTGACATTGCATCAGGTAACCAAATCATCAGGCAGGGGCAATCTCTTTACTCTTATTTCTTGAGAAATTATGCTGGTGTCGATCCTGCAAATGGAGACCCGCTTTGGTATTCTGATACAACAATGAAGGCCAAGACAAATGTTTATCCTGGTGCCATTTCAAGAACAATTTCAGGAAACAGTCTACCAAAGTATTTTGGATCATTCACCAATACCTTTAACTACAAAGGGTTCAGTCTTGAAATTCAACTGTATTATAACCTTGGAAATTATCTTTATGATTCTTGGGGTTCATACTATTTGGGTTCAGGATTTGGAGGAACTTATAACAAGGTTCAACGCCAACTGGACAGGTGGACTACTGCCGGTCAAGTGACTGATGTCCCCAAGTATGTGTATGGTGGCAACAAAAGCTTTCAAAGTGCATCCACTTTCTATCTTGTAAAAGGTGATTTTGTACGGTTGAGGAATCTTCAGTTGGGCTATTCACTTCCCAAGTCTGTGCTGAACAAGTTGAAGATTGGCAATGCCTTTTTCTACACAAGAGGAGCCAATTTGTACACTTGGGTTAAGGACAAGAAAATGCCTTTCGATCCTGAGCAAGGAACAGGAAGTGCAACCAACCTTAACGTGTTTATTCCCAAGACTGTCACTGTGGGCTTAAACGTTACATTTTAACCTTTATAAAAATTGAAATTATGAATAGGATAAAAAAACCAATATGGATTCTTTTGCTGGCGGGAGTTGCTACCTTCTCGTCCTGCAAAAAAGAATTCCTTGAATTGAATTCTCCTACTTCTTTGGTGCCATCGGTTGCCTTGGGAAAGGAAGCGGATCTTTTGGTTGCGTTGAGGGGTGCATATGCATCACTCAGAAACGTAGATCACATGGGTAGGACTGTTCCAATGATTGGAGACATCATGGCCGACAATGCATACCAGTCAACCCTCAATACGAATCGCTACACACTGTTCAACAACTATACCTACAATACCCTCGATGGTAACGTTGCAGGACTTTGGTCTGCAGCCTACAATACCATATTGAGGTGCAACAATGTAATCAATGCCAACATTACCCCCAACACTGCAAATGTTGATCAGTATAAGGGTGAAGCATATGCAATCCGCGCGTTGTGTTATTTTAATTTGGTAAGGTATTTTGGCAAGGCTTATGCTGAAGATCCAAATGCGTTGGGAGTTCCCATTGTTACTACCTATAATCCAGACGATAAGCCAACACGCAGCAAAGTAAGTGATGTCTATACACTGATGATTGCTGACCTTGAAAAGGCCTATACACTGATGACAAAGTTTACCAACTCTTCACAGTTCAGCAAATATGCTGCAAAAGGTCTGCAAGCAAAGGTATATTTGACCAAAGGGGATAATGCCAATGCGTTGACTGCTGCATTGGACGTTATCAACAACGGTGGTTTTACTCCAATTACTGCAGCAAATCATGCTTCTTATTGGGCAAACTCTACAGTAACCACTTCCAAGCTCGAAACCTTGATGGAAGTATCATCAGATGCAACCGCTAACCTCGCTTTTGATGCGTTGTCTTATTTGTACAGCCAGGCAGGCAACTATGGAGATTTTCTTGCAACGGATGATTTGATTTCAACTTTTGCAGCTGCTGATGTTAGGTTAGGGCTTTATCCCAAAGTTACTCGTTCTGGCGTTCAGGTATTCTCTGTAAACAAGTATCCGGTGATTTCTGGTGATTACAGTGATACAAAAGTTCTTCGTTTGAGTGAGATGTATTTGATTGCAGCCGAGGCTTCTCTTGCAACAAATGAAGTCAATGCAAGAACTTACCTTAACTTCATTACGAGCAGAAGGAATGCAGTTGCAGTAACTGCTACTGGCGCTGCATTGCGCACTGCTGTCATCGCTGAAAGAAGAAAAGAGCTTGCATTCGAGGGAGACAGATACATGGATATGCTGCGTTTGAAAGCAGATGTAGTAAGAGGCGCGAATTATCCTGTTGCTGCCCGCAGTTTCCCTGTTTCAAATTTCAGAAGGCAATTGCCCATACCACAAGGCGAATTGGATGCTAATGCAAATATTCGTTCCCAACAGAACCCTGGGTACTAATTTTTATTTATTTCCTTAAAAAAGGCTGCGATGTATCGCAGCCTTTTTTTTATATCTTTCATGCAAAAAATACAAATGATCATTCGCCTTATTTTTATAGCAATGTCCTTTCTTTCCTTGCCCTCGATATTTTCACAAACACAAATACAGGATCCGCTCAGCGGGCGAGTGCTCAATGTATCCAAGTATGCTGGAATCAGCGGAAGTCCTTTTTTAAATGATCTGTGGATAAATGGGGATGTGACCATCAAAAAAGGTGTTTATGCAAACATTCCATTGAAATATGATGCATTTTCAAACGTACTCTACTTTAACAGGAATGATGAGTTGTTTGAATTTGATGATGATGTGATTTCTTTTGTGTTGAAGCCAAACAACGAGGATGTTTCTACCTATCGTTTTTTTGTGAAGGGCTTGGAAGGTTTGGGTGTTAAAAGAAATCAATTTTTACAACAACTGTACAATGGAGTTTCAGGATTTTATAAAGCTACTTTCATGTTTCTTTCTGAGACGAATAAGATAAATGAAGGAGTTGTAAAAAATTTTCAAAAGACCGAAAAGTATTTTTTCAAACAGGGGGATAAAATTATTCAAATCAATTTGTCAAAAAAGGATATTCTGGCTTTGTTTGGTGAGAAACAGACCAAGGTTGAGTCCTATACAACTGCTGCAGGTTTGTCGTATAAAAAGGAGTCGGATGTTTCAAAAATATTTCAATATTTTGATGGCTTGAGGTAGTCGTAACATACTATTGCGCAAGCATATTTACATAAACCCCAACTCCAGCTTTGCCTCTTCACTCATCAAATCCTTTGTCCAGGCCGGGGTCCAAGTGATTTCAACAAATACATCGTTGATTCCTTCTATTTCACGAATCTTTTGATCCACTTCATGCGGCAGGGATTGTGCAGCAGGACAGCTGGGTGCGGTAAGGGTCATGATGACCTGCACATTGTTGATGGGTACAACATTGACTTCGTAAATCAAGCCAAGTTCCCATATGTTGACAGGCAATTCCGGATCAAAAATGGTTTTGATCTTTTCTATGACTTCCTGTTTTATTTGCTCTTCTGTCTTCATTGTTATGTTATTCCCTCGTCCCTCGTCCCTCGTCCCTTGTCCCTCGTCCCTCATCCCTCATCCCTCATCCCTTGTCCCTCATCCCAACACCCCTGCATCCAACTTCATCTGTTTAATCATTGCCCTCAATCCATTGGATCGGGTTTGGGCAAGATGAGAACTCAGGCCAATGGTATTGATGAAATCAAGCGGAGCGTTTACGATTTCTTTGGCAGGTTGGCCATTCAATACTGTGATCATCAATCCTACCAATCCCCGCACAATAATGGCGTCACTGTCTCCTTCGAAATATACAAGACCATCTTTTGCAAATGAATGAATCCAGACGCTGGATTGACAACCTTTGATTTTGTATGCTTCTGTTTTGAATGCAGGATCCAAAGGCGGCAATTTCTTGCCGAGATCGATCAGGTACTCATACTTTTCCTCCCACGTTTCAAAAAGAGAAAAATCGTCAATGAGTTCCTGTTCTATATTTTTTATCGTCTTGTGATCGCTCATTTATAAAAGCATCTTTAAGGATTTGTTGAGTGCCAGTACCAGCGCGTCAATTTCCTCGATGGTATTGTATGCGGCAAATGAAGCCCTTGTTGTTCCAACAATACCCAGCCTTTGCATCAGGGGTTGTGCGCAGTGATGGCCTGTTCTCACGGCAATACCTTGGTTGTCAAGCAAGATGGCCAGGTCTTGCGGATGCACTCCATCAATGACAAACGAAACAACACTGACTTTGTTTTCTACATCCCCAATGATTTTCAACCCAGGTATTTTTCTCAAATGCATACTTGCATGTTCCAAAAGCATTTCTTCGTGCTTTCTGATGGAAGGTTTGCCAATCGAATCGATGAAATCAATGCCTGCTTTCAATGCAATCACATCAGCAATGTTGGGTGTTCCTGCTTCAAATTTGAAAGGAAGTTCGTTGTATGTTGTTTTCTCAAAACTGACCTCCTTGATCATTTCCCCACCACCCTGGTAGGGCGGCATTTTTTCCAACAAATGCCTTTTTCCATACAGTACACCCACACCTGTTGGGCCATAGATTTTATGTCCGGAAAAAACATAAAAATCGCAATCCAGTGTCTGCACATCAATGTCAAGGTGTACACTTGACTGTGCCCCATCCAGCAATACCAATGCATTGTTCATGTGGGCAAGCCTGATGATTTCTTCAACAGGGTTGATGATGCCCAATGCATTTGATACATGAACGATGGAAACAAATTTTGTTTTGGCATTCAGCATTTTGCTGTATGCATCCATATCGAGCAAGCCGTTGTCATCCATGGGGATGACCCTCAGCTTGGCTCCTTTCTCAGCAGCAATCATTTGCCAGGGCACAATGTTGGCATGGTGCTCCAGTGATGAAATGATGATCTCGTCATCTTTTTCAAGGAATGTGCCTCCCCAAGATTTTGCAACAAGATTGATGCTTTCCGTGGTGCCTTTTGTAAAGATGATTTCATCTGGTGATGAAGCCCCGATAAATGTTTTAACAGCTACCCTTGAAGCCTCATAGGCTGCTGTTGCTTCGTCAGCCAGCGTATGCAATCCGCGGTGGATGTTGGCATTGTAGTGGGAATAATAGTGGACAAGGGCGTCAATGACAGAAGAAGGCTTTTGGGATGTGGCAGCATTGTCCAGGTATACAAGGTTCTTTCCCTTGACCTTGCGGGAAAGGATAGGAAATTGTTTCCTGATCGCGCTTACATCATATGTGGTTTCGCGCTGCATGGATTATATGCTCGAAGATAAACGATCAGAAACAAGTTGCTCAGCATATTTCCTAATGGCCCCGTTGTTGATTTGTTCCAATACATCTTTTGCAAACGCGTGCAACAGCATTGCCCTTGCATTTTCCATAGAGATTCCACGGGCCCTCAGGTAAAACAAGGCATCCTCATCCAGCTTGCCAATGGTGCAACCGTGGGAACACTTTACATCATCTGCAAGAATTTCCAGCTGTGGTTTGGTGTTGGCAGCTGCATTTTCACCAATAAGAATATTTTTGTTGGATTGGTATGCATTTGTTTTTTGTGCATCCTTTCTGACAAATATTTTTCCATTGAAAACGCCGGTTGATGCGTCATCCATGATGCCTTTGTAGAGTTCATTGCTAAAACAATGTGGCATGGCATTGTCAACAATGGTATGGTTGTCGGCAAGGGTATTGCCGTTGAGCAGGTAAAGGCCATACATATGGCATTCCCCATGTTCGGCTTCCATGACCATGTTGAGGTTGTTTCTTACCAGGGCACCGCTTAGGGTAATGGTGACCGCATGTGTCAGGCATTTGCCGGTCTGTCTGATGTGTGTAGTTCCTGTATGATTGGTTTTCTCTCCCTCATTCTGCATTTTGACATAATGCAAGACCGCATCTTTTTCAGCACAAATTTCAACCACTTCATTTGTAAGGGTTTCGCCACCACCATGGTTGTGGAATGTTTCCACCAATTCTGCCTGGGCAGCTTCCTTCATGTTTACAAGAATGCGTGGGTGGCTGCACCGCTTTCCCAAAGTGGAATCAGCAATATGGTAGATGACAATCGGGTTCTTCAGGGTTACGCCCTTGTTGATCCTGATGTATACCCCTCCGTTCGCGAAAGCTGCATTGAGTGCATTGATTCCATCTCTATGGTAACGTTGGCTGTGTCCAAGGTTGACTTCAACAAATGGTGCATCCTCATCGCCCGCTGCAGCTTCAAGTGATTTTATACAAAGGTCGTTTGCGTGATCTGTTGTAATGGACAGCGATTGTTGAAACCTTCCGTTCACAAATACAATCCTGTTCGCTTCCTCTGTTCCTGCAATCAGCAAGGTCTTCAAGAGATCAGGACTGATGTTCATCTCATTGTTGATGACCAGTCTGTCTGAAAAAACATTCCTGATGCCCGTGTATTTCCATTCTTCGTGCTTGATGGCAGGCAGTCCCAGTCCTGAGAATGCTTTCCAGTTTTCTTGCTGGAATGCAGCAAGGTTTCCATTTGCTACATCCTGCTTTTCAAAAGCCTCTTTCAATATTTGTGTTGAATCCATCATTTTCCTATTACACTTTTGCGGGTTACGCCAATTCCTGATCCACTTCAGCCTTGATGAAGTCGTATCCTTTTTCTTCCAGTTCTTTTGCGAGTTCCTTGGTTCCTGAGCGCACGATTCTTCCCTTGTACAGCACATGCACAAAGTCCGGCACGATATAGTCCAGCAAACGTTGATAATGCGTCACAACCAGAAATGCATTGTCCTTGTTGCGCAGTTGGTTCACACCATTGGCAACGATGCGCAGGGCATCAATATCAAGGCCTGAATCGGTTTCATCGAGTATGGCCAGTTTTGGTTCCAGCATTGCCATTTGGAATATCTCATTTCTTTTCTTTTCTCCACCGGAAAACCCTTCATTGAGCGAACGGGAAAGCAGTGATTGGTCAATTTCAACCAGCTTCATTTTTTCCTTCATGGTCCTCAGGAACTGTGCTGCATCCAAAGGCTCCTGCCCAAGGTATTTTCTTTTTTCATTGACTGCAGACTTGATGAAATTTGTCGTACTTACACCTGGTATTTCTACGGGATATTGAAAGGCCAGAAACAAGCCCTCTTTGGCCCTGTCTTCAGGAGAAAGTTCAAGCAGGTCCTTGCCCATGAATTCAACAGATCCGCCAGTTACTTCATAGTCTGAACGTCCTGCCAGTACGGAGGCCAGTGTACTTTTGCCTGAACCATTGGGCCCCATGATGGCATGAATTTCACCAGGCTTGATATCAAGGTTTATGCCCTTCAGAATTTCCTTCTCTTCAATCCTAGCCTGCAGATGATTGATCTTTAGCATATTTTACGTTTGACTTTTTATGATGTAATTATCCTACACTTCCTTCAAGGCTGATGGCAAGCAGTTTTTGCGCTTCAACGGCAAATTCCATTGGCAACTGGTTCATCACCTCTTTTGCAAAACCATTGATGATCAAGGCAACAGCAGTTTCTGTATCAATGCCCCGCTGGTTGCAATAAAAAATCTGGTCTTCGCCGATTTTGGAAGTGGTTGCTTCGTGCTCAACAATTGCGGTATTGTTTTTTACCTCTATGTAGGGGAAGGTATGGGCACCGCATTTGTCGCCCAGCAGGAGGGAGTCGCACTGGGAATAATTCCTTGCGTTGCTGGCTTTTTTGGATACACTTACCAGCCCGCGGTAGGAGTTCTGGCTCTTGCCCGCAGAAATACCTTTGGAAACAATACGGCTTTTGGTATTCTTTCCCAGGTGAATCATTTTTGTTCCGGTATCCGCCTGCTGGAAATTGTTGGTAACTGCAACAGAATAAAATTCACCTATGCTGTTGTCGCCTTTGAGGATTACACTGGGATATTTCCAGGTAATGCTTGATCCCGTTTCAACCTGTGTCCAGGATATTTTTGCATGGGCGCCTGCACAAATGCCACGCTTGGTTACAAAATTGTAAATCCCACCTTTCCCTTCCTTGTCGCCGGGATACCAGTTTTGTACGGTTGAATATTTCACTTCAGCCCTTTCCATGGCAACAATCTCAACGACTGCCGCATGCAATTGGTTTTCATCGCGCATGGGTGCTGTACATCCCTCCAGATAACTCACGTATGCTTCATCCTCAGCAACAATCAGCGTTCTTTCGAACTGTCCTGTATTGGCTGCGTTGATCCTGAAATAGGTGGAAAGTTCCATTGGGCACCTGACGCCTTTTGGGATAAAACAGAATGATCCGTCGCTGAACACGGCGGAGTTCAAGGCTGTAAAGTAATTGTCTGTGGCGGGCACAACCGAACCGAGGTATTTTTTGATGAGTTCGGGGTGCTCTTGGATGGCCTCGCTCATCGAGCAGAAAATCACCCCGACTTTGGACAATTCCTCTTTGAATGTGGTGGCAACGGAGACGCTGTCAATTACGGCATCCACAGCAACACCAGTGAGGCGCTTTTGCTCATTCAATGAAATTCCCAGCTTTTCAAATGTTTTCCTGAGTTCCGGGTCTATGTCATCCAGGCTGTCAGGAGCTATTTTTTGCTTGGGAGCAGAATAATAAATGATATCCTGGTAATTGATTGAAGGGAATTCAACGTTTGACCACTGGGGTTCTTCCATGGTCAGCCAATGCCTGTATGCCTTCAGTCGGTATTCCAACATCCAGGCCGGTTCATTTTTTTTTGCGGATATGAACCTCACCGTATCTTCACTCAGCCCTTTGGGCGCTTCGTCAGCCTCGATATCGGTTACAAACCCGTATTTATATTCCGATGAGGTAATTTGCTCTAAAATATCGTCATTTTCCTCCTGCATAGTGCTCCTTCTTTTAAAAATGCAAAATTCATCTTTTTAAACCTTTGTAAAAAGTGAGATGCAGGATATCTTCAATTCATCCCTCTTTTTTCCCTATTTCGTAACAACAAGCGTTTGTTTTTGTTCAACATGCCCTTCATTGGCCATTATGGGTCCCAATGATGCTGCAGGAAGGTTGATTCGTCTCAAAATATTATATTGCGTTTCGGGCCATGACGCCTGACCTACAATAAAATGAAATGAAAAAGCTGCTTGTCATTTTGCAAATGATCATCCTTGGTGCCTCCTCTTGTGCAGTGGGACCAGAAAAAAACAACAAAACCAATGCCGATATGGAAAGGGAAAAAGCTTTTTCTGACACCCTGAATGGGGAAAAAGTGCAGTTGTTCAGATTGGAAAATAAAAATGGGATGTCGGTGGAATTTTCCAATTACGGAGCCACCATTGTTGCCATGCATGTGCCGAACAAGGACGGGAAACTGGAAAATGTGTTGTTGGGTTACGACAGTGCCAAAGATTTGTTTGGCGGTAAATCCTATTTTGGCTGTATCGTCGGACGCTATGCCAATCGCATTGCCAACGGCAGGTTCACCATCGATGGACATACCTATTCTGCTCCACAAAACAACGGAGTAAATTCCCTGCACGGCGGCATCAACAGCATAGACAAGCAAGTTTGGGAAGCCAGGCCAATGAATGATGCCATCAGTTTTTCGATCGACATCAAAGATGGGGAAAATGGGTATCCCGGCAACTTGGGCCTCAAGGTCATTTATTCGCTAAGGGATGACAACAGCCTGGTGATTGACTATGAAGCCACAACTGATAAGACAACGGTCATCAATGTAACAAATCACGCTTATTTCAATTTGACAGGCGATCCATCCAAGACCATTCTTGACCATGTGCTGAAAATCAATGCTGCTAAATTTACACCCGTTGACAGCACACTGATTCCAACAGGTGTGCTGATGAATGTTGCCGGCACTCCATTTGACTTTACCAGCGCAAAGCCAATAGGGAAAGACATTTCAGCAGATGACCAGCAGTTGAAATTTGGATTGGGATATGACCACAATTTTGTGTTGAATCCAGCGGATAACAAAACTCCTGCAGTTGTGGTCACAGAAAAAACATCCGGCAGAACCATGGAAGTTTTTACGACAGAACCGGGTGTTCAATTTTACACTGGAAATTTTTTGAATGGTACTGAAAAAGGAAGGGGTACAGCATACCAGTACCGCACAGGATTCTGTTTGGAAACACAGCATTTTCCTGATTCACCCAATCAGCCATCCTTCCCCTCAACCCTCTTGAAGCCTGGGGAAAAGTGGAAGAGCCAAACCATCTACAGGTTTTCTACGGTTAAATAGTTTTCATGTCGATGAAATGTCGACGTTTTAAATGAGCGCGGTCTTTAAAAATTGAATGTAAAAAGATGAAATATTTATTGGGCGTTGACATTGGGTCGTCATCTGTAAAATGTGCTTTGGTGGACATTGAAACCGGCACGAACGTGGCTGCTGCATTTTCACCTTCATCTGAGATGAAGATCAAATCACCCCAGAAGGGTTTTGCTGAACAGGATCCTGAATTGTGGTGGGATGAGCTCTGCAATGCCATGCATTTGCTGGCAAAGGAATTTGAGTACAACAAGGAAGATGTTGCTGCCATTGGTATATCTTACCAGATGCACGGACTCGTGGCTGTTGACCGCGATGGTGTTCCCGTAAGACCATCCATCATCTGGTGCGACGGCAGGGCAGTACAAACAGGAAACGAAGCTTTCAAAGCGCTTGGAGAGGAATTTTGTCTTGAACACTATTTGAATTCACCCGGCAACCTCACTGCCTCCAAATTGAAGTGGGTAAAAGACCATGAGCCTCAAACCTATGCAAGGATTCACAAAATCATGTTGCCTGGAGATTATATCGCTTTTCGCATGACAGGTGAAATGAAAACAACTGTCTCCGGACTCTCTGAAGGCATCATGTGGGATGCAAAAAACGAAACGATAGCCCATGATCTTTTGAAACATTATGGCATCAGTGAAAACCTGCTCTGTTCAAGGGTTCCGCAGTTTGGTGAGCAAGGTCTTGTAACGCAGGAAGCTGCTGAGGCATTGGGAATTACAGCGAATGTGCCTGTTTGTTACAGGGCTGGAGATCAACCCAACAATGCATTTTCCCTGAACGTCTTGAATCCCGGTGAAATTGCGGCAACTGCAGGAACTTCTGGTGTTGTTTATGGTGTGCTGGACAGGCCGTCCTATGATCCACCTTCAAGGGTCAACACCTTTGTTCATGTCAACCATACCAGAGAAGAAAAAAGATATGGTGTCTTGCTTTGCATCAATGGTACAGGAATCCTGAACAGCTGGTTGCAAAAAAATGTTTTCAATGGCTATTCTTATCCTGAGATGAACAGGTTGGCATCGACAGTTGCAGTTGGTGCAGAGGGCCTGATGTGTTATCCTTTTGGAAACGGTGCAGAAAGGGTGTTGCAAAACCAGGATCCGGGGTCTATGATTCGCAACCTTCACTTCAACCGCCACAGCAATGCACACCTTGCCAGGGCTGCGCAAGAGGGCATTGTTTTTTCTCTTTTTTACGGGATTGAAATCATGGTAAAAATGGGATTGAACATCAGCACGGTCAGGGCAGGAAAGGCCAACATGTTCCAGAGTGATATTTTTACAGAAGCCTTTGCAAACACGACTGGTGCAACCATTGAGTTGTTCAATACGGATGGTGCACAGGGCGCCGCCAGGGCCGCCGGCGTTGGTGCCGGAATTTACCGCAATACCGATGAAGCATTCCGGGGATTGAAAGTCTTGAACAGGGTTGAGCCAGTTGCTTCATTGACCTCCCAATACAAGGATGCATATGGCGCTTGGCGCAATGCGCTTGAGCTTTAACCCGGCGCATGCTTATTTAAATGAACATTTTTATCTTCGGTGCAGAAAAATATAAACCTCAATAAAAACAAACAATCATGTCAGTAACGTTAGGTAACAAGGAATTTTTCCCGGGAATAGGCAAAATAAAATTCGAGGGAGTTGGATCGGACAATCCATTGGCATTCAAGTGGTACAATGAAGACCAGGTCATTGCAGGAAAAACCATGAAAGATCATTTCCGCTTTGCAGTTGCCTATTGGCACAGTTTCTGCAACACAGGCGCTGATCCCTTTGGTCCGGGCACCAGACAATTTGCCTGGGACGCTGCACAGAATGCTGTTGACCGCGCCAAAGACAAGATGGATGCGGCCTTTGAATTCATTACCAAGCTTGGTGTTCCGTATTATTGTTTTCATGACATCGATCTTGTAGATGAAGGTGCAAACCTCAACGAATATGAAAGCAACCTATCTGCTATTGTTGATTATGCAGACCTTAAACAAAAAGCAAGTGGTGTGAAACTGCTTTGGGGCACTGCCAATGTTTTCTCCAATCCACGTTACATGAATGGCGCGAGCACCAATCCTGATTTCAATGTTTTGGCGCATGCGGCAACACAGGTAAAAAACGCATTGGATGCCACGATAAAATTGGGCGGAGAAAACTATGTTTTTTGGGGAGGAAGGGAAGGCTATATGACCTTGCTGAACACCGACATGAAAAGGGAACAGGAGCATCTGGCACGCTTCCTGCACACTGCCAAGGATTATGCCAGGAAAAATGGCTTCAAAGGAACGTTCTTCATTGAGCCAAAGCCATGTGAGCCTACCAAGCACCAATACGATTATGATTCAGCTACTGTCATTGGATTCCTCAACAAATACGGCTTGCAGGATGATTTCAAATTGAACATCGAAGTGAACCATGCCACATTGGCTGGCCATACCTTCCAACACGAACTGCAGACTGCTGCCGATGCGGGCATGTTGGGCAGCATCGATGCCAATAGGGGTGATGCCCAGAATGGATGGGATACTGACCAATTCCCGATGCACCTGAATGAATTGGTGGAATCGATGCTTATCATCCTCGAAGCCAAGGGCTTTGCAGGCGGAGGCGTCAATTTCGATGCCAAGACCAGGAGAAATTCGACTGATCTTGAGGACATCTTCCATGCCCATATCGGTGGAATGGATGCATTCGCCAGGGCCCTCGTGGTGGCTGACAACATCCTTCAAAAATCACCTTACAAGGCGTTCCGAAAAAACAGGTACGCATCTTTTGACGCTGGAGAAGGAAAATTGTTTGAAGAAGGTAAGCTCAGTTTGGAAGACCTCAGGGATTTTGCTTTGAAATCCGGGGAGCCCAAATTGATATCCGGCCGCCAGGAATGGCTGGAGAACATCATCAACCAATACATATAATTCAGTCCATTTTCGAATAGAAATTATTTGTATAAAAGAGGAATATTTGGAATAAAATCTAAATATTCCTCTTTTTTATGCTCGATATTTTGAAAATATCAAAACAGGTAGATCTTTTCGTTGAATTGTTAATAAATTATTAATATTGTTATTGATAATTGTGCGCAATCGGTAGAATTATCAAACATTTAATAACCATAAAACTCGTCTACATGAGAAAATTGGCCTCTGTGCTGGTGATCTGTCTGCTCTTTGGCATGACGGTATTCGCCCAGACAAGAACCGTTTCCGGCGTGATCAAAAATGACAAGGGAGAAGCAGTTCCCTTCGCCACGGTAACCGAAACGGGAACACAAAATGCCGTTAAAGCAGATGCGAACGGTAATTTTAAAATTTCCATCAAGGAAAAGGGACAGCTCTCTGTATCCGCTACCGGATTCACAGGTAAGGTTGTTTCAGTTTCCGGAAACAGCACAACCGTAACCCTGGCCACAAGCGAAGGCCAGATGCAGGAGGTGGTTGTAACGGCACTTGGTATCCAGAAGCAGCCGAGGCAGCTTGGGTATTCCACTGCAAAGGTGTCTGGAAAGGACATCACTGCAGCAAAGGCTGTCAACATCCAGAATGGTCTTACTGGTAAAGTTTCCGGTTTGAACATTGCCACTGTAAACAATGGTGTATTTGCTGATACAAGGATTACACTTCGCGGTATCCGTTCATTGACGGGTAACAACCAGCCCTTGTTGGTTATCGATGGAGTACCTGTTTCTCTGGGCTTTTTGAACCGCTTGAACCCCAATGATGTTGATGATATCAACATCCTTAAAGGTGCTTCTGCGGCTTCTTTGTATGGACCAGATGGTGTGAATGGTGTTATCCTCGTGAAAACCAAAAGGGGAACCAAAAGCGGAAATCCAGTGATCAACATTGGAAACTCTACTCAATTTGAGCAGATTGCATTCCTTCCCAAGTTTCAAACACAGTTTGGGCAGGGTTCTGCGATTGATCAGAACGGAATAGGGGTATTTGATCCCATTGAAAACCAACAATATGGAGATGAGTTCGATGGCTCATTGAGGGAATTGGGTCGTGTCAATGATAAAGGTGAAATCCAAAAGATACCCTATGCAGCACTCCCAGGTGAAAAAATGAAATATTTCGAGACGGGCATCACTTCTCAAAGTGATATCTCCATGTCTGCCAAAGACTTCTATCTTTCTTTCCAGGATGCAACCATCACTGGTACATTGGCTGGTGACAAGAACAGAAGGACAACCTTCAGCTTTAAGTCTGCAAAAGAGTACGGCAAGTTCAATGCTGACTTTACCATTACGTATACCAAGTCTCAATACGATGTGGCTTCTAACGGAGCATACTATGAGGTATTCAACACTGCGCAGAACATTCCTTTGACAAGGTATAAGAATTGGAGAACGGATGTATGGTCCAGTCCAAACTTCTACTTCAATGATTATGCAGGTAACCCTTATTATATCAAGGACAGGGCTCGTTCAAAAGGTACTACCCATGACCTCATCGGTACTGCAACATTGAACTACAAAATTCTTCCCTGGTTGACAGCAACATATCGCTTGGGAACAACGGTCAATTCAAACTATTCAAAGAATACATCTGAAGCCTTTACGTTCTCTGATTTTGCAAAAAAATCAGGCAAGTACAATTCTGTGAATGACATTTTTGCCAGTGTTTCTGATGGTTCAAGCATTGGCACCAGGATCACATCTGAGGCATTCTTGACCGGTCAAAAAGATTTTGGAAAGATTTCAGTGGATGGATTGATTGGTCAATCTTACCGTGAAACATTCTCCAAATCGGTTTCTATTTCTGGTTCCAACCTTATCATCCCAACACTTTTCAATGTCTCCAACAGAACTGGTGAGCCGGGCGCAAGTGAAAGTTTCACTGAAACAAAGTTGATGGGCGTCTTTGGAAAGGCATCCGTCGGATATGACAACTGGGCTTTCCTGGAAGTAACGGGCCGCAATGACTGGGATTCCCGTTTGCCCATCACTGGAAGATCCTTCTTCTATCCAGGTGCATCTGCCTCAGTTGTACTCAGTGATGCCATCAAGGCGATCAAGAACAGCGATGTGATTTCTTACTTGAAACTCAGGGGATCCGTTTCCAAGTCTGGTAACGTGAACCTTGGCGCATATTCTCTTGAGCCCATTTATGGTGTTGCAGGTGGTTTCCCTTACGGAAGCCTTCCCGGCTTCACTGCCAGTTCAAGTGTAAACAACCCCGGCATCAAACCTGAGTTTGTACTTTCAAAAGAAGTTGGTTTTGAATTGTCTTTGTTCAAGAACAGGGTAGGTATTGAAGCAACAGCTTATACCCAAGACAACTCCAACCAAATCCTCAGCATCCAATTGAGCCGTTCAACGGGTTATTCATCTTCATTGGTGAATGCAGCTGACTTTACCAACAAAGGTCTTGAGTTTGACCTTCGTTTGACACCTGTGGTTGATCTTGGAGAATTCAGGTTCAACTTCAAGGGTAACTTCACCTTGCAAGACAGTAAAGTGAACTCTGTTTACGAGGGATTGAATGAAGTGGGTATCGGCAACTCCAACTTTGCGATAGTAGGATATCCTGCCTTCATGTTCAAATTGACCGATTACAAACGTTCTCCTGAAGGAAAAGTAATTGTTGATGCAAAAACAGGCTTGCCTTCACAAAATCCTGCATTGACCATGTTTGGAAGGACCATGCCCAAGTATATTTTGGGTGTCACGCCTTCTTTTGAATGGAAAGGTCTTAGCTTGACCATTACTGCAGATTACAGGGGAGGTCATCAGGTGTACAATGGTGCTGGTCCTGACATGGATTTCACTGGTATCTCAGTTCGCAGTGCCACCAATGGCCGTATGCGTTTTGTTGTTCCAAACTCAGTATATGATGATGGTACCGGTAAATATGTGACCAACACGGATGTACTTGTACGTGCTGGTGGATATGGTTTCTTTGAAGCATCTGCAACCAACAGGGGGATTCAATCCAACTATTTGACAAGTGCTGCAGCATGGAAAATCAGGGAAGTGGCACTATCATATGATTTGCCTTCATCCCTGATCAAGAGCGCAAGATTCATCAAAGGAGCTTCAATTGGTTTGGTAGGAAGAAACTTGCTCATGTTCCTTCCCAAAACCAATGAATGGTCTGACCCTGAGTTCGCAAACACCACTGGAAATGCCATGGGTGTGAATGGTACAGGACAGCTTCCTCCTTCAAGGATCTATGGTTTTAACGTTAACCTGCGTTTCTAATTCAATCACACGTAAAACCACAACCATGTATAAAACAAAATATATAATGATCGCAGCCTTTGCAGGACTGGTCCTGTCTGGCTGTAAGAAAGATTACCTGAACATCAATACCAACCCGAACCAGGCAACTGAGTCGGCCATTACACCAGACCTCACCATCACCGCCCAAATGACCAGTACTGCTGGCCGTAACGCAAGCAGCTGGGATGTTATGGCACGTTGGATGGGTTATTGGAGTGCTGCCGGTTCCTATTCCCGTTCCACTGTAGAAATGAGCTACAACATCACCACGGATTTCGGTGCTGGTATCTGGGAAGGAACATACTACACCGTTGGCCAATACAAGGCAATTGAGAAAAAATCCAAGGATTTGGGTTGGACTTTTTATGAAGGCATTGCCAAAGTGCTTGGTGCCTATGAAATGATCAACCTGGTGGATATTTACAACAATATTCCCAACTCCAAGGCATTTGATTTGGTTGGCAACATTCGTCCAACATACGATAAGTCTGAGGATGTTTACAAAGCTTTGTTCGCCCAGTTGGATGCTGGTTTGGCTTTAATCAAAGCAGCTGACATCAACAAGAACACGAACATCCTTAAAAGGGACATCATGTTTGCTGGAGACAAGGTTAAATGGGCGAAATTTGTCAATACCATCAAATTGAAGATGCTTCTTCATACTGTTAACACAAGCACATTCAGCCCTGCAGCAGAGATTGCCAAAATCAATTCAGAAGGGTCAGGGTATCTTGGAAATGGGTTGAGTGCAAATGTTCAACCTGTTTATACAGCGGATAAACCCAATCCCTTTTACAATGCTCATATGTTCAATGCCATCAATGGCAACGAAAATGACAACTACAACAGGGCAAACAATTTCACCCTTAGCATGTTGAACACGCTCGCAGACCCAAGGGTATCTTATTTCTACCGTGCACCCAAAGCGGGAGGTGCTTTGAGAGGAACTGATTATGGGGCTGATCCTTTGACTGCCAATTCCTCTGACAATACGTCTGGTGTAGGCGCCGGTGTAGGAAAGTCTTTTTCCATGCCCATGTGGGTAATGACATCTGTTGAGGCTGCATTCTACGTCGCAGAGGCAACCACAAGGGGTTGGATCAGCGGAGATGCCAAAACTGCCTATACACTTGCTGTCAGGGAATCATTCAATTGGCTGGGAGTACCCAATGCCAATACTGTAGCAGACAACTACCTTCTCAAGACCGATGCAAAAATTGCTTGGCCTGCCACTGGAACCTTGGACAACAAGATTGCAGTCATTGCCTGGCAGAAATACATTGCATTGAACGGTATTGGAATTCTTGAAACCTGGAACGATGTTCGCCGGTTGAAAGTAGTTGCTCCTGCGCTTTCCATCGCTCCTGAAAGGGGAACAAATCAAATTCCAGTAAGGTTGCTGTATCCAACTTCAGAATACAGCTACAATGCTGCCAATGTTAAGGCTGAAGGAACAATCAGTCAGTTTACTTCTAAAGTTTTCTGGCACAAATAAACTTCAATGTATTCAAATCCAAAAAGTAAAGACATGAACAATATTCTTTCAAAATTCAAGATCCCCGCGCTGATTGCTTTCGTGATGCTCAGCCTTTCTTCTTGCCTAAAAGACGAAGGTTTTGACAACGGAACCTATGGTATGGGTGGTTTTGCAGGTGGAACATTTGTTGCTGTGCCAGCCGCCTCAAGCAGCCCATTCTCCATCTCAATCGATTCAAAAGTGGGCAACCAACCACTAGAGCTTTTTTCAGTGAACTATGAAAATGTTGACAAGGCTCCTGAAGACATCACTGTGACATTTAAAAAAGATGATGCAGCAGTTACAGCTTCTGGTCTTGGTTTAACCCTTCTTCCAGCAAGTGTGTTGACTTTCACCTCTGCCAATCCAACTGTTGTTATCAAGCAGGGAACCAGGGTTTCTCCCAATTTTACCTGTCAGATCAACACTGGTACGCTTGATCCAACCAAGAACTATGGTTTGGCATTCACCATTGCTTCAGTGAGCAAGGCTGGTGTCTCCATTCCTGCTAACTTGAAGACTGTCATTTATAAGATTGCGTTGAAGAACCAGTGGGATGGAATCTATTCAATAGTATCTGGATTGGTAACCCGTTACAACTCTCCAGGTGTTCCTGCAAATGATGCATTGAGTGGGTCCTTGGCTGGAAATTCAGACGTCTACTTGATTACATCTGGTGTAAACGAGTTGGACATACCTGCCAGCGGTAATGGGTCATTCAGGTGGTCTGGGAACGGCGGTATAGGTGGTATTGATGGATTGCGGATGGCTGTAAATCCTACAACTAATCTGGTCACCTGGTCTTGTGCTGGAAATGCCACCCTTACCAATTGGGCTGGTAAAGTAAACAACTATGTACCTGCGACAAAAACATTTACATTAAATTTCAGGTGGAATCCTACCTCCACGGTCAGGGAGTACAGTGTTGTATTGAAATATAAAAGTCCACGATAGTACGCAATCCTAAGATTAACATTCCATATAAAAGCCGCTTCAGTATATTTGAAGCGGCTTTTAATTTAAATCCATGAAACAGCTTTTACTTTTTTTTGCAGTTTTTACTACAATGGTTTCGCAAGCCCAACCCGATCCAGTTGGCAATTTCAACAAACATGTGATTGAAAAGTGGACCCATGAATACATCCGCGTAAGCCAGTACAGGGTAAAGGGCAGCCCTTATTTGTTGGGAGAATCCTTCAATGGTGATATTACCATGAAGTCGGGTGTTGTTACTGTTGACAAAAAAATCCTTTACGACATTTACGAACAAAAAGTTGGCGTTGATCTCGACAAAAAATTTGTTGCGCCTGATGGTGAAGTTTCGGGTTTTTTCATCCAATTGCCTGAAGCCATCGGTGGAGAAAAATTGAATTTCATCAAGGCATCCAACCTTCCAAAAGTCAACCTTAAAGGGTATTTGAACGTATTGACCGATGGACCCAAATTCGCGTTCCTGCGCCAATACAAGATCAGGTTGGTAGCTGATCCGGCAGAGATGTATTCAAAGGACATCAAGCTGTTCGAACAGTATTACGACTACTATATCTACAGCAAGTCCAATTCAACATTGACAAAAATCAAGCTCAAACCCAAAGATGTGCTTGAAGTGCTTGGCGAATCAGCAGCCACCGCCAAAGAAAATCTCTCAACAGTACTTGGTGTCAAGCTTGCAGTTGAGTCACTCAACAAATAATTGTTCTTTTTTCCCGGCTGCTCTGTAGGGCCAATTCAATCAGCCGAATGACACGATAACCATCCATTGGCGTCTCTTTCAGAGGGGCGCCATTTTTGATGGTATTGTACAAGTTTCTGTAGTAATTACCGTAGCTGGCCTGTAATGATGGGTAGGGCATACGGATGATCTCGCCTTCCACCTCAGTATGGATCAGTCCATAAATGGCGGAATCTTCTTTCCCCCAATCTGGTCCGGTGGGTTTTGCACCAGCCTTGAGCAATTCCTCCTGTGGATCTTCTCCACTTTTGATGTACGACCCTTTGGTGCCATGGATCATGTAGCGGGGTCCCATTTCCCTCACCAGCATACTTGAATGCAGGGTCACAACCAGGTTGTCATATTCCAGCTTCACATCAAAATAGTCATCAACCTTTGAATAGGACTTCATCTTTCTGATGTCTGCCGTGACGGATACAGGCCAGCCAAAAAGAACCAGCGCCTGGTCGATCAGATGGGGGCCAAGGTCATAGAAAATGCCGCTTCCTGGCAATTCCTCTTCTCTCCACAATCCATAGGTGCGCGGATCGGGCCGATACCTGTCATAGTGCGCAAAAAACTCCCTTGTTTCGCCCAAGAGTCCATCGTCAATGATTTTTTTCATGGTCAGAAAATCAGCAACATACCTCCTGTTCTGGTAAACTGAACAGATTTTACCGGTTTGGGCGGACAATGCAACAAGTTCAAGTGCTTCCGCTGAACTGTTGGTGAAAGGCTTTTCCACCACCACATGTTTCCCTGCCAGCAGCGCTGCCTTGGCATAAGGGAAATGGGTTGCGTTGGGGCTACAAATCACAACCAAATCAATGGATGCATCATTCAATACCTCGTCCAATGTTCTCGCAATTTTCACGTTGGGGTATTTTTCTTTTGCAGTATCTCCTTTTCTTTCCATGACCATGCTCAATGCAAAACCAGGAATTGTCTGAAGGAACGGGATGTGAAAAGTCCTGGCAGAGATTCCATGGCTGATTACCGCAGTAGAGATCATTTTATTACTTTTGCCAAAAATACACATATGGAACTTAAAGCATCGATACTTGCTGCCTGGAACGACCGTGAATTGCTGAAAAATGAAGCTTACGCAAATGCAGTCAGGTCAGTGATAGAGGAAGTGGACAAAGGTCGTCTTCGTGTTGCAGAAAAAAATGGTGATGAGTGGCAAGTGAACGAGTGGGTGAAGCAGGCCATCCTGATGTATTTTGGCATCCAGCAAATGCAAACCTGGGAGTTGGCTCCATTTGAGTTTTACGATAAAATGCTCCTCAAGAAAGACTACAAATCAATGGGTGTAAGGGCTGTGCCACATGCTGTAGCCCGCTATGGAGCTTACCTTGCAAAAAATGTGGTACTGATGCCTTCCTACGTGAACATTGGTGCATACGTTGATGAAGGAACCATGGTCGATACCTGGGCCACGGTTGGAAGCTGTGCCCAAATTGGCAAGGGTGTTCATTTGAGTGGGGGAGTAGGCATAGGAGGCGTTCTCGAGCCCCTGCAGGCAACTCCTGTCATCGTGGAGGATGGTTGCTTTATTGGCAGCAGGTGCATTGTTGTTGAGGGTGTGATCGTTGAAAAGGAGGCAGTATTGGGCGCAAATGTGGTGTTGACCAAATCAACAAAAATCATCGATGTAAGCGGGCCTGAGCCCATTGAATACAAGGGACGTGTTCCTGCCCGTTCTGTTGTAATACCTGGTTCCTACACCAAGGAATTCCCGGCAGGGAATTATCAAGTGGGATGTGCATTGATCATCGGTCAGCGCAAGGCCAGCACAGACCTTAAAACAAGCTTGAATGATGCCCTGAGGGACTTTAATGTAGCGATTTAAGATCGAAGCAGCGGACACCTGTGTGCGTTTATTCTCAAATGAAAGTTTGAGCCCTTTCGATTTTGTTAACTTTGCAGCATGCATCTTTTTTTAGACAGGTCCGAAACCTTGATTGTTGGCAAAATTGCTGAATCAGCTGCAAGCCTTGGCGTGGAAGCATTTGTGGTGGGTGGTTTTGTGCGTGACAAGCTTCTCGGGCGTCCCTGCATGGACATTGATGTGGTTTGTCTGGGAGATGCCATAGCACTTGCCAATGCCGTCAGCAGTTTATTTTCACCCCAACCCAAGGTTTCCTGGTTCAAGAATTTTGGAACAGCCCACATGAACATAAAGGGCTATGATGTAGAATTTGTTGGTGCAAGAAAGGAAAGTTACCTCCAGCATTCAAGAAACCCGATTGTTGAGGAAGGCACACTGCAAGACGACCAGGAGAGAAGGGATTTCACCATCAATGCACTTGCGTTTTCAGTAAAGGATGTTCCCTTGTCCGGTGCAGGACAGGATCAGCCTGATGCTGTTTATCCCGCGGAAAATCTTTCCATCATAGATCCTTTCAATGGCATTGAAGACCTGGGCAAGGGCATAATAAAAACGCCCATGGCACCAGAAAAAACATTCAGTGATGATCCGCTCCGGATGCTCAGGGCCATCCGTTTTGCTGCACAACTTGGTTTCACCATAGAGGCCGACACATTGCTCGGAATTGCTGACGCTGCACACCGCATTTCGATCATTTCACAGGAAAGGATAACGGATGAGTTCAACAAGATCATGATGTCCAAAAAGCCATCTGTAGGGCTTGATCTTTTGTACAAGACTGGACTGCTGAAATTGATATTTCCACAAATGGTAGACCTGGCTGGTACAGCATACATAGACGGCAAGGGACACAAGGACAACTTCTACCATACCCTTCAGGTCATTGACAATATTTGCACAACTTCCGATAACCTTTGGTTGCGGTGGGCAGCACTGCTCCATGATATTGCAAAGCCCGCCACCAAAAGATTTGAGGAGGGAACTGGCTGGACCTTCCACGGACATGAAGTGGTTGGAGGGCGCATGGTCCCAAAGATTTTCACCAAGCTGAAGCTGCCCATGCAAGAGAACATGCGGTATGTCAGAAAGTTGGTTGAACTCCACCTGAGGCCCATCAGCCTTACCAAAGAGAACATTACGGATGCTGCATTGAGGCGACTTCTTTTTGATGCAGGCGATGACCTTGAAGATTTGATGATCCTCTGCGATGCAGACATCACTTCAAAGAATGAAGCAAAGGTGAAACGGTTCCGCAGCAATTTCGAAATGGTAAGGCTTCGCTTGAAAGAGGTGGAGGAAAAAGACAAGGTAAGAAATTGGCAGCCACCCATTACAGGTGAGCTCATCATGTCAACTTTCAACCTTCAGCCCTGCAAGGAAGTGGGGCTCATCAAGACTGCAATTCGTGAAGCCATCCTTGATGGGCAGATCGAGAACAGTTATGAGGCCGCTTTCAACATGATGATGAGGCAGGCAGAAGCACTTGGGTTGGCCAACAGATAACGAGTGGTTCTTTATTGTTTATTTTCCAGGGATTGTCTTTCCAATCGACTGAACCAGGTGATTTGTCGCTTTGCATAATTCCTGGTATGTTGTTTGATTTTTTCTATCGCTTGCTCTCTTGAACAGTTCCCATCCAAAAAATCAAACCATTCTTTATATCCTACTGTCTGCAGGGCTGGCAAATTTCTGTGTGCCAAAAGAGCGCTGGCTTCTTCTTCCAATCCCTCTTTGATCATGTTGTCTACCCGACTGTTGATCCTCGCATACAATTCTTCCCTCGGCATCTGCATGAAGCGATAGCGGATCGTGAAATTTCTTACACGTGTATTGAAATTGGAATCCGTCATTTCACCACCATTGTTGCTGACTTGCCGCTGTTGAAAGCTGGCAATGGGTAGTCCTGTATGCAAGACCACCTCAAGCGCGCGCATCATGCGATGGGGGTTGTTGGTATCACCTCTTAAAGCGAATCCAGGATCGAGGTCGAGCAACATGTCGCGAAGGCCTGAGAGTCCTTTTTCCCCGTAGATGGCGATTGCCTGGTTTCGAACCGAATCTGGAATGGCAGGAATTTCATCCAGGCCATCAACAAGGGCCTTGATGTACAATCCCGTTCCTCCACAAACCACTGCATGATCATGCTGTTTAAAAATTTCAGAAAGCAGTCCAAGGGCTTCTTTCTCGAAACCAGCAGCAGTGATGTTTTCTGTAATGGAATGGTTGGCGATAAAGTGATGCGGCACTGTTGAAAGCTCTTCTTCACTGGGCCTTGCAACACCAATCCTCATTTCCTTGTAACACTGTCTTGAATCTGCAGAAATGATTTCTGTGCCAAGGGATTTTGCAATCCTGATGGCCTCGGCAGTTTTTCCAACCGCAGTTGGACCAACGACAACAATGCATTCTTTTTGGACCATGTTAAATTCCCTCATTCAGGTGGGATGCATCAGGAACACTGCTGTTGTTAAAATGATGCGTCTTCATCCATTCCTTCACTTCCTTCTGCACCTTCGTCCGCATCTGTATCGTTGCCATCTTCGCCCTCGTCAGAAAAACCTTCTCCAAGCGAAGCGAGGTCATACTTCTCTTCCACGTCCGCAAAACGATCACCAAGAATACTCTTGATGCCATATTGGCTTGGACCAATGCCTTCTTTCCTTGACACAGAAGGGTAGGAAATTTTGGAACTTTCTTCTTTTGAAACACCGATCAACTGGACCTGGAATGACCAATTTTTGTTGAAGTCGTAGAGGTAAATGAATTTTTGTTCTGTATCCCTTATTTCTGATCCAATGGTTGTTTCAAGCATGCCAAGGGGTTCAACACGGTATTCAATTCCCTCGTACTTTTCAAGGCTGATTTCCCTTCCCCTTTGCCAACTCTCATTGCTCCTGAAAAAAGTTGCCTGGTGAATGCTGTCAAATTCATACGCAGACAAAATCATTTGGTGCAGTTCAAAAAACGATTGATTGTGTTTAATGACGATGTCACGGTAGATGGTATCGTCCTCTTCAAAATATACCCGAAATTTGAGAATGGCCATGCCAGCAAGTTAATGAAAAATAGGGATAAGAAAGGGCCCAAGAACAAGCACGCTTATCAATCTCTGGTGCAGCGTTTGTTGATCAAAACTTGAATCCAATGGTGAGGAAAAGATTTCCGTTGCTCGCTGAAACATTTCCCGGCACATAAAATCCATTGTCGAGGCGGTAGGGGAAGCTGGCATCCTTGAGCAGTTGGTGTACATAGGTGAGGTCAGCAAAAAAGCCCCAATTCCTGTAACCCAGTCCTCCGCTGATGTTCATTTGCCTTGCCTTCAGGGGCGCTGTGGCATAGGCATTGCCCAGATAATTGAAACCCAGCCTGGTCATGACGGTTTTGAATTTGAGTTCGCCCCCCACTTTAAGGTTCAATGCAGATTTGAATTGCTCTTTGATGGCAGTGTTCACCTGGTTGAGGTATTCCTTGTCGCTGATATTGGCTTCACTGAATTTTGCATTTCCATAATCAAGGTACTCGATGTCCGCACTGATAAAACCTTTTTGCATGTTGACATCTGCCACTTCATTCAATACGTAGGAAACACCGGCCATCAAGCGCATGGGGTTGGAGAAATTATACTGAAACTGTCCGAGTTCATCATTGTTGAAATCCAAAGAACTTTGCGTGAGGACTCCATTCCCCTGATAGCCTTCAAGGTCTGTGGTGATCTTGCTGCTGTACTTGTCGTCCATGTTGTACAGCACAGGTGAGTGGAAAGCCAGGCCAATTCTTACCCTTTCAACGGGTTTTACAATCAATCCAAGTTTCAGGCCAACCCCTACGCCTTCTGAGTAGAGATAATCTTCGGATTCAAAATAATTGAAATTGTTTTTTTTGTTTGATGTGGCATCAGACTCCCGGTAAATGGAAGTCCTTTCATATTTCAATTTGCTGAAGGTTATTCCGCCTCCGACAAAAAATTTGTCGAAATAATTTCCACTGGCTGAAAAATAAATATCGTTGATGCTGCCCTTTGTCGTGATGTTTTGCTGTTGCAATACACCGGTTTGTGGCGTTGCAAGGCTTCTGTACCCCCTGATGGTATTGCCTGGACCAGCCAATGTATCAATGAGATAGGTGTTGAAGGCAAGGCTTGATCCATAAGGAAATTTATTGGCTGCTACATTGGGATCTTTGATGTTGTTGTTGATCAATTCTTCCAGGTATTTTTCTGAGTAGGAGCTTTCAGTGTTGGTGCCTTTCAAACTTGTGGTATTGCTAAAGTTCACGGTCTTGTTCATGCCGATGCCAAAGGTGAAATTTCTCCAGTTCCCGTTGTAGGAGCCCGGCCTCGGAAGAACAAATCCAATGTTGCTGAAGTCTGGAGTGATTTTATTCGCCTTGCTTTTGTTGTTCAGGTAATTGATGCTGGTATTGTTGAACGAAAGCGAAGGCGTGAAGGTGAACTCACCGGTTTTGTACAAACCCAATCCTGCAGGGTTGATGAATGCTGCTGAGATGTCACCACCCAACGAGGTCATCGCTCCACCAATGGCCCTTGCCCTTGCTGTACCGCCATGCCCCAACATAGAGTAACGCAGGGCGTCAACAGGCTCCTGGGCATTGAGTTGTTGCATGAGAAGAATGGCCAGGAAAATCGAAAATTGCTTCATTTGGAATCGTTTGGGTATGCACTCCTGGGGCAGCTTCCGCAACGGTTGAATTGCAAAGTGAAAAGCAAGCCCGATAAAACTGCACTAGTTTCCTCCACGCGGGAAAGTCCTTACAGGTGCAGAGCCACTGCTGCCGGAAGAGCTGCTGCTGGAGCTTGAACCTGAGCTGGAACTGCTGGAGCTTGTATTGCTTGAATTGGAACTGTTCGAAAAGGTTCTGCTCGGGCTGCTGTAAGATTCACCGCTGCTCCTTGGATTGTATCCACCCCTTGGTGCGCTGTTGCTGCCGCTATAGTTTTGTGCACCATTGCGCAATGAACTGGCACCCATTTTGGAATCTGTACCACTCGACCTGGGTACATAGTTGCTCAAATTGTACGTTCTTGGTGCAGATGCATTTACAGGAGGAGTCTTGCTAGTGTTGTAAACAATCACCGGTTGTCCATAATAGACCGGAGAAAAAGGATTCAGGTAGCTTGATATGCCATAAGACATCGGTCTTCCAAAGTACAGGCTGTTCAAGCCATTGTATCCATAAGAGGGATATACATCAAAATAACTCCTGTTGTTCCAATGTGGATTGTTCCAGTATGCATAATCATCGTCAAAAGAATTCCATCTTGAACTGCCAAAGGCTTTCATCCGAAGGTAACGGTCTGTCATGGGAACTTCTGAAGCCCTGTACCCGTCGTTTTCTTCCAGGTTGACATATTCACTGCCTGGTCTTGCAGGAGAGAAATACACGTCGTCTGTTGTTTGTCCCGCCCTGTAAACTGTACTGCACCCCATCATGATGGAGGCCAGCAAAAAAACAAGTACAATCCTGTTCATATGATGCCATTTAAAGATTAACCCGAAGTTACTACATTTGCGCAATCTGGTTCCATTAATTAGACGAACGGCAAGTGTTAAAGTTGCAATGGAACCCACATAAATTGTTAAAGCATTTACAATATGGCAAATGAACTGACTTCCAGGGAAACCGATTACGCGCAATGGTACAATGAATTGATCCTGAAAGGAGGACTGGCAGATTATTCTGCAGTCAGGGGATGCATGGTGATAAAGCCTTATGGATACACCCTTTGGGAAAACATGAGGGATGTATTGGATAAAATGTTCAAGGATACAGGCCATGTCAATGCCTATTTTCCACTCTTTGTTCCCAAATCCTTTCTTGAGAAAGAAGAGGGACACGCTGAAGGTTTCGCAAAGGAATGTGCCGTCGTTACCCATTACAGGTTGAAAACCGATCCCAACAATAAGGGAAAGCTGATGGTTGATCCTGAAGCAAAGCTTGAAGAGGAACTCATCGTTCGTCCAACCAGCGAAGCCATCATTTGGAATGCTTACAAAGACTGGATCCAATCTTACCGTGATTTGCCACTGTTGATCAATCAGTGGGCCAATGTGGTGAGGTGGGAAATGAGGACAAGGCTTTTCTTGAGGACAGCAGAATTCCTATGGCAGGAGGGCCATACAGCCCACGCCACTGCTGAAGAGGCCATTGAGGAAGCTGAAAAAATGTTGCATGTATATGGGGATTTCGTGGAAAACTACATGGCGCTCCCTGTCATCAAAGGCATTAAAACACCGAATGAGCGATTTGCCGGGGCATTGGAAACCTATTGTATTGAAGCCCTGATGCAGGATGGCAAGGCTTTGCAGGCCGGTACATCCCATTTTCTGGGCCAGAATTTTGCCAAGGCCTTTGATGTCAAATACCTCACCAAAGAGAACAAGCAGGAGTTTGTATGGGCCACATCATGGGGCGTTTCCACCCGCCTGATCGGTGCCTTGGTGATGGCCCACAGCGATGACCAGGGACTGGTCATGCCCCCCAAAATTGCACCCTTACAGGTTGTGATTGTCCCCATCTACAAAGGACCGGAGCAAAAGGCCTTGGTGGATGAAAAGGTGGATGGCATTGTTGCAGGGTTGAAAGCCAATGGCATTTCCGTAAAATATGACGATGCAGAAAACACCAGGCCGGGCTGGAAGTTTGCAGAATACGAACTGAAGGGTGTTCCCGTGCGCATCGCCATCGGTCAGAAGGATATAGAAAATGGGGTGGTTGAAGTGGCCAGAAGGGATACAAAGGAAAAGCAATCCATTCCTGCAGCGGACCTGATTGAGCATGTCAAGTTTTTGATGACAGATATCCAGCAAAACCTCTACAACAAAGCATTGGCTTACAGGGATGCCCATGTCACGGAGGTGAACAGCTGGGAGGAGTTCAAGCAGGTGCTCCATGAAAAGGGTGGATTCATATCAGCCCATTGGGATGGGACTGCCGAAACGGAAGACAAAATCAAAGAGGAAGCCAAAGCAACCATTCGCTGCATTCCACTGGACAACCCTTTGGAGGCAGGTGTCTGTGTTTTTTCCGGAAAGCCTAGCACACAAAGGGTATTGTTTGCGATGGCGTATTAAAGGTTTTTTAGGCCTCCAGGGGCATTTTGCTATTTTTATGCTTGAATTTCAAATTAAAGGCATGATCTGGCTTTTGGTTTGAATATTTTTTTTCCGCCATGCATCGAAAATGGAGTTTTTCTTGCCTTTTAAACTCGGGATTATTTTCACCAGTATTTTACGATTTTCCCTAAAAAAACGCTTAATGTTAAACAAATACCAAAATCCATTATATTTGCAAACTTTCATTGAATATTCGTTATAACCATTTTTAAAACAAAAAAGAAGAGTATGAGACAATTGCTTCTGACCATCTGCTGTCTTGTTGGCCTCAGTCTTATGACGATGGCCCAAACACGTCAGCTAACCGGAAAGATAACCGGCCCCGACAACGCGGGTGTAGTTTCTGCTACAGTAAAGGTGAAGGGTGCTAACAATGTTACCACCACCAATGCTGATGGCATTTTCAGTCTTCAAGTGCCTTCAGGCAACATCGTGCTTCAGATTTCCTCTGTTGGCTTCAACGCTGCTGAGGTTTCTGTAAGTGCATCACAAACCAATGTTGCTGTTTCACTCACAGCTGATGCAACCCAGCTACAAGATGTAGTTGTTACCGCTCTTGGTATCTCCAAGCAGTCAAGAAAGCTTGGTTATGCTGTTACTACGGTCAACAACGAAGCATTGAGTGTGGCAAGAGAAACCAACGTGGGTAACTCACTCAGTGGTCGTGTTGCAGGTTTGAAAGTAGCAGGAACCAATTCTGGTCCTCAGGGAACTGTAAAACTCCTCCTCAGGGGTAATCCTAGTATGAATGGTTCAGGTGCCCCTCTTTTCATTATCAATGGTATTCCAATGGACAACACCCAACGCGGAAGCGCTGGTGAGTGGGGTGGTGGTGATGCCGGTGATGGTATCGGTAACCTAAACCCAGACGATATTGAGAACATGACTGTTCTGAAAGGTCAGTCAGCATCTGCACTTTATGGTGCAAGGGCTTCCAATGGAGTAATCCTGATCACTACAAAGACAGGTAAGAAAAATGACTTCTCTGTTGAGTACAACATGAACTACATGGAAGAACATGCGATAGACTTCACCGATTTCCAGTATGTGTATGGTCAAGGTGTAGGTGGGCAAAAGCCTGCAACAGCTGCACTTGCAAGACAAACTGGAAGATTCAGCTGGGGTGCCAAATTGGATGGTTCTTCTACCATTCAGTTTGACGGCAAGTCTTACCCTTACAGTGCTGTAACGGATAATGTAAAGAATTTTTATCGCTCTGGTCCCTCACTTACCAACACTGTTTCACTGTCCAAAGGTGGCGCCAATGGTTCATTCAGGCTTTCTTTCTCTAACCTGAACAGCAACTCAATCATGCGCGGTAGTGATTTGAAAAGGAGCACAGTTAACTTGAACATCGTTCAAGACATTACCTCAAAACTCAATGTTACTTTGTTTGCTTCATATCTTGATCAAATGGCAGGAAATGTTCCTTACTTGAGTGATGGACCTTTGAATGCCAACAATGGACTCTTCCTTGCAACCAACATTGATCAAAAGATTCTTGCACCCGGTTATGAGCCTTTGACTGGATATGAGATTCAGTTCAGTGATGATGAATATGTGAGCAATCCATGGTTTGTTGTAAACCAGCTTGTAAACAATGTGGGAAGAAAGCGTTTCACCACAGCCAGCACACTGAAGTACAGCTTTGAAAAATGGCTCTATGCTCAAGTCCGTCTTGGCTTAGACCAGCAGTTTGACCGTGCCAAGAGTGTTACTCCTTGGGGTACTGCGTATTCTCAAGGAAGGAAAGGTGGTTTGAACAACCAAGGTCAGTCCGATAGGTCAGAACTCAATGTGGACGCCTTGATTGGTGCCGCAAAAGCCGTCAACGACGACATTAGTTTTGATGCTGCTGTTGGAGCCAACATCCGTAAAAACAGGTTTGAATCCGTAGGAGTTTCAGGAAGTCCATTTATTCTTCCTTACCTCTACAGCTTCAACAACGTAACAAACATCGGCAGGAGCTATGGTTTTGCTGAAACACAGGTGAATTCAGCGTATTATACTGCTGATGTAACGTATCGCAATTTCCTAACATTGGGAACCACTGGAAGGTATGATGCTTACTCCACACTTCCTGATGGAAACAATACTGCTTTTGTTCCTTCTGTTACTTCAAGCTTTATTTTCTCTGAACTTTACAAACCATCATTCTTGTCTTATGGTAAAGTAAGGGCGTCTTATGCTACTACCTCAAATGAGTTTACAAACCCATACCAAACAAGGGTTTACTACTCACTTGGCAATACATACAATGGTTTGCCAGTTGGAAGTTTTCCAACTTCACTTCCCAGTGGATTGCTGAAGCCGTTTACTACCAGTGAATTGGAATTCGGACTTGACCTCAAGTTCTTTGGAAACAGGCTGGGATTAGACGTTGCTTATTTTAACAAAAAGACCAAGAATGAGATCATGCCTGCATCTTATTCGATTGCTACAGGATATACCAGCGGATTCGTTCCATCAGGTTCTGTACAAAACAAGGGTCTTGAATTGCAGCTGACAGGTTCACCATTAAGGAAAAAATCATTCAGCTGGAACGTAACATTGAACATGACAAGTGTTCAGAACAAGGTTCTGAAAACAGGTCCTACCAATGGAAGGTTAAACCTTGGTTCTGGTCGTGGTACCTTGGGCAATGCCATCACTGCTTATGTTCCTGGTTATGCTGGTCCTCAGATCATGGCTTACGATTACAAGTATGATGCAAAAGGTTCCATCATTGTTGATGCCTCCGGTCTGCCTGTAAGGGGAGATCTTAAAGCCCAGGGAAGCGTTCTTCCTACTTTCTTCGGTGGATTGAACAACGAGTTCATTTACAAGAGCTTTAACCTCTCATTCTTGATTGATTACAACTACGGTAACAAAGTATTGTCTCAAACCAGCTACTATTCCATGATCAGGGGCTTGAACAAAGCTACACTTGTTGGAAGAGAGACTGGAATCAAGACTGGGGTTGATGCCAATGGTGTTGCCAATACAGTAACCGCTGCTCCGCAGGCATATTACACTGCTCTTGCCCAGAACATTACAAAGTCACATGTACAAGACGGAGATTTTATCAAGCTGCGTCAGCTCTCTATTGGGTATGTACTTCCCGCATCGTTTGTAAAAAGGTTGCAGATCGTTGAGAACATGAACATCTCACTGGTAGGCCGCAATCTTCTTGTTTTGATGAAGAAAACTGAGAACATCGATCCGGAAGCCACATTCGGTTCAAACATCAGCTATTATGGTATCGAGGGTACTAACCTTCCTTCTACCAGGTCTTATGGTGTGAACGTAAACATTAAATTTAAAAAATAGGGAGAGCCGGTTTCGATTTTCTCATTAATAAATTAATCAACATGAAAAGAATATTATTGCCAATCATCGCTGCGATTGTGATTCTTTCAGGCTGTACGAAAAATTTCGAGTCCCTGAACACCAATCCACTTGCAGCCAGTCCGGCAAGCTTTGATGCCAACTTCTTTCTGTCAAATGCACAGAACACGTACAAGGAAGCCATTGGTGGTTATGCCGGTCCTATCCTTTTCCAATCAGGATGGGTGCAGATTTTGTCTTCTACAACATCTGGTGCTGCCAACTATTACAGCAACATGGACAAATACGTTCAGTCTTCCAACACCAATTCTTATACTGCCAACAGCTGGTCAAGCTGTTACCGTGCTGCCAGTCTTGCACAGCAAATTGTTAAGGATTATGGAAAGAATGCTGACCAGGTAAATGTGGTGTCTGCTGCAATCGTGGTCAAGGCCCTTGCAATGCAATATGCTACAGATGTTTATGGTGATTTGCCATACGCTGAAGCGCTTCAGGGTGAAACTGGTATCTCACAACCCAAGTATGACAAGCAGGAAGCTGTAATGAAAGGGTTGTTGACTGAACTGGAAGGTGCACTTACCAAATTCGATGCTGCCAAGTTAAAGCCAAGTGCAGACGTATTTTATGGCGGTGACGTGGTAAAGTGGAAAAAGCTTGGATACTCAGTTATGTTGCGCATTGCAATGCGTTTCACGAAAAGGGACGCAGCTTTTGCTAAAACATGGGCTGAGAAAGCTTTCGCTGGAGGTGTAATCACAAGTTCTGCCGATGACGCATTCATGCGTGGAAGCAATGCTACAGGATATTCCAATCCCAATGCACGTGCCCTTGATATTCCAGCAGATTTCTATTCAGTTCGTTGGAGCAAGAGGATGATTGATTTCCTGAGGTCAACAAACGATCCAAGGCTTGGCGTAGTAGCTGAAGTTCCTCCTGCAGGTTTGACAGGTAATACAACATTCGGTTTGGCGGGCAACAATGTCCCTGCAAACCAAGTGGGTCAACCCAATGGTTATGACCTGAATGGTGGAGCCACTGATATCACCAAGTCTCCTGGTTATCCTGGAGGAACAGGAACCGGTGGTGAACTTTGTCCTATCGGAAAATATTCAAGGCCCCGTACTTCTGTATATACACCCAATAGGGATGTCGCTTTCTTCATCATGACTGCAGCTGAAACTTCATTGTTGTTGGCTGAGGCTGCTGCAAGAGGATGGTCCGTTGGTGGAAATGCAGCAACCCACTATGCAAATGGTGTAAGGTCGGGCATGGAATCACTTGCTACTTTCAGCTCTACTGGTACAGTTGCTACTGCAGCCATCAACACTTATATCGCAGCCAATCCTTTGAATGTTACGTCACAGGCTGCGTCTCTTAAGCAAATCAATGAGCAGTTCTGGGCAACAACAGGCTTGCTCATGAACTTCACAGAATCATGGAACAACTGGCGTCGTACGGACTTCCCTGTTTTGACTCCTGTTGTTTACACTGGTAATTTCTCTGGAGGGGTAATTCCTCGCCGTCAAATTTATCCTACTGGTGAAGCATCTGTAAACGACGCAAATTATAAAATTGGCGTTGGTGGATTGACTCCTGCTACTGATACATGGGCTTCCCGTGTATGGTGGGACAATTAATCTCACACGCACATCCGGTCTTTATGACCATATGATTTTAAATAAAATGCCAGGTCTCAGTACCTGGCATTTTTAATTAGCTGTAACTTCGTTTTGTTCTGCTATGAAACAATCAATTGCCATTTACATCCTTTCGTCCTTGCTGGTTTTAATGCTTCTTGGTTCTGAGCAATCCATTGCTCAGAGTTCCAAATTGTTTACCAGCGTTTCAAGTAAATCCTCCGGGCTTGTTTTTCAAAATAGAATAGTCGAAAGTCCAGCGCTCAACATCATTACCTATGAATATTTTTACAATGGGGGAGGAGTAGGTGCCGGAGACTTTAACAACGATGGATTGGTTGACCTTTATTTTACGGGAAACATGTCGCCCAACAAGCTATATTTAAACAAGGGCGGACTTGTATTTGAAGACGTCACAAGAAGTGCAGGTGTTGCTGGCAAGCCGGGTTGGAAGACTGGCGTTTCGGTTGCCGACGTGAATGGCGATGGTTGGCTTGACATCTATGTTTGTTATTCAGGTGATCTTGACTCAAACCAAAGGGCGAACCAGTTGTTCATCAACAATGGCAACCTTACTTTTACGGACAAGGCAAAAGAGATGGGTGTTGCCGACAAGGGCTATTCAACCCATGCTGCATTCTTCGATATGGACCGCGACGGCGATCTGGATCTCTATGTGATGAACCATAACATCAAGAACCTGAGAAACTTTGATGCTGCATATGTGAAAAAAATGGTTGACCCCAATGCGGGTGATCGTTTGTACGAAAACAGGAATGGAAAGTTTTCTGATGTTTCAAGAAAGGCAGGCATCATATCCAATCCCTTGGGATATGGGTTGGGTCTAAATATTTCAGACCTCAACAATGATGGATGGCCAGATATCTATGTATCCAATGATTATATTGAAGAAGACTACCTCTATATCAACAACAAGAACGGTTCCTTTACCGAAAAACTAAAGTCGTCATTTGGTCACTTGTCCAATTTTTCAATGGGAGTTGATGTCGCGGACATCAACAATGATGGACTCATGGATGTGTTCACCTTGGATATGCTGCCTGAAGACAACAGGAGGCAAAAGCTGCTTTATGCTCCTGACAATTACGAACTCTATGCCAATGGTGTTCAAAACGGATTTTATCACCAGTTGATGCGCAACATGTTGCAATTGAACAATGGAGATGGCAGCTTCAGTGAGATTGGGCAGCTGGCTGGTGTGTCGAATACAGATTGGAGTTGGGCCGCGTTATTTGCCGATTTTAACCTAGACGGTAACAAGGATCTTTTTGTTACGAATGGGTATGGCAGAGACATGATCAATCGCGACTTCATGAAATTTTATGCTGATCAGCGGTTGAAACATATCCAGGGCAAGACCGATAGCAGGATGTTTCAAATGTTACAAGGAATTCAATCCACTCCCCTACACAATTATATCTATGAGAACAAGGGTAACCTGCAATTCAAAGACCAATCAATTGACTGGGGTTTTGAAGAGCTGAATTTTTCTCATGGAGCAGTATACGCTGATCTTGACAATGATGGTGATCTTGATTTGGCCATCAACAGAATGAACCAGGAGATTGGTTTGTACAGAAACAATACCATCGAGCATAAATCCAATGGACACTTTTTAAAAATTGATTTGCGTGCTGCTCCCACGGATAAAAACAGATTCGCTTTGGGCTCCGTTGTAACGGTATATGCATCAGGCAAACAGTACACCATGCAGCAATTTCCCGTCCATGGATTTCAGTCCTCCATGCAGGTGCCACTGCATTTTGGACTAAAAGAAAACCAGGTTGATTCATTGCGCATCATCTGGCCAGATGGGGTTGTAGATGTGGTGAAGGCGCCCATTGTTTTGGATACAACTTTGGCCATGGTAAGGGGAGCAAGCACTATGGCTTCATTTGACGCAGCCAATAAGACCACTTTTTCCGGTCAGTACCAACCCAAGGCCAGCCCCATTTTTACAGCTGGCCGACCTGTAATAAATTTTACCCATGCTGAGGATCAAGCCAACGATTTCAAGATCCAACCACTGATGACCAACATGTATTCTTTTTCAGGTCCTAGGTTTGCAAAAGCTGATATCAATGGTGATCGACTTGATGACATATTTGTGTGCGGGCCGCGCAACCATCCCAGCAGATTGTTTTTGCAACAGCGGGATGGCAACTACCGGGAAGATGTTCAAAAGATATTTGCCACTGACATGGCATATGAAGATTGTGGGGCAGTTTTTTTTGATGCAGACAACGATGGCGATCTTGATCTTTATGTGGTAAGTGGAGGATTCCAAATTGAAGATAGTTTACAGTTGGAAGACCGTCTTTATATAAATGATCGGGGTAAGTTCAGTAGGCCCAGGGGCTTGTTGCCCAGTAAATATTTTGCGGGCACAGTTGTTGTTCCGCTGGATTTTGACCGGGATGGAGACCTTGATCTTTTTACTCCAGGCAGGGTCATTCCAGGAGGGTATCCAAATTGCCCACCATCCAGGCTGCTGATGAATGATGGAAAAGGAAAGTTTGAAGATGCAACTGATCGCTTTGCTCCTGTTTTCAACGCACTGGGCATGATTACCGACGCCCGTTGGATGGATCTTGACGGAGACAAGCAAGAGGAACTTGTGGTGGTCGGTGAATGGAGTCCAATTCGTGTTTTTCGATTTGTCCAATCGAAATGTGTTGAGGTGACCAAGCAATTTTTCAGAATACCATACCATGGTTGGTGGAATACGATGCGGTTTGAAGACCTTGATAAAGATGGCGACCAGGATTTGGTGGTTGGCAACTGGGGAATGAACAGCCAGTTTAGGCCTGAGCCGGGTAGCCCGATTACCCTTTACTATGGTGATTTTGATGGCAATGGATTTGTCGATCCGCTTTTGTTTTATCCCATATTGGGAAAATTATATCCCATGGCATCGCGTGATGAAATCACCGACCAGATGGTCAGCCTGCGCCAGCGGTTTCCAACCTATGATGCGTATGCCGATGCACAGTTGGAACAAATATTGGACAGCGCTCAAATCAGCGCTGCAAAAAAACTTACTGCAGATTTTCTGCATACGGTTTGGTTTGAAAATACGCCAAAGGGAATGCTGATGCACAGTTTACCTGTTCAGGCCGACTATGCACCAGTGCATGCCATCTGGACGGATGATTTTGATCATGATGGGAACGTGGATATTCTGCTTGGAGGCAACATTGAGCACACAAGGATAAAAATTGGAAAGGTGGATGCCAATCATGGCATATTGTTAAAGGGAAATGGGAAGGGGGATTTTGAGTATGTTGACCAACTTAAGGCAGGGCTGAACATCAAGGGCTGTATCAGGGATATTGTTGAGACAAAAGGTCTTGGCACAAAAAAAACGCTCATGATGGGTATCAATGGTGCAGAACCTGTATTCATCAGTTATTAACATGAATTCACGGCAGAAATGGAACCTGATTGTATTGTCCATTTACGCCCTTCATTATTGATCAATATTTTTTCAATGAAGCACTTGAGCTTATTGTTTCTTTCTTTTCTGCTTTCATGGGGATCTTTGAAATCACAAGAGCGTCTTGTCAGTAGGGATTTTGTATTTGCCATGAAAAAAGCTACCGATATCATGTTGAATGATGTTACTTCTCCTGTAGCTGCGAGCAGGTATTATGCCTACATCTCATTGGCATCCTACGAGGTGATTTCACGGTACGACTCCGTCCATTATCCCAGCATGAGCGGTATTGTAAACAAGTTTACCGGCATTCAACTTGATCGTTCTAGGCTTCAGCAAACAGACCAAGGCCTTGCTGCTGTCCTTACGGTTTTCAAAGCTGCTGAAAAGCTTTTGCCCTCTGGTTACATGATGCGAAAGGAAATTGATTCATTGCAATTGTTGTGGTCAAAGACATCAACCGCAAAACAATTGTATGAGAATACCAACAACATCGTTGTGGCAGCTGTTGCACAAATGGTTTCTTACGCAAGGGCCGATGGGTTTACGAAACTGAGCAACATGCCAAGGTACACTCCCAAAACAGGAGATGCTTTTTGGCAACCCACACCTCCTGCTTTCATGTCTGCCCTTGAGCCCCACTGGAATAAACTCAGGCCTTTTTTCATGGATTCCGCACAACAATTCGTTCCTGCCAGACCAGTCGTGTACAGCAAGGCTAAAAATTCTTCCTATTATAAACTCTTGAAAGAGGTATATGATATGGGGAATAACCAAACAAAAGAACAAGCCCTCATCGCAAGTTTTTGGGATTGCAATCCATTTGCTGTTCAGCAGATCGGACACGTTGAATTTGGTCTCAAAAAAATTTCACCCGGAGGACACTGGATGGGGATTACTGGCATCGCTTGTATTCAATCAGGGCTTTCCCTTTTCCAAACCGCTGCGGTGCATGCATTGGTCGCGATAACTCTTGCTGATGCATTCATTGCGTGCTGGGATGAAAAATACAGAAGCAATCGAATCAGGCCTGAAACGGTCATCCATCGGTTGATTGATCCCCGCTGGAAACCACTGCTGCAAACTCCGCCATTCCCGGAATATCTATCAGGTCATAGTGTTTGCTCGAATGCAGCTGCGTCCATGTTGACCAGAATTTTCGGAGATGGATTTGCATTCACGGATGATACTGAAGTTGAATTTGGCTTGCCCTCAAGACAGTTCAGTTCTTTCAACCTGGCCGCTGAAGAAGCAGCAATATCGAGGTTGTACGGCGGGATTCATTTCAGGGACGCCATTGAGCTGGGAAAGTGGCAGGGCAGGAAAGTTGGAAACCTTGCTGTAAAAAAATTTCAACACCAATTGACATTGTTGAAAGCGTCCAATTGATCATTTTTCATTGCGTGTGCCTGCAGCGAAACAGACACCGATGCCATTGTTTGTCTACAGGATGATGGTATCCCTTGCTGTGAGGCAAGCGCCAATTACTCCGGCCTTTTCTCCCAGTTGGGATATTTTAAGCTTGGTGTCATTGTTCACCAGGCTCAGCGAAAGCTTGTTGAGGGCGCTTCTAGCGGGAAGCCTGATATAATCTCCCGTTTCAGAAAGTGCTCCACCCAAAACAAGTATTTCAGGGTTGAAAATATTCACCAATACCGCCAATCCCTTTCCCAGGTTTTCACCGATTTCGGAAATCAATTCGATGCTGAGTTGGTCTTCATTCAATGCTGCATTGATGATATCATTCATCGTAATATCATCGACAGGCATGTTTTTTTTCAATGCCGTTGAAGTATAGCCTTTTTTAATTTGTGTTTTGAACTTTCTGACCAGTGCATGCCCGGATGCCTCAGTCTCGAGGCATCCTTTTTTGCCACAGTGACAAATGATTTCATTTTCAAAAATGGGGATATGACCAAACTCGCCACTAAAGCCGGACTTGCCGTAGTAGACTTTCCCGTCCAGCAGGATACCAATTCCTGTTCCGTAGTCCATGTTGATGAACAGGATATTGTTTTCTTTTCCATGTTCATTCAACTGAAATTCTCCATAGGCCATGGCCCTTGAGTCGTTTTCCAGGAAGGTGGGAATGCCGATTTCCTTGTGAATGATTTCTGCAAGCGGTTCTTCCTTGAAGTGAAAAAAACTGAAACTGTGCCCGGTTTTGTGGTTGATCCTGCCGGTCAAGTTGATGCCCAATCCTATGATTTGGGCATTTTTGCAGGGCCCTTCCCCCAGGAAAGACTTGATCAGTCTGATCAGCAATTCCAGGGATTCAGGGGTATTTTCCAGGCGGAAAGGTACTTTCTCCTTCTGGTAGGTCATTTTTTTTGTGAAGTCCATCAACCCAAAATTGATGTGAAACTTTTTCACATCTACGCCAAGAAAATGACATGCATCCGGCACAAGGCCAAACATGCTGGCCCTTCTGCCCCCAGTTGAATCCAGCTTTCCTTCGTCGCGGATCAGCCCGTCTTGGATGAGTTCATTGATCAGTGAAGTTGTTTTGGGGACACTGGCTCCCAAATCTTTACTCAAATCCGTTATTGTACAGTTTCCCAAATGGTTTATTTGGCTGACAATCAATTTTTTGAGCGACCGGTTTTTAAAAACCACGCCCGATACTGCCGCATCGTTGAATATGTCAAGTTTCGTTTTTTTCCTTTTCATGTTCGTTCCGTGCATCAAATCTATGATTATTCCTGTCTACCCTTTTGTCTCTATAGATAATAAAAAATTTAACAAAGTAGGTTTAGTTTAACAAATTATTATAATTTGTTCATTATATTCGGTCCAGAAGATGCCAAACAATACATTTTGCACATCATTGTGCCCAGATCATTTGTGTAGGATTCAAAACAACACCTGCCATCGGCATTCAGATTCAACACCCCGTCAATAGATCAATCATCAATAAAACACAATCATGAAAAAGCTAACGCTTATCCTAACCATGCTCTGTACTTCTTGGTTGTTGGGTTTCTCCCAGCAATCCAGTGTCAGTGGAAAGGTTACCATTGGCGAGAGTGGAGCACCCGCAGAAGGGGTCTCTGTTCTTGTAAAAGGTACCAAACAAGGTACCCGAACCAATTCAATCGGAAACTTTAAAATCAGTGCTGGCGCCGGACAGACACTTGTCTTTTCAGGAATCGGCTTTGCATCCAAAGAGGTAGTGGTCAGTGGAAATCAACTTGATGTTGTCTTGACTTCAACCTCAGCCAGTCTCAATGAGGTGGTTGTGGTTGGATATGGAACCCAAAAGAAAGCAAATCTTACAGGTTCAGTTGTGGCCCTCAAGCAGGAGGATCTTTTGAAGCGTCAAGTGGCCACAGCCAGTAACCTGTTGCAAGGTCTTGCACCAGGGGTTACTGTAACCCAGCAGTCTGGTAGGCCGGGGGCAGATGGTGCTTCCATTCGCATCCGTGGTCTGAGTTCCATCTACGCTGGCCAAAGTCCATTGATCATGGTGGACGGTGTTGTTTCCAGCCTGGATGCCATCGACCCGAATGCCATTGAAAGCATTACCATCCTGAAGGATGCGGCTTCTACAGCCATCTATGGTACCCGCGCCGCAAACGGTGTCATCCTGGTTAAGACCATCAGGGCAAAAGGAAAAGGTGTCAAGGTGAGCTACAACAGTTTTGTTTCCAAGCAAATTGCCACTGCCATGCCCGAAAGAACAACGGCCATTGAGCACATGGAATTGAGCAATGTTGCAGAGCAAAACCGTACAGGCAATCCAGCGTCGTTTATTTTTCAGCAGTCATTGATTGACAAGTATAAAACAACAAAGGCAAACAACCTGGATGTGATCGACAACGATTGGGTTGACCTTCTGTTTACCAATTCTGCATTGATGCAGAACCACAACGTAACACTGAATGCTGCCGGTGACAACACCAATGTATTCACATCCGTTACTTATTTGGACCAGCAGGGGCTGATTCCAAACAACAGTTACAAGCGCTATGATATTCGCTTCAATCCTGATTTTAAGATCAGGAACAACCTTACCCTGAGTGGCGTGTTCAATTACAATTTCAGCAAAAACACTACGCCATCCACCTCAAGCCCTGAATTCATCATTCGCCAGGCGATTGGATTGCCTGCCATTGGTGCAGCAAAATTTGGACCAGGCATGTATGGTACCGCCGGTCAAACCAACAACAGAAATCCTTTGGCACAGGCTGAAGCCGCTGGTACATCTGTGTCTGAGAACAATTCGTTTTTGAGCAAGATTGCGCTCAACTACAAACCCATTGAAAGCATTGAGTTGGAGGCTTATTGGTCTCGCGAACACTGGACCCCACATGGAAAGTCCTTTACAAAGAATGCTGATATCTATGTGCCCAACCTGGTTACTTCAGCATACGACAAGATCAGCCAGTGGCCGGGTTCCACGAGCCTCGGTGAGTCTTACTCTTCGAATACGAGAAATACAATGTTGGCGCAGGCAACATTTACACAGAACTTCAACAACCACCGCTTGAAATTCCTGGCGGGTGGTCAAACTGAAGAATTCCTTTACGAAGGCATCTCAGCATCCAGGACTGGATTCAACAACCCTGACCAGCCTTATTTGAACCTTGGTGCAGCTGACAGGAACAATGCTGGTTCAGCCTACCAAACAGCATTGGCGGGTTTCTATGCGAGGCTGAACTACAGTTATGACGACAAGTATCTTTTGGAAATCAATGGTCGTTATGACGGATCTTCCAGGTTTTCTCAGGCCTTGAACAAACAATGGGGATTCTTTCCGTCTGCGTCAGCAGGTTGGATCTTTACAAAAGAGAAATTCTTTGATGGCCTTTCCGACCTGATCAGTTTCGGAAAAATCAGGGCATCTTATGGATTGCTTGGAAATCAGGCCCTCCCTGAGATCTATCCCTTTGCAGTGAATTACCAAACATCAACCTATTCCAATCCCAACAATGGTACCAGTACATATTTGAACAATGTTACCACTTTGGGATATGCATTGTTGGATGCACCAAACCCTGGCATCACTTGGGAGAATTCAGCACAGATGAACGTTGGTCTTGACCTGACGGTCAAGCGCAACCTTACGCTGACATTTGATTACTTCAAACGCAGCATCAGTGATATACTTTTGGTGAGACCCATTCCTTCTTACATCGGGTTGAGTGCCCCATTTGTAAATGCCGGCGACATGAACAATACCGGTTGGGAAGCCAGTGCCAATTACAAAATCAACCTCAACAAGAAGTTCAGGATTGATGCAACCGTGATGTTGAGTGATGTAGTCAATGAAGTGACGGCCTTGCCCGGCGTTCCATACCTGGATGCAGGTTCAGAGAGAACTGCAGTTGGCCAGGCCTTGTGGTCTTATTATGGCTACAAGTCCATTGGATATTTCAAGGATGCCAACGACATCACCGGTTCACCCGTTCAGTTTGGTGTTCCTTACAGTGCGACCACTGCCAACGGTCCCAAGCCTGGAGATGTAAAATATGCAGACATCAGCGGTGCTGATGGAAAGCCTGATGGAAAGATTGATGCATTCGACAGGACTTTTATCGGAAACAGTTTTCCCCGTTATGAATACAGCATCAACCTCAATCTTGGTTATGCCAATTTTGACCTGAATCTGTTTGGACAGGGTGTTGGGATGAGGAACAATTACCTCAGCGGAACCGGAGCCATTCCTTTCAACAGCAGTGATTTTGTGGCATCCCTCCTTTCCATCCACAAGGACTATTGGACACCATCCAACACGGGTGCTACATTTCCAAGGCTTTTGCCATCAGGTTCCGGTGGAACAAATTTTGTGGCATCAGACAAATGGATCAGAAGTGCTGCCTACTTCAGGATCAAGAACATCAACCTTGGATACCGTTTGCCTTCAGCAGTTATCAAGCGCTTGAAGATCACGGGTGCGAAATTTTATGTTAGTGGCCAGAATTTGCTGACATTTTCAAACACCTGGAATGGGTTTGATCCAGAGATCAACAGCCAGACCGGGCAGTTCTATCCCCTGATGAAAACTTTCACTGCAGGAGTGAACCTTAACTTCTAATCCAAGTAAAACTTTGAACATGAAAAAGAGAATAATATTTAGTTTGCTGATACTGCTTGTTGGATTGGGATCTTGCAACAAGTTTCTCGACCGGCAACCTTTGGACAGCATTTCCTCTGAAACATTTCTTGCAACCGAGCAGGAAATGGAGCTTGGTCTCAATGGTGTATATGCTGCCTCTTTTTGGGCATTGGCCAACAATACACCCCTTCACTTCGCCATTGAATCTGCTACTGACCTTGCCATCAAGCGTACGGGCAATGCGGAAGACCAGGTGGCCATGGGGGATGGTGGACCATTTCTCGTAAGCAATACATTGACAACAACTGCATGGAGCCAGGCCTACAAATTGGTTTCCAGGGCGAATTATTTGTTGGATGGCATGAAGAAGGGGCAGGCTGCAGCTTCTCCCAAAACCTATAGCCGCATTAAAGCAGAAGCACTTGTTCTTCGTGCATGGGCATATTATCACCTGATCGGATGGTTTGGTGATCCAATTTTTTATACCAAGCCATTGCTGCCTTCAGAATACGAAACATTGTCCAGAACACCATCTGCAACTGCAATACAAGAGTTGTACAAGGATCTTGATGAAGCTGCATCCTTGTTTGATGCTGCAGGTGCAAGCCCTATCATTCTGTATGGAAGGGTCAACAAAGGTGTAGCACTTGGGCTCAAGTCGAAGCTGGCCTTGCTGTTAAAAGACAACAAGACCGCTGCTGCTGCTGCCAAGGCGGTGATTGACATGAATGCATACGGATTGAATCCCCGCTACACTGATTTGTTCATGTTGGCAGGACAAAGGACCAATGCAAACCGTGAAATACTTTTTGCACAAACCTATCCCACAGATGTTTTGGATCCCCAGAACTGGTTGGCTGTATTGACGATTCCCCGCCAGGTAGGAACTTCACAGAGCAGCCATTTTCCATCCCAGGCCCTGTTTGACAGGTATGAGATGAAAGATGGGAAAAGGATTGACCAGTCTGCTTTGTACAACCCCAGAACTCCTTCTGCAAACCGTGACAACAGGTTAAAGTGGACCATCTATTCGCAAGGGGATACGATGGTGCACAATACTGCAAAGTCGCCATCCCTTCCATATGTGCAACCCAAAGAAAGAACCATTTACAACATCTATTCCAACGTGCGCATCAAATGGAATTGGAGCACCAACCGATATGACAATGTTGCCAGCAACATTGACTGGATCGACTTCCTCAATTCACCATGGTTCGCAGGATCCACGGGCTCTTCAGGCGGTGTTGGTTATGTATGGAGCAAGTACATCGATTCTACCCAATACTCTTGGGAAACCAAAACAGGTTATATCCTGATGCGGTATGCAGACATATTGTTGAGTTATGCTGAAGCCAAAATTGAACTCAACGAAATTGATGCAACTGTTTTTACTGCCATCAATGCGGTAAGAACGCGTGCGGGTCAACCTGCTGTTACAAGCGGTACACAAGCTGCCTTGCGGGAATTGATCAGAAGGGAGCGGGCAGTTGAATTGGCGGGCGAAGGGGTAAGGTTGATGGACCTGCGCAGGTGGGATATTTACAACAAGGCCATGACAGGTCCAGTGGTGGGTGTTTCTTTGAACCCTGCCGATCCTGCATTGGCGCCAAGCTTTGATGCAGATGGAATTCCCAGCTATACAGCCACCATCGCAAAAAGGTTGAAAACGAGAAACCAGACAAGGGAAAACTCAAATCTAAAGTACAAGCTCTGGCCAATACCACAGGGAGAATTGGACAAGAATCCCAACCTGAAGCAAAACCCAGGTTGGTAATGTGAAATGACTTTTTTTTAGCGGGGCCGGATCAAATCCGGCCCCGTTTATTTTATAAAGGGATACTGTCCTTCAAACCATGAAAGGTTTTCCTTGACGCCTTCATAGAAAAAAAACACCTCGCCCTTGAATCCTGTGTTGCGGTTGCCTTGAATCATCTGCGAGAGAAATCCTGAAGTGGCCAGGTAGGTTCCTGATTTGATGAGCACGCCAGGATAAATGGGAATATTGTTGTTTCTGTGATATGATTTTTGCTGCTGAATGGTGGCTGTATACGCAGCAATATCATATCGGTAGCATTGGGGGACAATGGCATCTACCCAACCACTGTCAACCCAGGTGGGCCAATCTTGTAGGTATTCGTCGACTGACCAGGGATAAGGACTCGGAGACATGGTGACCTGTATTCCGGGTTTTAAGGATTTCATGTCCTTGTACAATCGCTTCATGAATGCATTGAGTCTTTTGGCCCTCCAGGCCAGCCATCCAGCATCCTTGATGTTGGTTGGGGGAAGACTTCCATTGTTCTCAAGTTTGTATTGTGCGACCGTATAATCGTCGTATCCTGCAGTGGACGGCAGGGCAGGCAATCGGTCATCTCCCTGAACGCCATCCACTTCATAGTTCACAACCACTTCCTTGAAGAGGTCTATCATGTATTGTTGAACTTCCGGGTCAAATGCATTGAGCCAATCAAAGCCGTTTTTTACCACCAATGATCCATTTTGGTCTCTTGCTGCCCATTTTGGTTTGGCGGCAAGAATTGATCCTCCTTGTGCACTATAGGAAGAAGAAAAACCATATTCAAACCAGGCATGTACCTTGATGCCTGCGGTTTTAGCAGCGTTGATCAATTCTTTCAATGGATCCCTTCCCTGAAACTTTTCGAGTTGTCTGTTGCCGGTCAGCTTGAACATCACATCACTCGGATAAATGGTTCTTGCATTGTTGTAGACCACCACGAAAATATTGTTGATGCCCGCTTTTTTGCAGTTGTCCACTGTCGACAAAATATTGTCGTTGTTGTCCAGTGCAGTACTGGCTGTTGTCGTGATCCATACACCCCTCATCGCATTGGCGTCCCAAACGGGTGTCGGTGGTGGTTTTGGAGGGGTGGTTGTTCCACCAGTTGTTGAGCCGCCATTGTTTTTTTTGCAGGATCCAAACCCCACCATCAATGTTGTGAAAAAGATTGCAAGGGTTAAGGTGCGTATATGTTTCTTTGCTATTGACCTGTACAAAGTTTTTTTCAAAGGGTTTGATTTGTTTTTAAAAATAATTAATAAATCGATTTGGGTTAATAAAAATTATGATAAAAGAATTACCTTGACGTATGCAATTGCATTGGCTTGATCTATTGATCATATCGGCTTATTTGGTGATGACGCTTTTTTTGGGATTCTATTTGTCCAAGAAGGCTTCAAAAGACCTGTCCTCTTATTTTCTGGGCGGCAATACCATGAAGTGGTACATGCTTGGCTTGTCAAATGCATCCGGCATGTGGGACATCAGTGGCACCATGTGGACGGTCATGATCTTGTTCGTGTATGGGTTGAAAAGCGCTTGGATTCCCTGGCTTTGGCCTGTATGGAACCAGGTATTCGTATTTGTTTTTCTTGCTGCATGGATGAGAAGGAGCAATGCGATGACCGGTGCACAGTGGATCAGCTTTCGCTTTGGCGAAGGCAGGGGGGCAAAGCTCTCGTACATCATCATCGTTATTTTTGCTTTGGTAAGTGTTGTCGGATTCATGGCTTATTTTTTTGAAGGCATTGGCAAGTTTTGCACTTCCATCCTGCCATACGACATTTCATTTCATCTTGGCTCTTTCATCATATCCAATGAACAATCCTATGCATTGTTGATCTGTGGCATCACAACAATATATACCGTAAAGGGTGGAATGTACAGTGTTGTGGCTACAGAAGTATTGCAGTTTTTCATCATGACCATCAGCTGTTTTGTGATAGGCTATATTGCCTATTCCGCAGTAACGGCAGAACAAATCACAGCCGTGGTTCCAGGTGGTTGGGGCAATCTTTGGTTTGGCATGGACCTTGGGCTGGATTGGACTTCCACGCCTTATCCATTGGTCAACGACAAGATTGAAGGTGATGGTTTTGGTTTGTTTGGTGCCTTGTTCATGATGATGTTGTTCAAGGGGGTATTCGCCTCACTTGCCGGACCTGTTCCCAGTTATGACATGCAAAGGGTATTGAGTACCCGCACTGCAGCTGATGCTGCCAAGATGAGCATGAGCACGATTCTTGTTATGTACATGCCCCGTTACTTGATGGTGGCTGCTTTTGCGGTGTTGGGATTGGTTTACCTCAAGCCTGAGATTGTTGGAATGGGTGCCAACATTGATTTTGAAAAAGTGCTGCCCCTTGCCATCAACAAGTTTGTTCCGATCGGATTCAAGGGCGTATTGATTGCTGGATTATTGGCCGCTTTCATGGGCACGTTTTCTGCAGTGGTCAATGCCGCTCCTGCTTATATTGTAAACGATATTTATAAAAAATACATCAATCCAAATGCGTCCTCACAAAAGTTGATCCGCTACAGTTTGGTTTCATCCATTGTGTTGGTGGCCATCGGTATCGTTTTTGGTTTCAATGCCGCATCCTTGAATACCATAACCCTCTGGATCACTTCGGCACTCTATGGTGGATATGCTGCATCCAATGTCTTGAAATGGATTTGGTGGCGGTTCAATGGATATGGTTATTTTGGCGGTATGCTGGCGGGGTTGATCATGAGCACCATCATTCTTTTTTTCAAACAACCCTTGTTGGACCTTGCTGGCATCAAAGGGATTGTTCCAGACATTTACCTCTTTCCATTGGTACTTGTTTTCTCAATGTTGGGTTGTTTGATCGGCACCTACCTGGTGCCCCTTGAAAACCTGGACGATGTAAAAAACTTTTACATGAAAACCAATCCATGGGGCTTCTGGGGACCTGTCAAGCGAATGGTCTTGCAGCAAGATCCGGGATTCGTTCCCAACGCATCATTTGGCAGGGATGTGTTCAATGTGCTTGTCGGAATGGTATGGCAGATGGCACAGGTTGTCATTCCCATTTATTTTATGATCAGGGACCAGCAACAACTTGCTGTTTGGGTCATTTTATTTTTTGTCACAAGCTGGTTGTTGAAAAAATACTGGTGGGATAAACTCGAAAAATAAATGCAGATCACAGGAACATTTTTGGATGAAATAAGCCATGATATCCCACACCAGAACTGGGGTGAAAAAGAGTGGGCACAGGACTTTGAGCACATGAAAAAGGCCGGCATCAATACGGTCATTCTCATCAGGTCCGGCTACCGGAAGTTTTTGACCTATCCCTCTGCATACCTGATGGACAAGCACAATTGTTTTGCGCCACCCATTGACCTTGTTTCAGTTTTTTTGACATTGGCAGACAAGCATGGCATGCTTTTTTATTTTGGCTTGTACGATAGCGGCCTTTATTGGGATACCAATGACATGACACATGAAATCCTTGCCAATCAGTTTGTGGTAGAAGAGGCCTGGAAGCAATATGGTCACCATCCCTCTTTCAAAGGTTGGTACCTGAGCATGGAGATCAGCAGAAAAACAAAGGGAGCAGTTGCCGCCTTTGCCACACTTGGACAATTGTGTAAAGACATGAGTGGAGGGTTGCAAACCTTGATATCTCCGTGGATAGACGGCCCCAAGGCTGTTGCAGCATCCAGCGCAGTATTGAAAAAAACTGATGTGGTTACCTTGAAGGAGCACGAAGAGGAGTGGGACGAGATATTTTCAGGCATCAGTCGCCAGGTAGACATTGTTGCTTTTCAGGATGGCCATGTGGAGCTGTCTGATCTGCAGGGTTATCTTGAAGTCAACAAGCGATTGGCAGACAAATACGGCATCAAGGCCTGGACCAATACCGAAAGCTTTGACCGCGACATGCCCATCAAGTTTTTTCCCATCAAATTTGAAAAGCTCAAATTGAAATTGGAAGCGGCAGCAAGGGCCGGCTATGAAGAAGCCATCACATTTGAATTTTCACATTTCATGAGCCCGCAGTCCGCGTATGTGCAAGCGCACCATTTGTACAACCGGTACATGGAATACATCAAGCGATGAACATGGGTAGGATTTTTCTTGTTTGGATAAGCCTCTGCATGGGATCAGTTGCATTTTCTCAGGATCCACCCATTCGTGGCACATGGATAACAAATGTGGCCAGTGGGGTACTGGATTCAAGGGAAAACATCAGGAAAGCCATCGGCCAAAGCAAAGCGGCAGGCCTGAACCACTTGTTCGTGGTGGTTTGGAACAGGGGAGTAACCATGTATCCCAGCAAGGTCCTGAAAAAATACATTGGACTGAAACAAGACGAAAAGTATGCAGGCAGGGATCCTTTGAAGGAAATGGTTGAGGAAGCCCACAAACAGGGCATCAAAGTGCATGCATGGTTTGAATTTGGATTTTCATATGCCTACAAGGATACCGGCTCCTTTTGGGCCAAGCGTTTTCCTGAATGGTTGGGCAGGAACAATGAAGGGAAACCTTTGCAAAAAAATGGCTTCCATTGGTGGAATGCGCTTCATCCCGGTCCTCAAAAAATGTTACAGGAGTTGGTGTTGGAAGTGGTAAAAAATTATGCTGTTGATGGCATTCAAGGCGATGACAGGTTGCCTGCAATGCCCTCCGAAGGCGGGTTTGATGCCTATACCGCTCAATTGTACAAACAGGAGACAGGCAATGCATTGCCTGTCTCCAATCCCAAGGACAAATCCTTTCTGCAATGGAAGGCAGACAAGCTGAGTCAGTATTGTAAATTCCTCTACACTGCGGTGAAAAAAGAAAATCCCCAATGCCTGGTGTCATGGGCACCCAGTATTTTTCCATGGTCAAAAGAGCAGTATTTGCAGGATTGGCCGGCATGGCTTGAAGGCGGGTATGCAGATTTTATCATCCCGCAGCTCTACAGGTATAAAATTGCCGATTACGAAAAAATCCTGAAAGAACTTTCGTTGCAGGTTGCTCCCGCGTTCCTGAAAAAAGTGTATCCAGGCATACTTACTTCTTTGGGCGATGGTTACCAGGCCAGCCCTGAGATGATGCGCCAGATGATTTCCTTGAACAGGAAATATGGTTTTCAGGGTGAGGTTTTCTTTTATTTCGAAACATTGAACAAGATGCCATCCTTCAAGATGGATTGAGGGCTGACGAATTCCTTGATTTGATAAAATACAAATACCATGTACAAGTTTCTGATTTGTTTGCTGCTGATTTCCTGCTCAAAGAAAAACGATACTGTTCCTGTAACGCCAGTTACACCCGTCACCCCGCCTGTTGTCAAGACCACTGCCAAGTTGATGACATTGCCCTCTGGCTGGAAATATTCCGTAAATCTTTCCAACGGTTTTCCGGATGTTGTTGAGGCCTATGAGTTCGATTCACTGGTACAAGGAACAAAAGTCAAGGCCTTCGCTGTGGCATTCAATCCCAAAAGCGGTTCAGTTGAATTCAAACCTGTACTGTCGGCTGCGTCAAAAAAGCTGAGTGAATTTTACACGCAGGAACAGGGTGTGGTGTATGCATGCATCAATGGAGGTTTTTTCGGAGGCAACCAATCCTACAGCCTGGTCAAATACAACAATGCGGTATTGGCGGCCAACATCAAATCCGTCAACCGCACCTACAATGGACTGAGCACTCCATATTACCCCACAAGGGCTGCGTTTGGCATCAATGCTGCAGGGGATCCCGGTGTTGCCTGGATTTATCATGTTGGCACGGGCAACGACAAGGTCTTTCAATATCCCCTTCCCAGTGCAAACCTGTCTGGTTCACTGCCCAAGCCACAACCGGATGAAACGTATCCTACCGGAGGTACCGAATGGCAGGTTCCTTCAGCAATTGGAGGATCACCCATGTTGCTGAAGGCCGGCACGGTGACAATAACAGATACAGAAGAATTGATTGACATCAACAATACCACCGCCAGACCCAGGTCTGCCATCGGGTTTACAGGCGCTGGCCTGGTATTGCTCTTGGCTGTGGAAGGCGACAATCCCAGCGGCGGTTACAACGGGGTAAATCTGGTCGATCTTGCAGGAATGATGAAACAACTGGGTTGCTCGGGTGCCGTCAACCTCGATGGCGGCGGATCCACCAGTTTTATTGTGAACAACCGGCAAACAGTCAGGCCCGGCGACAACGGTGTAGAAAGGATTGTTCCCAGTGTGGTGGTCGTCAAAAAGAAATAAATCATTAATTTCGCCAACAATTAAAATATTCACTCATGGCATATGACGTTCTTGTATTAGGTAGTGGACCCGGTGGTTATCCTGCAGCAATCAGGGCTTCTCAGCTTGGCTTCAAGGTGGCCATCATTGAAAAAGAAAGTCTTGGTGGAGTTTGTCTCAACTGGGGCTGTATTCCCACAAAAGCGCTGTTGAAAAGTGCCCAGGTATACGAATACATGAAGCACAGTGCCGACTATGGCATCAAAAGCACCGGTGTTGAACATGATTTTGAGGCCGTGGTAAAAAGAAGCCGTGGTGTAGCAGATAAAATGAGCAAGGGTGTTCAGTTCCTGATGAAAAAGAACAAGATTGATGTGGTGATGGGATATGGAAAGATTGCCGGAAAGGGCAAGATCGAGGTCACTGCGGCAGACGGAAAAAAGCAAATGGTGGAAGGCAAATACATCATCATCGCCACCGGAGCGAGGACCCGCCAGCTTCCAAACCTTCCCCAGGATGGTAAAAAAATCATCGGTTACAGGGAAGCGATGGTGCTTCCCCAGCAGCCCAAGTCAATGATTGTCGTTGGAAGTGGTGCCATTGGTGTTGAGTTCGCTGACTTCTACAACAGCATGGGTACAAAGGTTACGGTTGTTGAGTTTATGGATCGGATTGTTCCGGTTGAGGATACTGACATCAGCAAGGAATTGGAAAAGCAACTGAAGAAAAAGGGGATTACCGTCCTTACTTCAAGCGAAGTGACCAAGGTGGATACTGCAGGCAATGGGGTTAAGGCCACTGTCAAGAATGCAGCAGGCGAATCAATACTGGAAGCTGAAATTCTTTTGAGTGCCGTGGGCATTGCTCCCAACATTGAAAACATTGGGCTCGAGGAAAACGGCATCAAGGTGGAGAAGGGCAGGATTGTAGTGGACAAGGGTCAACAAACTTCTGTGGCAGGCATCTATGCGATCGGGGATTGTTCTCCTGGTCAGGCGCTTGCCCATGTTGCAGGAAAAGAGGGCATCAATGCCGCTGAAAGCATCGGCTATCTTGAGAAAAAATACAACCACAAACCTGATGTGATCGATTACAACAACATTCCAGGCTGTACCTATTGTTCTCCTGAAATCGCCTCTGTCGGATTCACCGAAAAGGCGGCCAAGGATGCAGGATATGAGGTAAAAGTGGGCAAATTCCCCTTCATGGCCAGCGGTAAAGCCAGTGCTTCAGGAAACACCGATGGATTTGTAAAGGTTGTTTTTGACGCGAAATACGGCGAATTCCTCGGCGCCCATATGATTGGTGCAGGGGTAACGGAAATGATTGCAGAGGTGGTAGTAGCCCGCAAGCTTGAAACCACGCACCACGAGATCCTGAATGCCATTCATCCGCACCCCACCATGAGCGAAGCTGTGAAAGAGGCTGTGGCTGCTGCGTATGGGGAGGCGATTGATATTTAGAATACAAAAGGGACAAGGGACGAGGGACAAGGGACGAGGGGGGAACAGCCGGGGACTAGGGACAGGGGACGAGGGACAAGGGACTAGGGACTAGGGGTTGGGCCTATATATTTGTTGATTATCTCTTTTCGGGCTTTTTTATTTTGTTCATTTGCATTTTTATCGCTACATTTGCACTCCCTAAAAAATTAGTTTATGGCACGAGTATGTCAGGTTACAGGAAAGCGGCCGATTACCGGAAACAAGGTTTCCCATTCAAATATCAAGACGAAACGTCGTTTTCTTCCTAATCTTCAGACCAAGCGTTTCTTCCTTGCGGAAGAGGACAAATGGGTTACATTGAAGCTTTCTTCAGATGCAATCCGCACCATCAATAAAAATGGTCTGTACAGTGTGGTAAAGGAATTGAGGGCTTCAGGCGTAAGCATTTAATCATCGTAATAAACCAAAGCAATGGCCAAGAAAGGTAACAGGGTTCAGGTGATATTGGAGTGCACAGAGCACAAAACCAGCGGCGTGGCAGGTACAAGTCGCTATGTCACCACCAAAAACAAGAAGAATACGCCTGAGCGTATGGAGTTGAAGAAATACAACCCCATCCTAAAGAAATGTACTGTTCACAAAGAAATTAAATAACCATGGCAAAGACAGCTTCAAAAAACGCTAAAGTAAAAGACCTTAAAGCTTCTGCAGAAGCCAAGAACTGGACCAAGGTGATCAAGGCTGTAAGAAGCCCCAAGACTGGTGCCTATACTTTCAAGGAGGCCATCATTCACAAGGACAAGGTCAAGGATTATATTGGCCAATAAATTTATCCTGGTAAATCATTTTAAGAGCTGTTCCGTTTAACCATGCGGGACAGCTTTTGTTTTAAGGGTAGGTTTGCAGCAGCGGCATCATTCAAAACAAAGCGCAATGGGATTTTTTGACAGGCTTTTTGGTAAAAAAGAAAAAGAGCAACTTGACAAGGGGCTTGAAAAGACGCGTGAAACATTTTTTTCACGCATCACCAAAGCCATTGCCGGAAAGTCAGCGGTGGATGATGAGGTATTGGACCAGCTGGAAGAAGCCCTGATTACTGCAGATGTCGGTGTCGATACTACCCTCGCCATCATTGAAAAAATTCAGGAAAGGGTATCCCGAGACAAGTACCTCGGAACCGAGGAATTGAATGGAATCCTCCAGGAAGAAATCAGGGCCATCCTTGTGGATGATGCGGATGATACCTTGAAAAGATTTGATATTCCAGAAGGCAAGAAGCCCTTTGTGATGCTGGTAGTGGGCGTGAATGGGGTTGGAAAAACAACCACCATCGGAAAGCTGGCGACAAATTTCAAGGCAGCCGGGAAAACGGTTATGCTGGGTGCTGCCGATACTTTCCGGGCAGCTGCAGTGGACCAGTTGACCATTTGGAGCGAACGTGCAGGTGTCGCCATCGTCAAGAAAGAAATGGGCAGCGATCCAGCTTCAGTGGCCTTTGACACTGTGAACAGTGCTATAGCAAAGGAGGTTGACATTGTGATCATTGATACGGCCGGAAGGCTTCACAACAAGGCCCATTTGATGGAAGAGTTGAGCAAGATCAAGCGGGTCATCCAAAAAGTTATACCGGATGCTCCCCATGAAACATTGCTGGTGTTGGATGGAACCACTGGGCAAAATGCCATAGAACAGGCCCGGCATTTTTCAGCGGCAACCGATGTTTCAGCTTTGGCCATCACCAAGCTCGATGGAACGGCAAAGGGAGGCATTGTATTGGCCATTGCCAATCAATTTAAAATTCCGGTGAAATTCATTGGCGTGGGAGAGCAGGCAGCAGACCTCATCGTATTCGATAAGAAAGCATTTGTTGAGGGGTTGTTCAAGCTGTAAATGAAAGGGTGACTGCATCCGCCATCAACAGGCTGAACAATGGGAACCGGGAATGCGTTGTTTTAAAAACCAGAACTTACACAGAACAGTTAGATGAAATCAAAAACCATCAAAAAAGACAAGGTCAACATCATCACCTTGGGGTGCAGTAAAAATATGGTGGACAGCGAAGTGTTGAGCGGACAGCTTCAGGCCAACGCCTTCGATGTGGTCCATGAAAATAAAAAACTCGACCACAACATTGTTGTGGTGAATACTTGCGGATTCATTGATAAAGCGAAAGAAGAGAGCATCAATACCATCTTGGACCAAGTTGATTTAAAGAAGAAGGGGAAGTTGGACAAGGTATATGTCACAGGTTGTTTGAGTGAACGCTACAAGCAAAACCTGGAAGAGGAGATTCCGGAAGTGGATGCCTATTTTGGCACCATGGAATTGCCAGGCTTGCTTGCCGTATTGAATGCGGATTATAAAACCGAATTGGTGGGAGAGCGCTTGCTCAGCACGCCTTCCCATTATGCATACATGAAAATCAGTGAAGGCTGCAACCGCACCTGTTCGTTTTGTGCGATCCCACTCATGCGTGGCGAACACCGCAGCAAACCCATGGAAGAGCTGGTTTTGGAAGCAGAAAAGCTGGTCAAAATGGGTGTCAAGGAATTGATGTTGATTGCCCAGGAGCTTACCTATTACGGTCTCGATCTCTATAAAAAAAGAATGTTGCCCGAACTCTTGAAAAAGTTGGCAGCAGTTGAGGGCATTGAGTGGATCAGGCTGCATTATGCGTATCCAACGAAGTTTCCGCTGGAGATCATTGATGTGATGAAAGAGGAACCCAAGGTGTGCAACTACCTTGACATTCCACTGCAGCATGCGAGTGACAAGATGCTCAAGGCCATGAAGCGTCAAATTACCCAGCAGGAAATGAAAGACCTGATCGGTGAGATTCGTTCCAGGATTCCAGACATTTGTTTGCGCACCACATTGATTGCAGGATTTCCCGGTGAAACTAGGGAAGATGTTGAGGAAGTCAAATCATTTCTCGCAGAGATGCAGTTCGATCGTGTGGGCATTTTTACCTATTCCCATGAGGAAGATACCTCTGCACATGCACTTGAGGACAATGTGAGTGCCGAGGAAAAGGAAGCACGCGCCCAGGAAATCATTGCGTTTCAACAAGACATCAGCTTTGAAAAAAACCAAGCCAAGATTGGACAGGCACTGAAAGTCATCATTGACAGAAAGGAAGCAGGTCGTTATATCGGAAGAACAGCATTTGACAGTGTTGAGGTAGACAATGAGGTGATTGTGCATTCTTCCAGGAAACTGAACCCAGGAGACTTTGTAGATGTTAACATCACGAAGGCGTACGACTATGATCTCGAGGGAGATCTGGTGTAGCCGCTAAAGAACAATATTCATACCATTGCCATTGGAAACCTCTTGCAGATACATTGACTACAAGGATACCGGAATGTTTTCTCGGTTGATTTCCGACTATCTGGACGATGGAGCATTCATCCGGCAATTTTATCAGCATCCTGTCAACAAAGCGGGCATGTTGTCTGCGATTGAAGCCAGAAGAAAATTTCCCACAGACAGGGGCAGCATACAGGATGTTTTCAGGGAAGCCTATTCAAATGTTGGTGCATCGTCATTGCAAAATGAGAACATTGGTTTGCTCGCAGCCGAAAATACCTTCACCATTTGCACGGCACACCAGCCCAATATTTTTTCCGGTTACCTGTATTTCATTTACAAGACGGCGCATGTCATCGCCTTGTCGAAATATTTTTCTGAAATTTTTCCCGACTGCAAATTTGTTCCGGTTTTTTATATCGGAAGCGAAGACAATGACCTTGATGAATTGTCGGCCTTCAACCTTCACCAGAAAAAATACCGCTGGAACACCAGCCAGACGGGCGCTGTAGGAAGAATGCAGGCAGACCAGGGTGTTCAGGACTTGATCAACGTGGTCGAAGCAGAACTGTCGCACCTTCCCCATGCAAAGGAACTGGTTTCCATCCTCAGAAAGGCATATGCAAAGGGGAATGACATGGCACAGGGAACTTTCATGCTCCTCAACGCATTGTTCCGTGACCATGGATTGTTGGTGTTGCAGCCCGACAATGCTGTGCTCAAGGAAAAAATGAAATCCATTTTCAAGGACGATCTTTTGCAGAATACCGCACAGGCGTTGGTTGCAAAAACCAACATGCAATTGGAAGCGCAATACAAGCTTCAGGTGAACCCAAGGCCTGTCAATTTATTTTACCTGCGGGATGGAATACGGAACAGGATTGACAAAAGAGGAAACCTCTATACGGTGGACGATACCATCATCCGTTTCACGGAACCAGAAATCCTTGAAGAGCTCAACAACCATCCTGAAAGGTTCAGCCCCAACGTGATCCTGCGGGGTATCTACCAGGAAACCATTCTTCCCAATGTTCTTTTCGTGGGTGGAGGATCTGAGGTGGCGTATTGGATGCAGTTGAAAGACCTTTTTGCTGCATACCAGGTTCCTTTTCCAATGCTGGTTTTGCGCAACAGCTTTACCATCATGGATGCCAACCATGCGCACAAGATGAAAGAATTGGACATCCAGGATGCAGACCTTTTCAAGGAAGAAACTTCCCTGGCCAACGCATTGGTGCAACGCTGGGCTGGTATTGAAATGTCATTGAAGACTGAAGAAAAGGAAAGCCGTGCGTTGTTCAATCATTTGAGAAGGCGGGCAGCCGAAATCGACAAAACCCTTGTGCAGCATGTGCATTCGTTGGAAGTGGACCACTTGAAAAAGCTGGAAATACTGGAAAAGAAAATGTTGAAGGCAGAACGCAAAAAACAATCCATTCAGCTCCAACGCATCTGGAAACTGAAAGCAGAATTGTTTCCCAACAATTCCCTCCAAGAACGCGTCGATAATTTCATGCCCTACTACGCACAATACGGCCCCTCATTCATTTCAACCATCCTGAAACATTCGTTGACCCTCCAGCAACAATTCGGAGTCATCATTTTCGAAAACGAAAAAAATTAAGAACGGACATCCCCCCATCCCTCGTCCCTCATCCCTTGAGCCCTCATCCCTTGAACCGGCTGTTCCCCCTCGTCCCTCGTCCCCTGTCCCTCGTCCCTTGAGCCCTCATCCCTCACCCCCTGTCCCTCGTCCCTTTTCCATCCCCCCTCGTCCCTTACCCAAAAACCCCCTCCGTCCCCGACATCCCAATCCTTGTAGCCCCTGCCTCAATGGCGGCCATCATGTCTTCGCGGTTGCGTATTCCGCCGGAGGCTTTGATTTGAATTTCGGGAGGACAGTTGGCGCGCATCAATTTCAGGTCTTCCAGGGTAGCGCCTTTTGCGAGAAATTTCCCATCCTTCTGCTTCACGTATCCGAATCCGGTGGATGTTTTTACAAAGGCCACGTGCAAGCCTGAACAGATCTTGCACAATTGTATTATTTGTGCTTCGTTGAGGTAATCATTTTCAAAAATCACCTTGAGGATGGCATTGTGCTCCATGGCAGCATCCATCACTTGGGCAATCTCGTTTTCCACCTCATCCCATTGGCCGCCAATGACCTTGCCGATGTTGACCACCATGTCAATTTCTGTGGCCCCGTTTCTGCAGGCTTCGATGGTCTCAATTACTTTGATGTCTGTCGTGTTTCCACCATGCGGGAAACCAATCACCGTGCAGACACCGACCCCCGATCCTTTGAGCAGCTCTGCTGCGCGGGCAACTGCACAAGGTTTGACGCAAACAGTGGCTGTACCATACTTCAGCGCAACCGCACAACCTTTCTCAAGGTCCTTGTCCGTTGCGGTAGGATGAAGCACAGCATGGTCAATGTATTTTGCGAGGTCCATTATTGGTCGAATGTATTTTCAAATCCTTTTTGCTTCAGCCCCTTTATTTTTTTTCCCACTTCGTTCTTCATTTTGGTTTTGAAGGCGACGAGTTTCTTTTCCAAAGGTTTGCTGTTGATGGAAAGCATGGAAGCCGCAAGGATACCGGCATTCTTGGCACCATTGAGTGCAACTGTGGCTACAGGAATACCGTTGGGCATTTGAAGAATGGAGAGCACCGAATCCCATCCATCAATGGAGTTGGACGATTTGATGGGAACCCCAATCACCGGCAATGTGGTGATGGAAGCAACCATGCCCGGCAGGTGTGCTGCTCCCCCGGCACCTGCTATGATGACCTTGATTCCTCTTTTGGATGCTGTAGACGCAAACTTCACCAAGCGTTCGGGTGTCCTGTGGGCAGAAACAACCGTGAGCTCAAATGGAATACCAAATTCATTCAACTGGTCTGCGGCAGCAACCATGACAGGAAGGTCACTGTCACTTCCCATGATGATGCTAACGATTGGTTTCTTTTTGAGTGGAGCCTTGCTTGCAGCCATGTGAATGGTTTTAGATGGTTTTATCGCCTTTGATCTTCAGTGCAGATTTTATCCTGTTTGCCTGGTGGATCAGTTCTTGTTTTTCATTGCTGATGATGGTGGCATGCCCCATTTTTCTTCCCGGTTTGGTTTCTGTTTTTCCATAGAGGTGAACAAAAACATCCGGAATCGAGAGCACTTCTTCCAACCCCTCATACCGCGTCTTTCCTGCAAAGCCTTCAGCGCCGAGCAGGTTGACCATCATGGACGACATGATCATGTTGGTATTTCCCAAGGGATAATCCAGCATGATTCTCCAAAGCATGTCAAACTGCGAGCTGAAGTGCGCTTCAATCGTATGGTGACCTGAATTGTGAACCCTTGGAGCCGTTTCGTTTACCCAAACATTGCCATCCCTGTCAACAAACATTTCGATTGCAAAAATGCCAGGCGAGCCCAAGTTTCTTGCAACGCTCATTGCCATGGCCTCGGCCTTCCACAGTGTTTTTTGAGGAATCCCTGCCGGACAAAGTTGAAGGTCGAGAAGGTTCAAGACCGGATCAAAAAACATTTCAACCGCAGGGTAGATGGCAGTTTTTCCATTGGCCGCAACAGCAACCGTGATGGCAATCTCTTTGTCGATGGAAATCATTTTTTCCAGCACCGAAGCTGCGTCGAATCCCAATGAAACCTCATCTGCTGACTTTAGGATTTGCACACCTTTTCCATCGTATCCGCCGGTTGCAAGTTTGTGCACGGCCGGAAGAAAATCAATGTTTTGCCTCAATTCCTCCTGGCTCTGCAAAACCTTGTATGCTGCAGTAGGAATTTCGTTGCGGCTGTAAAATTCTTTTTGAAGGATTTTGTTTTTTATGGTCTGAAGCACTGCCGGTTTCGGGATGATGCGGCAGCCCCTGTTTTCAAGCTCAAACAGCGCTTCAATATTTACATTTTCAATTTCGATTGTGATGACATCGAGTCCTTCACCAAACCTGATTACATCACCGTAATTGGTGATGTCTCCCTGGATGAAATGGTGACAAAGTTTCGCAGCAGGACAAGTCGGATCCTTTTCCATTACAGTAACCTCTACAGGGTAGTTGGCCGCTTCCTGCAACAGCATTCTTCCGAGCTGGCCTCCTCCCAAAATACCGGCTTTGATCATATGAATGCAAATATCTTTAACTTATCGCTAATTCAAAACCATTAATTTTGCAGGGACATGAAATTCAATGCCATGAAGTTCAGCAATATTGTCTTTTTGCTTGCATTTCAAGTGATTTTCAATTCCTTTTCGGGTAGGGCACAAAGTTCTTTTGTTGAATACCAAAAGTCATTTTCCCGCGTTTCAAAGGCATTTGCCAACCGCGAAGACACGCTGAAAAAGCAGTTTGCCGCCAAAAAGCTGGCCTGGCCCATGAATTATATCTACATCCGTTCCTTCAAGTTCAACAGTGATTTGCAGGTTTGGGTGAAAAACAGGCTCTCAGACACCTTCACTCTCTTCAAATCGTATCGGATCTGTGCCCTGGCGGGGACGGTCGGCCCTAAGCGCATGGAAGGCGATTACCAGGTGCCGGAAGGGTTTTATTACATCAATGAGTTCAATGCCAACAGCATGTATCACCTGTCGTTGGGGTTGAACTATCCCAATCCTTCAGACAAGCTCCTGGCCGACTCGATGCGGCCTGGCGGTGAAATCTATATCCATGGCAGTTGCGTAACGGTGGGATGCATTCCCATCACAGATCCACAAATTGAAGAACTCTATATACTCTCTGCATATGCAAAGGCGGCCGGTCAAGAGTTCATCCCGGTCCATATTTTTCCTGCAAAGTACAGGGATGAGAAAAGCGCCGACTATCTTGAGAAAATATACACTGCGGATCCTTCGCTGAAAAGTTTTGAAGCCAACCTCAGGCGGGTATATGATTTTTTTGAAGATCACAGGAAACTGCCTGTGGTAGCGGTTTCACCCAAAGGGGAATATGTATTTTATTGAACGTTAATGTAAATTGAGCCTCATTAAATCAAGCACAGTATCAACATGATCAAGGTAAACAACCTCAAAAAATCTTACGGGAGTTTTGAAGCAGTCAAGGGCATCAGTTTTGATGTGCACGAGGGAGAGATATTTGGACTCCTAGGTCCGAATGGTGCCGGAAAATCCACCACCCTTGAGATCATGGAAACACTGCGGTTGAAATCTTCAGGGGAAGTCAATATCGCTGGATTCGACCTCGACAAGGATCCGGATGAAATCAAAAAAATCATTGGCGTTCAATTGCAGACCTCAGGATTTTATCCTGGATTGAAGTTGATTGAACTGCTTGAATTGTTTGGAGGGCTCTACAACCGCAAAGTGGATCCGATGGCGCTGCTTTCAAAAGTGAACCTTGAAGACAAGGCGAAATCCCTGTACAAATCCCTCAGTGGCGGCCAGAAACAAAGGTTTTCCATTGCGACCACATTGATCAATGCGCCCAGGATCATTTTCCTGGATGAGCCTACCACAGGGCTTGATCCGCAGGCTAGAAGGAACCTTTGGGATTTGATCAAGAACATCCGTGCTTTGGGGACCACTGTCATCATTACTACACATTATATGGACGAGGCGGAGTACCTCTGCGATCGCGTGGCCATCATGGATGCGGGCCGCATCATTTCACTCGACCATCCTGACCGCCTGATTGATCAATTGCTGGAAAGTGGCTTTGAGAAAAAGAAGGAATCCAAGGGCGCAAACCTTGAAGATGTCTTCATTCAAATGACCGGACATACCCTTCGGGAAGATTGATTTCGGGTTGACATTAAATCAGTATTTTTGAATTTCATATTTACCACCATGAAGAAATTATTTTTTGTATTCCTATCCTTGACAACATGTTTATTTGTTGCAGCACAAACAAAAACAGCACCAAAAGCTGCTGTGAAACCTGCTGCTGCCGCGGCTCCGAAGGCAGCAACCACAGCGAAGCCTGCAGCAAAGGCAAGTGCGACTGCAAAGCCCAGTTTGGTTTTTAAAAATGCTGATGATTCCATGAGCTATTCAATTGGTGTGTTGGATGGAAATTTTTTCAAGTCGCAGGGTATCGAAAAAATCAATCCCTCCGTGCTTGCAGCAGGATTTGCGGATGCATTGAAAGGGAAGGCCATTTTTACACCCGAGCAGTGCGACATGATTGTGCGTACAGCAATGCAAAAAAATGTGCGTAAAAAGATACAGCCCAACATCGATGAGGGCATCAAGTTTTTGGCTGAAAATGCAAAGAAGCCTGGCATCAAGCAGACTGCAAGCGGTCTTCAGTATGAGGTTTTGGTCGAAGGCACTGGCGCAAAGCCTGTCGACACCAATGCGGTCAAGGTGCACTACGAAGGTTTTTTGTTGAACGGCAAGAAATTTGACAGCTCAAAAGACAGGGGAGAGCCCACACAGTTCCCGCTGAACCAGGTGATCAGGGGTTGGACAGAAGGCGTTCAACTGATGGGTGTAGGATCAAAGTACAAATTCTATATTCCCTATCACCTCGCATATGGCGAGCAGGGTTCTGGTGAAATGATTCCTGGTGGAGCTTTGTTGATTTTTGAAGTCGAGTTGATAGAGATTGTAAAGGGCTAGATTTTTTAGCCACGGGCAGCGCCTGCTGTTTCAAAAGATTGAAGCAGGGTTTATTTCTCACCTGCCCCGAGAACATTCTTAAACCAAGCCATCAACACCATGACAACAGATTTTCGTTATCCCATTGGTAAAGTGCAGTTTGTTGAATATTCCGAAAAGGAAAAGGAAGCAAGGCTTGCGGATATTCTCTTTCTTCCAAAGATGCTGGAATATGCAGTGTTGAACCTGGACGAGGCCCAATTGCAAACGCCCTACAGGGAGGGTGGATGGACCGTGAATCAATTGGTTCACCATGTTGCTGACTCGCACATGAATGCCTTTATCCGTTTCAAGTTGGGCTTGACGGAAGACAGGCCCGTCATCAAGCCCTATGACCAGGACAAGTGGGTGGAGACTGCTGATGTGTTGAGTGTTCCTGTCAATATTTCCATCACCCTTTTGCATGCATTGCACCACCGGTGGTATGAATTGCTCAAGTCCGTCAAGGAAGAGGAGTGGAACCGGTCTGTTTTTCATCCGGAACAAGAGCGGCAAATTACGCTCTGGCAGTTGCTGCTCATATATGCATGGCATGGAAAACACCATGCTGCGCATATCACCCATCTTCGCGAACAAATGGGATGGTGATGCAGCACTTCATTTGAGCAAGCCTTTCAAGCCATGATCACCCTTCAAAAAAACATTTCTCTTCAAGCCCACAACAGCTTTGGTATTGAGGCGAACGCAAAGCTGTTTGTTGAAGTAAAGTCCGAGGATGACCTGAAGGAAGTCTATACATCCGCCCAATTTGAGCATGAACGAAAAATGGTCATTGGCTCCGGAAGCAACATCTTGTTTACACAAGATTTTGATGGATTGATTGTAAAGAATCAAATTGGTGGAATTGAATTGATCAACGAAGATGCGGACGAAGTGTTGATAAGGGCAGGCAGTGGAGTCCATTGGCATGAATTTGTTTTGCATTGCATCGACCATGGTTGGGGCGGCATTGAAAATCTTTCGTTGATTCCCGGCACTGTGGGTGCCGCTCCTGTTCAGAACATAGGGGCCTATGGGGTTGAGTTGAAAGATGTTTTGCATTCCGTCAGGGCATGGGACCTGGGCCTGAATGAATTTGTTGAATTGTCAAGGGATCAATGTGAATTTGGATACCGTTCCAGTATTTTTAAACACCAGCGAAAAGGGCAACTTGTGATTTCCAGTGTTGTATTTCGTCTTTCAAAAAAGCCGGTTCTGCAGCGCAGTTATGGGGCCATCAATGAGGCCTTGAAGGCGATGGGGATAGCATCAGCTTCCATCAGGGACATATCCAATGCCGTGATTTCCATTCGAAGTTCAAAGCTCCCGGATCCAGTCCAATTGGGCAATGCAGGAAGTTTTTTCAAAAATCCTGTCGTCAGCAAAGAAAGGATGGAGGCGATTTGTTCATTGGATGCCCATCTCGTATCGTTTCCTTTTGGTGAAGCATTCAAGTTGTCTGCCGGGTGGTTGATTGAAGCAGCAGGATGGAAGGGCCATCGGGAAGGAAATGTTGGTTGTTATGAAAAACAATCCCTGGTGTTGGTGAATTTTGGCAGGGCCACCGGAAAAGAAATTCTTGCGTTTTCGCACAACATCCAGGCATCGGTCTGGGAGAAATATGGGGTTGAATTGGAACCGGAGGTCAACCTGCTTTGATTTATTTTTTTCTTCCGCCGATGCGGATGAAATTTTGCTCCGCTGCATTGGGTTTGACTCCCTGTTTATTTTGAACAGAATCGTTTGTTTTCTGTTGTTCATTTTGACTACTTTTAATCTTTACCTGAGACCATGAAGGGCTTTCATTTTTCAAAATATACCAAGGGGGAAGACGGCAAATCGGATTTCGAGAAAATGCTGGAGATCTTCATGCAGCTGTTGGATTATACCAATGGGGATGCTGAAGAGGCATTGCGCTGGATGACCGAGCTTGACAAGGAGTACAAGTTCAGTACGCCACAGTATGGCATTGGTGATTTTATTGAAGACCTGAAGCAGAAAGGATACATTGATGACAACAATGAAAAAGGCGAAATAAAAATCACGCCAAAGACGGAACAGGGAATCAGAAAACGTTCGCTGGATGAGATATTTGGAAAACTCAAAAAAGCCAGGAAGGGGAACCACAGCACCTTCAAAAGCGGTCAGGGTGACGAGACCAATCCGGAAACCCGTCCCTTTCAGTTTGGCGACATGCTTGACCAGATTGACTTTGTGAGTTCTATCCGCAATTCACAAATCAACAGCGGCATTGAAAATTTTTCCATGCGGGAAGATGACCTTGAAATCCGTGAAGCCGATTTCAAGACACAGACCTCCACGGTGCTGATGATTGACATTTCACATTCCATGATCTTGTATGGTGAGGACCGCATCACCCCGGCCAAGAAAGTGGCCATGGCCTTGAGTGAACTCATCAAAACAAAATATCCTAAAGACACGCTGGATATTGTTGTGTTCGGCAATGATGCATGGACCATTGAAGTCAAGGACCTGCCTTATCTACAGGTCGGACCTTACCATACCAATACAGTGGCTGGTCTTGAACTGGCCATGGACATTCTCCGCAGAAGGAAGAATACCAACAAGCAGATTTTCATGATCACGGATGGAAAACCCACCTGTCTGAAGGAAGGAAAAAACTATTATAAAAATGCTTTCGGGCTTGACAGAAAAATCACCAACCGCTGCCTTAACCTGGCCGCACAGTGCAAGAAAGTAAAAATCAAAATCACCACATTCATGATTACCAGCGACCCCTATCTGCAGAGTTTTGTGCGGGCATTCACCGAAAGCAACAATGGCAGGGCTTTTTATGCATCACTCGATAAACTCGGAAGTTTTGTTTTCGATGATTTTGAAAAAGGGAAGAAGCGAAATGTGATATGAGTGTGACTTTGATTGTGTTTGATTCCTGAACCCAGGAATCACAATCTCATCTCCAGTTGCGCTCTCATCCCTCATCCCTCATTCCAAGCTGCTCCACATCCCTCACCCCTCATCCCTTTCCCCTCATCCCTTTCAACTTATTACATGAACCACATAAAGACACTCGGCGAATTAAAAGCCCAAGGCTACAAGAGCAAAAGCATCAAAGAAGAAATGCGTGACAACCTGATTGCCAGGATGCAGGCAGGTGAGGAGCGGTTTCCAGGAATTGTTGGCTATGAGGATACCGTTATTCCAGATACCGAACGTGCAATCCTTTCAAGGCACAACATGCTGTTCCTTGGTTTGCGCGGACAGGCAAAAACTCGTATGGCAAGATTGATGACCGATTTATTGGACGAGTATGTTCCATTCATTGCCGGAAGCGATTTACACGATGATCCTTTTCTGCCGATTTCAAGTTTTGGCAAACGCAGGGTCATCGAAAATGGTGATAGTACACCCATTGAATGGTTGCACCGGACTGAGCGGTATGGTGAGAAACTCGCAACGCCGGACGTTTCCGTCGCAGACCTCATCGGAGACATTGATCCAGTAAAAGCTGCCAACCTCAAGTTGGATTTTTCAGACGAGCGGGTCATCCATTATGGGATTATTCCCCGCAGCAACCGTTGCATTTTTGTGATCAATGAGCTGCCTGATTTGCAGGCACGCATCCAGGTATCGCTGTTCAATATTTTGCAGGAAGGCGATATCCAGATCCGTGGATTCAAGCTGCGCTTGCCCTTGGACATTGTTTTCGTCTTTACGGCAAATCCGGAAGACTATACCAACCGGGGATCCATTGTTACGCCGCTAAAAGACCGCATAGAAAGCCAGATCCTGACCCATTATCCCAAGTCGATGGAGGCTGCATTGAGCATTACTGCACAAGAGGCAGATGTGCATGCAGCACAATCAAAGCTCATTGACCAGAGCGATCTGGTTGCCAGGATCATTGAGCAGATTGCTTTTGAGGCCCGGTCCAGTGAGTTTGTGGATCAAAAAAGCGGCGTGTCTGCTAGGCTTACCATTGCCGCTTTGGAAAATGCCTACAGCGCCGCAGAAAGAAGGGCCCTGATCAACAAGGAGAAAGGAACACAGATTTGGATGAGCGACCTTCAGGGCATCATCCCTGCCATCACCGGCAAGATTGAGTTGGTTTATGAAGGTGAACAGGAAGGCCCTTACCAGGTGAGTGTAAACCTCCTCGAGCGTTCCATCAGAACCGTCTTCACGCAATATTTTCCTGACCCCGAAGGGTTCAAGAAAAAGCGCAAGGGCGAGGCCCAAGTTGAAAGCCCCTATAAAATTGTCTCACAATGGTTTGATCTCGGCAACCACATCAACATGCTCTTTCATTTGAAAGACAACGACCGTGTGAAACTCTTGAACACCGTCGTCGGGCTTTCAGAACTTGTTCTGCAATATTATCCCAAGGCAACCGGCAAACACAAGGCCCTGCTCATGGAATTTGTCCTCTACGGCCTTAGCGCCTATTCGCTCATCAGCAAAAAAATCCTTTCTGAGAAGATTGAGTTTAGGGATTTGATGGGTGGGATGTTTTTCAGGGAGGAGGGTTTGTAGGGACGAGGGACTAGGGACGAGGGACGAGGGACGAGGGGAACAGCCGTCATTAGGGACAAGGGCTTTTAGGCACAAGGGACAAGGGACAAGGGACAAGGGAAACAGCCGTTACTAGTCCCTCGTCCCTGTCAGTCCACTTGTCCCTCGTCCCTAGTCCCTCGTCCCTGCAGTATCACTTATTCACCGCTTCCAACCCCCGTAAATACTCCTGCAAAATAAAGGCCTGTCTGATTTCCATGAACATCTGTCTTTGGTCGTTGTTCAGGTTGTCTGCTTTGTTGGCCATCAGGTCTTGAACGGCTTGGTTCAATTCCGCTATTGACATGCTGCCGATGAAGGCATAGTAGGCCAATTGTTCATTCAGGTCTTTGCTGAGGGATGCTAATACTTTTGCTGCGAGTTTTTTGTCGCCTGCTTTGTATGCTGCTTCAAGGAATTGGATGCTGATGGTATTGTGCTGGTTTTGTCTGCTGACCAGGCCGTAAGGGAAGTTTCCGGCAAGCAGGTTCTTGTCTGCGATGTTCAAGAGTTCCTTTGCTTTTTCGGTCTGGCCTTCAATTGCAAGCTGGTTGGCGGTTTCAGCGAAGGATTGCCTGATGCCGACCAGGTGCCTTCTGTTCTCTTCATCAAAATATACTCCAGGGATGTTGGCACTTCCGAAAGCAAATTTATTTTTCAGGACTTCGTACGAAACCCTTGAATTGATCATGTTTTGTCCAGCCACAGGCACAAGGCGATAGGCCTGGCCTTCGCTGCGCAGGTATTGTCCAAATCCAAGTTCGCCGAATGGAGAAGTAAAATAAATCGGACGGCTCCATTTGTTGGCGGCAATGATGTTCAGGACTGCCATGTCATTTTTCAACAAAATATCTTTGGGAAGATCGAACCGAATTTCAGTGGCAACACTGTCATTGGGTTCAACGGTACCATTTTTTCTTACTGCAGCAATGTCCACCGGCACACTTACTTTTTTGACCGGAAGATAGTTCATCATCGTTCCGTCCTGCATTTGCAGTTGGGCAGAAGGATCATCGCTTCCTACAAAATCATGCATCAGGCTGTAAAGGTCAACATACCTGTTTTGATCGGTAATGCCTTCCCTTTCGAAGAAACGCACATAGTCGCGCTTTCCGCCTTCAATCTGGTCGGCAGACCAGATGACATCTATGGGAGCGCTTTCGTTGACCTTATAGCGCATCTGGTTGATGTACCAATCAATGCCCAACAAAGAATAGTTGATCACCCTGATGTCTTTTCTGATGCCTTCTACTTCCTGTGCATACCAGAGTGGGTAGGTATCGTTGTCTCCAAAAGTGAAGAGGATCGCATTAGGCGCACAACTTTCAAGGTAGTTTTTGGCAAGGTCCCGCGCAGTTTGTTTTTTGCTCCTGTCGTGGTCATCCCATTCTTCAGCTGCCATCAGCACGGGAACGGCCAACAGACAAACAAGTGCTGCTGTTGCATTGGACACGGATGCACTGGTGAATTTGGATATCCAGTCCTTGACCTGCAATACGCCGAGCCCAATCCAAATCGCGAAGGCATAGAATGATCCTACGTAGGCATAGTCACGCTCACGCGGTTGGTTGCCCGCTTGGTTCAAATAAAATACAATGGCCAGTCCAGTGAAAAAGAACAGGAGAAAAGAAACGAAAGAACCCTTTTTGTCTTGCTTGTATTGATAGAGTATTCCAAGGATGCCAAGGATAAACGGAAGTGCAAAAAGCCTGTTGTTGGCTTTGTTGTTGCGAATGCTTGAAGGCAGCTTGTCCTGGTTGCCCAACATGGCGTTGTCTACTGCATTGATGCCGGTAACTGTATTGCCATCGCGCTTGTTGCCAAATCCCTGAATGTCGTTTTGCTTTCCCACAAAGTTCCAACCAAAATAACGGAGGTACATCCATCCGATTTGGTAACTGATGGCCCAGCTGATGTTGTTGGCCATGGTTGGCTTTTCGCCATCTGCAAGGTTGAGCCAACGCTGGTAGAAAGTTGCATGGCCTTGGTCATTGCTCGCATCCCATACCCGGGGGAACAACATTTTATCTTCCGCTTCGTAAACAGGAGATTGGTCTTTTCCGACAGCAAGGTATTTGTCTTTTCCCTTCACATAACGGGTAGAACCTTCCTCATAATCGATGGGCTTTGCCGTGAACACCTGACCATAGAGCAATGGGAAATCACCGTATTGCTCACGTCCAAGGTATCCTTCAAGGCTCATCGGATTGTCAACATTGTACATGTCGATGGCAGGGTTTGCTGCAGACCTGATCATGGTGGTGATATAGGTTGAATATCCCAACAACATGAATGCAAAACACCAAAGACCAAGTTTCAGGAAATATCCATTCGCCTTCATTTTCGGAGAATTAGCATATTTTATGCCGAGGAAAATGGCGAAGGCAAGCAATACAAAAAATACGGTGAATCCGCTGAAGAAGGGGAGGCCAAGTGAATTGACAAAGAAAATATCAAATTTTCCAGCGGTTTTGATGGTGTATTGGATGACTGCCTTTTGAGCAACACCCGTGATGATGCATCCAATGATGAATGCGATGAAAGTTCCCTTTCCTGTAACCTTGTAACGCTTGTAATAATACACCATTACAATGGCAGGGATGGTGAGGAGGTTCAGCAAGTGCACACCAATGGAAAGGCCCATCATGAAGAAGATCAATACGATCCATTTGTCTGCTCCTGGTTGGTCTGCATTGTGTTCCCATTTCAACATCATCCAAAACACGAGGGCTGTGAAGAAGGAGGAAAGTGCATACACTTCACCCTCAACAGCACTGAACCAAAAAGAATCACTGAAGGTATAGGCCAATGCACCAACAGTGCCTGCAGCCATGATTGAAAAAATCTGGTTTCCGTTTAGCGCCTCGGTTCCCTTTTGAACGATTTTGCGCGCAAAATGGGTGATGGTCCAGAACAGGAACATGATGGTGAATCCACTGGCCAATGCACTCATCACGTTCACGGCTTTTGCAGCCGTAAGGGGATTGTCGCCAAACAGGATGATGAAAACCCTTCCCATGATGACGAACAGGGGCGCCCCCGGAGGATGCGGTATCTGGAGTTTGAAGCATGAGCTGATAAATTCTCCGCAATCCCACAAGCTTCCACCTGCCTCGGCTGTCATGATGTAGACAGTGCAAGCGATTGCTGTAACGATCCATCCAACGATGTTGTTGATCCTGTTAAACGACATAATAGATATTTTTTGGATACGCAAATGTAATTAATTGGGGGGAGATAAGCGTTCAAGTTGACTTGCCGGTCAAATAAATATTTCTTTGGTACACTGCATTGCCTGCAAGCAATGCCTGGCTTTTTGAGCCCCAAGGATGTAGATTGGCTTTTAAGAATTAGTTTTACAATTGGATTAAACCAATATTCAGCCAGGCGGTCTTAGTCCAGTCATTAGACAACCTGTAAATCCGGATTGAGCCGTAATTATTTCAAACATCCAGTTGACCAGTGATAAAACAACCCAGCATACACAATATTCACCCCAAGACCTGGTTTGTCAATTTCATTACTTTTTCAAGGATTGCGGTTTTATTTTTTACGGTGCATTTCAACCATCCAATGTTCTTGCTTTTTGCCATCAGCTGGGCAGCATTTTCTGACTTCCTGGATGGTTTTTTGTCCCGCCGGTTGAATTCTGTGTCAAAATTTGGCCGTCAATTTGATCAGGTGGCAGACAAGGTGGTCACGGTGTACTTTTTTTTATTGCTTTATTTTAACCAAGAGATTCATCTCTGGTTCATCATCTTGTTTTTTGCAAGGGAAATGGTCATTCTTCCAGGCAGGGCATTGGGGCTGTTTTCCAAAGACTCCAATGTTTTGGGGAAATTGAAAACAATCCTGGTCTATTTTTTTATCATAGTCATTTATTTGAACATGAACTTTGCGTTTGTGGCGCAAGAGGTTTTTTCTGCATTTAAAAACATGGTTCAGTTTACCATCATCATGGTCAGCCTTGTTTCGCTTTACCAAAGCCTGCTGTTTCCAAAGAAAAAATACATCACTCATTCTACAGCGCTAATGTTTGGATCCGGGCTTTATAGTTCCTTTTTGGTAAAAAAAATGCCCGGCACCATTACATCCCTGGTTTTCATGGCGGTTTTTTACTTGTGGAAGGACATTGCTTTCGACATAAAATTGTCCATTTTTGCTGTTGCTTTAATCGCACATTTTGTTTTGTACAAAAGCTTTGCACGATGGGCCAATGAGGATGATCCATCCAATTATACGCTGGATGAAGTGTTGGCATTGATGTGTTTTTGGTTGATGCCTTTCAATGCAGGTGTGATTTGGATTTTGGGATTTGTATTGTTCAGGTTCTATGATATTTTAAAACCCTTGGGCATCCGCAATCTTGAAAAAGCCAGCGCGCTTTCACCAGCAATGAAGGTATTGGCAGATGATTTGCTTGCCATGGTGTATACAATAATTTCAATCTATTTATTTGAAAAAGCATTTGTTTTTTAAGAAGCTTGAACCCTTGGTTCCGTTGCTGGTTGTCAATTCTTTTGGATTGATTGGATTTTTAATGTTCCTGCCCAGGTCTGTTTTCTACTATGAGTATGCCTTGGTGTTGGGCTGCCTTCTTTTTTTCAAGAAACCTGCATATGCTTGCATGGCTTTTTCCTTTATTTTTCTGCTGGATCTTTTGAATCTTTTTTCAAGTTCCTATCTTTTTTCCATTGGTGAGTTTTTGTCCAATATAAAGTACGCCTCTCTGTTCTCGCTCTCTTTGACACATGTGCTGGCCTTTTTTGCAGTGCTGGTATATTGTGCAGTTATTTTTTATGCACTAAAACACTATGCTCCAAAAATCAAATCGAACAGGAATGGTTTTTTACTTGGGTTTCTATTTTTTTATGCATTGATTTTTTCCATTGATATCTGCAATGGATCAAGTAAAATTGTTACAATCGAAAAGGTTTTCAGGTTTACCCAAAAAAATGTATCGAGTTTTCTTTTGAAAGAATATTTTTATTTTTTTAAACAGCGTCTCCAAGACGACAAGTCAGTTCCGGTTGTCCTTTCCAAGTCTGAGGTGTCTGCAACCCAGCAGCATTTGATGTGGGATAGTTCGAACAAACAATTGCTGATCATCATGGAATCCTGGGGCTTGTCAAAGAATGTTGACTTTCAAACAAAGTTTCAAAAGATCATTTCCAGCTGGGCTGTTCAACACCATCTCAAGCCAGAATGGGGACAAACGCGTTTCAGGGGGAGTACAACTTCTGCTGAATTGAGAGAACTCATGCATGTAAAGGGCAATTACATGTATTTCCTTCACCACACATCAGCAGCTGAGTTTCCATCTGTGTTTGACAAGAAAAAAGCTGCCGGTTATGATACCTATGGGTTCCATTCATTTACAGGAAAAATGTTTGCAAGGGCCACATGGTGGCACAACATTGGGTTGAACCATGTTTTTTTCAGGGATGAAATATTGACCAGCAAAATTGGAAAAATCAAACAATTGGATGGCAACTCTCCATTCCCATCTCTCAAGGACGAAGAGATGTTTGATTTTATGGTGCAACAAACCAAGGACATCAAAAAAAAGTTTGTCTATTTTCTAACTGTCAATACGCATTTGCCATTTACCCAAGAGATCGGGGATGTGCCCGGGGAGATATTCGCAGAGATTTCTGCATTGCCCATTTCTGATGAGGCCAAAAATCAGATGAAGCGACTGGCAATTGAGCTTTTGTATTTTATTTCTGCCATTCAACCCGCGGACTGGGATGATGTTTTAATTGTTGGCGACCATATACCACCCTATCTAAGGGATGTTGACAGGAAATTTTTCAGTGCAGCATTTGTGCCCTACCTGTTCCTCACGCATTAGCAAGCAAATGATTGTGGTTTGAAATAAAACTGATTGCGAGTCCAAATTCTTTTTGATGGAATGAAAAAACCCATTATTTTTGCACTCCCAATTACGGAGTGGAAAGAACTCGTAGCTCAGTTGGTAGAGCAATACACTTTTAATGTATGGGCCCTGGGTTCGAGTCCCAGCGGGTTCACTCACAAAAGCCACCTTTTTAAGGTGGCTTTTTCCATTTTATACAAAATCAAGTCCAGGGGTTCTTCTTTTGATTTTATGAGTAAATTTGTTGCATGAACCAATTCGCCAATAAAACAGTTGTGGTCACCGGTGGAACCGATGGAATAGGTCGGGCCTTGGTGCTGCATCTTCTGGACTTGGGTGCTCAGGTGGTCACCTGTGGCAGGAGCCAACAGAAAATTCTGGAACTTGAAGCAGAATCACCCATTGGCAAGCTTTGCGTGCTCAATGTTGATGTTGCAGTGGAAAAAGATTGCGAGCGCTTGATAAACCATGCTGTCAAGATGTTCGGCGGAATTGATGTGTTGATTAACAATGCAGGTATCTCCATGCGGGGGTTGATGGAAGAAGGGGGGAAGGGCATCATACCCGTCATCAAAAAGGTAATGGACATCAATTTTTTTGGTGCAGTGCATAGCACAACATTTGCCTTGCCGCATTTGATTCATTCAAGGGGTGTTGTTGTTGGGATTTCATCCATTGCAGGATACAGGGGGTTGCCGGGGCGAAGCGGATACTCTGCATCCAAATTCGCCCTGCAGGGTTGGCTGGAGTCTTTGAAAACAGAATTGGTTGACAAGGGGGTACATGTCATGTGGGTAAGTCCGGGGTTCACGGCATCCAACATCAGGAATGTTGCTTTGGACCAAACTGGTGCTGCCCAGGGAGAGTCGCCATTGGATGAAAATCAGCTGATGGATGCTTCTACCTGTGCCAACATCATTCTCAACGCCATTGCCAAGCGGAAAAGAACGGTTGTGATGACTTTTCAGGGCAAGCAAACGGTTTTTCTCAATAGATTTTTCCCCTCCCTGGCAGACATGCTCGTGAGAAAGTTTTTCTTTAAAAAAGGGGAACTGGTTAAATAGATTTTTAGGCCCCAACCTTTGGTGGCCAGTTCAATCAATACCTCAACCCATTCCAATACATGCCCATCCTCACTTTCACCAGCGATTTCGGTTCTTCTGACCATTTGGTCGGAGGGGTGAAGGGTGAGATCTTGAAATTGAACGAGGGATTTCAGATCATAGACATTACGCACGACATCATTCCGTATAATTTCATGCAGGCGGCCTATGTTTGCCGCAATATTTTTTCAGCATTCCCTCCTGAATCTTTTCACCTGGTCTTGGTGAATGCCTTCGACAGCAACCTGAACCATTTGTTGCTGGTACGCCACAAAGGCCAGATCCTGGGTATGCCCGACAATGGACTGATTACCATGGTCTTAAACGGGTTGCCGGATGAGGTGGTGGCCATTCCATTTCCTCCAGGCTTTAAAAAAAATATCCGGAATTTCACTTCGCTGCTGGTAGAAGCTTTTTCAGCCCTGCTCAGTGGTGTCAAGTTGGAAAAACTGGGAAATGCCTCGATTGCAATCCAGGAAAAACACCTCATGAAGCCCTTTGCTTCTGATCAATACATTGAAGGCCAGATACTTATGATCGACAGGTTCCTGAATGTGATCATCAACATTACCCAGGAGGAATTTGAGCAGAGCAGGAGGGGTAGGTCCTTCAAGATCGTGCTGCTGAGGGATGCCTTTATCGAAAAAATCAGCGACCACTATGCCGATGTTCCAGAAGGGGAGAAGCTGGCCTTTTTCAATGAAGCCGGTTATCTGGAGATAGCTGTCAACAAAGGGTACGCCGCCCCATTGTTCGGGCTGGGAGAGTTTTCAGGCAGTGGTCAGCACCACCATGAAAAAAGGCAGTATTACCAGACGGTGAAGGTGTTTTTTGAGTAGGGGTCGCATTTAGCCGGCAACCACTTCAAAACTCTTGCATACTGCATCTCAATGCGCTTTCATTTTCATGCTTTTTTGCAGTAATTTCGCCAAAAATAAAATACACCTATGCCTTATTTGTTTACCTCAGAAAGTGTTTCAGAAGGACACCCTGATAAAGTGGCTGATCAGATCTCCGATGCCTTGATTGATAATTTCCTTGCTTTCGACAAGCAATCGAAAGTGGCCTGCGAAACCCTGGTAACAACCGGTCAGGTTGTACTGGCAGGGGAGGTGAAGTCCAAATCCTATTTGGACGTCCAGGAAATCGCAAGGGGCGTGATCAACAAAATTGGCTATACCAAGAGTGAATACATGTTTGATGCCAACAGCTGTGGCATTTTTTCTGCCATTCACGAGCAATCATCCGACATCAACCAGGGTGTTGAGCGGAAAAAGAAGGAAGAGCAGGGTGCTGGAGATCAGGGAATGATGTTTGGATATGCGTCCAATGAAACAGCGGATTACATGCCATTAACATTGGATCTTGCACATAAGATTTTGTTGGAATTAGCAGTATTGAGGCGGGAAAACAAGCAGATCCAATACCTCCGTCCAGATGCCAAAAGCCAGGTCACCATTGAATACGACGACAACAACAAACCGATAAGGATTGATACAATCGTGGTTTCTACCCAACACGACGACTTTGCCACTGAGAAGCAAATGCAGGAGAAGATCAAGGCAGACATGATCAATATCCTTGTTCCAAGGATCAAGAGGAAGTTCCCTAAATACGCCAAGCTGTTCAACAGTTCCATCACTTTCCATGTCAATCCTACGGGCAAGTTTGTCATTGGTGGACCGCATGGGGATACCGGGCTGACGGGCAGAAAAATAATTGTGGATACCTATGGTGGCCGCGGAGCCCATGGTGGTGGTGCTTTCAGCGGAAAAGATCCCAGCAAGGTCGATCGTTCTGCAGCCTATGCCACCCGCCATATTGCCAAAAACCTTGTAGCCGCAGGAGTCGCAGATGAGGTTTTGGTGCAGGTATCATATGCAATCGGGGTTGCAAAACCTACCAGCATCAATGTCAATACCTATGGAACTTCCAAGGTGGGTCTTACTGATGGTGAAATCGGAAAAGTTGTTGAAGGCCTTTTCGACATGCGCCCTTATTTCATTGAACAACGACTGAAGCTCAGGAATCCGATGTACAGCGAAACAGCTGCCTATGGTCACATGGGAAGAAAAAATGAGGTGGTGACCAAAACTTTCAAATCTCCCGGTGGAAAGAGCAAGACTCTTAAGGTGGAACTGTTTACCTGGGAAAAGCTGGATTATGTTTCCAAGGTGAAAAAAGCATTTGGGATCTAACAATTAAAAATAAAATTCATGTCAAATATCGCACAACTCGACTTTGCATTGCCTTATAAGGTCAAAGATATCACCCTTGCAGAATGGGGCAGAAAGGAAATCAGGCTGGCTGAGGCAGAGATGCCCGGACTGATGGCCCTTCGTGAGGAATACGGCGCTTCCCAGCCTTTGAAAGGCGCCAGGATTGCCGGTTGCCTGCACATGACCATTCAAACTGCCGTTTTGATTGAGACCCTGGTGGCCCTTGGTGCCGAGGTCAAATGGAGCTCTTGCAATATATTTTCCACCCAAGACCATGCGGCTGCCGCTATTGCTGCTGCAGGTATCGGTGTGTTTGCCTGGAAGGGCCAAAGCATTGAAGAGGCTGACTGGTGCATTGAGCAAACCCTTTTCTTTGGCAGCAACGACAGGCCCCTGAACATGATCCTTGACGATGGCGGAGACCTGACCAACATGGTATTAGACCAGTTCCCCCAGTTGGTACCTCATGTAAAGGGAATTTCTGAAGAAACCACTACCGGTGTTCACAGGTTGTATGAGCGCGTGGCCAAGGGAACCCTTCCGATGCCAGCCATCAACGTAAACGACTCTGTTACCAAATCCAAGTTCGACAACAAATACGGTTGTAAGGAATCACTGGTGGATGCCATCAGAAGGGCCACTGACGTGATGCTTGCCGGCAAGGTGGCTGTTGTGGGTGGTTATGGGGATGTGGGCAAGGGATCTGCAGCTTCATTGGCAGGTGCCGGTTGCCGTGTGATTGTAACCGAAATTGACCCGATTTGCGCTTTGCAGGCTGCAATGGACGGGTTTGAGGTGAAGAAAATGATCGATGCCGTCAAAGAAGCGGACATTGTTGTTACCGCATCAGGCTGTCGCGACCTGATCACAGGTGCCCATTTCAAGGCCATGAAGGACAAGGTCATTGTGTGCAACATTGGGCATTTTGACATTGAAATCGATGTTGCCTGGTTGAATACCCACCATGGCGATACAAAGGATACCATCAAGCCACAGGTTGACATCTACAATGTGGATGGCAAGGACATCATCCTGCTTGCTGAAGGCCGTCTGGTCAACCTGGGTTGTGCCACAGGTCATCCCAGCTTTGTGATGAGCAACTCCTTCACCAACCAAACCCTGGCACAGATTGAACTCTGGACCAACAATGCCCAGTACGATAAGAATGTATATGTCCTTCCAAAGCACCTGGACGAGAAAGTTGCCATGTTGCATCTTTCAAAGATTGGTGTTGTCTTGGATGAGCTGACCACAGAACAGGCAGACTACCTTGGCATTGCCAAGAGTGGTCCGTTCAAATCGGAGCAGTACAGGTATTAAACCTCGTCAATATATCATGACCCGCCTTTCCGTCAATATCAACAAAATTGCCACTTTGAGGAACAGCAGGGGCGAAAACAACCCTGACCTGATCAAGGTTGCATTGGATGTTGAAGCATTCGGTGCAGAAGGAATCACGGTCCATCCTCGTCCGGATGAAAGACACATCCGCTACTCCGACGTCAGGGAACTCATGTCCGTGATCAAAACCGAATTCAACATTGAGGGAAATTGCAGAGAGGAAAAATTCATCCAGCTTGTTCTGGAAGTTAAGCCTGAACAGGTAACGCTGGTGCCAGATGCAGAGGGTCAACTCACGTCTGACCATGGCTGGGACACCCTCAAACACCATGATTACCTTACTGAGATGATTAGCGTTTTCAAAAATGCAGGAATAAGAACCAGCATTTTTTGCAATCCAGACAACCAGATGGTTGAAGGTGCCGCAAGGACAGGAACTGATAGGATTGAACTGTATACGGCCTCATATGCGAAACAATTCAAATCAAATCCCGCATCAGCCATTGCCGATTTTGTTTCAGCAGCGGCATTGGCAAAAAACCTGGGGCTGGGCATCAATGCTGGACATGATCTTGATATGGACAACCTCAATTATCTTGTCCAACAAATTCCATACATTGATGAAGTAAGTATAGGACATGCCCTAGTCTGTGATGCGTTGTATTATGGCCTCGAAAATACCATCCAACTCTATAAACGGCAATTGACCATTTGAACCAATCCCTTGTAACTGCGTTAAATAAAAAAAAACACATGAAACATCTACTTTATTGCACAATGTTCCTCGTCTTATCTTGCTTCAGCATTTCTACATTTGCACAAAACTCCAAACCAAGCCCTGCGGCAACAGCTACGGGCAAGGCCGGAGATGCAACAGTAACCATCAACTATGGAGCTCCTTCTGTCAAAGGAAGAAAAATTTGGGGAGAACTCGTTCCCTATGGTAAAGTGTGGAGAACAGGTGCCAATGATGCCACCACTTTTGAAGTTGATGCAGATGTAAAAATCGAAGGCCAACCCCTTGCAAAAGGAAAATATGCCCTGTTCACCATCCCTGAAGAGAAGGAATGGACCATCATCATCAATAAAAATCCAAAGCAATGGGGATCCTACAGCTACAAGCAAGAGGAAGATGTATTGCGCGTAAAGGTAAAAGCTGGAACCTCCTCTTCTTTCAATGAAAAATTGAGTTTCGAAGTTGCAGGAAACAAGGTCTATATCCGTTGGGAAAATGCTGAGGTTTCTTTCAAGGTGAAATAAGAATTTAAAAACCATACAAAAGGCATTTCGATCAAATCGGAATGCCTTTTTTTACGCAAGGCTGGCGAGCCATCCCATGAATTCCGGCATCGCCCTACCCCATGTTTCAACATCATGGCGACCATCATGCAATTCAAGGTATCTGATCTGCGTTCCTTTTTCATATCCCAACAACTCCAATTCCCTGATGATATCCAATGTATCATCAATCGCATCGATGATGCCGTTGTTGTTGCGGTCTACTGTCTCATCCAAGGCACCAACCTGTAAAAAAAACCTGCGGTTTTCATGATACCTGCTGGTCTTTAACTTGGCATGCATGATGCGGTCACGGGCTTCATCATATCCATTGTCCAACGCCTTGGACCTCCACCAGAATGATCCACTGAATACGCCAACGGCACTGAAAACAGCAGGAAAATCAATTGCCATATCGAAAGCCATCAACCCTCCTAAAGAAAATCCTGATAAAAAAATATGGCTATGGGCTCTGCCCTCCAATTGCACTTGGATGGCAGGAAGCAGTTCTTCCATCACGAATGCAGTGTATGCAGTGGCCCTATTGCCCCTTTGCATAAAATCAGGAAAACCAGAAATACCATATTCAAGCTTTCGATCAGGGCCTGCATGGATACCAATACAAACGAGGTGAAATGATGGAGGAATGGACTTTTCCACGATGGACGCAAAATTCATTTTTTGCAAGTCCTGGCCATCGTTCATGAGCAACAATTTTACGGGAACAGAAGAGGGTATTCCCAAAAGTCCATAGATATCCACTTCCACTGTCCTTGAAAGATACCCTGAATGAACGAGTATGGTATTGAAGTTGCCCATCGCTCCTATTTGTTGCCTTGATTGTATGGCGCAAAAATAACAAAAGGATCCTTCTATTGGGCTTGACTTGTTGCCATGGGTCATCAATAAATTCATTAACTTGGGTCAACAAGAAAAATCATGACAAAAAAAATAGGAATTCTGCACGGGAAAGAACGGTCTTTCCCAGAGGCACTGATCAAGAAAATCAATGAAAAAAATATAAAGGGGATTGTTGCAGAACCTGTGAAAATTGACAAGGTGATGCAAGGAGAACCTTCTGGATATGCTGTCATCATTGACCGGATCTCCCAGGATGTTCCTTTTTACAGGGCATTTCTAAAGAACGCCGCGATTTCCGGAACCGCAGTCATCAACAACCCCTTTTGGTGGAGCGCAGATGAAAAGTTTTTCAACAATGCACTTGCCACAAAAATTGGTGTGCCAGTACCCAAGACTGTCATTCTTCCCTCAAGGGAATTGCCAGACGATACCTCATCCGAGTCGTTTTCCAACCTTGCCTACCCATTGGACTGGGAAGGGATATTTGGCTATGTTGGATTCCCCGCTTACATGAAACCATTCGCCGGTGGCGGTTGGAAGAATGTTTATCGCCTGAACGACAGGGATGAGTTTTTTGAAAGACATGCAGAAACCGGACAATTGGTGATGTTGCTGCAGGAAGAAATTGTATTTGAGGAATACTACAGGTGTTACTGTATCGGCAGGAAGCATGTGCGCATCATGCCCTATGAACCACGAAACCCCCACCACCTCCGCTATGTTGCGGGCTTCAAGCCATCTGCGAAGATGCTAAAAACCATGGAAGAGATTGTACTGAACATCAACAACCATCTTGGGTATGATTTCAACACCGTAGAATTGGCCATCAGGGATGGCGTTCCCTATGCCATTGATTTCTGCAATCCTGCACCAGATGCAGACCTCAAAAGCGTTGGTCAGGAAAATTTTGATTGGGTGGTTGAAACATCCGCCAACCATGCCATTGAAACTGCACAAAATGTGCGTGAAGGGGCGGACAATCTTTCATGGGGAGACTATATCAAAAAAAGTACGGTTGGCAAACCCCTCACCAAATGAAAAAAACACTTTGCCATGATCAACCATAAGCATTTCACTGTCGGTATCGAAGAAGAATACATGGTTATCGATCCTGCCACAAAAGAGCTGATCAGCCATGAACAGAAGATTGTTACAGAAGGTCAGAAAATCATCAGTGAAAAGGTAAAGGCTGAAATGCACCAAGCGGTGGTCGAAGTCGGCACAGATGTGTGCGACAACATTGAAGAGGCAAGGCATGATATTTATACCCTCAGAAAAACAATCCACGGCATTGCTGATTCACTGGGCTTCAGTGTTGGTGCCGCAGGAACCCATCCCTTCAGCACTTGGCGCCAACAACTGATTACAGACCATATTCGCTACCAGGAAATCGTCAATGAAATGCAGGATGCGGCAAGATCAAACCTCATTTTTGGTCTTCATGTGCATGTTGGTATGCCTTCCAAAGAAATGGCAATTCACATAGCCAACTCCGCAAGGTATTTCCTTCCCCACGTTTTTGCACTGAGTGCAAATTCCCCCTTCTGGGAAGGACGTGTAACGGGATTCAAATCATACAGGACAAAGGTGTTCGACAAGTTTCCAAGAACAGGGATACCGGATTACTTTGACAATTACAGTGCATACGAAAACTATGTGAACCTGCTGATCAAAACCAATTGTATCGACAATGCAAAAAAGATCTGGTGGGATCTCCGGGTACATCCTTTTTATGGCACTGTTGAATTCAGGGTATGTGATGTTCCTTTGACCGTGGATGAAAGCATTGGCTTTGGAGCCCTATTCCAGTGCATATGCGCAAAACTTTACAAACTGCGTTCTTCCAACCTGAATTTCATGATTTACCCCCGTGCATTGGTGAATGAAAACAAATGGCGGGCCTCCCGCTACGGGATTGATGATAAGCTGATTGATTTTGGGAAGGAACAGGAAGTGAACACCAGGTCATTGATTCTTGAACTGCTTGATTTTATAGACGATGTGGTGGATGAATTGGGCTGCAGAGCAGCACTCAAAAGCATCACCAACATACTTGAAAAAGGAACCGGTGCCGACCGGCAACTCAAGGTATATGAAGAAACCAAGAGTTTTCAGGCGGTTACTGCTTACATTGAGTCCAAGTTTCTTGGCAGCCTTTGATGTACCTTTGTACCAGAAATGAAGCAGATCAGGATAGCCATATTGGACCTTTATGAAGGTCAGCAGAACGAGGGCATGCGTTGCATCCGGGAAATATTGGACCGGCTCAAGAATGAACAGCAAGTGGATCTTGTATGGGAAGAATTCGAAGTAAGAAAAAGGATTGAGCTTCCATCCCTTGAGCATGATATTTTCATATCATCAGGCGGTCCAGGAAGTCCACTGGACAGCGAAGGAAGCAAATGGGACATGGCTTATTGCCAATGGCTTTCCACCCTCGTCAACTGGAACAACAATCCCAAGAACATCAACAGGAAATTCGCTTTTTTCATTTGTCATTCCTATCAACTGGCCTGCAGGTATTTTGCTTTGGCCACTGTTACCAAAAGGAAATCAACTGCGTTTGGCGTATTCCCCATGCACAGGATGCAAAATGGTCAGGACGAACCAGTATTCAACGGACTCGCAGACCCTTTCTTTGCTGTTGACAGCAGAGACTTTCAGGTCATTCAGCCAAATCTTTCCAGAATGCAAGCGTTGGACGCAACGATGCTATGTATTGAAAAGGAAAGGCCTCATATAGACCTTGAGCGGGCCATCATGGCGATCCGGTTCAACCCATACATGGTTGGAACACAATTTCATCCTGAGGCAGATGCACAAGGCATGAGTATGTACCTCAAAAGAGAAGACAAGAAAAAAACAGTGATTGAAAACCACGGCCATGAAAAGTGGGAATCCATGATTGAGCAATTGAACGACCCGGAAAAAATTGGCATGACCAACAGCCTAATGCTGCCCAACTTCATCATGCAGTCTATCGCAAAAATAATAAACCCATACAGCCTTTCATAAACCCAACGAACCATGATCAAATGGATTAGGGAAGAATTTAATGCATCATTCAGCCGGGAAAAATATGAAAACTTCCTCAAGGAACTGAACAGCGCCCACCCAGGTGCAATTGATTTTCGCATTGCAGAAACTCCCATATTCATTGACAGAAAATTTGGCCAACAGATGATGGACACCTGTGAGTACATCATTGACTTCATCAAAAGTCCTGACTTCGATGCATGCACTGCAAGATCAATACCTCCGTCAGAAGTTGTGCCGCACCAAAATGACATCTGTCACTTTATTTCGTTTGACTTTGGCATCTGCGAAAATCATGAAGGACTGTTTTTCCCCGCTTTGATTGAGATGCAAGGATTCCCAACGCTTTTTGGAATGCAAGCGTTCTATCCCGAGATCCTGGAAAGGCATTTTACAATTCCAGATGGCTTTTCACATTATTTCAATGAACTTGACAAACCAGGTTATATCGCATTGCTCAGGCGTGTGATCATCGGGGAGCACAAACCAGAAGAAGTAATTCTACTTGAAATAAAACCTGAAACCCAAAAGACCAGGATTGATTTTTTTTGCACTTCTGATTATTTAGGCATCAGGCCGGTTTGTATTACTGATTTGAAGCAAGAAGGAAGAGAAATATATTATATTCACAATGGCATCAAAACAAGGGTAAAGCGGATGTACAACCGGATCATCGCAGATGAATTGAATGCAGTAAAAAATGAACTTGGTCCGATCATCGATATGACTTCAGACCTTGATGTTGAATGGGTCCCCCACCCCAACTGGTTTTACAGAATATCAAAATTTACCCTTCCGTTTCTAAACCACCCGTTCATACCAACAACCTTTTTTCTGAATGAACTGAAAAGCATTCCTGCGGATCTTGAAAATTATGTCTTGAAGCCGCTGTTTTCATTTGCTGGACAAGGCGTGGTCATTGATCTAACAAGAGCACATATCGAAGGAATTGCAGATCCTGAAAACTGGATTCTTCAACGCAAAGTAAATTATGCCCCCTGCATATCAACACCCGAAGAACCTGCCAAGGCAGAAGTTCGACTGATGTATATCTGGGAAAATGGAAAAGAAAGACCAACCCTGGCCACGAACCTTGCAAGGTTGAGCAAAGGAAAAATGATTGGTGTGCGTTACAACAAGGATAAGGATTGGGTGGGCGGCAGCGTGGCCTATTTTGAACAATAAACAATCAACAACATGCCAAGGATCAGCGAATTGAAAAAGAAATTGCTCACAGAAGGCATTGTCGGCCAGTATGTTCATGGCGACAGCACAACCTTGGGATGGGTTACCATCAAGGCAGGCAGAAAACTTCCTGCGCACCATCATCCCCACGAACAAATTACCCTGATGCTTGAGGGAAAAATGGAAATGCAAATCGGTGATGAAACGTTTCTGCTTGAGCCGGGTGTGGTGAAGGTCATTCCCGCCAATACTCCACACTCAGCCATCGCCCATTCAGACAGTGTTTTGATTGATGTATTCAGCCCTGTTCGGGAAGACTACCGCGAATAGAATTATTCTTCCCCGCTGTTTTTGAGGATTCCCAACAATTTGTAGGCCTGGTTTAAAACGACAGCGCCTGCAGGAATGCCTTCATAGCCGGTAATCAATTCTGTTTTTCCATCTTTGGAAAGACCCGTAGCCACTGATTTCAATTCAACCACATTGTCAGATTTTCTGATAAAAATATACTGATTGTTGCCCAGTCTTACAATGGCTTCATCTGGAACAGCGACGACCTGTTTATTTTTTACAGCCAACTCACCTTCCACAAACATGCCTGGCAAGAGATTTTTGGGATGAACTTTGAAATGACAATGTGCTGTAGCCGTCCTGTCATCATCCAGTCCTTTGTTGACCAATATAACTTCTGCAGCATAGGTTTTTTCTGGCTCATCCATGAAATGAATGCTGACCTGGTTTCCTTGATGCACATACGGCAAATCCTTTTCAAAAAGGGTAAGTGCCACATGAATATCTTCCGGATCAATCAACTCAAACATGGTCTCAGTCTGCTGAACATACTTTCCGGTATTCACATTGACCTTAGATACGTATCCGTTGATGGTTGACCTTACAGAGACCTGGCCTGAGATATTGGATTCATTGAGTACGTTTACATCAATGCCAATCAACTTCAGTTTTTCCTGTAAAGACCTTACAGCGACTGCCTGTAGCTTCTGCTCGGCCTGGGCTTGTTGCAACGCTTTTGAGGTTCCTGCACGCGCGTCAGCAAGTGCTTTTTGCCTTTCAAGTTCAAGGCCTGCAAGGTCCAGACGTGCAACAGCAGAAAGATAATCTTGTTGCAGTTGAACAATGGCCTGATCTTCCATGATGGCAATCACCTCCCCTTTTGATACGTGCATACCGGGAATGAGTTTTGTACGCTTGAGGTATCCTCCCATCGGAAAGTTAACAGAGATGAGATTTTGTGGAGGCAGGTCTATTTTGCCTTGCACTGCAATGACACTGCTCATGCTTGTCTTAACAGGATTTCCAAATTGAAGGCCCAGTACTTTCAACTGATCCTGGGTAAGATGGATGGCGTTGCTTTCTTCAACAGCAGCTGCTTCGGCAGGTGCTGTTTTGGTTCCTGAACAACTTTGGATGAAGAACCAGATAAGGATGAACAATTGCGTTGAATATTTCATGAATTATTTTTTTTCGGTTAGAAATTGAAGTGATGCCGATGCCATTTGCAGTTGATGAATGGATGCCGCGTGTGAAATCAAACTTTGCAGGTGCTGGGACAGCAACATGGTATACTCAGCGTATGAAATGTCTCCAAGTTCCAGCCTTTTCATTGCTTGCTGCCATAACTCAATCGACAATTTCAGGCCTGTAGATTGATAATAATCATAAGCCTCCTTTGCGGCCCGAAACTGAGAAATCACATCCGTCAGTTTCCGGTTGAGGTTTTCCTGTTCCTGTTGTTTTTCGAGGGAAGCCATGGTTTCCGCAGCTTTCGCAGCATTGATTCTCGCTTTGGAAGCACCATTAAAAATGGGAATCAATGCACCGAATTGAAAAATGCCGAACCTGTTTGAAGGTGAATAGTATTTTTGGGTAAGCCCATCTGGAGATTGCCAGCCCTGGATGGAAAGGTTGCTGTATCCCAGGCTGTAATCCGGTGCAAGCCTGTTTTTTTCCAACGCTGTTTCTGCCTGGCTCAACTTCACCTTTTCCTCCGCAGCTTTTATTGCTGGATGCGATGCAAAAGATGTCACCAAACTTGGAATTTCTTTTTCTACTGTATTGTCCAATGACGGTTTGTAATTGCTACCAGACATGATCATGCTATTGAGCTCTTGGATAAGGGTATAGCGATCGGCTTCCAATTCCTTTTTCTGAAAGAGATACTGCTTGGCTTGAAGGGCTATGCCATTCAAGACCGCAGCATTGATTTCACCCGCCGCCTGTTGAACCTTTGCCTTTTCTTCCCAACTGGAAAATACCCGCAAGAAACGGTAAAGGATCTCGTCCCTTCTGTCAAGGTCCATGATCTTGTAACAGATTTGTCTGATCTCAAGATGCAATGCCGCCTGTCTAAGGTCTTTCTTTGCCGCATACAAGGCCTCTGAACCAGCATAAACTGCTTTTTGCCTTGCATAAACCTTGGGCAATTGAAACTGCTGGTTTAGAAAAAATCGGGTATCATTCAAAGCACTGTTGATGTTTCCGTATTCAACCCCCATGGAAGTCTTTGGAATCTCAGCAGATTTTTTCTTTAATGCTGCATAATAGTCCATCTGCTTTCCTGCCAGCTTGAGCGATATGGCATTCCTGTCTGCCATGGCAATGATGGAGTCAATGGGCATTGAGGCAGTAGGCCTGGTATTGATGTATCCATGCATTTCTTCTACAGTTGTCTGGCTACTGCCAGTGATTGAGAGGAATACCAAGAGGAATGAAAGTGCAGGAGCCTTGATGGAACCTTTTCTGCGCTCTACCCACACGTATAAAACGGGCAAGACAAAAAGCGTCAACAATGTTGCTGAAATCAATCCACCTATCACCACTGTGGCCAATGGCCGCTGTACCTCTGCTCCAGAGCTTGTGCTCAATGCCATCGGAAGAAATCCCAACGATGCTACAGCTGCCGTCATTAACACTGGTCTCAGTCTTGTTGAAGTGCCCTTCAATACCAAATCTTTCATGTCCAATGTAGTTTCGTTTTTCAAGCGGTTGAATTCATTGATCAAAACGATACCATTCAAAACTGCCACACCAAAAAGTGCTATGAAGCCTACCCCAGCGGAGATGCTGAAAGGCATGTCACGCATCCAGAGCAAGAGGATGCCGCCAATGGCAGAAAGGGGAATAGCAGTATAGATCAGCAATCCATAGCGCAATGAGCCGAATGAAAAATAAAGGATCAGCAAAATCAAAAGCAAGGCAATTGGAACAGCGATCATCAACCTTTCTTTGGCCTCCACCAAATTTTCAAACTGCCCGCCAAATTTCACATAGTAACCTGCCGGCAATTTGATTTTCGTTTCTGCCTTTGACTGCAATTCCTTCACAACGGATTGAACATCGCGGTCCCGAACGTTGAATACCACGGTTATTCTGCGTTTGGCATCTTCGCGCTGCACCTGATTAGGCCCTTCTTCAATTGCAATTTCTGCCAGTTGCGATATGGGGATGGCCATCCCATCAGGATTGGTTACCATGAGGTTCCTGATATCAGAAAGGTCATTCCTTCTTGATTCCTTCAACCGAAGCACCAGGTCAAACCGTCTCTCGTTTTCATATACCTGGCCGGCAACCTCACCCGCAAAAGAAGCCCGGAGCACCCTGTTTACATCGGCAATGCTTAACCCGTATGCTGCGATGGCTGCTGGCTTGTATTTGATGACAATCTGGGGCAATCCGGTTACCCTTTCAGTAAACACGTCTTTTGCCCCTTCTACCTTGTGTATGACCGCTTCGTATTGGGCTGCATAATAAGCAAGGGTATCCAGGTCTTCGCCAAAAATCTTGCAGACCACGTCTTGTTTGGCACCCGCAATCAATTCATTGAAACGCATCTGAACAGGGTATTGAAAACCACCTGTCAGTCCAGGCACCTTACCGATAGCAGCACTCATTTTGTTGGCCAGCTCATCATAATTTTCAGCGCTGGTCCATTCTTTTTTGGGTTTTAGGTTGACGATGATGTCAGTCATTTCTATGGGCATTGGGTCGGTAGGAATTTCACTGGACCCGATTCTTGTTACCACTTTTTGCACCTCAGGAAACTTTTTCAATTCATGAACCGCCTTGGTGGTTGCATCGATTGTTTCATCCAATGAACTTCCGGTCATCAGTCTTGCATCAATGGCAAAGTCTCCCTCCTCCAGTTCTGGTATGAATTCTCCCCCAAGCGTACCTGCAACAAAAATAGACAGGACCAGCAATACAACAGATCCGAGTACCACTTTCTTGGGATGCTGCAACAAACGCGAAAGGGCTTTTTGAAATCCTCCCTGAAGTTTCAGCATCATCCTGTCTGAAAAATTATCATGGTTGTTCAACTTTTTATTCAACACGATGCTTGTCATCATCGGAACATACGTAAGCGAGAGAATGAAGGCTCCTACAAGCGCAAAGGCAACCGTTTGCGCCATGGGCTTGAACATCTTGCCTTCTATACCTGTAAGGCTCAGAATGGGAATGTAAACGATCAGAATGATGATTTGTCCAAACACCGCTGCTCCCATCATTCTGCCGGCAGACTGTTCAACGGTTTGATCCATTTGCGCCTGTTGCAATTGAAGCCCTTGGTGTTTGTTAGAATGCAAGCGGTGAAGAACGGCTTCCACAATGATTACTGCCCCATCCACAATCAATCCAAAATCAAGTGCCCCAAGGCTCATGAGGTTTCCGGTCACTCCAAAAAGATTCATCATTCCAACGGCAAAAAGCATGGCCAATGGAATCACGGAAGCCACTACTATTCCTGCCCTAATATTTCCCAGAAAGAAAACAAGAATGAGCAAAACAATTGTTGCGCCTTCCAGCAAATTGGTCTTCACTGTACCCAGGGTACGGTTGACCATTTTTGTCCTGTCCAAGAACGCAATTACTTCAACACCTTCGGGCAATGATTTTTGAATCTGCTTCATCCGATCCTCAATATGACCAATTACATCAGTGGCGTTTTCTCCCTTGAGCATGAGCACCACAGCCCCTGAAACTTCGCCCTCATCCATATAGGTGAGTGCGCCATAGCGTACCGGGCTTCCTATCCTGGCTTCTGCAACATCCCTGATGTATATGGGTGTGCCTGAGGATGATTTGGCAACATAGATATTGTGGATATCATCAACAGATTTTACAAGCCCTTCTGAGCGTACAAAAAGCAAAGAAGGACCCTTCTCAATATAAGCGGCACCCGAATTCTGGTTGTTGCTCTGGATGGCGTTGTATACCTGGTCCAAGTTGACGCCTGCACCCTTCAATTTGACAGGATCGATTGCCACTTCATATTGCTTGAGCTTCCCACCAAAACTGCTGACATCTGCAACGCCAGGTGTTCCCAACAATTGCCTTCGGATGATCCAATCCTGAATGGTGCGCAATTCGGTCAGGTCGTATTTATCTTCATAGCCCTTCTTTGGACGAACGATATACTGGTAAATTTCACCCAATCCGGTTGTAACAGGTGCAAGCTCCGGAGTACCCGCTTCCCTGGGAATCTCATCCCTCACCAACAACATCCTTTCGCTGACCTGTTGACGGGCCCAATAAATGTCCTTGTCGTCATCGAAAACAATTGTAACAACAGAGAGCCCAAACCTTGAGATGGAGCGTATTTCCTTTATACCTGGTATATTCGAAGACGCCTGCTCAATGGGAAAGGTAATCAACCTTTCCACCTCAAGTGAACCCAGCGTGGGTGAAACGGTGATCACTTGAACTTGATTGGAAGTAATGTCTGGTAGTGCATCAACGGGTAGCTTGAACAATTCTATGGCTCCCCAAACGATCCATCCCAGTGTAAATAATCCTATGATAAGCTTGTTCCTGACGGAAAAGCGGATGATTGCATTCAACATTTTTTCTGATTTTAATGAAAACTATACTGTCAAAAATCAGACAACTTTAGGAGGCTGAAAAACAGCGCATTGATGGCATTGTGGTACCAAGCCTTTGCTGACAGGGTTAAAATCGGAAAGACATGTATTCCAGATGGGAGATAAAAGAAATGATTCGACAGGAGGATGATATACCTGTGCAAAGGAAATGCCTGTATTTCTTAGCGGAAGCGACGCATGCCTTATAGGATCGGATTTCTCATGGATGCTGTCAAAATAATGGAATTGAATAAACTGAATGGCAGAAAGGGGCTGATCACTTTGCTTGTGCTCATAGTAATGATCAATGAGGTTGTCAAACTTCACCAATTCATCCATAAAATGACCGGAAGTAATGACCTGAATGGCAACAATGAAAAAAAGGATCCTTTTCACCTTTTGAAGGTAAGATTTTCACGCGAAATTCAAGACAAAGGTTGAAATGCTTAATTTTTCACAACATCCAATTCTCACAAGGATTGAAATGAGTGAATGGCCGTCCTCATTTTTTCCTGGCTTTCAATGCATTCAAAAAAGTGCGCTCATAGCTGACGGACAAGGATTTATTAGCCATTCGATATGCACCACCGCCAATCTGAAAACGGTACCCCACATTGAACTTGGCATTGCTGTTGATGATCAGTTGTACCGCAGGTGCGAGATCAGCAAAAGCATATTTCCGGTCCAAACCTTTTGAGCCCATCACCTCAATGTAAAGATTGAGGTTGGTTTGATTGTAGCTGGTGTATTTTCTTGGGAAGAGCAAATAACCGGCGGATACGCTATAATTGAAACTCCGATAGCCGTAAAAAGTGGGTGCCCCAAAATCCTTCCAGCGGTCAGCATGTAGTACTTCAACCAAGGAACCGGTTCCAGAAACAGCAAGCTTGTGCAAGAGTTGTGTAAGGATAAGCCCGCCCTGAAAAGCGGTCTGGTCACCGTCTGCAGTCAATTCCTCATACCTGAGGTCATTTTTACTGACAACAGCTTTTACGAAGCCCGCCATGCGAAAATGCTTGTGGACATCATCAATTGACAACAACCGCAACTTGGCATATAGGGATATTGCTTCAAACCTGAGTTTTAGATCTGGATACGCATTGTACATGTTCCCAAAGCTGATTCCGGGCCTGAAGGTCAAATATTTGCTCAGGCCCAGGGTTGATTCAATCATGTGCCTGGAGGAAGTATGTTCATGGCCCAGCGCTGACTCCGTCATCCACTTGCTGGCATATTTCAGCGAAAGCGATTTTGCCGGAACTGTGGATGCGGGCTCGCTGTACACATAAAGCTCCTGGGCCCCAACTTTGGGGAATGGCGCCAAATGAAAAAGAGTCAAGGAAGAAAAAAACAACTTTCGAAATTTCATAAACTGACATGGTATATGCCCAATACACCATTTTCTGAAGATGGAATTGTGCAGGGTAAGGATTTTGTTGGCTGGAAACATGGCAGCGAAGATCGGGAGCTGATTTTTTTGTATTCCTTGGCAGACAGGAATGAGGGATCCATGACCTGCATTTCAAAAGGGGACGAAACAGCTTTCTTTTCTGCACTGATGAAATGGTACATGTTATCCCCTATCCGTATTTTGGGATCAGCACCAAGGTTAAATACCCCAGAATCCACTGTCAACAAGAGCTTCGAGATAGAAAAGCCTGCATCTTTCACTTTTTTTCTGATGGCGTTGATATCGAATTTTCCAGTTTCCTTGAACGTAAGCAGAAAGGAAGATGACTCGAGATCGGTATCAACACTGTCAATAAAATCAAGCGCATCGAGGTTGGTAAAAATGGATTTAGCACACAGTGCACAAGTCAATCCACTCGCCTGTAAAGTTGCACGCTTGATTTGAGAAAAGGAAAAATTGGTCACAAGCAACATCGCCATGACCACACATAGTGTCTTGTTCATTTGAAAATAATTAGGGCCTGCCGATGGGAAACAGGCCCTTGATGATGGATTGATTATTTAGTACAGCAGGATTTACCCTTCTCACATTTTCCGTCCTTGCAACATGACTTGTCCTTTTCACATTTTTCTTCTTTGCAACAATCCATTTTGTGGTCACAGTTTTCCATTCCACAACACTCCTTTTTAATGTCATTCTTGGCAACTTCCTGTGCAGGTTTTCTGTCGTACTGACAGCATCCGTGGAGCTTGCTGTAAACCTCGTTGGGAGCAGTAACATCCTGGGTGTCATATCCTGATGCTGCGACGGCTTCCTGAATGGCCTTTGCGTCAGTTTTTTTGGGCTTGTATGCTACGGTGAGCATTTTGGTTTCTTCGCTCCAACTGGCTGTCTTAGCCCCTGCTTTGAGTGCCGCAGTTTCAATGGTTTTTTTGCACATACCGCAATTGCCCCAAACCTTGATTTCTTCGGTTTTTTGGGCAAATATTGAAGTGGAAAGGAAAAATGAAAGGAGAAGTACGAAAACTGATAAATTCTTTTTCATGTCAATTGATTTGAACGTGGATAAATATAAAGCACAACAATTACCAAAGTCTTTGAGCAGATAACTACTACCCAAAAACAATTCAAATCAAATCCTGAAATTGCAATTCAGCAGAAATGCCGGAGGTTTGAGGACCTTATAAGTCAATACCAACTGGGCATCCGCAATGGGAGCGGGATCTACCTTGTTAAAACGCCATGGAAAGGCGCTGAAGTAAGCAATTGGGTGGAATAAAGAAAATGTGACGCCGGGATTTTCAAGATTGGAATTTTCCATCTTGATGACCTGTGGCAAATCATGGCAACATCCCTCATCTTCCATGCCACAGTACGCACAGCCTTTGGTGTCTCGTTCTCCGATAGAAATAGATGCCAGATCACCCATGCAATAATGTGCACTGATGACCGTACCGCCGCTTGCAGCAGTATAAATCACCAACAACAATATTGAGAGTATTCTTTTCACATTGCAAAAATAGAAAAGAAAATCAGATTTAAAACACGGAAACTGAACTTTAACTGAAATGGATCAGTTCACGAAATTCCAAAAAATCCCCAGCCTGAAAACCATGCCCGGATTGGGATACAGTGGGGCGGAAAGGTTGTTCTCCTTAAATCCAAATCCGTACTGCAATGTGGCAGTATTCAGGTTTTCAAGCCTCAGGTATGCCGTGAAACTCCTGATCCTGAAGTTGGTGAATGCTGCGATGTCTGGACGGGGCGACAACTTCCTCTTGTCCTGAAAAAAGAACTGCCCTGTCAAAGGGGAATATCCATCTGCATAGTACGCGCTGAAATAACGCATATCAATGCCAGAAGCAACCACCAGGTTTCGGAAAGGCTTTGCCTCATAAGACAAGCGGTTTCGGGTATACAAAGCCGGCAAATGGATGGGGGCCGAACCAGCAACTGTTTGCACCTGGACATCAAGGTACCATTTCCACTTTTTACCCAAGCTGGTTTCCCTGTTGAAACCTGCCCGAACAAAATTGAAAACTGTCGAATATTGTGCAACAGTCCTGTAGTCCTTGAAATAGGTATAGTTGGACTGTAAATAGTAATGGAAACTCAACCGCGCCTTCAGCTTTTTGAGATACAGCGCTCCATAAATTGCTGTGACATTCTCGTCATTGAAACTGTTTGCCCTTTTGACTGGGAAAGCGGTTTTTCTGGCATACAGATATGAGGGAGACCTGTTGATGTTCTGGAATCCCAACTCCAGTGCACCCAGGTTGCCCAATTGGGTTTGGAGGTTTGCCTTCAGGTCATAATTCCCGGCATCCCGTCCTGCAGCATAAAACTCACCATACAAGAGCATATCCCACTTTTTGTTCCTGGTCCTGTTGCGGTATTCCCCATGCAGCATCAGGTTGCCAAATGCATCCCGCAGGGAATCAGGCGATGAAACATACTGCTGAATGCCGATGCCCACTTTAAGAAACTGCAATGGATTTTTTGCTTCAGGAAACTGAATGATGGAAAAATCATTTTTCAATACTGACCACTGGCTGTTCAGGTCCACCGTATCTGGAACCGATGCAAATCCATAATTGCTTTTGTAGAAGTTTTCTGCGTTTCGGGCCTGGACATCAAGAAATTGGTATCCGTATCCACTGGAATGAAGGGTATGCTCAAACCTGAGCCTGGGCAGGAAAAAACGGATTACCGAAGAATCAGTTATCACCGAATCTTTTTTGCCATAATCATATTGCTGCCTGAGCAAAAAATGTTTGTCTGTATACTTGTTCCCTGTGATCAGCTTGACATTGAAAAAGTTTCTGGAAGTGTAGGCTGCAGAAGCAAGATTGGTGGGAATATTGAACCTGTCATCATATGCCGGATTAGGATTTACCAACAAGGACTCATCGGTAATTCCACCATTCTCTGCTGTTTGCAGTACATTGGAAAGAAGGATCAGGTAAGCATGATAACGTTGGCTTTTTGATGTATAGTCGGAGTTGAACCTGATGTTGTTGTGATTGGTATTTTGTGAATTGAAGGTACCAGGTGCATTGACCAGCCTGTATTCCAGCACAAAATTCCAATCAGGCTGTACATTTTGCGTATGCAAAATACTAATCTGCTGCTCCGCCTTGCTTCCTACCAGATAACCCAATTCTGTGAAGGGCTTGGTGGTATTCATGAACCTTGTGTCTGAAATCTTAAACGCAAAAGGATCCAATGCATGAAAACCGGCATCCCAACCGGGTGATCGCAATGGTGAATGCAATATTGGTCTCGTGGCATTGCCATTGTGGCCAATGTTGATGAGTTCAGCCTTGAGAGGAACCCTTCGGAAAAAATCATTGATGGAGGAGTCAAAAACACTGTAGCGGGCTGTATCAAGGTACCGAAAACGAACATTCACGGAATCATCTGAAAACTTGCGCTTTTCAAAACTAAGGGAATCACTTCCTCCACCTCCTCCCCTGGCGCCACCACCAGCACCACCCATCCTGGAACCCATGCCCTGCATTCCACGCATCATCCCCCGCATTTGACCTGAAACACTTGAGCAAAACAACAGCAAGATGAGCATCACCGGAAGATGAATTTTACCGGTGATGGAACAGCATGCAGTTGGATGATGGGTATTGCGTTTCATGTGCATTGAAGAAACCGAAATTAAATTCCAAGGTTCAATGTCTCAATCATTGTCTTGAAAACAGCTGTTAGTTTTGGAGCAGCGGCATTCGCCGCATCAAGCACCTCCTGGTGCGTGATGGTATTTTCTTCGTCCCTGATGCCAATGTCAGTAATTACACTCATTGCAAAAACGGTCATGCCAGAATGGACTGCAGCAATGACTTCCTGCACTGTACTCATCCCTACGGCATCAGCACCAAGAAGATGAATCATTTTATATTCAGCCCTGGTTTCAAAAGTTGGACCCGTAACACCAAAATAAATTCCTTCCTTGAGTTCGTGACCCAGTGTTGCAGCAATGCTCTGGGCCTTTCCAATCAGCGCTTTCGAGTACGGCTCACTCATGTCAGGGGAACGCGGCCCCAATGCATCAAAATTCTTTCCCAAAAGAGGGTTGACAATTGAAAAACTGATATGGTCCTTGATGACCATCAGGTCTCCAACCTTAAACCCGGGATTGACACCGCCTGCAGCATTGGAAACAAAGAGGTACTTTGCGCCCAAGGCCTGCATCACACGAATGGGGAAAACAACTTCGTTTGGCGTATACCCTTCATAATAGTGGAACCTGCCCGCCATAACGACCACTTCCTTGTCTCCCATCGTCCCCAGTATCAATTTACCGCTATGCCCCTCAACAGTTGAGACCGGAAAATGGGGTATTTCATTGTATGGGATTTCTGCTCCTACAACAACATGTTCAGTAAAACCACCGAGTCCACTTCCCAGCACTACACCGACCTCAGGTTTTTTTCCGTACCTGGACCTGATGAGGTTTAAGGCCTCATTTATCTTGCTCAATTCATCCATAAAAGCAAATTTGGGCAAAGATAATGCCTTTCCCCTTGGCGCATTGCAATGGATGGAACAGATGCACCGAACAGAAGCGCCATCATCGCGCAGGCACCATCAATAGTCTGAGTAAGGCCTTGCCCTGAGAAACAGGGTAACATTTTTACTTACCGTTTTCTCATATTCCTTTTTGGCGGAAAGTGCTTTCCATTGTGCATCGTCCTTGAACGATTGCCAATGCGCATCACGGTCAGCCTTGCTTTCAAAGCTGGTCATGTACATCAGGTTCGGCATGGTTGGTCCACTGATGACCTCTGCGTAAAAAACAGGATTGAAATTCAACCTTGAAAAAATATCAATTTCTCCGCCTTCATTGAACATTTCAACTTTCTTCCAGTACTTTTTCTCTGATGCACCTTCGTAGCTCCTCAATTCGTAGACCTTGTCTTCTACAGCACCTTTCAACTTGGGTAGCGTCAGCCCCGGTGCAAGCCTGAATCCTTCCAGGATATAGGTAACAATTCTGCTGTATGCAGGGGCTTCGCTGGTGGCATCAAGATAGGCAGCGCCCTTTTCAGCCACTTCCTTGTCCTTGAACATGGCCTTGTTGATGGCGGGTATTTCACCGAGTTTTGTATAGGGAATCAATACATACAACTTCTTTATGGCAGCGGTATCATTGGCAATACCCGTGAAAACACCAATATGCTGAATCCCTTTCCGGTGCAGGTAAGGAAGATAAGCATCTGAAAGAAATTGGTCAATCACTGCCTGTTGCTCGGCAGTCTTGTACTCGTATACTTTCAACTCAAAGAAATGCTGTGTCTTGGATGGTTTTGACGTCTGTGCGCTGGCCATTGCAGAAGCACTGATCAACAGAAATAAGAAGATTTTTTTCATCGTAAAATTTGATATGAACAAATATATCCAATTAATAACTTTGTATCAATGCCCCTGAAAGATTATTATGCCATTTTAAAAGTTCCTCCAGGTGCTGACGCGGCTGTGGTTAAAAGGGCTTTCAGGACATTGGCCATGGAATACCACCCAGACAAGTGCAATGGGAACCAGCTTGATGAGCACTATTACAGGGAAATCCAGGAGGCATACCTTGTTTTATCCGATCCCCAAAAAAAAGAAGAATACCTCTATCAACGATGGCTGGAAAAGTTATTGGGGCATGCACTGGACCATGCCCTGAGGGCAGAACAAATCTTGCAATTGTTCATCAAAGCCGATCAATACATTGCAGGAACAGATCATTTCAGGATGGATACAATTGTTCTACTGAATCATTTGAAAGAACTGTTTAGCGATGATAGGATGGAAACACTTATGGTCGAGGGTGATGTGCAGATAAAGACTGCAGCATTGCAGATGGCACTCAGGATCGCATGGAGGTTGGATCTAACCGGTGTAGAATGGCTGTATCAACAATTTGGAAGAATCTTAGAAGAGCATCCGGCTGAACAATTGGCTTGGCAAAGATTATTGAGAAAAAAACAGTTGGAAATGAAGATGAAGAGGCTCACAATGCCATTGGTCTTTGTTTTAACAATGATCATTTGTTGGATCATCTTCAAATTGGCCAAATAATCGCCAAACCGTTTTATCCCCTTGTGATTGTTGTATCTTTGTATGATGCACTATGTAACAGTTGAGGGCCTCGGCAAATCCTACGGAATCAAACCACTTTTCAGCAACATATCGTTTCACATCAACGAAGGTGATAAAATCGCACTGATTGCCAGAAACGGATCAGGAAAATCAACCCTTTTGCGCATTCTTTCAGGAACGGAAACTGCGGAGCAAGGAAAAGTATGGATCAACAAGGATGTGAACACGGTATTGTTTGAACAGGATCCTCAATTCAGTGAAAACTCGAGTATCCTCGACAATATTTTTGCGCACAACCATCCCGTCATCAATGCCATCAAAAAATATGAGGCTGCAGAAGACTCCAACGATCCTGAAAAAATATCCAACGCATTGATTGAAATGGACGACCATGATGCCTGGGATTTTGACTCCAAGGTGAAACAGATTTTGAGCAAGCTCAACATTCACCAGATGGACCAGAAAGTGGGCAGCCTGAGCGGTGGACAAAGAAAAAGGGTGGCACTTGCCAGAACCCTTATCGACATTGGGTTCAACAACAACCACTGCCTCCTGATCATGGATGAACCCACCAATCACCTGGATGTGGAAATGGTCGAATGGCTGGAGCATTATTTGGACAAGGAGAACATCACATTGTTGCTGGTTACACATGACAGGTACTTTCTGGATGCCGTGTGCAATGAAATATGGGAACTGGACAACAGCAAAATATATGTCTACAAGGGCGATTACCAGAACTATGTTGAAAAGAAAGCCGCACGGATAGAAAGCGAAATGGCCACCATCGACAAGGCAAAAAATACCTTCCGTAAAGAGCTGGAATGGATGCGAAAGCAGCCAAGGGCAAGAACCACCAAATCGAAGAGCAGACAGGATAATTTTTATGAAATCGAAAAGGTGGCCAAGCGCAAGATTGAAGACAAGCAGCTGGACCTTCAAATGAAAATGAGCAGGCTTGGAGGAAAGATCGCAGAACTGAAAAAAGTGTACAAGAAATTTGGTGAAAAAGTCATCCTCAATGGATTGGACTATACCTTCAAAAAAGGGGAAAGGGTTGGCATCATCGGAAAAAATGGGGCAGGAAAAACCACCTTCATCAACATGCTGCAAGGGCTTGAAGCAACCGATAGTGGCAAAATCAACATTGGAGACACGATTGTTTTCGGGAATTTCTCTCAAAAAGGCCTGGAAATAAAACAAGATTCAAGGGTCATCGAATTTGTCAAAAACATTGCGGAAAATTTCCCGTTGGCCAATGGCGGGACATTGAGTGCAGCCCAATTCCTGGAACTGTTTCTCTTTACCCCTGACCAACAATATGGCTATATCAGCAAATTGAGTGGTGGCGAAAAAAGAAGGCTGCACCTGCTGAGCATTCTTTTCAAGAACCCAAACTTCCTTATCCTTGATGAGCCTACCAATGACCTTGATCTTCCTACCCTATCCGTGCTGGAGAATTTTTTACTTGACTTTCCTGGCTGTCTGATCATCATCAGCCACGACCGATATTTCATGGACAGGATTGTTGACCATCTCTTTGTTTTTGAAGGTGAAGGGGTGATCAGGGATTTCCCTGGCAACTATGGAGAGTACCGAATTGAAGTTGCAGAGAAATCTGCCGATCCGGAGAAAGTAAAATCCCAGATCATCGTCAACCGTGAACCGGAGAAAGAGACAAAACCCGAAAAACGAAAGCCCAGCTTCAATGAAAAAAGAGAATTTGAGTTGTTGGAAAAAGAAATAAAAAAGTTGACGGAAGAGAAAGCCAGCATTACAGAAAAATTGAATGATGCTTCCCTGCCCTACGCAGAAATCGAAAAACTATCCAACAGGTTCAGTGAAATAAGCAATGCCGTGGATGAGAAGGAATTGCGTTGGCTGGAACTGAGTGAAATCTGCTAATTGTTTTTGTAAGCAGCCCTTTCCAACCTATCGTTGATGGCCCTGCCAATTCCTGCATCTGGCAGTCGTCCGGCAACAATGACATCAATATCAGAACAATCCAATGCCCGCATGGCAGCATAAAGCCCTTCTGCAGCTTCTTCCATGCTTCCAGCAGTAGAAAGCAGGATTTCTTCCGCAACAGCTTGTCCTGACCGTTTATCAAAAGAAAGCACACCAATCTTTTTATCGTGAAATGCCTGACACAATGCAGGAATATCACCGAGGTAAAAAGGCTTTGAAGTAGCATAATGACTTTTCAATTGCCCAGGGGCGGTTGGGGATGCATGCGATAAAACTGTTTTTACTTCGGCACCACTCACCTGAAAGATTTGCTCGGCAGTGATGCCCCCCAAGCGGTGAATGACAACGATATTGTTTTCAAAACCGACAATCGTTGATTCCAACCCCACGCTGCAATTTCCACCATCAAGGATGTAAGGTATCTTACCGGTCAAGCCCTGCAACACATGCGCTGCTGAAACTGGACTTACATATCCTGATGGATTTGCACTTGGCGCAGCCAACGGAAAATCAAGCCTGTGCAAAAGATCCAGGGTCATTGGATGATTGGGGATGCGGATGGCGACCCTTGAACTGCCAGCCGTTACAAGATCTGGCACAAGCGATGATTTTGGCAAAAGATAGGTAATGGGGCCGGGCGAAAAGGAATTCATCAACAATTTACAAGACAAAGGCATTTCAGCAACCCAGCGCTCTGCCTGTTCAATGCTGGCCACATGCAGGATCAATGGATTGAACTGTGGACGGTTTTTCGCTGCATAAATCTTTTCAATGGCCGTTTCACTCAATCCATTTCCTGCCAGTCCATAGACGGTTTCTGTGGGGATGGCCACCAGCTCACCCGCTTCCAGCAGTGCTTTCGCTTTTTCAATGTCCTTACCAATCGATGTATTGTACATAAAAAATCCCGGCCAAAGGCCGGGACAAAGTTAATCTCTAAATGACATCATCATGCCTTTGATTTTTCTTTCTTTCCGGGAAGCAATGGCTTGATGGTAAAGAAAATTTTCTGGTTTTCCTTGTCAAGGTCTGCAACCATCACATCACCTGACTTGATGTTCAAGCTCAGGATCTCTTCAGCCAACGGATCTTCCAAGTATTTCTGGATGGCCCTGTGCAAGGGTCTTGCACCAAATTGTTGGTCGTATCCCTTGTCAGCAATGAAGTCCTTGGCCTCCGGGCTCAGCTCCAATGAGAAGCCAAGGTTGGTCAACCGCTTCATGACACTTTTCATCAGAATATCGATGATCTCAAAAATATGCTCCTTCTCAAGTGAGTTGAAAATGATGACATCATCCACCCTGTTCAAGAATTCAGGAGAGAAGGTGCGCTTCAAGGCCTTTTCTATGACTGCCTTGTTGGCTTCCTCTGCATTGGCCTGGCGTGCGCTTGTTGCAAAGCCAACCCCTTCCCCAAAATCCTTCAACTGGCGTACGCCGATATTGGAAGTCATGATGATCAGTGTATTCTTGAAGTCCACCTTTCTTCCCAGGCCATCCGTCAATTGCCCATCATCCAACACCTGCAGAAGAATATTGTAAATATCCGGGTGTGCCTTTTCTATTTCATCAAGCAAGATCACTGAATATGGCTTTCTTCTTACCCTTTCAGTAAGTTGACCGCCTTCTTCATATCCTACATAACCGGGAGGCGCTCCTATCAAACGGCTCACGGTAAACTTTTCCATGTACTCACTCATGTCGATCCTGATCAGTGAATCTTCAGAATCGAACATTTGCCTTGAAAGTGCCCTGGCAAGTTCGGTTTTACCAACACCCGTAGGCCCAAGGAAAATAAAGGTCCCTATGGGCTTCTTGGGGTCTTTCAATCCAACACGGTTGCGTTGAATTGCTTTCACCACTTTGCTGATGGCATCGTCCTGACCAACAACCATGCCCTTCATCTCGATAGACATGTTCCTTAGTTTTTCCGTCTCGGCCTGAACCATCCGCTTTACGGGGATGCCGGTCATCATGCTTACGACTTCAGCAATGTCTTCATCACCGATTGGAAATCTCTTGTGCTTGGATTCCTCTTCCCAATTGTTTTTTGCTGCCTCGAGTTCTTCTTGCAATTTTTTCTCTGTATCGCGAAGGCTTGCAGCCTCTTCAAAACGTTGGCTTTTGACAACGCGGTTTTTTTCAAGCTTGATGTCCTCAATCTTCTTTTCAAGTTCGATGATATCTTCTGGCACATTGATGTTTTTGAGGTGAACCCTTGCGCCCACTTCATCCAAAACATCAATCGCCTTGTCCGGCAAAAGACGGTCTGTCATGTAACGGTCGCTCAACTTGACACATGCATCAATTGCTTCCTGTGCATAATCCACATTGTGAAAATCCTCATACCTTGATTTGATGTTGTTGAGGATTTGAATGGTTTCATCTACAGAGGGTGGCTCAACCAGTACCTTTTGGAAACGCCTGTCCAGAGCCCCATCCTTTTCTATGTGCATGCGGTACTCATCCAAGGTCGAGGCACCAATGCATTGCAACTCACCGCGTGACAGTGCAGGTTTGAAAATATTGGAGGCATCCAATGACCCACTTGCTCCACCTGCTCCAACAATGGTATGTATTTCATCAATGAAAAGAATCACATCGCGGTTCTTTTCGAGTTCTGTCATGATGGCTTTCATCCTTTCCTCAAACTGCCCCCTGTACTTGGTTCCTGCGACAAGGGCTGCAAGATCAAGAGAAACTACCCGCTTGTCGAACAATACCCTGGAAACCTTGCGTTGAACAATTCGCAGTGCCAACCCTTCCACAATGGCAGTCTTGCCCACACCAGGCTCTCCAATCAGTATGGGGTTGTTCTTTTTTCTGCGGGAAAGGATCTGTGAAACGCGCTCTATTTCTGCCTCACGGCCAACAATGGGATCCAATGACCCTGATTCAGCCAGCTTCGTGATGTCCCTTCCAAAGTTGTCCAGAACAGGGGTTTTGCTTTTCCCACCCGCCTGCGCAGGCCTGGCTTTTTGGGCGCCTGACTTGCGTTCATCATCAAACTCCTCTTCAGGTTCATCAGAAAATTCACTTTTTACATCATTGCTTCGGACAGCACCCAACTCATTTCGGAACAAATCGTAATCGACCTCAAACTGGTTGAGGATTTGTGTTGCAATATTTTCCTTGTTCTTGAGGATGGAAAGCAGGAGATGTTCTGTTTCAACCATGGGGCTTTTCAGTGCCTTGGCTTCCAGAACAGTTACCCGAATCACCTTTTCTGCTTGACGCGTCAAAGGCAGGCTGTTGATGTTTTGTATGTTTTTGCCCGTCTTGTCTTTTACGGCCATCTCTACTTCTTTCCTCAATTCATAGAGATCTACGTTGAGGTTTTGAAGCACCTTTAATGCAGTGTTTTCACCTTCACGAATGACACCCAAAAGCAAGTGCTCCGTTCCGATAAAATCATTCCCCAGCCGCAAGGCTTCTTCCCGGCTATAGGAGATGATTTCTTTAACCTGTGCTGAAAAATTATTGTCCATAGAAGCTTAGATTTTACGTGTCTTTACAATAATAATGAATAATTCCCACAAACAAATCAGGTATCTTTGCGATTAACAAAACCTAAAAAACAGATAGGAATTCCATGATGAAGGTCAAAATTGATACCAAGGAAATATTTCATGTCATTTCCATTGAAGAGAAAGATCTTACTGCAAATATGGCAGAAGAATTCTTGGAACTTGTTGCGAAAAAACAAGAAGAAGAAAATAAGAGCCTGGTGATCAACCTGAATGGGGTAGATTCGATGGATGACAAGATCGCAGAGGTCTTTTTGCAGTTGCACGAAAACAATTACGCAAAAGGAACTTCTTTTGTCATCTGTGGACTTTCAGAAGCTGTGAAAAACAAATTAAAAGAGAAAGACTTGTTGGACACCATCAACCACACCCCTACTGCATCAGAAGCCTGGGACATTGTGCAGATGGAAGAAATCGAGCGAGAACTGGGCGCAGAATAATCCAAAGAAACAGAATATGCTGGCCGTCACCATCCTTGGAAACAATTCAGCCCTTTCCATGCACAACAGGCACCAAACTGCCCAGGTCGTTACATCGGAAGACCAGCTTTTTCTGGTTGACTGCGGAGAGGCCACACAACTCCAGATGGAGCGCTACAAAATCAAAAAAAGCAAGATCAACCATATTTTCATCTCTCATCTGCATGGGGATCATTACTATGGGCTCCCCGGCTTGCTGAACACCTTTAGTTTGACCAACAGGATTGCCCCATTGCACCTGTATGCAACTCCTGAATTGAAAACGTTGATCGACCTGCAGCTAAAGATTTCAAGTTCCAGCTTTGGATTCGAATTCATCTTCCACCCCATTACAGGAGCAGCAACCCTCCTGGACCTGCCGGGTATTTCAGTTGAATGTTTTCCTGTTTCGCACAGGATTCCCTGTTGGGGCTTTCTTTTCAAAACCAAAGGGAAACCTGCGCGGGTAAAGGAGGGCGAAACCCTTAGGGCTCCAATCCCACCGAAATCATATGCTTTCTGTGCAGACAGCAAATACGATGAATCTATTTTAGAGTACGTCAAGGGGTGCAACCTGATTTACCATGAGGCTACCTATCTTGATAATCAGGCCGAAAAGGCAGCGGCCCGGTTTCATTCTACCAGTTCGGATGCGGCCACCATTGCCCTGAAAGCAGGAGCAGAAAAGCTACTTTTAGGCCATTTCAGCAGCAAATATGCAGACCTGTCACCATTTGAAATGGAAGCCCGCAAAACATTCCCTGGTGCAAAAATATCAAAGGAAGGCATTACCTATCTCATCAACTGATCGAAACATGGAAAGACCAATGCACGAGGGCATACACCTTGAAAAAGTCTCCTTTTCCGGAGCAACCTACCCGGCCAGCGACCATGAGGAATGTGAATTTGACCAGTGCGATTTTTCTTCTTGCGACCTTTCCGGTTCAAGTTTTGCCGATTCAATGTTTATCGGCTGCCAATTCAGCATGACATCACTCAAACACACAACTTTTAGGAACGTAACCTTCAAGGAATGCAAGATAATAGGGCTTCACTTTGAAGATTGCAGCAAGTTCCTTTTTACAGTACAATTTGACAACTGCTCAATAAAACTCTGTTCTTTTGTCAAATTGAACATGCAAAGCACAAGGTTCAGCAATTCTGCCTTGCATGAAGTTGACTTCACTGAAACCAACCTTGTTGGAGCATTTTTCGAACGCTGCGACCTGTTGGGATCCATCTTTGATGGATCAAGGCTTGAAAAGGCTGACTTCAGGAGCGCGTTCAACTATTCCATTGATCCTGAGAAGAACAAACTCAAAAAAGCCAAATTTGCATGGCCTGGTATCACTGGGTTGCTGGATGCATATGGTTTAGATATTGAACAATAACTGCGTTGAATAAAAAATTCAAGAAATTGTTCTTTAAAAAACACAAAAGCATTATCTTTGCAACCCGAATTTGATGTTTTTCATCAAAAGTAGGATCGGTAGTTCAGTTGGTTAGAATGCCGCCCTGTCACGGCGGAGGTCGCGGGTTCGAGTCCCGTCCGGTCCGCAAAATAGAACATAACCCATTGATTTTCAATGGGTTTTTTCATGTCTATACCTCCGTTACACTGTGGTTCCACACTTTTTACTCTGTTTTGGTTCAGTTTCAGAGAAAATACTCAAATTAACCACATACTACAATCACAATAACACACTGAATTAACTGATGTTAAGAGTATAGTGTCTTTTATTCAAGAATCCATTGGATTTCTAGTACGAAATATATCGTACCACCTTCTATTTAATCATTGTAATTGGATTTTCGGATTTAGAATCTAAAAATCTATATATCTTCACACCATCATCAAGAACCCAAACGGGTACCAACCGAGAGAACTAACTCCACGGTGGTAAAGCGATGAGGACTTACAGGTCAAAATAAAATGTAATTCTCTCTCATTTTTTCTGGTGATGAATTTTTAACCTAAAAAATTTCAAAACCTATGTCTGTTAACAAAAATAGAAGTAAGTCACTAGCTCAATTGAGAGTATTTTGTTTTAGTCCTCCACAAGGGATGATTTCATACTGGTGGTTCAATGGTTTGGTAAATGCTTTTCCACTTCATTTTTTACACTTTTCGCAATTCTCTAAAAACTTTATTGGAACAAAAAAGACGGCTAAAGAGAAAATATTATTTAGGTTTGAACACAAAGTCAAAACCTTATTAGAACACCCAATATCGGAAAGAGAAATTGAGGTTATTGAGGAGATTTGGGAAAGATTAGATGAGTTAATCAAAAATAAAAACAATTAAAAAATTAGGCTATTACTAAAGATTTTAGTAATTTCCATTTATAACCTATGAACTATGGATGAGATTGTTTTATATGATATGAAATCTCCTAAAATTCCTAAAGATTGGGATTATAAGAAATCTGTCACTAAAATGAAAAAATTAGTGGTTAGTTGGAAAAATATTTCTGTTGAAATTCTACAAGAACTTCACATTGCAAAAACCAAACTCCTATCACAGGGTGTTAGGAACGACTTAGACCCAAATGGTGTGAAGTTGGGTTGGGAGAACTATCTTCGGGACACAGGTTTAAGTAAAGAAACTGTAAGGAGATGGTTAAGTAGATATAACCCAGAAACTAAACTTATTCTTCCAAAGGAATCTGAAGGAAATGGAAAGTTAATAACAAAAAATAGTTGTCCATGTTGTGGCTATAAATGGTAGAATAAATTATGAATTTTAAGTAACCTATAAAATGAACATATTTAATATATTTAAAACACCTCAGGAACAATATTACCTTTTCTTCAAAAAAAAGGCTCTAGAAATTAGTGGGAAAAAAATTACAATCAGTAATCTTAAAGTGAGAGTAATGACAGTTCAAAGTACAATTGATAATCTTACTGAGAAATACAAAGATTTAGAAAAGAAAATGGATGATTCAATAATTAATAATGATATTACTGGAGTTAAACGATACAAAAAAGAACAAGAAGATTTAAAGTTAAAACTTACAGTATTATTTAGAATTCTAAATGATTTTAAACAAGATTTCATTAAGGGTGTTTCACTAAAAATAAAAGATTTAGTTAATAACGAATTAACTACAAATACTTTTAATTATGAAGAAATTAAAGAACTTATCAATACTGAAATTCCTTCAAACTATGAGAAATGTGTAATATTTTCTGATAGAATATCAAAATCATTTTGGAAAAGTGGGAGACACATTACCAATGAAGAAATTAAACAATTTTAAAACATTTGACCGTGTTGTGGGTATAAGTGGTAATCAAAAATTAAGTATGGAAAACAAAACATTAAAAATAATTGAACTTTTTGCAGGAGTTGGAGGATTTAGGTTAGGGTTGGAAGGTTATAAAGGTAAATCTTCATTAAGTGGTTATAAGAAATCATTGAATAATAAAACTCAATTTAAAGTTGTTTATAGTAACCAATGGGAACCATCTACAAAAATTCAACATGCCTCAATGGTCTATGAACATAGATTTGGGAAAGAAGGTCACTTCAATTCTGATATATCTGAATTATCAGTAAAAGAGTTAAAAGAAAAATGTGATGTTTTAGTAGGAGGATTTCCATGTCAAGATTATTCAGTGGCTAATTCATTAAGAACTTCAAAAGGTTTGTTAGGGAAAAAAGGTGTTTTGTGGTGGCAAATTGAAAGAATTCTTTCTGATTTAGGTAAGAATAAACCTAAATTTTTGATATTAGAGAATGTTGATAGATTGATTAAGAGTCCTGTAAATAAAAGAGGTAGAGATTTTGCTGTTATGTTAGCTTCATTAAATGATTTAGGTTACACAGTGGAATGGAGGGTATTAAATGCAGCCGAATATGGTTTACCACAAAGAAGAAGACGAGTTTTTATTGTTGGTTATTTAAATAGTACTGAAATTGAGAAACAAAGAAAGAAAGTAAATCCTATTGATTGGATTGAATCAGATGGAGTATTGGGTAACGGATTTCCATGTAACTCAAAAGAATTACAAGATGAATTTGAGATAAAAGGTGATTTAGAATCTATTTCAAAAAATTATGGTTCAGATAAAGGAAAATCAATTTTTCATAATTCAGGAATTTCATCTAATAGAAAAGTAATTACAATTGATGTAAAACCATCAGAAGTAAATTATGAAACAACATTAGCAGATATACTAATAGATTCAAAAGAAGTTGAAGAAGAATTTTGGATTGATTCTAAAGATTTAAAAAAATGGGAAATAGAAAAGGGTGCTAAGAAAAAAGAAAGAATATCTGCTTCAGGACATACTTACACTTTTAGTGAAGGAGGAATGAACTTCCCAGATTTATTAGATTTACCTTCAAGAACAATCATCACTTCAGAAGGTGGAAAATCTCCATCAAGATTCAAACATGTGGTAGAACAAAAAGGAAAATTTAGAAGATTAACTCCGGTAGAACTAGAAAGATTAAATATGTTCCCAGACAACTTTACTAATTTAGAGGTAGTAAATAATACAAAACGAGCATTTTTAATGGGTAATGCTTTGGTTGTTGGTATTATTGAGAAAATCGGGGTATCACTAACTAGTTTTTTGAAGTAACTCAATAGTAAATTACTTCCTTATTTACTATCTCAAAAGTTTTAGGTTCTTTCAATCCAATTAACACAATTGGAGTTGTAACTATATTACTATATGGTTTAAAATAAGATATAAATTTTTCAAAAGTTCCAACTGCCCCATCAAACCCACCTTTTCGTTTCATATCCTCATTAGTAGTTATGATTACACCTAATTTTGTTTGAATATTCTTTTGAACATGATTTAATTCACTAGCTAAAACAGGTTTAATAATGTTGTGAGCAATTGCCTCCCCATGATTAAACGCTACTTCAATAGAAATATTATTTTTTGCAAAATCCAATCTCCATGCACTATTGTTTGTGGAATCATAAGGCTCTTCTCTAAAAATAGGAGATTCTGCTATCCAACCTAATTCAGTTAAACGAACTTTAAGTAACTTATTAATTGATTCAGATAAACTTTTTGTACTACTCCTACTTAATTTTCTCTCATTAAAATCATTAATTAAATC
>JAURJU010000058.1 GCA_030832085.1 Chitinophagales bacterium | reverse complement strand
CTCCTGCAAAAAAGCACTAACGGAAAAGCCCTATTCATTCTTGTCTCCGGAAAATTTTTACAAGAATGAAAGCGATGCAAAAACTGCCATCAATGGCGTTTACAGTGCATTGTACACCTATGATCTTTATTTGCAACCCATCTGGAACCTGACCATGCTGGATGACGACCATGTTTCCGGTGCCGATTGGTTTTTGGGGACATCCGGAGCTGGAAACCCTCAAGGATACTGGGGTGTAGACGGACCATGGGTAGGATTCTACACCATCATTTCCAGGGCCAATACCGTGATTGAAAATGTAGAACCCCTCAACCAAAACATTGATCCAGACATCAAAAAAAGAATACTTGGTGAGGCCTATTTCCTCAGAGGCTGGTCATACTTCCAGCTTGTACAACTCTATGGAGGCGTTCCATTGAGGCTTACCTCGTTGTCAAAAGAAAGCGATATCAACAAGCCGAGGGCCTCTGTTGTTGAAGTGTACAACACCATTTTCAGTGACCTGAAAAAAGCTGAAACCATGTTGTTCCCTGCAGGTCATCCAAAAGCTGGAGAAGCCGGAAGGGCCACCCTTGGCGTAGCCAAGGGATTCTTAGCCAAAGCCTACCTGACATTGGCCTCTTGTGCTGTTAACAGCGGAAATGTGATTGTACGCGGAGGTCAAGACAATGGAAACTACAGCTATGCCAAAACTGCTGTAAAAGGATACGAAGCAGTGGATGCCAAACAGTATTTTGGTCTGGCAAGGGACAAGGCCATGGAAGTGATCAGCAGCAAGGAATACAGCCTGTTCACCAGCTGGAAAACACTGTGGAGCAAGAGTGGAAGAAACAATACCGAACACATGTGGCAGATACAATCCATGTCTGGCTCCAGTTTTGTCAACAACCTCCATAACTATTTTTCTGCGCTCTCCACTTTTGGAAGGGGTGCCGTATGGGCAACCAACAACCACTACAGTGATTATGAGGATGCAGATCTTCGTGCCCTGGATGGTATCGCACACAATTACACCACCAATACAGGAACCAGGTATTTCTATCCATCCTCCCAGGCCGCATTGTACAGGGTTGTGAATGGCCTCACTTACAACAACAACGGAACAACTGACAACAGGGCATACGTCATCAAATATGCAGATGTTACAGAACCAACATTGGCCAACAGTGATGCATTTTATCCCATCATGCGCTATGCTGAAATCTTGTTGATTTATGCAGAAGCGGCCAATGAAGCCAATGGAGCTCCCACAGCAGAAGCGTATGCACAACTCAATGCCATCAGGAGCCGCTCAAAAGCAACAGCTGCTCCCGCAGCCATGAATCTTGAACAATTCAGAAGTTATGTGTTGGCAGAAAGGGCAAGGGAACTGCTTTTTGAAGGGATTCGCCGCTTCGACCTGATGCGCTGGAATGTTTACCTGCAGGTGATGAACAAGATTTCAGCTGGACAGAACAATATCTCCAAAGTAAGGAGCCAGAGAAATCTATTGTTGCCTATTCCAGTGGGAGAATTAAATTCAAATCAATCCATCAGGGAAAATAATCCAGGTTGGTAACCATTCAATCATTCATTCAATTCCATACAATGATAAAAAATAATAGAACATATTTCCATGCGATACTGATGATTATGCTGGCAGTTTCTTTCTTCTCCTGCAAAAAAGAAAATGTTGAAAACACAGCACCTCCTTTGATCAATGGAGTAACTAACCTGATCAATCGGGGTACAACCCTTTCTTCAGTAAAATATGGGGAATGGATCGTCATCAAGGGCTCCAACCTTGCCACAACCAATAAGGTTGACTTCAATACGGTTCTGGTAGCTGATTCAATGTATTACGCGGATGACAGTACCGTAACAGTAAAGATTCCTACTAATCTTCCAGACCCGATCAACAACCCCATCACGGTTACGACAAAATATGGATCAGCCACTTATGGTTTCAAAATCATGCAACCTGCCCCTGTCATTACTGATTTCAACCCAGAAGCAGGAGTAACTGGAGATCAGGTAACCATTTCAGGCAATCATTTCAATGGCGTCACTGAAGTAAAATTTGACAATACTGTTGCAACCATCGTTTCAAAAAGCAACCAGCAACTAAAAGTGAATGTTCCAGCAGGTGTAACCAGTGCATTCATCACTGTTACAACACCAGTGGGCATGGCAACCTCCCCCATCCGCTTTGGATTCAAGTATGTAATTTATGACGAAAAGCTGCAAACGGGCTGGTCCAACACCTCTTACAGCTCAACAGCCGTTCTCAACCATACCACTACTGTAAAAAGGGGAACCACTGCCATCAGCAATGCCTATACCGTTGGATTTGGTGGATTCAGGCTGAGCAAGGCAGCACCTGCCGTGAGTCTTACAGGTTACTCAGCCATCAAATTCTCCGTCTTTGGTGGCCCAGGTACTGAAGCCAAAAGAGCGAGGGTCATCATCAATGGTGTAAGCACCACAGCATTTCAAATCGTATTGAAAGAAGGTGCATGGTCAACCTTTGAAATCCCGCTCTCCAACTTCAATAATCCTGCAACACTGAGTTCAATTGAAATAAAGGAATACAGCGGTGCAGTTGTTACGGTTTATTTGGATGATATCGGTATATCATAGTTGTCTTTCAAGGCATTGAACAAGACTTCAATGCTGTGAAGTGCCCGCTTGCCAGTGCCGTCCTTGATTTGGTGTCGGCAACTTGTTCCTGAAGCAGCAATGAGGATTTCCTCATCTGCTTCGCGTACGGCCTTGAACAGGACAAGCTCACCGACTTTCATGGAAAGCTCAAAGTGTTCCTGCTCATAGCCAAAAGAACCTGCCATTCCACAGCAACCCGACGGAATCATGCGTGCCTCGTAGTGCTCAGGAAAGGACAAGGCGAGTTTAACGGGCAGCATGGAGGCCAGGCTTTTCTGGTGGCAATGGCCATGGATTTTGATTTTCTTTGGGGCAGCAGTAAAGGATGATTTTGCAATCTTTCCTTTCCCAACTTCTCTCATGAACCACTCTTCAAAAAGGAATACATTTTTTGCAACTGCTTTGGATTGTTCCACCAGATCCTGGTCAACAAGGTCTGAGAATTCATCCCTGAAACCCAGTATGGCAGAAGGTTCTATGCCAATCAAGGGAGTTGTGTCATTGATGATGGATGAGAATATTTTGACCTGTAGATTGGCAATTTTTTTGGCTTCCCTGATCAGACCCTTGGACAAATATGTTCTGGCACTGTCGGGATGTTCAATCATGCAAACCTCATAGCCCAGTCTTTCCATCAGCAGAATGCACTGCTGGCCAATTTCAACATCATTGTAATTGGTAAATTCATCACAGAACAAATAAACCTTGTTATCAAGTTGCTTACCTGAAATATTGTTAGTGCGTTTGTGATGCCATTCACGCAAGGTCGTCCCAGCTACTTTCGGCAGTGAACGGTTTGGATGAAATCCAACCAGCTTGTTCATGGTCTTTCTGATCATTGATGTTTCAATCATCCAGTTGTAGACGCCTGAAAACTTCGATGCCATTTTCATCTGACTGGAAAAATTTCCAATCAGGCGGGTTCTGAAAGGAACCCCTTTCTCATCATAATACGACTGCATGAACTCTCCCTTCAACTTTGCCACATCAACACTGGATGGACATTCAGACTTACAGGCCTTGCAGGAAAGGCAGAGATCCATGATCTCTTTTACCTCTTCCTTATCAATGACATTGGTTGATTCATTGGTGAGGTATTGTCTCAACACATTGGCGCGGGCCCTGGTGGTATCGCGCTCGCTTCTGGTGGCCATATAACTGGGGCACATGGTACCTCCGGTGATCTCAGTTTTTCGGCAATCGCCCGAGCCACTGCATTTTTCAGTAAGTTTAAGGTATCCTCCTACCGCCTTGTAGTCATAGACCGTCTTGATGGGTTTGACCTTGGTTGCCGGATTGAAGCGCAATTGTTCATCCATTGGTGGCGTATCCACAATCTTTCCCTTGTTGAAAATATTGTTGGGGTCGAAGATCTGCTTCACCTGCTGGAACAATGCATAGTTGTGTTCTCCCATCATCGTGGAAATGAATTCACCACGCAAGCGGCCATCACCATGCTCTCCAGAGAGTGATCCTTTATAGGACTTTACCAGTGCAGCAGTTTCCGTCAACACCTGCCTGAACTGTAGTATGCCCGCTGCTGTTTTCAGGTTGATGATGGGCTCAACATGCAGTTCTCCTGCTCCTGCATGGGCATACATGGAATACTGCAGGCCATGCCGCTGCAACAACTGCTCAAGGTCTGCAATATAATTGGGAAGATCCTGCGGGCTTACCGCACAATCTTCGATGAGGTTGACGGGTCTTGCATCTCCGGGAAGGTTGCGCAACAGTCCAAGTCCTGCCTTTCTGAGGTCCCAGGCCAACTTGCACTGTTCATCCAGGAGCACAGGATAAGCATACCCAATATTTTTTTCTTCCAATGCCCTGATCAACAACTGGCATTGGTTCATCAATGCATCCTGGTCGTTGTCAAAAAATTCAACCATCAGGATAGCCTTGGGGTCTCCTTGAACAAAGGAACGGCTTTCCGAAAGGCTTGGCGATGATTGGGTGAACTGCAGGATTACATCATCAACCAATTCTGAAGCTGCACACCCATGCTCAAGAGCCACAAGATTGGCCTGCAGCGCATCTTGCAATGTACTGGTGTGAACAGCCACCATGGCCACCTGTGAAGGTGGAAGATCCAGCAATTGCAATTTCGCTTCTGTGATAAAACACAGCGTGCCCTCTGAACCGGCAATCAGCTTGCTCAGGTTAAATGGTATTTCCTCTTCGAACCTCGACATTTCCAGTACGGTATCGAGGGCATAACCAGTATTCCTTCTCTTGATTTCTTTTCTTGGGAAGCCTGTTTCAATAGCCTCCTGGTTTTCCTTGTTTTCAATCAATTTGCGCAGTGCCTTGTAAATGTTGGCTTCGGTATTCTCACCCTGGCAATACCTGTCAAATTCGTGCCTGTTAATCCCTTTGAAAACGGTTTCAGTACCATCACTCAAGATGACACTCGTTTCCAGGAGGTTATCCCTTGTAGTGCCCCAGATGATGGAATGAAGCCCGCAGGAATTGTTGCCAATCATTCCACCAATCATGGCCCTGTTGGCAGTGGAGGTTTCAGGGCCGAACATCAGGCCAAATGGCTTCAAGAACGCATTCAAATCATCCCTGATCACACCCGGCTGAACGCGGACCCATTTTTCCTTTTCGTTGAGTTCTAGTATTGCTGTAAAATGCTTGGATATGTCAACCACTATGCCACTGCCCACAACCTGACCTGCCAGTGAAGTACCGGCGGCTCTTGGGATCAGTGATATTTTGTTTTTTGTTGCAAAGGATATGAGCAACTTAATGTCTTCAATGGTTTTGGGGATGGCTACTGCCAGTGGTTTTTCCTGGTACTCAGAAGCATCTGTAGCATAAACAGTTTTGATGGCAGCATCGAGCCCCTTGTCATCAAAATATAACTCACCAGTAAATGCAGATTGGAGCAGATCAAACATAACCTTAAAATTAAGGTTAATTGCCAAGGAAATCAATCCTGGAAGGATTGAAGGCATCAACGAGAATTCCCTCTTCAATGCAGAGTGCACTGTGCTCAACACCAGGTTCTACAAAATATCCATCTCCAGCTGAGAGAATTTTCTTCTCCCCGTTGATGGTCAGTTCAAAAACACCTGACATGACCATGGCGCTCTGAGAATGAACATGGTGATGTGGAGCACCAATGGCGCCAGGCGTGAACCTGAACTTCACCATCATCAGGTCTTGGTTAAAGCCCATGACCTGACGGGAAACACCATTTCCAAGATCTTCCCATGGGGTTTCTTTTTCGTACAAAAAAGAGGGGCTGCTTGTTATCATGGCACAAAGTTACCAAGAAAGCAGTGAAAATCTAAGTGGTTTTCACTTCCTTTTCCCATCCGGTTTCTTTGAGGGCAGGATCGTCTTCCTTGCGCAGAAAATCGGCTGTTGCTGAGGCGCCTCCGATAGACTCAGCCATCATGGCTGCATCGGAGACAATTTTAACAGGCTCTCTCCAAGAGGTACTGGGGTCGTTGAAAGCATGGTTGGAAAGAGAGTTGTAACAGGAAATGATGGACCACCTTGGATGATCGCTCAGATTGGCTTCACTTCGGTGCAGCAGATTGCTGTGAAAGAACAGTGCATCGCCAGGTTGCAAATCAACATAAACATGCTCAAGTGTTTCAAGTGCATGGTTGACCATGACCATGTCTGCACCTACCTGCTCACCGGCAAAACCATGGTTAACCCTTCCAAGTTTGTGGGAGCGTTTGATGACCTGCAAACAACCATTTTCCTTGTTGGCAGGGGTCAAGGCAATCATGATGCTGACCAATTGGTCAGGAAATAAAAACTGGTTCTTGTACCAATAACCATAGTCCTGGTGCCATTCCCATGCTCCACCAACCTTTGGTTCTTTTTGCATCAACTTGGTGTGAAAATGACAAACAGGTGCATCGCTGTCCAGCAGCTTTCCTGCAGCATCTACCATTCTTTCACTTCTGAGCATCATGCTGTACACATCATCTGCAGGCGTGAACCAAAGTGTCAGCTTAGAATTCTTTCCACTGCTGTCTGTAACATTGGTAGCATTGTCTTTGACTACTTCATCGCTTGTCGCGATGGAATACAATTTCATGATCTCTTCAATGGAAAAAAAGTTTCTGACAATGAGGTATCCATCCTGGTTGAAAGCATTGACGTCTTCAGTATTTAAACGGTATGACATGTGCAAGTATTTATTGTATTTTTAAGCTTATGCTCACCGAATTTAATTGAATTATACAAATGCAAAACGATTTGAAGCAATTAATTTGGAAGGAAAACAATAAAATTGTCAACACCAAAACTTCAGCCAAAACTGTACAATAAAAAGCCAACCCTTACCTGAAATTCACTTGAAATTTTTATACTTTCATGACTAATTTTTTGTTGCGCATGTCATTCAAATACCTGTTCATCATTGCGCTGACATTGATTGCAGCCAATGCAAAGGCTCAGACAAATAAAATATCCTTCAGCAACAACAATACCGCAAACCCAATCCTTCAGTTTGCCACAGAAGAGCTCAGGTTTCACCTAGGCAATAAGGCAATCCAACAAAATCAAACAAGCTTCCATTTCAGTTTCAACAAAAATAGTGAACTGAAAAACGGAGCTTTCAGTTATACGATTCAACATACCCAAAAAAAAATTAATGTTGTTTTTTCCGGCGAAGATGAAACGGCCATGGTGCATGCTGTGCATGGATTTCTTGAACACCTGGGCTTTCAGTTTGAGTTCACCGGTACAATTCCTCCCGCCTTCATACGGGCAGATACGCTGTACAATGGTAACTATACAACCACACCCTTTACCCGCTGGAGAGGCATCAGGCAGCATGTCAATTTTCCGATGGATATTTCTTCCTATCCCATTGAAGAGGCCAAAACCTATCTGATAAACATGATTCGGATGCGGTTCAACAAGTTGGCCGTGCACAGCTATCCTAACCTCTGGCATGAAGTGCACACAGGTGACAGCATCGAGTACGCAGGAAACTTTTTTTACAACAGGCCACATGAGATCCCATCCATCCCCGTCATCAAAAACAACATCCGTTTTAACGAGAAATACTTCGTCATTCCTGCCATAGAGCCTTGTTATGGTGACAGGATCAGGAAGAGTGCAATGGCGGTGGAATGGATGAAAGAATTGTTGTCCTACGCAAAGTCCATCGGACTGCGCATTCAGTTTTCTGTTGAGCCCAGGACCAGAGGAGATGTCAATTATATCCTGGACAACTGCAGGTCTGCCGTTCAAAACTATCCGATGATAGATGAGCTGGAAGTCATCACGGAGGAATTGGGAGGATGGGGAAATGCATGCACTGATACAGCAGTTCTAAAAGCATTGGTCAGCCATTTTGGCAAAGCCGTGTTGGAGGATACGCTTGTCACCAACGTGATCAAAAAAAACCAGACCGATCTTGATAACCTGGTGCATCAGGTGGGTAGAAATATTGAAGCGGTGCGCATCATCAACAAAGATCCCCTGTTTGCCTCTGGTAAAATCAGCCTGAAACTTGGCATTTACTGCACAATTCAACCCTATGCAGCCATGGCCTATCACCTGGTCAGAAAATACATGCCCTCATTAGAACTGACCATCATGCCTGGCCATGGGAGTTTAAGAACAGCAAACAATTTCGCAAAAGTTCAAGCCAGTCCATCAGACCTGGCAATAACTACAGTTTTCTCCTGGATTGAATTTGATGGACTGATGTTCACCCAGCAAAATCCGATTGCGGGTATCGCATCACTTGTGAATGACCTGAGCAAACGCAACAAAGGACAACAGGTCAATGCCATCATTTTTAACCATTGGAGAACCGCAGAAAACAGGACGGCTGCAAAATATGCAGCATTGACTTCCTTACTGGGCCCAATAAGGCCGGATGTTTTTTATACTGCTTATGCAAAAGGATTGGGCATCGCTGACACAAAAGCATTTGCTGCCAGCATGAAAAAAATGGAGGAAATTGACCTGCTGTCTACCAATGATCTGCCCAATGTCGGATTCTGTTGGATAGGTGCTTGGCTGCAGGGTGCTCCGTATACATGGATGAACAGGACGATGCTTCAAAAGGTCAATAACATGTATGATTCGGTTGGTGCATCATTGGAAGACATCAAAAAATCTGTTAACAATCCTGCAGGACGATCCTACCTTGATTTTCTTTACAACCGGATTGGAACAAGCTCACTTTACCTCAAGGCATTTTCAGCAGGCGCAGCCATACAGACGATAGAAAAAGATGGCTCAGGAAAATATTCAGGAGCGGCTGCTGAAAGGGCGACAAGCATCTGCAATGAGGCCCTTACCCTCTTTGGATCATACATGAAACTTCATACACAAATGATGCCGGACAGGGGAACAGAGGGTACGCTGATCAACCTTTGGCATGGACCCATGTACGGCCTTAAAGTTCTCCGCAAAACAATCGGAAACATACCCATGGATGCGCCCATTAAAGAGGAGAAATCAAGCGATGCACCTCCGCTTCCGATCCTGATCAAGAAAGGATGATAGCTTGAATCGTTTGCCTATTTATACCGTGCCTTGAACAATTCCATCATGAACACATTGATGTCCCATTGTTTTGAAATGGGTTTCTGGCTATAAGGCTTCAATGGCATGTAAGGCGCTGGGCCAAACTCAGGTGTAACGGTCAGGTCTTGCTTCTTTTTTTTGTGGTTGGCCACCACTACATCCCACCACTTGAAATACTGCTTGAGCAGGGGTTTCCACTCAGGAGCCCTGGGATCATTGATCTGAGGACCCTCTTCAAAACCCAAACGCAGATGGACATGCCTTGCGTGCTGCAATGCCAGGCTGACTGCCTCTTGCTGATCCTGCAACAAGGATTCATGCACCGTACACCAATGCGAAATGTCAAGGGCAATACCGAGTTCTGGAGCAGCTTTGGCAGCGGCTTCGAACACCTGTAGGTTGTACAGGAACTTTCCCCGGTGTGTTTCGTGCACAATCTCTACTCCGGTTTCAGCTGAAATGGTTTTGGCTGCTTTTACCAGTTGCATGTTTTGCGCAAAACTAAAATAGTCTTTTCCTGTTTGGGTATTGATCATCACAGGTTTGACTTCGGCAAGATTGTAAAGATGTTTCTTGAAATTTTTTTCATTCAGGTTGAAGTCCTTTTCCAGCGACTGCCAATACTGACCAATCAACAAGAGGCCATGATCAGCAAGCGTCTCCAAGATTTCATTCCTTTTCTTTTTAACCAAAGG
>JAURJU010000057.1 GCA_030832085.1 Chitinophagales bacterium | reverse complement strand
TGCAGAGCGAAAGCCATCCTGTAGAATTCAAAAACATCGAGATCCTTGATCTGGAAGGTTGCATGGATCCCAAGGCCGTCAATTACAAGTCATATTATATCCATTCGAAGCCGGAAGATTGCAAGTATAAAAAGAAGAAATAGTTGAATGAACAATTATCTGTTGGTAGATGATGACCGAACATTCCTTTTTTTGCATGAGCACATGATCAGGATCGCAAATCCTGCAGCTTCAATCATGTCCATGCAATCCAGTATCAAAGCAGTTGAGTATCTTGAAGAGCTGATCAAAACAGGCCAAGAAATGCCTGACTGTATTCTTGTAGACTTGAATATGCCAGAATTGAATGGGTTTGAATTTTTGGAAAATTGCAGTCAATACATGGCAGGCCCGATGAGACATGTGCATATTTACATGGTTACCTCATCCTTGCATGCATCCGACCGTGAAAAAGCCTTGTCTTTTTCATTTATCAAGGGATTCAGGGAAAAGCCCTTGAACAAGGAAATTGTAATTGAAATGCATGACCTGATGCTGAAGGAAAAGGACCAGCAATAATCGTATATCAATATTTTTTATACTGCTCTGGATCCAAGGCCTTGGGTCCCCAATGATCAAAGAATTCCAGTACTTTCTTTTTGCTATAAGATTTGTCTTCCTCAAGGTAGGCACTGTTTTGGGTATGCAACCTGTTGCCTTTTGCATCCAGCATGATGAAAACAGGAAATCCAAAGCGCTGGGGGTAGCCGAACCTTTTGAGCACGGCTGGGTTGCGGTTTTCTGGGCTATAATTCATGTGGTAGACAATGAAATTCTTGTTCATGGCTGAGTCAAGTTTCTCGTCCTTGTTTACAAAATCGTTGAACCTTGCACACCATACGCACCAGTTGCCACCGATTTGCACAAAAACGTGCTTGTTCTCTTTTTTTGCCTGAGCCATTACAATCTTCAAAGCAGAATCCACATTCTCATAGGGATTGTACAATTTGAAATTTTTCATGTCTTGAGAGAAGGACAACAGGGCAATGAAAGAAAGGCAAATGAGCAGGAAAAAGGATTTCATGTTGATGCTATTTGATCTAATTGAAGGTATTCTTTTTTATTGGTAACTCCGGCCGAGTGTATCACAAGCTGCTTTCAGCAGAGAGGTATTGTCGTTGGCATCCTGCCCCATTTCCCACATCATGATGCCAGAGCCCTGCGAATTGCCCAACACTGCTTTTTTCTTTACTGTGAGCTGGCCGTTGTAATAAATGGTATAGGCTGGAAACCCTGTGGCTGAAACAGTTGCTGAGTCTGAATTTGCTGATCCACCTTTGCCAAGAATTGCGGCATAGGTCTGAATGGTCCCTGTTTGGGTGATGCCACTTGCACGGCCATAGGAAGGAATGCCCAGGATGGCTTTTCTTTTTGGCATACCAGCTGTGTTGATCCAGTAATTCAAACTGGTTTCTGCAAGCTTGAGGTCGCTGTGGTGCTTGTAGGGAACCGTCGTGCTGAAATCATCATAAGCCATGATGTTGAAAAAATCAACCTGTTCTCCTTGCAGCAATTCTTTGCTGATGGCATCTCGGTATTGGCCTGCGTACTTGCCAGTTGTGATGGCGGCGGACAAATAATACTTCCCGTCTACATGGAGGCTATCTCCCAATTCTTGCATGAGTTTTGTGAATGTTGTGGCAGTGCCATCTGCAGTTGAAGGGTATTCCCAGTCAACATCGATTCCATGCAAAGCATTGGTTCTGACCAGCAACATGGCTTGTTTTACAAATGCATTTCTTCCTGCTTCGGTCGAGGCCATCTGTTGCCAATCTGTTGTGGATCCGTTGATCGATAAAAATACTTTTGCTCCATTGTTTCTGGCCTTGCTTGAAACAATGCTAAAAACAGATGGACTTTGGATCACAATATTTCCATTCGCAGCAACTGTGCCAAATGCATAGTTGACCACGTTGCACATTTTGAACTTCTGATCAGGGATGGCATTGGGGTCGCGGTAGGAAGGAAAATATCCGGCTACAATGGTTCCCAATGCTGGTGGAGCTTTGATGACAGGTGCAGTGACGACAGGTGGTGTAGTTCCTCCGCTTTGAGGAGGTTTGATATCAGCTTTTTTACAGGCATTGAAGATGGATGCGACCATGATCAATTGTGCCCAGCGTTTGTTGATGCCCATGTTTTTGTACTGTTTCATTCCTGATTAAAATCCAATTTTTGCCTCATTGATCCGCTCTGTAGGATTCATGATGCAGGTGAGCATGGAGCCGTCTTTGAAGAGTTCTACGATGCGGTATCCCTTGTAATTGGTTCCCCAGTTGCCGCCAACATGGCTGTCAAACATATAAGGAATTCCATCCTGCCATTTGATGTTGTCCTGGTCATGTTCGTGGCCATGGAATACGGCACGAAGGTTTTTTTGCTTTTTGACCAGTTCTACAAATGGGGTTGATTCAATGGCATGTTTTGTCCACTTGATGGGAGGGATGTGGATGAACAGGAGGATGTTTTCAGCCTCCTTGTGCTCTTCAAATTTTTTGGCCAGCCATTCCAGATCGGGAGGGAGGTATTCGCCTTTCTTGTTGGAGGTGGTGGCAAACAAGAGTACATTCTTTTTGATGACCACATCAAAGTTCAAGGGGCAATTCCAGGCAGTTTCCCATTCTTCTTTGGTTGCCAGGTCATGGTTGCCTTGAGTTACATAGTATTTGAAAGAAAGTTTGTCCAGGGTTTGCTTTGCACCTCCAAAAAAACGGATGTCATCATGCACGATATCACCATTGATGACACCAAAATCAAATGCGTTGGATTGGTGCATGGCATTCATGTGGCCAACTGCTGTGTCGAGGTATTCCTGAAAGGGGGTTTTTGCCTGTCCGAAATGCGCATCTGATGCAATAGCAAAGCGAAGGATGGGTTTTCTTTTTTCAAAACCACTGAGGTCGGTTGCAAGCAGTGATTTGCCATTGACAAGCAGGATGGCAGTGGAAATGCCTTGGATAAAGCGCCGGCGATTGATCATCATTTGTTGTTTTGGAGGTCAAAAAATACAACAAAAATGTCAATTGCCCACTTGATGAAATTGTTATTGGCTGGAGAATACCTTTTTAAGCAGATTCGTTGTTCTGGCCATGGGATCTTTCCTGATGTTTTTTTCTTCCATGGCAATCTGGGTAAAAATTCCCTGAAGGGCTTTCTCGGTCACATACCCACTCAGGTCCGGATTGATTTTTTGAAAGCTAACCCTGTTGTAGGCACTGATCATGGAAGCCCAGTATTTGGTGGCACCCGTTTTTTCAAGCGAGGCATTGATCACCGGCCTGAATGCTTCTGTAAGTGGCTGGGTTGTTTTGTTGCGAAGGAATCCTGTGGCTGCGGTATCTGCTCCCCGAAGGATGCCAATGGCATCATTGACATCCATTTGTTTAATAGCGTTAACGAAAATAGGAGCAGCTTCTTTGCAAGCCTCTTCCGCACCACGGTTCATGGTCATGATGGCATCATCTACCATTTTACCGAGCCCTGCAGCACGCAATACCTTTTCCACTTTTTGTGCTTCTGCAGGCAGGATGATTTTCATGAGTGGGTTTCCAAAGAATCCATTTTCTTTGGAAAGCGTTGCAGCACCTTTTTCAGCGCCAATGGCCAGGGCTTCTTTTAATCCCGATGCAATTTCTTGTGTGCCCAGCTGTCCGCCATTTCCCGTAACCGTCTCCTTTGCTTTTTTGATCAGTGTTTTCAGTTGTTGGGCATTGGCTGTGGAGGTTGTTGCCAGGAGAATCAGGAAGGAAACGAATATTTTCATGGGATGCATTTTCTGTTCCTGCAAAAATACCAAAGCCCAGCCATCCATGGATGGTTGGGATAGCCACTGTTTGGTTAAAGTTAAGCACAAAGGGAAATCGCGAACGCAAAGCTCATTCTTACACTGGATT
>JAURJU010000056.1 GCA_030832085.1 Chitinophagales bacterium | reverse complement strand
CCAGAGAATGAGCCACCACCACCACCACCACCACCGAAGCCACCAGATCCACCAAAAGTTGAAATGGCCAAATTCACACCTCCGAAGGTTGTGAAGGATGAAGAGGTGAAGGAAGAAGAAAAGCCACCAGAAATTGAAAAACTGGAGGAAACCAAGATTGGTACCGTTAACCAGGAGGGTACCAAGGACGAAGGTATCATTGCACCTCCCACCGAAGACAAGGGTGGAGTGGTGGAAGCTCCCAAGGAAGACGATTCTGACAAGATTTTCCAAAAGGTTGAAATTGATGCTGAGTTTCCAGGTGGCGTTGCAGGATGGACACGTTATGTGACCAGGGAAATTGAAAGGAACATCGATGAATTGCAGGATGACGGCCGTTCAGGAACCGTTGTTATTCTCTTCATTGTGGACAAGGAAGGTGGCGTAAGCGAAGTGCGTGCATTGCCATGCAGCGAAGCTGGTGTTGCCAAATGTCTTCCTCCCAATTCCAAACTTGCAGAGATTGCAGTGAATGCAATCCGCAAGGGACCAAAATGGAAGGCTGCCATCCAAAATGGTCGTCAGGTAAAGGCATATCGCCGTCAACCTGTTACTTTCCAGCTTGCAGAAGAATAGCAGACAACCACAATGTTATAGCAGTCGCCCCGCACATGCGGGGCGACTTTTTTTGTGCCCGAATTGATCAGGTCTCATGCAGCTTCTCGAGGATAAGGTTGTAGTTTTGCAACAACATGCAACAAAGAACCAATTGGAATGAAGTGATTGTAGCCCTTGCAACACCCCCCGGGATTGGAGCCATTGGGTTGATCCGTTTGAGTGGCAATGGATCCATTTCTTTGATCAATGAAATGTTTCCTTCAAAGGATCTTTCGGTTCAAAAAGGCAATACTCTTCATGTGGGACTCCTCATGGATGGCAGCAAGCTGCTCGATGAAGTTGTGCTCTCCCTTTTCAAAGGTCCACGTTCTTATACGGGTGAAGATGTCATTGAAATTTCATGTCATGGCTCGCCCTATATTCAACAACAGGTGATGGAAGCCTGTATCATTCGTGGGGCAAGGCTGGCCAACCCAGGTGAATTTACCCTCAGGGCTTTCCTGCATGGGAAAATGGACCTGGTGCAGGCAGAAGCAGTTGCCGACCTGATTGCCTCAGGGACCAAGGCTGCACAGGAAACAGCATTGAACCAGGTCAGGGGAGGCTTCTCCAGTGTATTGGCTTTTTTGCGGGAAGAATTGATCAAGTTTTCTGCACTTATTGAATTGGAGTTGGATTTTTCGCAGGAAGATGTTGAGTTTGCTGATCGTACTGCACTCCGAACTTTGTTGGATCAGATTGAAACAAGCGTCAATGACCTCCTTGCTTCTTTCAAGTTGGGGAATGTGATCAAGAACGGTGTTAATGTTGCCATTGTAGGCAAGCCCAATGCTGGTAAATCCACCTTGCTCAATGCGCTGTTGAAAGAAAACAGGGCCATTGTGAGTGCCATCGCCGGTACCACAAGGGACACCATTGAAGAGGTATTGAACATTGATGGAATACTCTTTCGTTTGATTGATACGGCGGGTATTCGTGAGGGTGCTGACGAAATTGAAGCGATAGGTGTTGAAAAGAGCAAAGAGAAAATGAAATCAGCAGACATTGTGCTTTATCTTTTTGATGCCAGTGCTGATCTGAAAGCGGATGTGGAAGCCATGCAACATCAGCTTAACCAAGTAGCCCGTTCCTGGATCATGATTGGCAATAAAGTGGATGATCCTGAAGCTGTTTCATCGATCGCTTCAAACTTTGGATTGAAAGATGCCGTCTATATTTCTGCCAAACAAAACATGAACTTGGATACATTGAAATTGACCTTGACAGAAAAAGTGATCAGTGGTGGTGTCAATACAGAGAACACCATCGTAACCAATGCAAGGCATTACCAATCGTTACAAAAACTTTCCAGCATATTGACCGCCATTCGAAGTGGCATGCAAGACAATGTGCCCGGAGATCTGCTGTCCATCGATATCCGCGAGTGTCTCTACCAGTTAGGAGAGATTACAGGGCAAATCTCCAACGAGGACCAGTTGGATTTTATTTTCAGCAAGTTTTGTATCGGAAAGTAGACTTAGATCCCTAAAAGGGTTCACTATTCAGCTTAAAATTTTCTTGCTTATTCGGAGATACTCGGACCATTGGGAGTATTTGGCAACAGTTTTTGATTTTTATCAAGTTTAAAATTTTCGGTAGTTGGAAACTTGATGTTTGTCTCTTTGATCAAGGGGTCTGCGGTTTTTGCCAATTCTGCTAAAAATTTATCTTTATCAATTTTTTTAATTACTGCTTCATTCATACCTCCCAGGGTTTGTCCCCCAGCGACCCACTCTTCTTTAAAGGCATCAATTTCTGTTCCTTTGGCCATATCGAGATCAAACTTTTCAGGATGAGGAAAATCATACCTGACCATTTCATTCGCTGGATTTTCCTGTTTTCCTCCTAACTCTTTATCCACCCATCTTCCTTGATCTGCTCCAATTACTTTTTCCATGTGCCAAATACCTGTGTCTCCATCTGGTTTGGGTTTTTGACTATCCTGCTGAACTGTGTCAGCTTCGCCCTTTGTCGTTAAAAACTTAAAATCTTGGCCAAAGCCCCACTCTTCTTTACTCATTTTTGCAATCCAAGGCGTTTCAAATCGAGTAGCCCCCACCTCAAATTTTTTCAGATGTTCAGTATACTTCGCCTCTCCAAGAATATCTTTAGGGTGTGGCAAGACACCTTTTTGATCTCTTCTTCTAGCTTCAGTTGCACCCTCAACAGTGGACACCTTACCCTTATTTTCCGTCAAAACTGCCCGATCCTTTACCTTTAAATTGCTAAATCCTTCTTCGCCTGTAGCACCAGCACGTTGAATTGTGGTTGAAGAGTTATTTGCTAATCCAACCGAAGCCATTCTTTGAATTGGGCCTAATTCTTGACCACCATCTTGCATCGCTTTCTGTCCCAACACATCTGCTTCTTTTTCTAAGCCAATGTCGTCATTGATATTGACTTTACCTTTCAGCTGCTGGGTAGGCTTTACACGGCCTTCTTTTTGCTGGACAACATGGCCTAATTCATGCGGGAGGTGCTTTTCTTGACCTGGTCCCAAGTGGATGTTCGTACCTTGGGCATAGGCATGCGCTTGGAGATGGGCTGGCTTGTAGGAGTTGCGATGCACCTTTACGTCGTTGAGTGACAATCCGGAAATGGATTCCATGCCAGATTTTAAGCCATCAGGCAGGCCAGTTTTATTTTCTTGACGCTGAACAACCGTTGGTTGTGTAGAGAATATTTGGGAATTACTCTTTGCTTGCAGTTGAGCGATCCGCAAAGAACTAGAAATATGTGCAGATTTGGATTGAAGTTGACTGATCCGACTTTTGGTTCCTTGATCGTCTGCTGCAGCTTGAAGTTGTACAAGTTGAAAAGTACTGGGCCTGGAATCTACGAACTCCATATCTCCCAAGCTACTTGCTTCCTTAGCTTCTTGAACTGGCGAGGCTGTTTTATTTTTTTGTTCTACAGGAGCTTTAAAATCACCCATTTTTTATTCAAGATTAAGGAGGAGGATTTTTGAGATAATTTCCCGCATGAGCTAAAGGTAGAATTTTAAACTTTTTTTAAAAATTATTTTTGAAAATTACGTTCAAATAAAATAAAGTTGAACATACCAAAGTGATTGTTCATTAGATCTGCCCATTTGCCTGAGAATCAATTTATCGAAACGATATCAACTCAACATCAAAAACCAACGCACAGTTTGGTCCAATTGTTGCACTAACTTGCCTATCACCATAAGCCAGATCGGGATGCAAAAAAAGTCGCCATTTGCTTCCTACAGGCATCAATTGCAAAGCTTCAATCCATCCTTTTATGACTCCATTTACTGGAAATGAAGCAGGCTGCCCTCGTTTAACGGAACTATCAAAAACCTCTCCACTGATCAATGTGCCATGGTAATGACAGGTAACAATATTGTGTAATTTGGGTTTTTCTCCTTGTCCCTCCACTAAAATTTGGTATTGCAATCCGCTTGTCAATACAAATATTCCTGGCTTGCTAGCATTCTCAGATAAATAGTTTTCAGCAGCAAGTAAATTAGCAGCCGCTTTTTCTTCTTTCAATGCTTTTAATCGATCCGAAACAGACATATTTATTGGTTTATGAGGGATAAAAAATACAATTGGATTCAATAACAATTTCCATAGACAATTGTTGTTATTTCCATGAATCCACTAGACCAGGACCGCATCATTGAAATGGCGTGGGAGGACAGGACCCCGTTTGAGGCCATTTTGTTTCAGTTTGGACTTACTGAGGCTGATGTGATCGCTTTGATGAGAAAATCGCTCAAGCGCAGCAGTTTCAACCTTTGGCGAAAACGGGTCAACAGTGGTGTGAGCCAAAAACATTTGCAGAAGCGCAACCCAGAGATAGACCGGTTCAAGTGCACACTTCAGCGACAGATCACACACAATAAAATCAGCAAAAGATAAAATAGTTGCCGCAAGTTTTAAAAATCCATCCCTAATTTTCATCATCAATACAATGAAAGGAGTAAAAAAAGCGGATTTACCCACCAAGGTCTGCCAGCGGTGCAACAGGCCGTTTACCTGGAGGAAAAAATGGGAAAAGGTATGGAACGAAGTGAAATATTGCAGCGACAAATGCAGAAAGGCGCGTTGATCATACTTTCAAACAGTATAGTGCCAAGCCTCAATTGTTCAATGCCGTGATTCTCAGTGCCAGATAGGGTTTCAGCGGCAGCCTGATTTTTTTCATTTCTTTGTCATAGACCCGATAATCATTGGGAGCGCCTGTTTCAAGAAAGCCAGGAACAGGTGTTATGGTCATATCCCAGGTATCGATGATCTCCAGCTTGTATTTTTTGCCTGCACCAATTCTCTCAAAGGAGCCATTCTTTGCAGGTAAATTGAAGGTCCAGGTTTCATTGATTTCTTTTCCAAAATAAATGAGATGGTCTCCGTTTCCACGGGTGGCGGTTTTCATGTCACGGCTTATATCTGATGGTTCTATAGGTCCCGGTGCGTCTTCCAGGATCTTTCTAAGAAATCCTGCCCGTCTCCAGCTGCCGCCCTTGAACTGTCCGCCCTTGGCCCAAAAAATGGTATCAGTTGCATCTTTGAACATATAGGATTCACCATGGGTAACATAGGTTCCTCCAATAGCCCCCATCCACATCAGGTGGTTCATTTCTTCACCGCTGTACCGGCCCCAGCGGCTTTCAAGGTTTCCTTCATATCCCACCTCGTCATAAATGATGGGCTTCTGATAGACGTTCCTTGCGATGGCGGCTGCACCCCAGTTCATGACGGGAGCTTCATCCTGAATGCTGGCATGCGTGAAATAGGGAAGCCAGTATTCAATGTATTTCGCTGTGCTGCCATGAATAGAAGACAAATGATGATAGGGGTCCTTTTCTGCTACCGCTTTTGAAAGGGTAATCCACTCATCATGTGTTTTGTATTTGACAAGATCCCACTCATTGGCAATCGACCACCAAACATTTTTCTGTGCACCCAGCCTGGCCATGAGGTACTTGAGGTAATGGATGTTGACTTCCATGGGCAAGGAATCAAATCCCCAACGGCCTTTGTCGTAGGGATGAAAAAGGATCAGGTCTGCTTCAATGCCCAGCTGATCCAGTGCATCTATCTGCTGTTCAAGGGTTTTGAAAAATGCAGGATTGAATCGAGTGTAGTCCCAATATTGATTTGATTGTTTTCCTTCTTTTTGTGTAGCAGAAACGAAGGGAAACAGCTCCGGTTCTTCCTTTACAAGATTATAATCTTTGGGGAAAACGCACATCCTTATTTTGTTGAAACCACTGTTGCTTAGCGAATTCAGCGTCATGGCTTGCAGGGCTTTGCCCATGTGATTCCATGCATAAGCTGTTGTGCCTACAGGATAATATTGTTTTCCATCAGCATAGCTGAAATGATGCATATTGCTCACCCTTACCATACCATGGTTATCCCCTTTGGCAGGGATGCATTCAAAGCCACCTTTTTTGTTGTGGAGTGTTTTGATGTTGCTCTTGGTTGCATAAGTCCAATTGCCCATATGCTGTGGCATGAAACGGATGCGAAAAGTATCGTTACCATCGTAAAAACCGTCTACTGTAAAACTCGTGTCTTTGTTGCTGAATACCGCGCTGAGCTCGATATCTGTAAAGGGGTTGCCGGCAGCAGTATGGATAAGAACAATTTCAAACCGTTTCCACTGTTGCACTTGTTGTTGTGCACATATGGGCTGGAAATGAAGCAGAAAAATCATGGATGCGAAACTGGCAATTTGGTATTTTCTTTTCATCATCAACCGTGTTCAATGGAGTTCTGGATCAATGTTTGATCAGTGAATATATCTTTTTTTCTAATTTGTTGTACCAGTCTGGCCACAGCTGCGATTTTTAGACTGTTTTTTCTTTTGGTTCCGCTCAAAGAAAACCTGCTGTACACCTTCAGGCGCAGTCTCCAAAATAAACAATGACGGAACGGGATGGTTACTCCCAAAAGTGAATTATTTTAGTGCATTCAGATTCCCTTAAACTCAACATATGCAAGTTCTGCTCGGCATTATTTTTCATTTCATTGGAGGCTTTGCTTCTGGTAGCTTTTATATCCCATTTAAAAAAGTCAAAGGTTGGCATTGGGAGTCTTACTGGATTGTAGGTGGACTCTTCTCCTGGTTGATTGTTCCGCCACTTGCTGCATACCTTACCATCCCTGGTTTTGATGAGATCATCAGCGGCACCGGTGGTATAGTTTTGGGCATAACCTTTCTCTTTGGTATCCTCTGGGGCATTGGTGGATTGACCTATGGCCTTGGTGTCAGGTACCTGGGTGTTTCGCTGGGAAGCAGCATCATTCTGGGGCTTTGCATGGTCTTTGGTGCCATCATCCCAGCCATGTATTACGATATCAATCCTGTTGAAGGCAAGGACACTTTTAGCGCCATGATCAGCTCCCAATGGGGCCTGACCATCATTGCAGGCCTGGTCATCTGTGTGCTGGGAATCATCGTCAGCGGAAAGGCGGGTATGATGAAGGAAAAAGAATTGAAATCGGTGGGTACAGATCCTCATGGGGCAGAAGTTAAAACAGAATACAAATTTGCCCTGGGCATGTTTGTGGGAATTGTTTCTGGTATCCTCAGTGCCTGTTTCAATTTCGGATTGGAGGCAGGGCAATCCATGGCCACCATTGCCAACGATGCATGGAAAGCAGCCAACCCCGGCGAAGGTGAATTCCTCTACAGAAACAATGTGGTCTATGTTGTTTTGTTGTGGGGTGGCCTTACCACCAATTTCATTTGGTGCATGATCCTCAATGCAAGAAACAAGTCTTTCAGCGACTATACCAACGCGTCCACGCCACTGGTCAAGAATTATATTTTTTCAGCGTTGGCGGGAACGACATGGTTTTTGCAATTCTTCTTTTACGGAATGGGAGAGAGCAAGCTGGGCAATGGTCCAAGTTCTTGGATCCTTCACATGGCCTTCATCATTCTGGTGGCCAACATGTGGGGATTGTTGCTGAAAGAATGGAAAGGTGTGGGAACAAAAACCATTCGTACCATCATTGCAGGAATCGCCATCATCATCCTCTCTGTTTTGGTAGTGGGATATGGCAACAGCTTACACGTTTAAAAATTGAAAACAAAATAATATGTCAGGAACCAAATCTTTTCAGCATGTGAATTATTTATGGGACGATGCAAAGGCAGCGACCATGGCAGGTGACGAAGTAGCCCTGCTGCTTTACCGTTCCAACATTCTGGGCGCAGACCTCAGGATCACCAACTATGGTGGTGG
>JAURJU010000055.1 GCA_030832085.1 Chitinophagales bacterium | reverse complement strand
TGGATTTTGCCTGCATGGTCTTGTAAAACCGCAAAACATGCCTTGCCCATATCACGAATTCCCATCAAACGGCCTGCTAGGCATACATCTGAAAACTCAGCCTTGTTCTCTTCTCCTAGATAATTTTGTTTGATATCGCTTGAACTGATATTTACAGGGAATGAGGGCGCCGGATAGGGGTCAATCCCCAGGTTTTGCAGCGCTGTAAGCTTATCTCTTCTGATGATCTCTTGCTCTGAAAGGTGCTGTTGTGACATGTTCTTGTTGCTTGAAGCCGCAAAGATAATTAAATGCGCGGAGTTGAAGAAGCCAAGCGCGTTGAAGGGGTTGATACACCTCCCTCCACCCCCAACCCAAACAAGGCTAAATCATACTTTACCGGATCTTTGGGGTCAAACTGCTTGAGTACCTCTGTAAAGGCTACGGCTGTTTTCCAGTCAGACTTTTCAGCATCAATGAGTTTGAGCCGGCAGGCAACCCTTTGCACATGCACATCCATTGGGCAAACAAGTTGGTTCATCTTGATGTTTTTCCAAAGACCGAAATCAACGCCTGCTGCATCTTTTCTCACCATCCAGCGGAGGTACATGTTGAGCCGTTTGCAGGAAGAATTGTTGTCGGGGGTAGAGATGTGTTTTTTTGTCCTTTCTGGGCTTTCATCCAGCGAAAAAAAATACCGATGAAATGCCTTCAAGCCATTTCCCATGTCTGAATCATTCTTTTGCATGCCATGGGTGAAAGCATTCTCCAGGCTTGGTTCTTGGCCCTTGAACAATGTGTATCCAGTTGTATAATGATGGTTCAGTACCCTGATAAAATGCAGCAAATCTGTCGCGTTGAAAGTTCTGTGTTTGAAGGCCAGCAAGCGTTTCAGGTCATTGTCTTTGTGGTCAACAATGAACTGGTATGGCGCTTCGTCCATCAACGCCATCAGTTCATTGCATTTGTTGATGATGGTAGTACGGTTGCCCCAGGCAAAAATGGCAGCAAAAAATCCTGCAATTTCAATATCGGCTTTTTGGCTAAAACGGTGGGGGATCGAAATCGGATCTTTTTCGATGAACCCTTGCTGGTTGTGCCGTTTTAATTCCTTGTCAAGAAAAGACTTTACTGCTGACAGCTTTTTTTTATTCATTTGCTCAAGCCTGAGGCCGCCCTGTTTTGAAACATTGGTAATCAGAGAAAAGCAGATCAACTGGTAATTGCCAGTTGAATGGCATGGTCGAGGTCTGCAATCAGGTCATCTGCATCTTCAATGCCCACAGACAAGCGTATCAAGGTATCGCTCAATCCATTCTTGATTCTTTCCTCCCTTGGAATTGATGCGTGCGTCATGCTGGCAGGATGGTTGATCAGCGATTCAACACCACCAAGACTTTCAGCCAATGAAAAAAGTTTGGTGCCGGAAAGCAATGTCCTGGCGGCTTCCATGGTATCCAGTTTCAATTCAAAGCTGATCATCCCCCCAAAATCCTTCATCTGGCTTTTGGCCACTGCATGTCCTGGGTGGTCCTCAAAACCGGGCCAGTACACTTTTTTTACAGCGGGGTGGGCCTTGAGAAAATGCGCAATGGCAGCACCATTCTGGCAATGCCTCTCCATCCTGATCCCCAGGGTTTTTATGCCACGGAGGACTAAAAAACAATCTATGGGTCCGGGCACTGCTCCGCAACTTTTCTGGATGAAGTAGAGTTCATCTCGCAACGCCTTGTCATTCATCACCAATGCGCCCTGAATCACATCGCTGTGTCCACCCAGGTATTTGGTGGCAGAATGCATCACAATATCAGCACCCAGCGAAAGCGGATTCTGGAGTGCCGGCGATGCAAAAGTATTGTCCACGCAAAGCAAAACTTTGTGTCGTTGCGCAACAGCTGCAATGCCCTTGATGTCTGCAATGTTCATCAACGGATTGGTTGGTGTTTCGGCCCAGATCAGTTTTGTATTGGCATTGATTTTAGCCTCAATGTTTACCAAAGCACTCATGTCGACATAGTGAAAAACAATCCCAAATTTGCTGTAAATCTTGCTGAAAAGCCGGTAGGTTCCCCCATACATATCGCTGGCGGCAATCACTTCATCTCCGGGCTTCAATAATTTCATGACTGCATCTGTAGCCGCAACCCCGCTGCCAAACGCCAGTCCGAATTTCCCCTCCTCAATCACCGCCAAAGCCTCTTCCAACGCTTCACGGGTAGGGTTTTGAGACCGCGCATATTCATACCCCTTGTTTACGCCAGGCGCTTCCTGCACATAGGTTGATGTTTGGTAGATGGGTGTCATGATGGCACCAGTACTTGGGTCGGGATGCGCGCCAGCATGGATGTATTGGGTTGCTTTTTTCATTGCAGCTATTTATGGTGTAAAGATAGGTTGTTGGAAGAAGTCTGGTCTTATCTTTGCGGTATGCCGAACGTTTATTTCAAGTCGTCTATTCCGCCAGCATATGAGGCCATCCTGCACCATGCAACATCCTTGAATCTCGGGGAAAATGATCTTGTGATTCATGATTTTTATCATCGCGC
>JAURJU010000054.1 GCA_030832085.1 Chitinophagales bacterium | reverse complement strand
CCTTGTACGGTAATGCAAAGTCGAGTTGTGCGGTAGTTGACATATTTGTTGAATTTATTAGAGACCAAATGCTTTTTTTACTTTGGATACATAATCGAGCTTTTCCCAGGTAAACAGCTCTACCTTGACCTTCTTATCTTTTCCGGTTGGAGATGTAAAGGTTTTGGTTACAACCTCATTTTTCCTTCCCATATGGCCATAAGCAGCCGTTTCACTGTAAATTGGGTTTCTGAGCTTCAAACGCTGCTCAATGAAATAGGGTCGCATGTCAAACAGACCTTCGACGATTTTTCCAATTTCTCCATCGCTAAGCTCTACTTTGGCTGTACCATAGGTGTTAACATTGATGCTGGTGGGCTTGGCTACGCCAATGGCATAAGAAACCTGAACCAGTACCTCATCGGCCAATCCTGCAGCCACGAGGTTTTTCGCAATATGCCTGGTGGCATAAGCTGCAGAACGGTCAACTTTGCTGGGATCCTTTCCGCTGAAAGCGCCACCACCATGGGCGCCACGGCCACCATACGTGTCTACAATAATTTTCCTGCCCGTGAGACCAGTATCCCCATGCGGGCCACCAATGACAAATTTTCCCGTAGGATTGACATGGTAGGTAATAGAATTGTTGAATAATTTGGCATATTTCGGAAACTTCTTCTTTATCCTTGGAATCAGGATATTGACAACATCCGTTTTGATTTTTTCCTGCATCTGCTTCTCTGAGGCAAAATCATCATGTTGGGTTGAAACAACGATGGTGTCAATCCTGATGGGCTTGTTGTTGTCATCATATTCAATGGTGACCTGACTTTTGGCATCAGGACGCAAATATTGAATTTGCTTGTTCTCTCTTCTCAATACCGCCAATTCCTGCAGAATCTTGTGGGCCAGATCCAGGGTTAGCGGCATATAATCTGCTGTCTCGTTAGAGGCATAACCGAACATCATGCCCTGATCTCCTGCTCCTTGCTCCTCTTTTTTCTTTCTTTCTACACCTTGGTTGATATCAGAAGACTGCTCATGAATAGCAGAAAAAATGCCACAACTGTTGGCATCAAACATGTATTCACTTTTGGTGTAACCAATTTTACTGATGACGCCCCTGGCAATGTCTTGGACATCCAGGTAAGACCTTGACTTTACTTCACCAGCCAACACAACCTGGCCAGTAGTTACAAGGGTTTCACAGGCTACTTTTGATTGTTTGTCAAAAGCCAGGAAATTGTCAATCAAAGCATCAGAGATTTGATCAGCTACTTTATCAGGGTGTCCTTCTGAAACACTTTCTGAAGTAAACAAATAAGGCATAGGTTTGTATTATTTTTTGCAAAGATAATAGTTCAACAATGAAAATAACAGAACACATAAGAAAGAACGCTAATACGATACTGTCTTTGGAGGTTTTACCCCCTACCAAAGGAAAAAATATTGAGGCAGTCTATGACCATTTGGCTCCTTTGATGGAATTCAATCCAGCTTGGATCAATGTTACTTACCACAGGACAGAATCTGTGTACAAAAGCAATGGAGATGGCAGTTTCTATAAACAAGAGATCAGAAAGAGGCCAGGAACGGTTGGCATTTGCAGTGCTCTCATGAACCACTACAAAATCGATGCTGTACCACACATCATCTGTGGTGGATTTAGCAGCAGAGAAACTGAAGATGCGCTGCTAGACCTTCATTACCTGGGCATTGACAATATTTTGGTACTAAGGGGAGACGCAGAAAAAAACGAAGGCTCATTTGTGGCTCATCCCAAAGGGCATCGGTATGCCATTGATTTATTGAAACAGGCCCAAAACCTGAACAATGGACAATATTTAGATGAGGATATCGAGGGTGGTAGTGCAACAAATTTTTGTACCGGAGTAGCAGGTTACCCTGAAAAACATTTTGAGGCCCCTAATTTTGACACAGACCTCAGGCACTTGAAAGCCAAGGTTGATGCTGGCGCTGAATACATCATCACACAAATGTTTTTTGACAACAGCAAATATTTCGAATTTGTTTCCCAATGTCGTGCGGCTGGAATAACCATCCCCATTATTCCAGGGCTTAAGCCTATCACCGGAAAAAAACAACTCACCATCATCCCAAGCATTTTCCACGTAGACATCCCCATTACGCTTTCAGATGCCATTCAAAATACAAAAACAACTGCAGAAATGGAGCAAATTGGAGCAGAATGGCTGATTGAGCAATCCCTCGAGCTGAAAAAAGCCGGAGTACCAGTACTTCATTATTACACATTGGGCAAACCTTCAGTGATCAGAAAGGTTTTGGAAAGGGTATTTTAAAGGGCCGCCCAATTACTTGAGCAGCCCTTTATTATCGTCTTATTTCACCAAAACCACAATCCCCTGCCGCACAATCTTGTTTCCGAAAATATCAATACCTGAGACGGTAACCAAGTAGGGATCTGGAGGCAAAGGGCTTCCCTTGTAGCTACCATCCCATTTGTCGGTCAGCGTATTGGTGATAAATACCTGTCTGTTGTGTTTATCGGCCACCCTGAAATATTCCAGGATCTTGATCTCCACATACTCAGGGGCATACCGATCGTTGATGCCGTCCTTATTTGGCGAAAACCCTGTAGAGAGGTAGATATCCGGCTTGTTGAATGCCCAAACCTCCTGCTTGTCCTTGTAAACACAACCGGCTGAATCAACAATCGTAATGGTATAATTGACCTTGTCATCACTCAAATTGAACTTTGGATTCCTGATTTTAGAATCGGTCAGACCCGTATATGGGAACCAGCTATAGCTTCGGCCATCTCCATTGGCATTCAGTTGACCTATTACTCTTTTGACCGTCTGGATCCTTGGATACTCAAGATTGGCCCTGGGACTTTTGATGGTCAAATTCATGGTAGTATCGGTAAACAAGAAAGGACAATTTGAACTGTAGGCAGTCAATTTGACCTTGTATGCACCATACTGTTTGAAAACATGCTGAGGATTTTTGGTCGTCACAACCGTTCCGTCATCGAAATTCCAGCTAAAGTTCACCACAGAATCTGGTAAATAGCTGGTGCTGCTCCTGTTGGTGAAAAGTACGGGGAATCCTTGGCAACTGTCCTGGCTGGTGAAGGATGCATTTGGCTTACCATATACCATTAAGGTTTTGGACAAGGTATCGGTAACACAACTGCTGTCACTTTGTACTACCAGGCTCAGCGTTTTGGATCCGGCAGTCTTGTAAGCATAGCCGGGGACTATTGGGTTGTTCCGAACGATTACAGTATCACCAAAATTCCAGGTAAACTTCACCAATTTGGAACTTCCATACCCATACAAGGAATTGTTCAAAGCCACCGATGGCATGGTCAGACAGGTATCATTGATGGAGAATGCAGCAGTGGGCTTGCCATAGTTGATGACAGTTTTTGAAATTGTATCAGAAACACAGCCTTTTGCATCCATCACCGCATGGCGAATGGTATAGCTACCGCTGTTCGTAAACTGATAGTTGGCGGCATTGGCATTGGGCAAAATCCTACCCTCTTCTTTTACCTGCCAATAATTGCTGGCTACTGCAAACAGAGACCTTGTGGTATCGAGCATGTTGACCTTCAGTGTTCCCTTGCATGCATCAGTGGTATCCAACCTGTAACTGGCAAAAATTTGATTCAAGGTAAGTTTTGCCACTGGCACATTCAATACCCCGCAAGAATTGGTCAGCGCAATGCTATAGGCTCCGGCATCAGGTGCAATGAACTTGAGGATGGGGTATTGGGTGGTGGTTGCGCCAGGGATCAGGGCACCATCCTTGTACCAGCTGAAGAAAAGGCTGTCATCATTGTTTGTATAGTCAGTTGCTCTCAATGCTGTGCCAGTTTGATAACAGATGGTATCGCTGAGCAGGGCCTGTGTAGACCTCGGAATATTCTTCATGATAAGGTTACCGTCTTGTGATGCAGTGGTTCCGCAACGGTT
>JAURJU010000053.1 GCA_030832085.1 Chitinophagales bacterium | reverse complement strand
GCCTTTTCGACAATATTGCTGAGTCCCCCTTTTTTATTTCCAGGTGTGGTATTGGCTGCCCGATCGGCATTTCCCAGAGCAAGGTATGCATCATACCATTTCATTTCATTGATCAGTTTTGCAGCCACTTCTTCATCAGCCGATCTTGATACCAGCTGCACTACGGCATCCCTGACTTCGGTTACCTCAGAAAACAAAACTGTTCCGCCTGCCCTGACAATCAGGTCAGCGGCAAAGCCTGCAACAGGATTTCCGGATATGCCAGAAAAGGCATCGCTGCCTCCGCACTGCATGCCTACAATCAAATCCGATAACTGGCATGTTTCTCTTTTTCTTGCATTGAGTTTTTTCAAATGTCTGTCAGCCATTTGCAAGGCAGCTTGCATCATCTCCTCAAAGCCCGTCAGGGTTTCATCTTGCATATAGAGGATATCAGTTTCAGCTTCTTCGCCAGCAATGGTTTCAGGACGAAGTTTTTCGCAACCCAGCGCAAGCACCAAAATTTCACCACCAAGATTGGGATTTCTTGCCAGGTTATGAATGGTGCGAATGGGGATGATGGCTGCAGGAGCATTGATGGCTACACCACAGCCATAGGTATGGTTGAGCGCGATTACATCGTCTACGTTAGGATACAATTGAAGCAGCTGATCCTTGATCTTTGTGATGATGTGATTGGCAAATCCAGCAACACAATGAACACTCATGCTGATGCCCAAAATGTTTTTTGTACCAACGGACCCATCTTCATTTCTGTAACCCTCAAATGTATATCCGTCCAGTTTCTCAACTGCCTTTGGTGTTGTAATGGAATATTGTATTTCCTCCAATGCAGGTGCTTCGGGTATTTCCAGCATATGCTCCTGAACCCAGGATCCAACGGGAATGGTGCAATTGGCTGCCCCTATCTTGTACCCATAGCGTATGATGGAATCGCCGGGATTGAATTGACACAGTGCAATTTTATGTGCCATGGGAATATTTTCAGTTGCCACAATTCCGTCAGCCACCATATCGCCCATCCTGATACCGCCAATATCTGTGGCAATGGCAACATTATCAAGTGGATTGATTTTAATTATCGCTGGATTATTCATTTTGTTTTTGGGATTTGTTTAAATCATAGGAAATAACCATGCAGCCAACATGGTGAGCACAAGTCCAGTGATGCCCATGATGCTTTGCATTGGGGTGATGGTTTTCAATGCCTCGGTTTCTGTAAAGTTACTTGTCTGGCACATGATCCAAAATCCGGCATCATTCATCCATGGAATCAGTTTTGCTCCACTTCCAATGGCAAGGCAGAGGTATACCGGATGAAAGCTCAAATTTGACTGCTGCGCCATACCCGCCAAAATACCTGATGCGGTAATCAATGCGACGGTTGCGGAACCTTGTGCAGACCGAACAATCATGGTAATCAAAAAGGCCAATGGAATCAACCCAAGTTGAAAATCAGCAGAAAGCACGGCAATGCGCTGACTGATTCCAGTTTGCTGGAGCATTCCACCAAAGGCTCCACCTGAAGCAGTAATCAAAATGATACCACCGCCACTCATCAAAGCTTGTTGAACAAAAGCAGTAAGTTTAGTCTTGTCCATCTTGCCATACTTTAACAAGGTAAACAAAGCAATGACAGTGCCCGTAAAAAGTGCGATGTTTTTATCTCCGGTAAAAAGAACAATATCAAATAAACCATTCAGCCATTCATGTTGACTGATGGGCATTCCCGGGGTTTTAAATGCCTCATAGTATGAGCGAATGCAAATCATGACCATTGGAAACAAGGCAGGGAGTACCGCCCAGAGTAAAGGGGGAAGATCCTTGTCTTCTTTGTTGGATAAAGCGGTGATGTCTTTGATGCTTACATCAGGCGTATCACGAAGGGGTATATCAAATTTTTTATTGAGGTATACGGCGATAATGAATCCTACACTGATCGTACACAGTCCAAGCACTATTCCACAAACCATCAAGAGGCCAACGGACACATTCATGGCACTGGCCAGGAATAGTGGGCCGGGAGAAGGTGGAACATATGAATTGGCCATCACCGCACCGGCAATGACCGAAAGCGCAAGCAAGAGATAGTTTTTTTTCAGCTTTAGTGCCATTGTCTTCGCCAATGGCATCATCAAAAAAATAACGGTGTCAACAAAAACAGGTATGGTTAGAAAAAAACTGCTGAGGGCAAAACCAAACGGGGCATTTTTGATGCCCAGTACTTTCAACATGGATCGGATGATTTTTTCTGCAGCACCACTTTCTAGCATACTCTTACCAATGATGGCTGCCATTGCGATGAGGATCCCAATCTTTGTACAGGTATTCCCAAACTCTGCTGCAATTCTTTCGCCAACAGCCTTTTGTGACATGTTGATTGCTTCTTCTGATGCCAAACCCTTGGTGATGAAATATGCAATGAGGTTGGATTCTGGCGTCAGGATGGCAACGACAATTGCCGACAACAAAAGGGAAATAAAAGGGTGAAGCTTTAATAGGATGATGCTGATCAATATCACCGCAATGCCGACAAGTAAAATCACAATGGGATCCATGATGAAAGTATTGATGAATAAACTATTGTACGTTCTTCTGGTCTGTTAATTTCTTCGATTTCGATTAAGCATTAGAAAGTCAAATTAAAACCGAACTGCTTTGAAAGTCCATCCAGGTTCAATCTTTTGCATTTCAATTTCATCATCACGCTTGGTTAATCCACAATCCAGGTAATTCTTGTGCAATTGTACAAGTGCTTCCCGATCTAGTTCAATACCCAATCCCGGTTCCTTAGGCACAGCCACACAGCCATCTTCAAAAGACAATCGTCCGCCCTGAATGATCTCATCAGACTGCCATGGGTAGTGGGTATCCAATGCATGATGAAGATCGGGAAGTGCTGCACCCAGGTGCACCATCGCTGCAAGTGAGATGCCCAAGTGGCTGTTGGAATGCATGGACAATTCACGGCCAAAGGTTTTGCAAATTGCCGCCAAATGCATTGACGCCTGCAAGCCTCCCCAAAAATGATGGTCACTCAAGATGATGTCTTCAGAATGAAGCCTGAAAGCGGAGGGCAATTCTTCGAAGGATGTTGTGCACATGTTGGTAGCCAGGGGAATATCTAGGGCTTTACGAATGTCCGCCATGGCTGCCTGTCCGCGAACAGGGTCTTCCAGGTATTCGATATGCGGCTTGAGCAGTTGTCCAAAATGCAAAGCAGTTTCTGGATGCCAAACGCCATTGGGATCAATGCGCAAAGGGACCTGATCGCCGAAGGCCTCATGCAAGGCAACGATGACATCTGTCTCCTGCTGGGGTTCAAATACGCCTCCTTTGAGTTTGATGGATTTAAAACCAAAATGCTTGCACATCGCTTTGGCCTGATTGACCATTCCGTTGGGATCAAGCGCAGCAGACTGACGGGTAGCATCCCAACCCTGAGCATTGTTGTCAAGATTGAAAGCCAACGTTCCACCCGCTCCGGCAGGTTTAAAAAACAGGTATGCTGCAAACGGAACGGCATCGCGCATCTTACCGCCCAAAAGATCCACCACAGGTCTGGTGGTGACTTTTCCAATGATGTCCATGCAAGCTACCTCTACGGCACTGAAAATATGCACAAGCTTTCTTTGATCCCATGGAGCAAGCCCCCTGTCGCCTGCAGCATCAATACCATAGCGTTGCTCCAATGCCCTGCGGATGGGATTAAGATGAAATACATCCATCCCTCTGATCACATCCCCTGCAGAAGCCAATGCCTCATTGATGGCAAGGTTTCCCGGGATTTCACTGATCCCAGATATACCATCATCCGTAACTATCTCCATGATGGTGCGAAGTGCATAAGGAGCATGAAGACCAGCCGCATTCAGCAAAGGCGGATCCGTGATGGCGATCGGTGTAACAATGACCTCCCGGATACGGGGTCCATGAAGGGGCATATTTGAAATCATCCTGTTGATTTAATCATTTGAATCTCTCTACAAGAAAGGGGAAGCATAATGAACGCTTCCTGGTACTTGCGTTTTAACTCAGTAATATATTAAACAAATGACAGAAAAAAGAAACAGAGAATGATGAAATACAAATATTTTGTTCTTCCAATGATGTAATCTAACATGCTGATTGAGAATCCTACCCCAACCTCAACCTCCTGTAAAAATCCTCCTGGTTCAGTTCCCTGATTTCGCCGGGTTGCATGTCCTCCAGTTCAATGTCTTCGATGGACAGACGGATCAACCGTTTACAGGGTTGCACTACGGCCTGGACCATTTTCTGTATTGACCCCCTAAATAGCTGGACATAATTGTTAAATCAATTAAGTCACTAAATTTAGGAAATATATCAAAAATCAGAAGGAGTTTCTCGGCTTCGGAGAAACTGTCAATTATCAATGAAGCGGATCAGTTTGGCGTTACCCAGACATTGCGTAAACACAGTCTTTCCCCTTCAGTATTTAGAAGATGGAAGGAAAGTTTTAATGAGGGCGGTGTCTCCAATCTTCAATCGTATTCCAAGCAGCGTAATCCGGAATTGGATGCGATTATGGAAGAGAATCGTATGCTGAAAAATATCGTTGCCAAGCAATCAATTGAACTTGAGTTCAAGACCGAACTTTTAAAAAAAAGTCAATTCCACGAGCAGCGTCGGTCGAGGTAATGGAGCAGTTCAAATCAAATCTAATGGTCACTAAACAGGAT
>JAURJU010000052.1 GCA_030832085.1 Chitinophagales bacterium | reverse complement strand
TTGTTGCTTGCATATACCAACCGCTTTCTTGCGATTGCCAGTTTGGTACGCAAACTCTTTGATGATTATATTCATCTGAAGAACAAGAAAAACCTGTTGTTGCAGATCAAAAGCCTGCGGAAAAGATTGAATTATATCCGTTATATGCAAGCGGCTGGTGTTTTCAGTTTTCTGCTTTGTGTGGCATGTATGTATTGTATTTACAGATCTTGGGATGGTTTGGCCAATATCCTGTTTGCAACCAGTCTTCTTACATTACTGGTTTCCTTATTTTTTTCTTTGGTGGAAATTTTCCAAAGTACTACTGCCTTGGAAGTATTGCTCAGTGAAGTGGAGGATTTGACGAATTAGAAATGTTTCTAACTGCGCGCCAGCAATTGTTTCATGCCAAGGCTTTGAGTTGTTCTACCAATTGGGCTTCGACCTTGTACTTTTCAGAAATGATGGTTGGATGTATACCCGCTCTGAGCTCTTGCAATATTAAAACGGATAGTTGGATTCCCTCGGCTTTACCCAAAATTTCACCTTCAGCCAAACCTTCGGCCAAACCTTCAGCCAAACCTTCTGCTAAACCTTCTGCCAGACCTTCAGCCAAACCTTTTGCATTCCCTTCCCGTAAACCCCTTTCCCATGCATCTTCCATAATGGTATTGTGAAGCCGAACGGAGTCAATATACTGGTCATAGGCCCGCATCTGGCCTGGTGTAAAATTTGAAGTGTCTAGAATTTCAATGGCTTTTCTTTGGTAGGGCATTTGTTCCAATTCCTGTTTTTCCATGGCCAAATAATATTCAGGGTTGATAAAATATTGAATCCACCTGTCTAAAGGTTTTTGCATGTCTAAATTACGCATTATTCTGCATTTGGTAAGTTCCAGGACAACGATATGCAGGCCATTTGCACGCTCATTTGTATCGTGATGGTTGATTACAGAGTAGGTCTGAACGCAATGCTCATTTGTCTTTACAAGAATGTCATCAAGGATGCTGATGGCATAGACCGGTTGAATTTTAGCATAAGGGTCGCCCTTATCCAACTGTGAGGTGTATACCTTTGCTGCATTGAACAACAAACGATCCAGAAAATATGCGTGATGATCAATTTGCATTTCCACAATAAAGTGGCGGCCTACGCGGTCTGTGCAACGCACATCGACAACCGTGTTTTTTCCAGAGTCCTTCTTGGCCAGGAGTTCATTTGGCAAGTACTCAATAGAAAGGACAGCATCAGGAAGTTCCAGCAAGGCATTGATCAGGTTGATCAACAAATCATCACATTCCCCAAAAACCTTTTTGAACGTAGGATCAGCAAGCGGCTTCAATATCATACACGCCAATTTCTGCGAAGGTCGATGCTGCACAATTCCCACCAATGGTGAAAACATCGACCATTTCCGAGGTTTTCACTTTAAAATATTGAAATGGCCTTCCGATGGCAGGCTCGTCCCTCGTCCCTCGTCCCCTGTCCCTCGTCCCCTGTCCCTCGTCCCCTGTCCCTCATCCCTAATGCTTCTCCCTCTCCCCAATCTGCTGCCTCCACATGGCGTAGTACAACCCTTTTTCCTCCAGCAAAGATGCGTGGGAGCCGGTTTCAACAATGACGCCTTTTTCCAATACATAGATCCTGTCTGCATGCATGATGGTTGAAAGCCTATGGGCTATCAGCAAGGTGATCTGTTCTTTTCGTTGGGAAATCTCACGGATCGTTCTGGTGATGTCCTCTTCAGTGATGGAATCGAGGGCCGATGTGGCTTCGTCAAACAGCAAGACCCTTGGATTGCGGAGCAAGGCACGGGCAATGGAAATTCTTTGTTTTTCACCGCCGGACAATTTCAATCCACCTTCTCCAATCACAGAATTGATGCCATTGTCCGCGCGCTTCAGAAGCGATTGGCAGGAAGCCTTGTCCAGTGCGCTTTGCAGATCTGTTTCGGTTGCATCTGGATTGACAAAGAGCAAATTTTCCCTGATGGTGCCGGAGAACAATTGGGTGTCTTGTGTCACAAATCCAATCTGTTTCCTGAGGTCTTCAAAATCAATTTCACTTTCATCAAGGCCATTGTACAGTATCTTTCCTTCTTGCGGACGGTACAATCCTACAAGTAGTTTCATCAATGTTGTTTTGCCCGAACCAGATGGACCAACAAAGGCAACCGTTTCTCCCTGGTTGACAGCAAAGCTGATGCCATCAATGGCTTTTTGTTTTGCTGTGATGTGTTTGAATCCAACGTTGACAAAATTCAGGGTCTCGACACTGCCCAAATGCACTGGATTCAATGGGTTCATTTCAGGCTGCTTTTCCATCAGTTTGTGGTAATTGCTGATGGATGCTTCCGCTTCGCGATAAGAAAGGATGATGTTCCCGATTTCTTGCAGAGGTCCAAAAATGAAGAAAGAGAAGAATTGCATGGTAACCATTTCATGTGGTTGCATCTTGTCCTTGAAAACCAGCCACATCAGCAAGAACAGGATAACCTGCCTCAGGGTATTTACCAATGTTCCCTGCAGAAAACTGATGCTGCGAATCCTTTTCACCTTGGTCAATTCAAGTCCCAGGATTTTATAGTTATCTGCATTCAGGCGTTTCACTTCCTGTTGTGTCAGTCCAAGGCTTTTCACCAGTTCAATGTTTCGAAGGCTTTCAGTTGTTGTTCCCGCCAACGAGGTAGTGCTGCTCACAATCTTTTTTTGAATCAGCTTCACTTTCTTGCTCAGTGCATTGGTTCCCCATGAAAGCAGTGAAATGCCCACTACATATGCAATGGGAACAGACCAGTGCACATATACTGATGCATAGATGAACACAAATATGACACCAACCACAATGGCAAAAAGGGCATTCACAAAATAGTTGATGAATTTTTCTGTATCTGTCCTCACCTTGGTGAGGATGCTGAGGGTTTCCCCACTGCGCTGGTCTTCAAATTCCTGGTAGGGGAGCTTCATCGCGTGCTGAAGCCCATCGGTAAAGATCTTGGCCCCGAACTTTTGGATCACAACATTGGCAAAATAATCCTGCATGTTCTTGGCAATCCTGCTCACCATGGCCGTTCCCATTGACATCAGCAACAACATGACGGTCGCAGAAAAAAAGGCATCCCAGCCAAACGGAGTGCCATCTTCCTGTTTGATATTGATGTCTTGGGAGAGTTTGATGATCTTTCCAAAGATGATAGGATCAATCAGTGAGAACACTGTGTTCACAGTTGCAAGCAACATGGTAAGACCGACCAGCCATTTATATGGCTTCAGGTAGCTGTAAAGTAGTTTCATAAGGCAACATTACACCAAATTTGATGCCAATGTTTAAACGTTGAAAAAGAAGTTTAGCTTTTTCTGAAACTCCATTTGATCATTTCCTTCCAACTGGCCTTCTTGCCATACATGAGGATGCCAGTTCTGTAAATTTTACCCGCAAACCAGGTGGTGAAGATGAATCCGCCTATCAAACTCAGCATTGAAGCTGCCAACTGCCAATACGGCACGGTTCCTGGCACACCAAATGGAATCCTTCCCATCATGATGATCGGCGAAGTGAAGGGGATGATACTGGTCCAAATGGCCAGTGGGCTTCCGGGATTGCTGAGTACAGACTGCAGAATAACGAATGAGAAGATGATGGGCATGGTAATGGGCAGCATCAATTGCTGTGCCTCCTGTGGGTCTTCATTGATGACGCTGCCGATGGCTGCAAAAAGGGATGCATAGAAAAGATAGCCCCCCAGGAAGTAGAACAGGAAACAACCGATGATCAGCATCCAGTTCACGCTTTCAATCAGGGTTGACTTTGCTTCAAGGATCTTGAGCGCAGTAGGGTTTACACCAGCACCACCCGATATCATTTGTTGTCCCTGTTGCATGGACTGGAATTGCTGGTAGGTTTCAGCTGGAATGAAGGCAGACAATGAGCTCGAAAGGGCTACCATCAGCGTAATCCACAACAAAAGTTGGGTGAGTCCAACACCTGCAATACCAATGATTTTGCCCAGCATCAGTTCAAATGGTTTGCAGGACGACACAATGACTTCAGCTATGCGGTTGGTTTTTTCCTCGGCCACCCCACGCATCACCATCGCTCCAAAGATGAACATGGTCATGTAGATCAACAGGCCACTGCCGAACCCTACACCATATGCAATGCCCACATTGGATTCTGATGATTTTCCATCCTCGTCAGCCACCATGTTTTTCAACAATACATTTTCCTCAGATGCATCTGCAATCGAATCCAGTGTATTTTTTTCAATTCCTTTTTCCAGCAACAGTTTGTTCTCCAGCGCCTTGTTCAGTTGGCGTTCTATATAACGTGTGGTTTCAAATCCCAGTTGTTTGGATGAGTGCAGTTCCGCTACCAGCCTGCCTTCCGACAGTTCTGGGTAAAGTATGCCATCGAATTTCATGTTGGCATAGTTGGTACTGTCTGCCCCTTCGGGGAACGCAAAAACGACATTGCCAGAATCGCTGTTGAGGTTTTCTTTCAGGAAACCTGGGTCATTGACAATGGCAATCGTAGTTTCCTCTTTTCCACTCGCAGCAAAGTAAACAGAGCCAGAGATAAAGCCAATGAAGATGATGGGCATGAGGAAAGTGACCAGTAAAAACCTCTTGTTCTTGACCCTTGTGGTATATTCCCTTGATATGATGAGTAAAACCTTGTTCATGAGATGATGTTAGCGTGATCAGTTATGGAATTGTCTTGCTTCTGGCGTGCCTTGCACGAGGCGGATGAAGATGTCGTTGAGCGAAGGCAACACTTCGTTAAAGGAACGGATGTTCAGTTCCTTGCTGATGAAGTATTGCAGCACGTCATTGTTGCTGAAATCGCCGTTGATCCTGATCCGCAGTTTGTTCTGGTTGCTTTGTCGCACATCGAACAAGTGTATGGCAGTATGCTCAGGCATCAGTGGTTGGTCAAAGCTTATTTCAAATATGTTTTCCTTGAAGTCCTGTTTGATTTTTCCAACTGTGCCGTCAAGAATTTTGTTTCCCTTGTTGACGAGCACGATATGATTGCAGATTTCCTCCACCTGTTCCATCCTGTGGGTACTGAAGATGATGGTCGCACCTTCTTTTGCAAGCCTGAATATCTCATCTTTGATGAGGTTGGCATTGACAGGGTCGAGGCCACTGAAAGGTTCGTCGAGGATGATCAGTTTGGGGTTGTGCACCACAGTGGTCACGAATTGAAGTTTCTGGCTCATGCCCTTGCTCAGGTCTTCAACCTTTTTGTTCCACCATGATTCCATTTGAAACTTGATGAACCAGGTCTTGATGTTTTCAAGTGCCTCTTTTTTGGAAAGTCCTTTCAACTGGGCGAGGTAGAGCACCTGCTCCCCAATCTTCATTTTCTTATAGAGCCCACGCTCTTCCGGCATATATCCAATCAGACCATTGTCGCGCAATGGTTCAAAATGCCGGCCATTCAGTGTGATATTGCCTTCATCCGGAAAGAAGATGCCAGTAATCATTCGCAACAGGGTGGTCTTTCCTGCGCCATTGGGACCGAGCAACCCAAAAACCGAACCTTTTTCGATAGCGAAACTGATGTCGTCCACTGCTTTCTGTCCTGAGAAATATTTCTTCAGTCCATTTACCTCAAGAATTGTATCCATATGAATTGATAGTGACGGAAAATTACTTTGAAAAGTTGTCAGCTGCTGAGAAAATTGATAAGTGGTTGGCCACCCTTTGTCCGTCCATCGCGGCACTCACAATTCCTCCTGCATAGCCGGCGCCTTCGGCACAGGGGTAAAGGTTTTTTATCTGGGGATGCTGAAGGGTTTCCGGATCCCTTGGAATTCTTACGGGTGATGATGTTCTGCTTTCCGGCGCGATGATGATGGCTTCCTCCGTAAAATACCCTTTCATTTTTTTGCCAAATGCCTTGAATGCACCTTGGAGGGACTCAAACACAAAATCCGGCAGCACCTCTTTCATGTTGACCGGTACAACACCCCGGAGGTATGAATTGTCGGGTAGGGTTGAGGAAGATTTACCTTTGACGAAGTCGGTCATACGTTGTGCAGGTGCAACAAAATATCCGCCTCCCGCTTCATAGGCGCGGCGTTCTACAGCTTCCTGGAAGTGATGAAGGAGCAAACTTGTCCCTCGTCCCTCGTCCCTTGTCCCTCGTCCCTCGTCCCTTGTCCCTTTCCCCTCATCCCTCATCCCTTCCAACACATCGCCCAATCCCACCTGCACCACCATGCCTGAGTTGGCAAAAGGATTGTTCCTTTTTGAAGGGCTCCATCCATTGACCACCAGTTCCTTTTGCACCGTCGATGCCGTTGCGATGATGCCCCCCGGGCACATGCAGAAGGAGAATGCTCCACGACCGTTGACCTGTTCAACGAGTTGGTAAGAAGCCGGAGGTAGGAATACATCCCGCTGAACCGTGGGAGGACAATGGTATTGAATGGAATCGATAAGGGATTGAGGATGCTCAATCCTCACACCCAGTGCAAAAGGTTTGGCCTCAATCAGGATCTGCTTCTTGTGCAACAAAACATAGATGTCTTTTGCAGAATGGCCTGTCGCAAGAACGATGTTGTTGCCATCAAAACGTTTTCCAGAAGCAGTTTCAACCGATTGAATCCGTTGATTGACAATGTTCAGGTCGATGACTTTTTCATTGAAGTGAACTTCGCCGCCTGCATCAATGACCTGTTGACGGATGGCCTGAATAATGCCGGGAAGTTTATTGGTTCCGATATGTGGATGTGCCGTGTAGAGAATGGCAGGGTCTGCCCCGAAATGAACAAGCAGCTGAAGTACCTTTTCAACATTCCCCCTTTTGGTGCTCCTTGTATAGAGTTTGCCATCACTGTAGGTGCCTGCTCCACCCTCGCCAAAACAATAGTTGCTGTCTTCATTCAGGATTCCATCCCGGTTGAGTTTGGCAAGGTCACGCCTTCTTTCCCGCACATCTTTCCCTCGTTCAATGACAATCGGCTTGATGCCAAGCTGAATGAGTTCAAGTGCAGCGAACAAACCGGCTGGACCTGCCCCGATGACCAACGTTCTTTTTTGAGACCTGCTGACATCGGGGAATTCAAATGGGGGAAGTGTTGTGGCATAAAAGGGTTCATCCACAAAAGCCCTGAGTTTGATGTTGATCAGTACACTTCGCTTCCTTGCATCTATGGATTTTTTGATGAAGTGAAAGCCAGTGACCTTGCTTGGGGGAATGCCCAGCGCAATCGCAATGTGGTCTGTGATGGCAGCAGATTGGGCTGCATCTTTCGGAGAAAGTTGCAAGAGGATCTCGTGCTGCATTGGTATAAGGGCGTTAGAATGGCAGATCGTCTGCGATGCCGTGCTGGCTTTCAGGGTCAGGAGAGAATGCAGGTGGCGTTTCTATGGAACTGCCAGCACCCATGCTGATTTGCTCAATTCTCCAGGCATCAAGGTTGGTAATATAGTTGACCTGTCCGTTTTTTTCCCAGCGGGACCCCTTGATGTTGAAATGGACCTTAACAGTGTCGCCTATGTTGAAACGATCGATGATGCTTGTCCTGTCTTGTACAGATTGGAACTTTACAAAATTGGTGATGGTTCTGCCGTTGATGTCCTCATTGGTCTCAACAACAAATTCCCTTGTTTTGAAGGTGGCACTGCGCTGAATGGTTTCAAATTTGGCCACAAGCTTACCGGTAAGATCGAATCCCATATAAATAACTGTTTCGGCGAAGTTATCATTTATATGATTCAGGGAAAAAAGATTTGTCCCCATGGCCACTGACCTCAAGCACCTGACTTTGACTTGAATGTTTAAAAAATGCGCTTTTATTACAATTCAACAAAATTCATTACCTTCCGATATACCCCGATTCTGATGAAGCGCATCCATTTTTCCATTGTTCTTTTTGTTTTTCTCTCTGCTTGTCACCTTTCTCAGTCACCTACTGGAATAGGGTACAAAGGATACGCCGTTGGGCAATCCAAAAAGGCCGATGCGGGATATCTCAGCATGCTGAAACCTTATACAGACAGTGTAGACAAGACCATGAATGAGGTGTTGGCTGAAAGTGCAACTGAGTTGTTGAAAGAAGTTCCGAACAGTACGCTGGGTAATTTTCTTGCCGATGCCTATCTCTGGGCGGCCAGGGAAAAATTTGACAAGCGTGCCGATGTTGCTTTCATGAACCATGGCGGTGTAAGGATCAACCGGATTCGTGCAGGCAAGATCGACAGGAGAATCATTTACGAAGTCATGCCATTTGACAATACATTGGTCATTGTAGAAGTAAACGGTGCGCTTTTGCAGAAAACCCTCGACAGGATTGCAGAAGATGGCGGAGGTGGTGGCGTGGCAGGTCTGAGCATGCGCATCAAAGATAAAAAAGCGGTGGATGTCATGATTGGTGGTATCCCGTTGGATCCACAAAAAACCTACTTTATGGTCAACTCTGACTATGCAGTTGATGGTGGAGGAGGATTCAATGCATTCAAGACACTTCCACAACAGCGAACAGGATATTTTCAACGCGATGCCATCATCGAATATTGCAGGGCCAGTGGGAAGGCCGGAATCAAGCAATTTGGGGAGCCCAAAAACAGGATCATACAATGAACAGGAGAAAATTTATCATACAGGGTGGAATGGGTGCAGGTGCACTCTTGCTGAATGGCAATGCACTTGCATCATCCTCGAGCAGTCGGCTCACCATTTTGCATACCAATGACGTGCACAGCAGGCTTGATCCTTTTCCCATGGATGGCACAAGAAATGCTGGCATGGGCGGAGTGGCTGCGAGGGCTGAAATCATTAAAAACATCAGGGCAACAGAAGCCAATGTTTTGCTTCTTGATGCTGGTGATATTTTTCAGGGTACACCCTATTTCAACATTTTCAAGGGTGAGCCGGAAATGAAGGCCATGCGCATGATGGGATATGATGCCGGGGTCATGGGCAACCATGATTTTGATGCGGGCATGGACAATTTTGTTCAACAGTTGAACACCCATGGAAAATTTCCCATCCTGATGTGCAACTATGGATTCGAGCATACACCCATGGAAAACCACTGCGAACCTTACAGGGTTTTCAAAAAGGGGAATTTGCGGATTGGCGTAACCGGTGTGGGCATTGAATTTGTCGGGTTGGTTCCTGAAAGTCTTTATGGTGCTACATTGTACAAGGATCCTGTTGTGAATGCAAGCAGGGTTGCTTCCTTTTTGAAGAAGGAAAAAAAATGTGATCTGGTGATTTGCATTTCACATTTGGGGGATAGGTATGCCGACAACAAGGTCAGTGATGAGGTACTGGCCAAGGAGTCTGATTGCATTGACCTGATACTGGGCGGGCATACCCACCGGTTCTTTGAAAAGCCTCGCGAATATGTGAACAAGGCAGGCAAAAAAGTATTGGTAAACCAGGTCGGATGGGGAGGGCTACAGTTGGGTCGTTTGGATTACGATTTTTCAGGTGAAGGGGGGCAAAAATTAGATAAAAATCAATCCATTTCAGTACTGGAAAATATTGTGGATTAAAAAATTTTTTTATTTGGAAACTGAATATATATTCGCCGTCCAACCTTGTTTTTGTGTGAAAATTGAAATGTGGAGAAACTCCGAAAGAAAAACAGGTTCAAGACTGAAATGAGTTCCGGAAATCCAGCTTGATTCAGTACCTTGACAGCAACAGCGAGACAGTGATGTGTGGCCCCAACTTTTTTGGGGAAAATTCAAACCAGAACTTAAACTGCTTTACGAAGAATGGAAAAACCTTTTGATAAGATTTGGAGCAATTGTTTAGCGATCATAAAGGATATTGTGGAGTGGCAACATTTCAAAACATGGTTTGAGCCCATCAAGCCTGTAGCCATCAAGGACAATGTCTTGACGATCCAGGTTCCAAGTCAGTTTTTTTACGAATACATCGAAGAACACTATATCAACCTCCTTGCAAAGACACTGAAGCGTGAATTGGGAAAAGAAGCAAGGTTGGAGTACAGGATCATGGTAGACAGCGGCAATGGCAAAGCCAAGCCATTGACCATGGATGTGAGTGGACAGTCATTCAAAAGCTATTCGAACAACGAAATGGATTTTCCTTTGGTGATCAACAACCATGTTCGAAATCCATTTGTGATACCCGGTCTCAAGAAAATGCAGATCGATTCACAGCTCAACCCCATCTACACGTTTGATGCATTCGTGGAAGGCGATTGCAACAGGGTCGCCCGAAGGGCTGGCAAGACGGTAGCCGAAAAGCCTGGTGCCACCTCCTTCAACCCATTGGTGGTGTATGGCGGTGTTGGACTTGGCAAGACACACCTGACCCAGGCCATCGGTAATGAAGTGAAAAGGCTTCACCCGAACAAAGTAGTCTTGTATGTCAGCTCTGAAAAATTCATCAACCAGTTTCAGGACCATAGCCGCAACAATGCCATCAACGATTTTATTCATTTCTACCAGTTGGTGGATGTGTTGATCATCGATGATGTGCAATTCTTCAACCGCGCAGAGAAAACCCAGGATGCATTCTTTGCCATTTTCAACCATCTTCACCAGTCTGGTAAGCAGCTGATCCTCAGTTCAGATAAGCCACCCAAGGACCTGGAAGGCATGCAAGAGCGTTTGCTGAGCAGGTTCAGGTGGGGATTGAGTGCAGACCTTCAGGTGCCGGACTATGAAACAAGGATTGAAATCCTTGAAAAGAAAATGAAAAACAATGGGCTTGACCTTCCCAAAGATGTGGTCAAGTACATCGCCTATAATATTCAGAACAATGTGAGGGAACTGGAAGGTGCGCTGATTTCCCTGCTGGCCCAATCATCTTTGAACAAGCGTGAGATTGACCTTGATCTTGCCAAGAAGGTACTGCGCAACTTCATCAAGACTTCATCCAAAGAAATCACCATCGATACCATCCAGAAAATGGTATGTGAGTTCTTTGACCTTCCTTACGACAGGTTATTGCAAAAGACCAGGAAAAGGGAAATCGTTCAGGCCCGTCAAATCACCATGTACCTTGCCAAGATTTTCACCAAGAATTCGCTCAAGACCATTGGAGAGCACTTTGGTGGAAGGGATCATACCACAGTAATACACTCCTGCCAGACGGTAAAAGACCTGATGGATACGGACAACATGTTCAGGGAGAGTGTCATGGAGCTTCAGCAGAAGGTCCAATTGGCTGCTATGTAATTTTAGTTTGGATACAGTTGCACAAATCTTTTGGGGAATGGATAGCTTTTAGTAAATTTGCCCTCCCTGAAACATTTGATTTCGGAAGGTGAGGTGGATGAGTGGCTGAAATCAGTAGTTTGCTAAACTGCCGTACGGGTTAAACTGTACCGCGGGTTCGAATCCCGCCCTCACCGCAGTTGAAAAGATTCGG
>JAURJU010000051.1 GCA_030832085.1 Chitinophagales bacterium | reverse complement strand
GGGAGCAATTAAAGGAATATCTACAGCTGCAGATTTCAGGAACGATTTTAACGCCGTTGGATTTGAAGGCGTATTGTTGTGCTAAAGGGATGCATCCTTGATTAGCGGCAATACTTCTATCGATTTCTTTAATGGGTAGAAAGGCAATGTAGTCATCAATTGATTGACTTTTTCTTCATCAATGTCTTTAAATATCAGTACCGCTCCATTCTTGGTGGGTCTTAAAAACAACTGCTCCAGGAATCCTTCTTTTTTCCATTGGGCCACCACCGCTCGCTCTTGTTGTAGAATCTGCGGAAAATTGTCGGGAAGGTTGTCTGTGTCGATGGTAAGTATTACAAGTATTCTGTTCATGAGTTTGAGTTGAGCAACCTTGATCGCAGTTCAGGAAAACGGTACCAGGCAACTGCAAGCATCAACGCTTGAATTACACATGGTGCAACTATAGACTGGCCATGCTCCAGGTGTGTAGCAATGGCACCACCCATGTATGCAGCCAATAGCAATGTGCCGATAATTCCGGTTCTTGGTATGATGAACAGGCTTATGGAAACAACTTCAATTACACCCAGTGTGAGATATGTTGTGGCATCTATTCCAAAGTCTGCTCCCATTTTAAGGGCTTCCTCATCTGCTGTGAATTTGCCGACAGCACTTCCCAAGAAAATGAAGCCAACCAAACCTGTAAGTGTCCAATAGATGATTTTTTTTGTTTTTTCTGATGACATGTTTATTCTGGTTTAATTGTTTAAAAATGGATAGTCAATGTATCCTTGCCCTTTGCCCCCATACATCGTTGACCTGTCTGGCTGATTCAATCTGGCATTCAATTCAAATCGCCTTGGCAAGCCTGGATTTGCAAGAAACAAAGTACCGTAGGAAATGAGTTTCGCAATTCCTCTGGTGTATATTAAAGTTAATTGATTTACATATTCAATTGATCCACAAATTTAACCTTAATACTTTACATTTGAAAGTAGTTACACTAATGTATAGTAGTAACCCAGGGTAAAGCGATGAATAAAATCAACCTTTTATGGTGAAAAATAAATTAAAGAAATCTCAAAAATCCTGTTCTATCAAAGATGTATTGGACATTATTGGAGGTAAATGGGCGATGCCGATCATCTATAATTTGTCAAAAGGAAAATTGCGTTTCAAAGAAATTGAAAGAACGATAGAAGGAATCAATACAAGAATGCTGGTGAAGGAATTGAAAAATTTAGAAGCCAATGGGATTATTACACGCAAGGTTTTTGCCACCGTGCCTCCTGCAGTTGAATATGCCCTTACTCCCAAGGGGTTAAAACTCATGCCAAGCATAAAGTTATTGCATCAATGGGGACAGGAGTTTGCTGCTTAACGATCTAGGAACATATTTTTTGAAGCCCGCCTTGCTTCGCAAGTCAGGCTTTTTTATTTGTCTGCTTAGCAAAGCAAGCTTTGCACGCATCCAAACAAAAAAGCCCGCACTTTGTGCAGGACTTTTTTATTCGTGCCCAGGACTGGATTCGAACCAGCACATCCTTGCGAACGCTGCGACCTGAACACAGTGCGTCTACCAATTTCGCCACCTGGGCAGTGGGTTGTAAATATACGCCAGAAAGCCAAATAAAAAGCTATTTCAGCATGAATTTGACGCCCACATTCATGCTGATGCGTATTTTTTTAAAATCAATTTGTGGCAGCGCTTCTTCTTTGGTTTCATTTGCCGTGGCCATCCCCCTGATCCTGATCTGGTTCAATGGTTGGGTTGCACCATCTCCGTCATTGCTGAAATCGGTAATATGCAGTGGAGCTCCCACTGATGCCCCAATAGGATTGGTGAGTGCCTTGGCTTTCTCGAGTGCATTCCTGACAGCATTGGTTCTGCACTGGTTTTTCAGCCTGGTCATATCAGCATGTCCCACCCGCTCCAGGTTGGCATTGGCGATGCCCAGTTCCTCCAGTTTCATGAATACCCTTGTTGCCAGTACTGCATCTTCCACCTTCAGTGTGTAGGACTTCGTTTTCATCACATCCTTCTGTTTCAACACATAATACCTAAAATTGCTGAGCATGTCTGAAGTGGTCAGGTCTCGCTCGGTATTGATACCCAGTGCCTTCAGGCCTGATACCATTTTTCGCTCCTGATCTTCCAGCGAAATTTTGTTTTTAGCATCGGCTTCAGCGATTATGATGCTGATATAGATCTCGTTGGGGGTCACCAGGGTGTCGGCGCTCCCAAATACTTCAATATAAGGGACGTCCAGAAAGGTTTTCATTTGGGCAGAAAGGCCTTTTACCAAGAAGCCCAACATTAAGTAGAGAATCAATTTTTTCATAATTGTTTTTGATGGGTATGATCTGAAAGATGTTTTTTAAGCAGCTTTCCATAACGACACATGTGCGCGGACTTAAATATTCAACAATTAACTATAAATTAGTATTCGGATAACGGAAGGCCAATGCCCGAAATTAACCTTTGCCAACCAATTTATATTCATGTTAAAAATTTAAAAATGAGAAAATGCATTTCACTTCATGCGGGTTTTCGATTGCTATCCTGCATGATGCTGACAGTACTTTTCCTCTCTTTTTCACAGGCAGCGGTTGCCGGTGAAGCAATAGAGAAAAATACATCAGCTTTCGACAAGGTAATCAAGGGACGCGTAACCGATGGCGCCAATGGAGCGGCACTAGCAGGTGCCAGCGTCACCGTTAAGGGCACGTCTACCAGCGCATTGACGGACGCAATGGGAAACTATTCCATCACAGTAGCCAATGACAATGCTGTTTTGGTTGCTTCGTTTGTTGGCTATGTTGGCCAGGAATTGGTGGTTGGTGCAAGAACGAATGTGGACTTTGCACTGGCATCTTCCTCAGCTGACCTTGCACAGGTTGTTGTTGTGGGATATGGTACCCAAAGCAAAAGGGATGTTACCGGTGCCGTAAAAAGCTTAAAGGCGGAAGCCTTCAATAAAGGAATCATCAACTCACCCCAGCAATTGCTCCAGGGCAAGGTGGCTGGTGTAAACGTTACCTCTGCCAGTGGTGAGCCAGGAGCCATTCAAGGCATCAGCATCCGTGGTCCGGGAGGCGTTCGCACAGGAAGTACACCACTTTTTGTGGTGGACGGTCTGCCGCTTGACAATTCCAGTACAGGTGGTGGCGATCCACTCAACTTCATCAATCCATCGGAAATTGAAGCCATCGATGTACTGAAAGATGCATCTGCAACCGCAATCTATGGTGCGCGGGGTGCAAATGGGGTTATCCTCATCACCACAAAAAAGGGCAAGACTGGCATTTCCACCATGAACTTCAGCACAAGTCTCGGCATCTCCAACCTTGCGAATGCATTGCCCGTATATGATGCAGCAAGTTTCAGAAAACAGGTTGTTGCACTCGGCGGCACGCTGGACGACAAGGGCGGAAACACCGACTGGCAGAAGGAAATCACCCGTACTGCCTACACCCAAAACCATAACCTGACCATGAGTGGCGGTGCCGATAAGCTCACTTACTTTGCCTCATTCGGCATGCAAAAGCAGCAGGGCATCATCAAGACAAATGACCTTGACAGGTATTCAGGTCGATTCAATGCCACCCAAAAATTCCTGAACGACAAACTGGTGGTGGATGCCAATCTCAGCTACAACAGCACCAAAAACAGGCGTCCCGGAATCAGCGGAGCCATTGGTGATGCAATTTCCAACAACCCAACCTATCCAGCATATGGCGCGGATGGGAAGGCTGCTGCCTACCAGAACATCAACAACCCGTTGCTCACCTTTGAGCTGGACAAGGATATTGCCATCATCAACAGGGTGATTGGAAGCATTTCACCTTCGCTGAAAATCATGAAGGGACTGACCTTCAAAATGAATTTTGGTGTAGACAATTCAACAGCAACAAGGGATATTCAGTCCCTGGCCAACCTTGTTCCCCAACGGGATGGTCGTCTTGAAACCTACAATACCATCAACAGGAATACCCTGATTGAAAACTACCTGACCTACAATTTCAAACTGAAAGACCATGATTTTTCAGCCCTTGCGGGTCATTCCTATCAAGAGATCTTTTTACAGGGAAGGGGATGGAGCATCAATAAGTTTCCGATTTCCCCTATTGAGCCCATTTACAATCCTGCCATTGGTCAGGAACTGACGCTGGCAAACAACAAGCCCAATGGCTATGCATTGATCAATGAGCTGCAGTCGTTCTTTTCCCGTGTGAACTATTCTTACAAGAATAAATACCTGGCCACAGCGAACTTCCGTATGGACGGTTCTTCAAAGTTTGGAGCCAACAACAAGTATGGTTATTTCCCTTCCTTTTCTTTTGGATGGAGGATTACCGAGGAGGACTTCATGAAGAACTCTCCCTTCAGCAACCTGAAGCTGCGTGCGGGTTGGGGACAAACGGGCAACCAGGAAATCCCTTCCAAAATTACCCAGCCTTTGTTTACTTCTACAATATCTGGAACGACCAGTTATCCGCTGGCCAATACAGGTGCTTATCCCGCAGGAACCATATATTCACGGCTTGCGAATCCTGATATCCAGTGGGAGGTGTCTACACAAACCAATATCGGATTGGATTTTGGCTTGTTGAAAGGCGCCCTTTCCGGATCTGTTGATTATTTCAGAAAAGTATCCAACAACATCCTGCTGGAAGTCATTCCTGCAGATCCTGTTCAGCCCGCCGGTACGTTTTGGACCAATGTCGAGGACATGACCATCACCAACACTGGTTTGGAAATTGAGTTGGATTACAAAGGGAAAACAGCTTCTGGCCTGAAATACGGCATTGGCGGAAATGTGGCATTCCTGAACAACATCGTTGAGAATTCCCCTTATTCTGTCATCCAGTCTGGATCTGCATCCGGTTCAGGACTGACCTCGGCTACCATCAATGGGTACATCAATGGCCAGCCGATTGGTACATTCTTCCTGAAGGAATGGACTGGTTTTGATGCCAACGGGCTCAGCACTTTCCGTGATGTGGATGGTGACGGCATTGTGACCGACAAAGACAGGGTTGCCATTGGCACCGCATTGCCCAAAGTGATCTATGCTTTCTTTGGAAACCTTGAATACAAGGGCTTTGATCTGGTGGCCAACTTCAATGGTGTTTCGGGCAACAAGATCTATGACAATACAGCCAATGCCAGTTTCTACAAGTTGAAGTTGTCAAAGAATGTCAATACCACCCCTGAAGCGATTGCTGCTGCAAAGGAGTCCGTGAACAATGCTGCTCCTGTCAGCTCCCGTTACCTGAAAGATGGTGCCTACCTCCGTTTGAACAACCTTGCCCTTGGTTACAGCCTTGACACCCGTTCCAAAGCACTTGGTAAATGGGTTTCCGGTCTTAGGCTTTCTGTGACAGGGCAGAACCTTTTCTTGTCTACCAAGTACAATGGGTATGATCCTGAGGTAAACGCAGACAGAACCATCAACGGCATATCATCCTATGGTATCGACATGCTCAGCTATCCAAAGGCAAGGTCTATCATCTTCGGATTAAACGTAACATTCTAAACCAACAGACATGAAAAATAAAATCACCATCATACTTGCTGCATTGGGCTTTATCTCCCTTGCAGAAAGTTGTACAAAACTGAAAGAGACCATTTTGGATGAATCGTCTGTAACCGGATTGACGGAAAAGCAGATTGCAGACGGAACCATCGCGCCAGTGTATGCACAGCTTCCCAATGTATTTTTGCATACCAACCTTTTTGCACTGCAGGAAATCTCTACCGATGAGGCCATCCTTCCTTACCGTGGAGGTACGGATTGGGGTGACAATGGTATTTATCTTGCGCTCCACAGGCACCAGACCACCAGTACTGATCCCAACGTAAGAAATACCTGGAACTTCATCACGCAAAGCCTTTCAAGGGCCGTGTCTGCAGTAAGTTCTTTGCAAACCAGCAAGGATCCCAATGCAAAATTGTACATCGCTGAAGCAAGGGGCATGTATGCATTTTACAATCTTCTTGCACTTGACCTTTGGGGAATCATTTTTGTGAAAGAAGATCCAGGTGCGACTTCAAAAATCGTTCGCGGCACTGAAGCCGTTGATTACTTGAAAAAGGTACTGCTGGAAGTTGAACCTGCGTTGGACAATACCACAGGTCCGGGCCGTTTGACCAAGGCGGCGGTTTGGGGATTGTTGGCAAAACTTCACCTGAACGCCGCAGTATACAATGACCGTTATGCTTCAACATTCACCTTCAAGCCAGAAGACATGGACAAGGTGATTGAGTATACCACCAAGATCATCTCTGGTGGACAGTTTGCCTTGTCTCCTGATTACTGGGCAATCTTCAACGACGACAACCACAACAACAAGGAACACATTTTTGCTGTTGACCAAAGGGCAGATCTTAATGGACACAACAGGATGGCCTATTTCTCCTTGTCTGGTGATCAATTCCCACTTCCTGCCTATACCGGCGCGAATGGTACGGATGGTCCTGCCATCACACCTGATTTTTACAGGTCTTGGGTAAATGCCTATGGGGCTGTTGATCCTGCTGTAGCCGATCCACGTTTTTACAAGCAGAATGTGCTTGTGAAGCCAGGGGACACCTGTGTTGATGCAGCCACTTACAGGATTGACAGGGGAATTTTAAGGGGTCAACAATATGGCCTGCAGCGCGTAAATGGTGTTTTCCTGAAATGTCCTGACGGGAAAATGAAAGTGGGCAAGATCTTCAATGTTACCAGAAGCAGGCCTACAACGCCTGTTATCCATACGGAACTGGTTAATTTCACCACCGCCGGAAGTGACTACAGTACAGGTTTCCGTGTCGAGAAATATGAGTTCAGCCAGAAGTCAGTGAGTGGAAGAAACTTTGGTGAGGCCGATATTTCCATCATCCGGTTGGCCGATGTTTACCTGATGCGTGCAGAAGCAAAACTTCGCAAGAGTGATGCAGCAGGGGCGCTTACAGACGTGAACACCGTAAGGACATCCAGGAGTTCAACAGGTACAGGAAAAGCATTGGCTTCTATAAACCTTGATGACCTTTTCCGTGAAAGGGGCTTTGAATTGTATTGGGAAATGCACAGGAGAACAGACATGGTGCGCTTTGGAAAGTATGAGGGATCTTGGACAGAGAAAAACGACACCGACAAAAACAAGCGCGTGTTCCCCATTCCACAAACGGCCATTGATGGCGCTTCCAACCTTCCTGGTTATTTGAAGCAGAATCCTGGCTACTAAATAAAAAGTCGATTGTTGGCAAAGGCAGATGGGTATATTCCATCTGCCTTTTTTATTTTAACTTGGTGACATGAAAACAATATTTTCTGCATTTTTTCTTCTTGTATTTTCGGCCGCACCTTATGCACAAAAAGCCCTCAAACTGATCAGCATCAAAGAAACTGAGCGCATAGAGCGCGTGCTTTCTTCGGATGAAATGCAAGGCAGAAGGACGTTTACTCCTGGCATTGAAAAAGCCGCAAATTTCATTGCTGCCGAATTTGAAAAAACAGGCTTGCAAAAATGGAAAAATGGAAACAGTTTTTTGCAATCCTTTTCAATGGTGCGATCAAAAGCCATTTCACAAACAATTTTGGTCAATGGTGCGGTGCTGGATGCTAAAAAAGCAATTGTTGTTTCTCCTTCAGCACAGGTCTTGGCCGATAACAATGCGGGATATGAGGTTGTATCGATTGGTGCAGGAATGAACTTTGTTGCCGAAACCAGAAAGGCCCTGGGTACCAAAAAGAATACGGTTGTTTTTGTAGACACCTCCCATGCGAACATGTTTGGAAGGTTTGCGCAAATGCGTTCGCAGTTGTATTCAACACAACCCAATGTGATCATGGTGTTGGTGGACAAGACCCCTTCTACTTTTAGCGTTGACCTAAAGCAGGAGATCACTGAAATGCCCCTTGCAAATGTGGTGGGCGTGATCCCTGGCAAATCAAGACCGAATGAATACGTAATCTTCTCTGGTCATTATGATCACCTGGGCATCAACAGCAAAAAAATGGAGAACAATGACTCCATCTACAACGGTGCCAATGATGATGCTGCAGGCACAACGGCCATGATCATGCTGGCAAAATATTTCAAGAAACTCAACAACAACGAACGCACGCTTGTGTTTGCTGCCTTCACTGCAGAAGAGATCGGCGGATTTGGCGCAACCTATTTTTCAAAGCAGTTTGATCCTGTTGAAGTAATGGCCATGTTCAACATAGAAATGATTGGTACTGAAAGCAAGTGGGGAAAGAACAGTGCCTATATCACCGGTTTTGAAAAAACAACCATGGGAGAAATTTTGCAAAACAACCTGAAGGGAACAGGATTCACTTTCCACCCTGATCCCTATCCCACGCAACAGTTGTTCTACCGTTCAGACAATGCAACCCTTGCCAGGCTTGGTGTTCCAGCACATACCATCTCTACTTCCAAGATGGACAGTGAGCCGAATTACCACAAGGTCTCTGATGAAATCGGAACACTGGACATGCAGAACATGGCGGCCATCATTCGTGCCATTGCTTTGAGTTCAAAGGGAATTGTTTCGGGCAAGGAAACGCCCACAAGGGTGGATGTCTCTGCATTGCGTTAGTGGCACTGTTTGCTTGAAACGTGCCGAAAATTATCGGTTGACTTCAATCATGTTCACCCATGTTGGTGTTTAGTATATTTGCATGACCACATAAGACTTCCAATGAAATCATTTTTCCGCACCATTCACCTTTTCCTCAGCCTAGTATCGGGCATTTTCATCATGATGGCCTGTTTTACCGGATCCATCCTGGTTTTTGAACAGGAGCTACAACATGCCCTTTACCATGACAGGTATTTTGTGGCAAAGCAGTCAGCTGTTCAGTTGCCGGTTGGTGCGGTACTGGATGGATTCAGGAGTACTTACGGTAATCCTAAAATCAGTGGCGTAAAAGTCTATACAGACCCCGGCAGGAATATTGAGATTGCATTTACCGAATCTGAAAAAGGCGGTAAATCAGGTTCCAAACGAATGACCGCCTTTGCCGACCCGTATACCGGGAAAATCGTTGAAATCTACAGCTATGCTGGTTCTTTTTTCAGTACAGTAGAAGACATGCACAGGCGTTTGCTTGGCACCGATATTGGGAAGTTGATCATGGGTACAAGCACCCTGATGTTCCTTTTCATCATGATCACCGGGGTTATCTTGTGGTGGCCCAAGACAAAAGCAATGTTGAAACAACGCAGTTCCATCAAGTGGAAGGCAGGCTGGAAAAGGCTTTCCTATGATTTTCACCATGCATTGGGCATCTACACGGTAATCTTTCTGTTCATATTTGCATTCACGGCATTGGCATGGAGTTTCCAGTGGTTCAATGACGGTATTTACACATTGACGAATTCATCCAAGGATCCCATCAAGCCTCCAAGTTCAACCGTGGTAGATTCCACAGAAAAGGCGGGCATTGATGATGTGCTTGCAGATGCTTACACAAGGGTTCCAAACGCGGTTTTTTATAACCTGAGCCTTCCGAAAGATTCTGCTGCAGTATATGCGGTGAATGTGCTTACACGCAATGCGATCCATGAAACCGCAACCGACAACCATTACTACGATCAATATTCAGGGCAATACCTCAAGACGGTGTCATTTGGAGACCGGCCCATCGGACAACAGATCCGTGCCAGTTTCAAGCCGATCCATATCAGCTCGATATTTGGACTTCCTTCCAAAATCCTTGGATTCCTGGTTTGTTTGCTGGGCACCACATTCCCCATTACAGGTGTGATCATGTGGTTGAGCAGGATCAAGAAGATTTAAAGGGTGGTTCTAATTCAACCTCCTCAATCCTTCACCTGTCTTACAAATTCCCTTTCTTCAATTCTCCCACTGCATGGTCAACAGCACGTGCTGTCAACGCCATGTAGGTAACAGAAGGATTTTGACAGGCGGATGAGGCCATGGCAGAACCATCTGTAATGAAGACATTCTGCACATCGTGCATTTGATTCCACTTGTTGAGCACAGATGTTTTTGGATCATTGCCCATGCGTGCAGTTCCCATTTCATGGATACAGAATCCTGGAGCAGGCATGTTGTCGTATGCCTTGACATTCTTGATGCCAGCGGCCTCCAACATTTCTACTGCACTGTTTTTCATGTCTACCCTCATCTTCATTTCGTTCTCCTTGAACTCACAGTCAATATCAAGGGTTGGCAAACCAAATTTGTCTTTTTTGTCCTTGTTGAGGGTGGCTTTGTTCTCGTAGTAAGGAAGGTGTTCTCCCCAAGAGCCCCATCCCATGGTCCAGTTGCCTGGTTCGGTAACGGTTTCTTTCAGTTCGATGCCGATTTCGCCCGAGCTGGCACGCCCCCTAGAGGCACCACCCTGGTAACCGAATCCGCGCACATAGCCTGCGGAAGAGCCGCCATCAAGGTTGCGGAATCGCGGAACATAGATGCCATTCGGCCTCTTGCCGTAGAAGTACTGGTCCTGGAATCCATCAAAATCGCCTGAAGCCCCCACACCATAGTGGTGGTCCATCAGGTTATGACCTACCTGTTCGCTGCTGTTGCCGAACCCGTTCGGGAAGGCATCAGAAACGGAATTGAGGAGGATATGGGTGGTGCCGAGGGTAGATGCGTTGAGGAAGACAATTTTGGCGAAGTACTCTTCGGTTTTGTTCGTTTCAGTATCCAAAACCACTACACCTTTTGCACGTTTGGTTTCTTTGTCATAGATCACTTCGATGGTGATGGCATTGGTGCGCAGCGTGAGGTTGCCTGTGGCTGCCGCTGCTGGAAGTGTAGCGGAGTTGGAGCTGAAATAACCTCCGAACGGACAACCTTGTTGACATTTGTTGCGGAACTGGCAAGGGCCACGGGTGCCTATCTTGGCGGTATGGTTGGCAGCACGGCCAATGATCATCGGCCTGCCCATTTTGGTTTTCAGGTTTTCCTTGACCATCCTTTCCACACAGTTCATTTCCATGGGAGGAAGAAACTCTCCATCCGGTACCATCGACAGTCCATCGCGGGAACCACTGATCCCGGCAAATTTTTCTACATAGCTGTACCAGGGAGCCAGGTCCTTGTAACGGATGGGCCAATCCACACCATGTCCATCTTTGGCGTTGGCCTCAAAGTCAAGATCACTCAACCGGTAGCATTGGCGGCCCCACATCAATGACCTTCCACCCACGTGGTTGCCACGGATCCACTCAAATGGCTTAACCTGGGTGTATGGATTTTCAAGATCGTTCACGAAAAATTTCTTTGACACTTCATCATAAGCATAACACTTGCTCTGGATGGGTGAGTTGGTGCGGTCCTCCTGGGTTTTGCCTCCCCTGTGCGGCAGTTCCCAAGGGTCTTTTTCCGTACCGACATAGTCTTTGACATGTTCTACATTGCGCCCCCTCTCGATGAGGATGGTCTTGAGGCCACGTTCTGTCAGTTCTTTTGCAGCCCAGCCTCCTGAGATGCCTGAGCCTACTACGATTGCTTCGAAAGTGTTGGACATTGATGAATGGTTATCGGTTAAACAGTATTTGAAATTCCATTTTAAAGGAATGGTGTCGAGTGGCTTACAAGTTAAAAAATCTTTTGGGTAAAACTTGAATATTTTAATTCAGCTTGTTTTGTGGTGGTTCATGTTTTGGAAACAGTTGGATAATTATTTGTTAACAATGCAGCAATGTTATGGCAAGATGAGAACATCAACTTCGCGCAAGCTTAAACCAATTGTTATGAGAAAATTATTTCTATTTCTGTTTATCAGCGTCTTTTTTTCCTGTAAAAAAGAGGAAGTCACCATTCCTCTCGAAAATACTGTTAATGAAGACCTGGCTTCTTATCAGGAAATTGCATCCATCAACTTGGGTGGACTGGGATCTGCAGAAATCACCACTTTTGATCCTGCTACCAACAGGCTTTTCGCAGTAAACAATGGAGCAACGAACAAGATTGACGTGATTGACATGTCCAATCCGGCAAGCATAAAGATCATCAACAGCATCAGCATGCAACCTTATGGCGGGTATGTGAACAGCGTTGATGTGAAAAACGGTTTGTTGGCAGCCGCCATTGAATCCACCAACAAACAGGCTCCGGGTAAGGTGGTAGTTTTCAATACCAAAACCCTGAAAGAATTGGCTTCAGTTACTGTTGGAGCATTGCCCGATATGGTGGTTTTTAGTCCGGATGGCAAATTCATCCTTTCTGCCAATGAAGGAGAACCCAATGATGCGTATACCACAGATCCAGCAGGTTCAGTGTCTATCATCAATGTTGACAACAATTTTACTGTAACCACCTTTGACTTTGCTGGTTTCAGCACCCAACTTTCTGCCTTGTCTGCCAATGGTTTCAGGGTATTTGGACCTGGTAAAAATTTCGTTAACGATATCGAACCAGAATACATTACTGTTTCCAATGATTCAAAAACAGCATGGGTGACCTTGCAGGAGAACAATGCCATCGCAGAGATTGACATCCTTTCTGCAACCATCAAAAAAATCATGCCACTTGGTTTTAAGGATTATTCAGCTGCTGGCAATGCATTTGATCTGAGTGACAAGGATGGAACCGTTGCTTTCAAGAATGCGCCAGTTTTCGGCACTTTCATGCCGGATGCCATTTCCTCATGCAATTATAATGGAACGACATATTTATTCACCGCCAATGAGGGCGATGCAAGGGAATACCCCGGTTTCGCTGAGGTAAAACGCCTGGGAACGGTTGTGCTGGACCCTGTTGCTTTTCCCACAGCTGCCACATTGAAAACGGATGCCCAATTGGGAAGATTGAACATCACCACCACACTTGGTGACAAGGATGGCGACGGCGATTTTGATGCATTGTACAGTTTTGGAGCCAGGTCTTTCTCTGTTTGGAATGCCTTGACTGGCGCTTTGGTTTGGGACAGCAAAAACGAACTGGATGTAAAATGCAACGAATTGGGTGTTTATGACGATACAAGAAGTGATGATAAAGGGGCTGAACCCGAGGCAGTAACCATAGGCAGGGTTGGAAGCAGGACTGTGGCTTTTATTGGTATGGAAAGGGCAGATGCATTCGCGGTATACGATGTAACAGATCCAACCAAACCAACTTTTATTAAAATATTCAAAACAGGTGATGCTCCTGAGGGATTGCTTTTCATCCCTGCATCCAAAAGCCCCATTGGTCAAAGCCTTGTTGTAGTGAGCAGTGAAAACGATGGATTGGTAAAAATTTACAAAGCCAATAAGCTGTAGTTGAATCCTTTACAATTACTTGATGTTCCAATTACACGTTAAAAACAATTTTTGGTAGCGGCGTCAAATCAAAAAAAACAAACATGAGAAAAATCATTTCATTGCTTACCCTCGTGCTGGTGGTTGCTTCAACCTCCTTTGCACAGGTTACCAGCAGTAGCATTACCGGTTCGGTTAAAGGTGATGACAGCAAGGTCCTCGAAGGGGCTACTGTAATAGCCATACATCAACCTTCCGGTACAAAGTATTCCACTACGACCAACAAGTCTGGTGCCTTCACCATCCTCAACGTACGCGTAGGCGGACCTTATGTCGTTAAAATCACATTCAGTGGTTTCAATTCTTATGAAGAGCAGGGTGTTTTTGCTCCTCTTGGTAACACTGCCAACGTCGACGTGGTCCTCAAAAATGATGCAGTCAATTTGCAGAGCATTGTTGTAAAAGCAGCACCAAACCCCATCATCAACTCCAGGGCCAACGGAACCAGCATTACGATCGGGAGGCAGGCGTTGAACCTGACACCAACCATCGGTCGTAACCTCAATGATGTTACAAAGTACAATGCCTATAGCAATGGACGTTCATTTGCTGGCCAGGACAGCCGTTTCAACAACTTTACCATCGACGGTGCCGTGTTCAACAACGGATTCGGTCTTGGATCTGATGCACAAGCGGGTGGTCGGACGAACTCTACTGCCATCTCTTTGGATGCCTTGGAAGAAGTTCAGATCAATATTACTCCTTATGATATCCGACAGTCTGGTTTTGCCGGTGCGGCCATCAATGCTGTAACACGCAGTGGTACCAATGAATTTGCAGGATCTGTTTTCCGTTTCTGGAACAGCAGGGACCTCGCTGGTACAAAGGCAGCGAGCAAAACAGCCAACATTCCCAAAACACCTTTCAATGTTGAAACCCAGGGTTTCCGTGTTGGTGGTCCGATCATCAAAGACAAGCTGTTCTTCTTTGTAAATGGTGAATTCACAAACGGAACCAATCCTGCATTGAGCTGGGTGGCCAACCGTCCAGGTGCAACTGGTAACGTTTCAAGGACAACTGCAACCGATTTGGAAGACCTGAAAAGCTTCATGAAGACCAATTTCAACTATGACCTTGGTGCCATCGACAATTTCAACAATGAGTCTTTCAGCAAGAAAGTATTGGCACGCATTGATTACAACATCAATGACATCCACAAACTTTCTTTGAGGTATGCGCACCACAATTCACAAAGTGATGTACCCATCAGCAACAGTAACTCCGGAAATACAGCAGGTAATGGTAACAGGCAGAACTCTGCATTGGCCATTTCAGGACAGAACACCGGATACATCATCCAGGACAACACACGTTCTGCAGTACTTGAACTGAGCTCCAATTTTAAAAATAGGGTTTCCAATCAGTTCATCGCCACTTATAACAAGCAGATCGAAGACCGTGCTTACCGCACAGCGATGTTCCCCACAGTGGACATCCTCAGTGGTGTTGGTGGAAGCACCTACACTACTTTGGGTTTTGATCCGTTTACTCCAAATAACAAGTTGAACTATTCAACCTTCAACCTGACCAACAATACCACCCTGATCCGTGGCAACCATACCATTACATTGGGCGCTGCATTTGAATCCTTCAAGTCGAACAACCTGTTTTTCTATGCATCAAACGGGGTTTGGGTATTCAACAGCATCGCAGATTTTAAGGCAGCTGCACTGGCTTACAAGGCAAATCCGAACATTGCAACTTCAACCGTTCCCATTGCCCGTTTCAACTACCGCTATACCCTTTTGCCTGACGGAAAGCTTCCCTGGCAGACCTTCCAGAACCAGTTCTACACGGTTTACGGACAGGATGAGTGGAAAATGGCGAAGAATTTTCGCATGACCTATGGCGCGCGTCTGGATTATCTGAACATCGTGAACACGGCTTCTGATTACGCAAACCCTTATGTAGCTGGTTTGAATTTCAGGGAGCCTTCTGGCGAAGCCTATAAAATCAATACGGGAAGCATGCCCAAGTCAAGGCTGTATGTATCTCCCCGTTTAGGGTTTAACTGGGATGTGTATGGCAACAAAAAAACACAGGTTCGTGGTGGATCAGGTCTTTTCCTTTCCCGCCTTCCCTATGTGTTGATCAGCAACCAGCTGGGCAACAATGGTGTAAATATCGGCCTGGTGAATGTAACAGGATCTGCAGCGACAGCCTATCCGTTCACCCTTGACCCCAAGCGATATACACCGACAACTACTGATATCAACAGCCTTCGTGGGTACAACATCAACTATGGTGATCAAGACTTGAAATTCCCACAGATCTGGAAAACCAATATCGCTATTGATCAGAAACTGGGATGGGGTGTTATTGGTACGCTGGAAGCGATCTACAACAAGAACATCAACATGCTTCACTATGTTGACGTGAATCAGAAAAGGCCTTCAGGAACTTTTGCAGGCAATGACAACAGGGATATATATCCTGCACTTGACTTAACAGGTGCAGCAGCAACAAATGCCCGTTTTCTGAATCCAGGCATTGGCAATGCATTTGTTTTGACCAACAACAACGTGGGTTATTCTTATTCAATTACAGCAAAGCTTGAAAAACCAATGACCAAGAATTTCGGTGGTGTTTTGGCTTATACCAATGCAAAAGCAACAGACCTCTCCTCTGTTGCCAGTACGGTCAATGCCAGCACACCAAGTATTTATGGTATGAACTATTTGAGACAAGGGTTTTCAGACAATGACCTTCGCCACCGTTTCATGGGCTATGTCAACTACAGACTCAATTATGGTGGTAACTTCGGCGGTGCAACCACCTTCTCTTTGGGTATGGTTTCTGCCAGCGGTTACAAACTTTCTTATACCTATAGCTCTGATGTCAATGGTGATGGTCAGTTCAATGACTTGATCTATGTTCCGGCTGCTGGAAACAACCTTACCTTTCAGGATCAAACCGTGGGCACAACAGTTTTCACTGCAGCGGCTCAGGCATCAGCCTTCAGCAACTATATCGAAGCAAACCCATACCTCAGGAGCAGAAGGGGCCAGTATGCAGAACGCAACGGTGCTCAGGCTCCCTGGTTGACAAGGTTTGATTTCAGTATTGAACAGGATCTTTTTGTGAAGACCGGGAAGAACAAAAAAGCCAATACCATCCGTTTCAGGGCTGATTTCATCAACTTTGGCAACCTGATCAACAACAAATGGGGTGTAGGCAATGTTTCCACAACACCACAGCCGCTCAACTATCGTGGTCGTACGGCAACCGGTGAGCCTATCTACAGACTGGCAACGCAGGTTGTGAATGGCGCAACGGTATTGTTGCAGGATGCATTTGTTGATTCAAAGACCCTGAATGACGTATACCAGATCCAATTGGGCGTGAGGTATATTTTCAACAACTAGTCGTTTTGGGAGTAAAAGCTTCCACCAACAAATAAAAAAGCCCGGAGACTTTTATCTCCGGGCTTTTTTTGTTCTTTGTGTCAATGATTTTGCCATTTCCCCGCCATGGGTTATATTTGCAATCCAATTAATTTGGCTACGCGGAGATGTAGCTCAGTTGGTAGAGCATCGGACTGAAAATCCGTGTGTCGGCGGTTCAAGTCCGTCCATCTCCACAAAAAACCCCAGCTTTCGCCGGGGTTTTTTGATGTAAAAAACTTCTATTTTTTCCCCTTCCTGAACATCCTGTAAGAAAATCCTACAGGAATCAAGACCATGACGGCAGTGATGGACATGAAAACAACAAAGGCGGCCCCGCCATTGAGCAACAATGCGCTGGTCATTTGGAGCAATCCCCCGATGGTCCATGTTTTTCCCGCAAATTGGTGTGTTGCGTTCCAGTTCTTTTCATTTTCCAGCGTCCAAGGTAACCTGAACCCTGCAAAGTAATTCTGTTTGAGTTTTGGCATATAGATACCCATTCCCGCAAAAGCAAAACCCAGCAAAGGGAAGACCAACTTGTTGACAGGAATCCCGCTGTGTGCAGTTCCATAAAGAATCGCCACCGAGAGGCAGGATAAAAATGCCACAGTAAAAAGCCCGAATTGCCCATAGACCTTGTCGTCTGCACTTGCGTACCTTTTCGGATCAATTTTTTTGATGTTGGCCATCAGCAAATAAACGAAGATGCTTGTAAATCCCATGATGGAGGGAAGCAGGTAAATGCTCTCCTTTGAACCCCAACCGTCTGCCTTTCCTTCGAGGTTGAAATGTATCGGGATCTTGTGGGGCAATGAAGGGTAGATGTACGATGCATAGGCAAATGGGATGATGACCAGGGCGATTGCAATGGACAGTTTTTTGTTGGTTGTCATGGTTGAAAAATATGTGTAAACTGTTTTCATAAATGTACAGAAGTCGCTCAAATAAACCATCATGTATTGATTGAATGGGTCTTGGTCATTTCATGGAATGAGAATCATCATTCCCCACCTGCATGATTTGGGATAGTTTTCCCAAAAATACCACAAGATGATAAAAATCCTGGGCGCTGAACAGCTGCGCAATATTTGCAAGGAGGACCTGTCAACACTGCAACAGTTCAATGGCAAGGAAAGGGAACATGAGTTGATTGGTCAAAAAAGAGCTGAAGAGGCTTTGAAGCTTGGCCTGGGCATCAAAGCGGATGGGTTCAATGTTTTTGTGTCAGGAGAAGATGGCACAGGAAAACTCACCGCCGTAAAAATGTTTTTGGAAAAAAAAGTCTTGGCCGAGCCGGTTCCGGATGATTGGTGTTATGTCAATGATTTTCAAGATGCCTATCAGCCCAAGCGCCTGCTCTTGCCTGCCGGCCATGCCAACGCATTGAAAAAAAACATGAAAACGCTGATCCAGGAAGCGGTTCAGTCGTTGATCAAGGTGTTTGAAAGTGAGGAATATACAAAGCGCCGACAGGAGATCAGTGACATGCATGAGAAAAAACAAGTGGAGCTCTCTTCCAAAATTGAAGAAAATGCAGCAAGCCAATCGCTTGTGATCAAACAAACACCATGGGAAATTTTTTCCGTTGCCTTGAAAAATGGAGAACCTGTCACAGACCAGGTATTCGATGCTCTGCCGGAAGCAGAAAAGCAGGAAATTGTACAAAAGCAAACCAGGTTTGCAGATGAGATTTCCAACATGCTGAAGGAGCAGCGAAAGTTGGAAAAAGAGGCCATGGCAGCATTTGAAAAACTGGAAAGTGAAGTGGCCAGTTATGCCATCAATGCACTGGTTGATGAGATCAAAACAACATATGAACAATATCCTGAGGTGGTTGCATACCTGCAGGCTGTTCGGGACGACATTCTCAGCAACCTTGGTGCCTTTCTGATGTCGCACAAGGACAACTTTGCAGGAACAAATTCCAAAGGCAACAACTACCTCAGCCGTTATGAAGTCAATGCGCTGATCGACAATGCCGGTCAAACGGGAGCACCCATCATCATTGAAAACAATCCTACATACAACAACCTGGTTGGGCGGGTGGAAAAGGAATCTGTGATGGGTTCACTGGTCACTGATTTTACCATGATCCGAAAGGGCTCTTTGCACCAGGCCAATGGAGGCTATCTTATCATTCGTGCAGCTGAACTTTTCAAAAATTATTTTTCTTGGGAAGCATTGAAACGCGCCATCCGCAACAAGGAGATCATGATTGAGGAGGCGATGGACCAGTTGGGATACCTTACCACCAAGTCGCTCAAGCCCCAGCCCATTCCGCTACAAGTGAAAGTGATTCTGGTGGGGAGCCCTTATTATTACCATGTTCTTTATGCAGTTGACAATGATTTTAAAAACCTCTTCAAGGTCAAGGTCGATTTCAATGCCGAAATGGAACGCAATGTTGAAAACACAGCCAGCTATGTTGGTTTCCTGAACAGCCTTGGCATCAATGAAAGCCTTGCCAGGCCAGACGCTGAGGCCCTGAAAAAAATCATTGAATTCGGCTCAAGGCTTGCGGAGGACCAGCATAAACTCAGCACCAGGTTTGGACGGATTGCTGATGTGCTGAGGGAGGCCAACCATTATGCATCAGCAGAAAATGCAACGCTGATTGCAGGAAGACATATCCAGAAGGCCGTTGAGCAAAAGGCATACAGGAGCAACCTCATCCAGCAGAAGATCAACGAAATGATACAGGAGAAACAAATTCTGATTGATATCATGGGCAGTAAAAGCGGGCAGGTCAATGCCCTTTCTGTGATTGACATGGGCGACCTGATGTTTGGCAAACCCAACAGAATAACCTGTACCATCAACCTTGGCAAAGCTGGAATAGTTGCCATTGAGCGCGAAGCTGAGATGAGTGGGCCCATCCACACCAAAGGTGTTTTGATTTTAACGGGATACCTGGCCGAAAAATTTTTTCAGGACAAGCCGGTGAGTTTATCAGCCAGGCTTGTCTTTGAACAGAGTTATGCGGAAGTGGAAGGTGATAGCGCTTCAAGTACTGAACTGTACGCACTTTTGTCGGGATTGGCCAACATCCCCATTAAACAGGGAATTGCCGTTACCGGATCTGTGAACCAAAAAGGGGAAGTGCAGGCAATCGGCGGCATCAACGAAAAAATAGAAGGTTATTTTGAGTTGTGCAAACTGATGGGGTTGAATGGTGAGCAGGGTGTGATGATTCCTTCATCCAACGCCAGGAACCTGATGTTGAAGGAAGAGATATTGGATGCGGTTCGTCATGGACAATTCAACATTTGGACTGTTGACAGCATTGATGATGGGATTGAAATACTTACGGGCATTAAGGCTGGAAAGATATCGGAAGAGGGCACTGTCAATGGAATGGTGAACAAGGTATTGAATGGATTTTTTGAGCGCATGCGGAGCTTCGAAGAGGGGGATGAGGAGGAATTGGTCAAGCAAAACGGGCATGTGCGCTGGGTATCGGATATTGCGGCGCAATAAATAGAATATTTTTTTACTCCTCCAATAGGATGCGGCCTGTGCCAATAAGTTTGTACCATAAATTATTGGAAATGAAAAAGAGTTTGAGTTTTTCTGGTGGATTGCAAGGCATCACATTCAATGCCAAAAAGCCTTTCAGGGAATTGCAGGTCCTCTCTGTGCGGTTTGATTTTCCTGTTCGACAGATCAATCATCCTGCCATTGCCATTGTTGTCAAAACAGCCAACAAGGTTTTCACAGCGATTTCCCGTTTGGAGGAAATGGACGGAAGTGGTTTTCATCCCATCAACATCATGAAACGCTTGGGCCAGATTACCGATTTGGATGCGGATCGTTTTGATACAGTTGAAATAAGGCCATACAATTTCTCCATGCATCCTAAGCAACATGTTTCTGTTGAGATCAACTACAATTGATCTTGCATAGATCTATTCAGTACTTTTGGTCTTCAACAGTTTAGATGGTTTTTCCTGTCAAGTTTCCTTACACCGTTGCCGCAGACATTGTCAAGTACAGCGGAGCTGCCTTCAATGTCAACCCGGACCAACAGTATCTTTCTCAAAAAAAAGTTGAATTGGCTGAATTGGGCAATTCCCTTTCTGCTACCGCAGATGGAGCTGCGCCATTTGTAAACATGATGGCAGCGTTTTGTGGCATGGACGCCAGATCAGACATCAGGTCCATCGCACTTGAATTGGAAGAGGACATTGCCATCCTTCACAAGGGTACATTGGTTTCCATCTGTTTCTGTTTCCCCAGCGGGTTTGTACCTGCAGAAAAACTGGGGCAGTCTTTTTTCGGCTTGCACCTGCCGGTTGCAAATGGAGAAAATCTCCGCGCCTCCAGTGAAAAAGTATCTTCCATCATATCAAGGGAAAACGCAGTTTTCAGAAGGCATGTATGGACCATCACAGCCTTACCAGGGCTGAGTCAACATCCGAAATACAAAAGACCCGAAGCAGCTGGGATTGATGATCTTTATTTTCGCACGGAGACCCAGACCACCGTGGGTGTCAAGGATGATTGTTGCTTTTTTTTCGTGAAGGTGGACATGCATCCACTCCGGTTGGTATGGAATGACAAGGAGAAGCGCGAACTTCTCTTGAGCAGCACCAACTCCATGACGGAAGCCACTTTGGCTTACAAAAACCTGCACCAGGTCAAGAAAATACTCAATGTCAATTGCTGAATGGACCTAGTTCAGTGTACCAAACATTTTTTCCCTTACCTGAACAATGACCTCCTCATCATAGGGTTCATCTTCTAGCAATGCGTCAACAAAAGAATGCCATTCGCCTGTTTCTGGATTAAAATATTCCGCGGCTTCCTTTCCTGCAAAAAGTTTGTAGTTCATTTTTGGATTGCCCGCAAAAATATATCCAGGATAATACCATTCAAACCCCAATGATTTCAAGTGGTCCAACGTCAGCAGCATGAGGTATTTCCCCAGACTGTAAGACGCATATTCCGGATCGTAGCAATGAATTTGGGATGATGCAGAACGTTCTCCCAAATCGAATATTCCCAATGCAATCAACTTTTCTCCATCATAGATGGACACGGATTTGCTGTTGTAGATCCTGTTGGTTTCATGAATACCAAACAGGGCATCTTTCAGGGATGGATATCCATCAAAGTCAATGGAATTCCTGTACAGCGTGTACAATGCCTCTTGCGGCGCACTGTTGGTTTCATGCTCT
>JAURJU010000050.1 GCA_030832085.1 Chitinophagales bacterium | reverse complement strand
GCAGAAGATTCCGTTTGCTTTCCGGTTTTGCAATCCACAAGAAATACTTTCATTGCAGAATCCTGGTGTTCCTTTTTGTTGATCAGCAACCTTGAATCGTCTACCCATCCAAGTACCCTGGGCAGTTGTTTGGTGATGTAGTTCACTCCACCATGGAGCATCTGGTTTTCTGTCAGTTGTTTTTGTTGTGCAGCAAGACCCATGCTGAAGAGGATAGCCACAAAAAGGAATTGTTGTTTCATAAAATGGTTGTCGTTGATTGTTCAGACCTTAATTTTCAAAGCAGGTTTTTCATTGGGTAAACTGTCGTGCTCATGCTTGTGTTTCATTGCATCAGTCCCTGTAATTCAATGCAGGTTTTCTGTTTCCAAGCAAGGCTTCGTATGTATAGTCCCCCTTCATTTTTAAGAATTCTTCTTTTGATTGTTGTATGAGTGCCGGATTGGTGAAAAGGTCAATGGCCGTCAGTGCCATGGTCTTTGCAGCGACCAACATTCCCTTTGTTCCAATGGTGGTTCCGCCGCAAGCAACTGCCTGCCAGCTGTGTGCGGGTGTTCCAGGCGCCCAGGTTGCAGCACGAAGGCCTACTGTAGGCAAGGCATAACTCACATCACCAACATCTGTTGATCCGCCACCTGCATCCATCTCTATTTTCAATGGCTTGATGCTGTCAGCGGATTCTACTGCAGGAAACTTGAATGTAAAGGAAGACTGTATTTTTTTTGCAAAAGATTTCTCCTCCTCTGTGTATTTGACCCCGCCCACTTTTTCCAGGTTGGCTTGCATGGCCTCGCCCAGTGTCCTGTTCAGCAACAGGTCATGTGTTCCTCCAATAACCTCATATTCCATTTTGGTTTCAGTACCCATCGCTGCCGCTTTTGCTGCAGTGACAACGCGGTCGAAAATCTGTTTCACCTGATCCCTTTTGGGATGGCGAACGTAATAGTACACTTCAGCAAAATCAGGAACCACATTTGGTGCTTTACCACCGTTGGTAATCACATAATGGATCCTTGTTTCTTGTGGCACATGTTCGCGCATCATGTTGACCATATGGTTCATGGCCTCAACTGCATCCAGTGAAGAGCGGCCACGGTCAGGAGCGCCTGCAGCATGGGCTGACAGTCCATAGAACCTGAATTTTGCAGAACTGTTGGCCAATGCACTGGTCATGGTTACGCCATTTGCATCACCTGGATGCCAATGGATGGCAACATCCACTTTGTCGAACAGTCCCGCCCGCACCATGTATACTTTTCCTGACCCACCTTCTTCTGCAGGGCATCCGAAAACCTTGATGGTTCCGGTGATTTTTTTTTCCTCTATCAGTTTTTTGATGGAGACACCCGCAGCAACCGAAGCCGCTCCAAACAGGTGGTGTCCGCATCCATGACCACCCGCTTTTCCTTCAATGCCTTTTTTTTCAGGAACCGCCTGTTGTGCAAGACCCGGAAGTGCATCAAATTCAGCAAGGATGCCAATCACAGGCTGTCCGCTGCCATAGGTGGCAACAAATGCTGTTGGAATGTCTGCAACACCTGCTTCAACTGTGAACCCTTCCTGTTTCAGCGTCTCCTGCAGCAGTGCAGTGCTTTTTACTTCTTTGTACCCCAGTTCAGCGTTGTCCCAGATCTGTAGTGCAATGTTTTTGTATTGGTTGTAGGATGATTCAAGGGTGTTCAATGTTGCAGCTTTTAGCGGCGCATTGGAAGGTGCAACAGCAACCTTTTTCTTTTGTGCCATTGCGTTAAATCCTGCTGCAAAAAAGAGGCAGCCAGCGAGCAGTACGATTCTTTTCATTTTGTGTATTTAAGTACACAATTTAACTGCTAATCCTTACATTTATGAATCATTCCGGCTGTTTTTTAACCATCAAGAACATTCACAGATTAAAAAAATCTCCATGCGCCAGATTTCAAAATTACCGCGCCTTCTTCAGGCCATTTTCTTCCTCATGCTCTCGCTTTTTTCGATTGCACAGGTCCATGACAATGCAGGAGCAGCAAGGGTTGCATCGTTCAAGTTGCACCAGCAACTCAACGCCACATCACCTTATAAAAGCCTGCAATGGAGAAATGTTGGTCCAGACCTGATCAGCGGACGCGTAACTGAAGTGGCGGGCATTCCCGGAAACAAGAACATTGTGTTTGCATCCTTTGCAACAGGAGGTTTTTGGAAAACATCCGATGCTGGCGAAAATTGGATTCCCCTGACCGATCAGCTGGGAACATTGTCCATTGGCGCTTTTGCACTGGCGCCTTCCAATCCGGACATCATTTACCTGGGTACTGGAGAGGCCAATATTTTCAGGGCCTCATTGCCAGGCATGGGGGCGTATAAATCTGTGGATGGCGGAAAAAATTGGAAGGCAATCGGCCTGACCAATACCGGAACAATTGCAAGAATCCTGGTTCACCCTTCAAACCCTGATGTGGTCTATGTTGCAGCGGGTGGCAATGAATGGACCTATAACAATGACAGGGGATTGTATAAAACAACCGATGGTGGAAAATCCTGGAGCCGGATACTGGGATCGGATGAAAAAACAGGCGCGATTGACATGGTGATGGATCCGACAAATCCCGACCTGATCATTGTTTCCACCTGGAACCGCATCCGCAGGAGATGGAGTGATCCTGTTCCAGAAGATGGGGATCATCTGTACAAAACACTTGATGGTGGAAAGACATGGAAGAAACTGACCAATGGATTGCCGGAGACAAAATTTACCGGAAGGGTAGGCCTTTCCTTCTCGAAAAGCAATCCCAACGTGGTGTTTGCCTATGTTGACAACCATACTCCCAAGCGGGATCCCAAACCAGGGGAGCTTGATCCCTATGGAAGACCCATTCAGGTGATTCCATATGGTGTACAGGTGTACAAGAGCGAAGACAAGGGTGAGGTCTGGAAGAAGGTGAGCACGGAAGATGACAAGCTGGAACGTTTTGCGGGAACCTATGGCTGGGTGTTTGGACAGATTCGCGTTGACCCCAACGATGAGAACATTGTCTATATCATGGGTGTCCCACTGGCAAAATCCACCGACGGCGGAAAGACCTTCAATGCAATGCGTGCAACAGACAAGGAATCTGATGCACAACATGGAGACAACCATGCACTTTGGATTGATCCTACCAACAGCAATTATATCATCAACGGAAATGATGGCGGCGTTGTTTTGTCCTACAATGGAGGAGCCAAATGGAAAAACTTTTTCAGGAAGATTCCCACTACGCAATTCTACAACATCACATATGACATGAAGCAACCCTATAATATAGTGGGGTCAGTACAGGATGAGGGAAGCTTTATGGGAAGCATCAAAAACAGCTACGGACAAAAGCCATCAGGCATCATGGCCTGGGAGGATGCGCCAGGTGGCGAAGGCACCATCATTGCGATGGATCCCAAGCAGCCAGACATCATGTATGCAAGTTCCTTTTATGGAAGGTTGATGAAAAGTGATCTGCGGATGCCCAAGACGTCCTGGGGACAGAAACCGCATCCGGATTCAATCCGCACAAAAGACATTTTCCCGAAAAAAGCAGAGAATGAAGAAGTGCACCGTGGGGAATGGCTGGCCTATACCATGCTGTCTCCACACGATAACAAAACCATCTACCACGGCTTTCAATATCTTTTTGCATCCAAGGATGGAGGTGATTCCTGGAAACGCATCAGTGAAGATTTGACCTATAACGACAAAAGCCGGATGGGGAAAACGCCCTATGCCATCAACCACCAGGCCATCACCGCCATTGACGAATCGCCCATCAAACAAGGCCTCTTGTACGTTGGTACCGATGATGGTAGGGTTTGGGTCAGGCCTGAAGATGGCGCACCCTTTGTAAGCATCATGAAAGGCATCCCTCAGCATGCACATGTGTCAAGGATTGTGGCTTCCTCACATCAGGAAAACAGGGTTTACCTTACCCTGAGCAACAGAAGAGAGGACGATGACAAGCCCTATATCTATGTTTCAGATGATAAGGGAGTAACCTGGAGGAGCATTGCAGCCAACTTGCCGGCATCACCGGTGAATGTGATCAGGGAAGACGACAAGCATCCCAACAGGTTGTATTGTGGTACTGATATGGGCATCTATTACAGCAACAATGCAGGCAAAACATGGGTTTCTCTGCAGGCCAATCTTCCTGCAACCGTTTCTGTTCAGGATCTCTTTGTTCATCCCCGGGAAAGGAACATGGTGATTGCCACCTATGGCAGGGGGGTATTTTCCCTGGATGACCTGGGTGCTTTGAAATAAATGCTTGAAGGGGTCGGGCCTACTGCCTGACCCTCAACACACTGTTGGTGACCTTGTAAATGTCAAATGTTTTGAAGTCTTGAGGAGCAGACAAGCCTTCACCATACATGATCATGTCTGGGGTATGAATTCGAACCGGCTTGTCGGTGTAGAACTTGCCCATGGCCTGGTCCCAGTTCAATTCCTTGCAAAAAAGCGTATCACCTTTGATGTTGTAGACACGCACACTGTCCCGAATGAAGATGGTATTCCTTGTTTCATGGTAAGTGGCAAAGATGGCATCGAGCCGGCTCTCAATCTGCAATGTGGAGTCAAAGAAATCGACATGCAATGTCTTGGGAAGTTCAACCCTTGAGCTGGTGTCCTGATAGCGCAACATCAGCGGTGCTGTGAGCTTGGCCCTCATTTTTCCCCCCTGGCTCATGTAACTTTCTATGTTGACGGCCTGGTCAACACCCAATTTTTTCTGGAAAAGGGCATTGACTTTTTTCTCGTCGTTTACACAAGAGGATATCAGGAACGAGACAAGCAATGCGGTGGCAGTGTTCCTGATCAAGGTCGAAATATTTATTGGTACTTCGGCTTGTTGAACCAGATGTCGCTCAGGTTCAAACCAAATGAAAGGCGGAAGATGTTTTCCCTGATATCATTTGATTTGTTTCCCCTGAATCCCAATTCAAAAGCGGTATTGATGGTGGTATACTGGTTGGTATACACGTTCCTTCTTACGGGAAGCCCAGTGCCGAAGGAGAACATGTATTGTGGGATGCTCTTGTTCAGCTGAACATTGTCTGGACCAAAGGATGCTCCCAGACGGTATGCTACCCTTTTCCAATAATTGCTGGATTTGAAATCAGGAATGAATTGCCCGCCAATCCTTCCGGTCCAGTTGTTCACCATTTTATCAACTGTGCCAAAGTAGCGGTAATCTGCCCAATTGGCTACACCGAATTCTCCGCCAAACATCCACATGTTTTCACTTTCAAACATGAAACCGGCACTCCATGAGGAAGGGTGGATGATGGTTCCCTTTTGGTCTTGGCTGGTATAAATGCTGTCAATTACCACTACACCTGTACTCGCTTCATATGCGATGGTTTCCCTTGAGATGTTGCGGATGGCCTTCATTGAGGTGGAAAGGTTTCCGTTGAATCCAAGCCTGAGCATTGTCTTTTCAGTCAATTTGATTTTGTATTGAATACCTGCATTGAAGAAAAGTCCACCAAAACGTGTGGTGTCAGAAGAATTCGTTGTCTTGTAATTGATGGTATCGTTGATGAAAGCAAGACGGGAGCTGTATTCCTTGTTGCCGAACATGTATCCCGCATTGAAACCAATGCTCAGGTTTTTTGTACCATAGGCCATGCCGGTGAATGCCTGATAGGTTCCACCATTGCCCAAATAGCTGTATTGTGCACTATCAATCCCTTTGATCCTTGTATTCTGGACAATGTCATAATTGATTCTTGTTATTGGGCGCAGGCCAATGTTCATTCCCCAATTTTTCTTTTTGGAGAGTGGAAGTCCAATCTGCAAATAAGAAGGAATAAGGTATGCGGAGTTGAATTTTCTTGGTGGGTTCAATGCCCTTAAAGACCTTGAATTATAGTCGAGGCCCACATCAAAACTGGTGATCTTGATGGATGCATAAGAAGCGGGATTGGCAAAATTGACAGTTGAATAATCGGAAAATGCAGCACTGAGCCCTCCCATGCCCCTGTTCAGGATATTTTGTCCTGGGATTAAATCGCCAAGCCCATACCTTGAATACGGGGAATTCTCCTGGGCCTTTCCTTGAAGAGCCGTCAGGGCCATCGTTAGAAGCAGCAAAATGGCTGAAAAACTATTGGTTATTGGTCTCACTGATCGCATACAATCCTTTGTAAAGTAAGTCGGGGTCTGCAAATATCTTATTTTTAAGCAGGCGCGCAAAATAGGTGCAATCCCCCCCGGTTAAAACGACGTTAAAGTTGCTGTATTTTTCTTCAAATTCACGAACTATTCCTTCAATCTCTTTTGCCATACCCAAAACAACCCCACTCAGGATATTTGTTTTGGTGTCATACCCCACCAATGGGAAGTCCCATTCTTTCTTTACTACGGGCAGCAATGCCGTATAATCGTGCAATGAATTAAAGCGCATTTCCATGCCGGGAGAGATGCTTCCCCCCAGAAACTGGTTGAATTTATTGATGAAATTGAAGGTGATGCAGCTCCCCAATCCCACCACCAGGTTGTTTTTTCCGGGAAAAAAATGAACAACGGCTGCAGCAAGGGCCAGCCTGTCAGCACCCATGGTCTCGGGTTTCCCGACCGGAACGGTGAAATTCAGTTTCGAAAGATGGGTGAGCTGGTGGAAGCGGGTTCTTTCCTCCAATATCTTGTTGATCTCAGGGGTATGGTGGATGACCGATGAGAGAATGGATCTCTCAGGTTGGTATTCATCCAGCATGCCAGCAATGGACTCCAGTCCATCGTTTTCCAGCACACGGTTTTCGAGGAGATGTCCATTCTCGAACAGTGCCGCCTTCATGCGGGTATTGCCAAGATCGAGACAAAGCGTTCTCATTGTGTTTGATGATTTGTGCAAAGGTGCTGTAAAGTTGCCGAAAGCCTCATTTTATTTGTCGCCATAATGCGGTAATTTTATGCCTTATACGATGGATAAGTCACTCATACAGCTTGCAAGGGAAGGGGACAGGAAAAGCATTGCACGGTGCATTTCCCTTATTGAAAACGAAGCAGAGGGTTGTGAAACCATCATTTCGTCCATGCCCATCCAGTCAAATGTCCCCCTGATGGGCATAACGGGCCCGCCAGGTGCTGGAAAGAGCACGCTCGTGGATGCACTGGTTGAATCCTATGTTGCCGAGGGGAAAAAAGTAGCGGTGTTGTGCGTAGATCCCTCATCACCCCTCAACCAGGGGGCTTTGCTGGGGGACAGGATAAGGATGAACAGGTGGTATGACAACCCAGCAGTGTACATCAGGTCTTTGGCCACCAGGGGTTCTTTGGGTGGATTGCATCCCGCAACAAAGCATATCGCATCATTTTTAAAGGGGTGTGGTTTTGATCTTGTGCTCCTGGAAACCGTTGGCGTTGGACAGTCAGAGGTAGAAATAGCAAGGCTGGCAGATGTTTGTGTATTGGTATTGGTGCCTGAGGCCGGCGATGAAATACAGTTCATGAAAGCTGGCCTGATGGAAGTGGCGGACATTTTTGTGGTGAACAAATCAGACAGGCCGGGTGCATCATTTTTTGCATCACAGTTGAAAAAGATGACCCATTCAGCCGCAGGCAATATTGCACCGGCAACTGTACTTGCCACGGTGGCCAACAACGGCAAAGGGATTGATCAGTTGAAAGAAAGCATAGCAACATTTTTAAACAATAAAAAACAACACAATGGAAGAAATGATCCCTAATGAAGGTTTTCCGATAGCTGCAAAAAATGAACCCTGCTGTGTAAAGGTGGAAGCGGGCAAGACCTATGCCTGGTGCACCTGTGGCTTGAGTGAGAAGCAGCCCTTTTGCGACGGAAGGCACAAGAAGATCGAGGGCAATCCTTATGCAAGCCTGAAAGTCACGTTTGAAGAGGAAAAGGAGGTCTGGCTCTGCCAATGCAAAAAGTCCAAGAATCCCCCTTTCTGCGACGGAAGCCATAACCAGCCATAGCATCCGGTGTAATGAAGATCCAGTTGACAAACCGCTTGCTTTACGGTCTCTTGTATTTGGTTTCATTGTTGCCGCTTTGGGCATTGTATGGAATCAGTGATTGTATGTGCTTTTTTGTTTACAGGGTTATCGGTTACCGAAAGGCTGTGGTATTGTCGAACCTTGGCATTGCATTTCCTGAAAAACCGCTGGCGGAAAGAAAGGCAATTGCAAAACAGTTTTACAGCAACTTCACTGACTCCATGTTGGAGTCCATCAAGCTGATCAGCGCTGGCCCTGGTTTGATTGATCGCATGTTTGTTGTTGATCCAAATGCATTTGACGTTTTCTCCGGCACGGATAAAAACATCCAGATCCATGCACTGCACAATTTCAACTGGGAGATTGTGAATCAGGGAGTGTCCAGAGAAATGTCAGTTCCCTTCCTTGCCGTTTACCAGCCCATCATCAACCCCTTTTTTGAATCACTGTTCAAAAAAATACGGTCAAGGTTTGGAACAATCCTGATTCCAGCAAACGACTTCAAAAACAATTTTCTGCCTCACCAGGACCAGCAATATGTGATTGCATTGGTGGCAGACCAAAATCCCGGAAATCCAGCAAAAGCCTGGTGGGTAAATTTTTTTGGCAAGCCAGCCCCTTTTGTGACCGGTCCTGAAAAGGCAGCAAGATTGCGCAATACCGTTGTGTTCTTTGGTAATTTCTACAAGATCAGGCGAGGCCTCTATACGTTTGTGGTGGAGAAAATCACAGAAAATCCTTCATCCATGCAACCGGGTGAACTTACCTTGCGGTACATTAAATACATCGAAGATAAAATTCGTGAAAGACCAGACAATTATCTTTGGAGTCACCGCAGGTGGAAGCATCCCTTCAAGCCAGCATATGCAGCATTGGCCTTAGAACAATTGAATCTTGGGGAGCACTGATGCAATACATCAGTTCAGCAGGTCTGTGATCAATTGGTTCAACAGTTGAATTTTTTCAACGTTTAGCTTGTAGTACACGAATTTACCATCCCTTTCCGGTTTCACAATTCCAGCCCTTCGAAGGATGGCCAGGTGTTGGCTGGCAACCGATTGCTCAAGACGCATTTCCACAAACAAATCGGTGACTGTCACATGGCCCTTGCTGTCTATCAGCTTGATCATGTCTTGGCGCAAGGGATGATTGATGGCCCGAAAAGTCAAGGCTGCTTTTTTAATGCTCAAGTGATTCAATGCTGGTGCAAGGGATTTCAAAAGATCTGTTTTGGGCGCTGTAATTGAATTTGGATAATCCTCTTGAGGGAAGTTGGGCATGGGTGGTGTTTGTTAGCGTGGTGAACAGGCAATACGAATATATGGTATTATCTATTATTTTTCTGTGTGTTGAAGAATTCCTTGGTATAGTAAGGCTCGGCGTAAGCAAGGTCTGCGAATTGATTTTTCTTGTATGCCTGAAAGGAGATTGCAGCAAAATGGCCAGCATGTTGTAATGCCGTGGGAAACACTGCATGCGGATGTGCACAGGCTTCTTTCCATTTTGCAGCACCATTTCCAACAAAGCAAATGCGGTGTTCGTTGAGTTCCGCTGAAAAGCTTTCAGCATCCAATACCAAAGCCTTGGGAGGGAGGACCATTTTCATTTGCTGGTCATACATGGCTGTAAAAACTTCCATGCGTCTTGCATCGATCATTGGGCAAACCAGGTCTGCTTCTTTTCCAATGTTGCCATGGGCAATCCACTCCAGGGTATTGATGCACACAAGTGGAATGTTCAATGCGTAACATATCCCTTTTGCGGATGCCAATCCGACCCTCAATCCTGTGTAAGAACCAGGTCCGTTCATGACGGAAACTGCAGCCAATTGGCTTAGGTTGATTCCAGTACTTTTGCAGAGATCCTGTATGGCAGGTTGAAGAAAGGCTGCATGTTCCTGTTGTGATGTGTTGGTGGCCTCAGCAATCAATTTTCCCTGTTGGCCAATCCCTATGTTTGCTTCGTTGAAGGCGGTATTGATTTGAAGGATATGACTGTTCGGAGGTTGGGACATGTTTTGCAAAAATAGGTTGACGGAAAGCAATTACCTTCGTTGTTCAAAATAAAATCTGCATGTCAAAAGAAATCATCAATACAGACAAGGCTCCTGCCCCCATCGGGCCGTACAACCAGTCTGTCAGGGCCAATGGGTTCCTGTTCATTTCTGGTCAAATCGCGATGGATCCTGTAACGGGAAACATTGATGCAAGGGATGTTGAAGCGGAAACGCACCAGGTCATGAAAAACCTGTCGGCAATTCTTCAGGAAGCAGGATTGGATTTTGGGGCGGTGGTAAAGACAACCATTTTCCTGACCGACATGTCCCTTTTTGCAAACGTGAATGCCATTTATGCTGAATATTTTACAGGCGCACATCCTGCCAGGGAAACAGTTGCCGTCAAAGGGCTTCCCAAGAATGTCAATGTAGAAATCAGCATGATTGCTGCAGGTTAGCAAGGTTCTGCGAAATGAACTATCTTACCCATTGATTGTTTTTATTTGATCCAACAACATGAATTCTATCCCCACATACCATCAGGTTCAGTCTGTAGTTGAAGCGGATCATGTCGATCTGGCTGGGATTGCTGCAGCACAATCACAATTTTTCAACACAGGGGAGACCCGAAAATTGTCGTTCAGGATTGAGCAACTCAAGCGTCTGAAGGCTGCTATCGTGGCGCATGAGCATGAAGTAGCGTCAGCATTGCACAAGGATTTGCGCAAATCAACCTATGAGGTTTTTGGCACTGAAATCGGACAATTGCTGAAGGAAATTGAGTTTTCCATTAAAAATCTTCGTGCTTGGGCAAAGCCTGAACCAGTGGCGACACCGATGATGTTTTTCCCATCAACCAGCAAGATTTACCGAGACCCCTTGGGAACAGTGCTGATCATTGGCCCCTGGAATTATCCTTTCCTGTTGACATTGGGTCCTTTGGTCAGTGCCATTGCCGGTGGAAACACCGCATTGATCAAGCCGTCTGAAGAGGCTGGCCATACTGCCAAGGTGGTAGAGCAAATCATTCTCTCCATTTTCCCAAAAGAATATGTTCATGTGGTGCAGGGCATAGGAGGGGAAGTGATTCCCTCTCTGATGGAACAGATCAGGTTCGACCATGTGTTTTTTACGGGCAGTACAGGTGTTGGCCAAAAAATCATGGAGATGGCTGCCAAAAAACTGGTGCCGGTAACGCTGGAATTGGGTGGAAAGAGTCCATGCATTGTAGACCAATCGGCCAACCTCGACTATACCGCAAAGAAGATTGCCTGGAGCAAGTTGTTGAATGCGGGGCAGACCTGTGTTGCGCCCGACTATGTTCTGGTCCACCATGCGGTGAAAGAGCAGTTGATTGAAAAAATCAAAATCAATTTCAGAAAAATGTTTGGGGATGACCCACTGTTGAGTGAAGACCTTGGCAGGATCATCAATAAGAAACGGTTTCAAAAATTGGTCAGTTACCTGGATGAAAACAAGGTCATTTTTGGTGGAAAACACAAGGAGGAGGAGTTGTACATCGAGCCCACCATATTGGAAAACATCAGCTTGCAAGACCCCGTCATGCAAGAAGAGATTTTTGGTCCAATCTTGCCCATCATCGGTTTTGAAGACCGCGAAGAAGTGGTTGGCTGGGTTGAAAAAAATCCGTTTCCTCTTTCACTGTACATCTATGCTGAGGACAGGAAAATGCAGGAATTTTATTTGTCCAGGTTGCGCTTTGGCGGATGTTGCATCAACAACAGCATCATACATTTGGCCAATCCCCATCTCCCCTTTGGTGGTGTAGGACCCAGCGGAACCGGTCAATACCATGGGAAATTTGGATTTGAAACTTTTACAAGACCCAAATCCGTGATGCACTCCCGTTCCTGGTTTGATGTACCCTTGTGGTATGCACCTTTTAAAGGGAAAACAGCCATCTTAAAGAAAATATTCAAGTATACCTGAATGAAAACAATATTGAAAATCGGCATGGTGACAGGCGTGGTTGTAATCACGGCATGGGCCTGCACTGCATCCAAAATACAGGGCAATATGAGTACACGGCAAAGCATATTAAAGTCATTTTATCCAGCCCTTACCGGCATCACGCGTTTCTTAGGGATCAACAACAGGGTCCTGCTTTCGGGAGAAAATGCATCACCTGCTGAATCTGTATATGACATTCCTTTTGAGACCATTTCAGGTGAGCAATCTTCTCTGGCGGCTTACAAAGGCAAAAAAATCATCGTGGTCAACACAGCAAGTGACTGTGGTTATACCGGTCAATATGAAGAGCTGCAGCAATTGTTTTCAAAGGCCAAAGCTGAGATCATGGTGGTGGGATTTCCTGCCAATGATTTCAAGGAACAGGAAAAGGGAAGCAATGCGCAGATCGCTGCTTTTTGCAAAAAAAATTATGGGGTTGAATTTCCCATAGCCCAGAAAACGAGTGTTGTCAAAGGAAAGGAACAGCATCCATTGTTTGTATGGCTTTCGGATCCCCAAAAAAATGGTTGGAACAAAGAGGCTCCTGCCTGGAATTTTTCAAAGTACATCATCAATGAAGAAGGTAAGTTGATTGGATATTTTGATCCTGGGGTCAGTCCGCTTGGCAAGGAATTCTTGAAGGCACTCAACATCACAATCCCCTGATTGCAAATGAATACTGTTCAAGAAAACATGCTGGTGTTGGTCAACGAAAATGACGAGCCACTTGGTTTGATGGAAAAAATGGAAGTGCACAGGAAAGCCTTGTTGCACAGGGCTTTCAGCGTTTTTATTTTCAACAGTGAAGGAGAAATGCTCTTGCAACGTCGGGCATTTGAAAAATACCACAGTGGTGGCTTGTGGACAAATGCATGCTGCAGTCATCCTTACCCGGATGAATCACCCGTAGCGGCTGCCACCAGAAGGATGAAAGAGGAATTGGGTTTTGAAACGGAAGTTGTACCAGCCTTTCATTTCATTTACAAGGCTGCACTGGACAATGAATTGACCGAACATGAGTTCGACCATGTATTGGTTGGAACGCATGACGGAGCGGTATTTCCCAACAGGGACGAAGTGGTTGATTTTCGTTACATCGGCATGGAAGCACTCAAGACCAGTCTTGAAAATCAACCCGATCAATATACCGCATGGTTCAAGATTGCATTTCCCCTGCTGGAAGCCTACCTTGAAAGAAACAATGGAGCCGACCATGAAAGCCAATAAAGTCATCGTTGTTGGTGCCGGAATTGGTGGTATTGCTACAGCCATCAGGCTTGCAGTGAAGGGTTTTGATGTGGAAGTGCATGAAAAGAATGAAGTGGCCGGCGGAAAAATGTACCTCATTGAAAAGGATGGATTTCGGTTTGATGCCGGGCCATCCCTGTTCACCCAACCTGACAATGTGGAAGAACTGTTCTCCCTTGCAGGAGAAGACATCCGTTCATATTTCAATTATATGGCTGTTCCCATTGCCTGCCGTTATTTTTTTGAGAACGGCAAGCAGCTGAATGCCTATACAGATCAGCAGGCATTTGCCGCTGAAATGGAACATAAGGTTGGAGAGCCCAAAGAAAATATTGTACGTTATTTGCAGGATGCCGAGCAGGTCTACGAAAAAGTCGGGACGATTTTTCTCAACCACTCATTGCACCTGACTTCCACCTGGCTGCATCGACGCGTGATGGATGCCATGCGCACAGTAAAGCTTCCATATCTTTTTAATACGTTGGATGGATTCAACAGGAGCAGGCTGCAAACTCCAGAAGCTGTTCAGGTATTCAACCGCTTTGCGACTTACAACGGCAGCAATCCATTCAGTGCACCAGGCATGCTCAGCCTGATTCCGCATCTGGAACAAAACCAGGGAACTTTTTACCCCCATGGCGGCCTGATCAGCATACCAAGGGCATTGGTGGCACTGGCGGAGAAGAAGGGAGTGCGCTTTGTTTTGAACAGCCATGTGCAGCAAATCGTGTCCGACAAGAGCAAAGCAACAGGGATCATCGCCAATGGCGGTTTCATTCCTGCAGCACATGTCATCAGCAATGTGGATGCTTATTATACCTATAAGAATTTGTTGTTGGATGAGACTGGAGCCAGTAAAATCCTGCGCAGTGAGCGGAGCAGCAGTGCCTTGATTTTTTACTGGGGAATAAAACGAAATTTTCCGGAATTGCACCTGCACAATATATTTTTCAGTCAATCGTATAGGGATGAATTTTACTGTCTGTTCCATCAAAAAAAATTCCATGATGATCCTACCATTTACGTGAACATCAGTTCCAAAATGGAAGCGGGTCAGGCACCTGAAGGAAAAGAGAATTGGTTTGTCATGGTGAATGCTCCTGCAATGGTTGGTGCAGATTGGGAAAGGGAAACAGCAGTGTTGAGAAAAAGGGTCATCTCGAAGTTGAACAGGATGCTCAAGGCAGATGTTGAAAATGATATAGAGGTGGAAGAAGTGTTGACTCCAGAAGGGATTCAGGCCAGAACGGACTCTTACCTTGGATCCTTGTATGGAACCAGTTCAAACTCAAAGTGGGCGGCCTTTCTAAGGCATGCTAATTTTACGTCAAGGATCAAGGGCCTTTATTTTACAGGAGGAAGTGTTCATCCGGGCGGAGGAATTCCATTGTGCCTGAAAAGTGCTGGAATTGTAAGCGATTTAATAGGTAATCCAGTATGAGTACTCCATTGAGAAGTTGGATAAGAAACCCGCTTTATTGGGCCATTTTTTTGGCTGGACTTGTGCACTGCTCCGGAGCCATAGGCATGTCTTTTTTTGACCGTGCATTTTTTATTCCCTTTACGCCAATCAATTTGTTGTTGATGTTGTTGCTGCTCATCCTCAATGAACCCAGGCTCAAGGGCCCTTTTGTCTGGGGATTTCTTGTTGCATTTGCTGTTGGTATGGTATCAGAAATGGTGGGCGTAAACACAGGATTTTTGTTTGGGAATTATACCTACGGAGAAGTTTTTGGCACCAAAATGTTTGGTGTTCCTCCATTGATCGGCATCAATTGGTTTTGTGTTGTGTACTCTTCCTATGTTGTTGTCGGTTGCCTCGGAAAACATGTCGAATTAGGATTTTTTTTCTCAGCGTTGCTGACGGCATTCATAACCACAGCCTTTGACTGGATCATGGAGCCCGTGGCCATGGAGCTTGATTTTTGGAACTGGGCCAACGGACTGATACCCTTGTTCAATTATGTGAGTTGGTTTATCATATCATTTTTTGTTGTCCTGTTGTTTGGATTTCTGAAGCTTGACCGCAACAATCCGTTTGCCCCTTATTTTTTGTTCATACAAGCAATCTTTTTTCTTTTTCTAAGAATTGTACTGGCTGCCCAGGCTTAATTGCGCAAGAGCATTTTATTGGTGAAGTTGTTTGTTTTTTTCATGATGGATCAGCAACTCTGTGATACCTTGACCGGGTGTTTATGAATTCGGTAACAGGTCCCATTTCTTTCCATGCTTCCATGATGCAGGCGTGGTCTGCATTCTCAGATGAGTTTATCGCTGTCTGGGATGCTGAGGCCAGGGAATTGTTGTATTTCAACAATGCATATGCGCATTTTTTTGGTTACAACAACAGGGAAGCTTTCGTCAATGAATTTTCATTTTTGGGCTTCAGGAAACACAAGCTGGATCTTGAAATTGCTGACCTTGTCTTGTCCACCATTCGCAGGAACGGGCATTGGACCGAGGAAGTATTGTACACAAAAAAGGGGGGGGATGTTTTCCTGGGAAGACTTGATATCACAACATTTGTTTTTGAGGGAAAGAATTTTTTTCTGCAGCGTGTCATCAACATAGACACCCAGCGTGTTTTTTCTGAAAACCTCTTCAAGGAAATCAAGAAATTTGAAGCCCTGTTTCAATATGCGACACTCCCCATCTTACTGGTCAACAAGGAGGGGCATATCATACTGGCGAATGAGCAGGCTACTGCTCTCTTTGAATATCCATTGAAGAAAATCACTGCGCTAACAATGGAGGACCTCATTCCGGATCGATTCAATGACCAGCACAATGGCCATAAGGATGAACATGCAATGCACCTTGAAAGCTGGCCAATGGGAAGTGGTATGCAGCTCATCGCCTTGAAAAATGGCGGCAAGGAGTTTCCTGTTGAAATCAGCCTGGGCCATTACATGATGGACCAAGAGCCCTATGTCATTGCATTCGTCATCGATATCACCCAAAGGATGGAGACTGAAACCACACTGAGAAGACAAAAAGTGGAATTGGAAAATGTCAATCTTGAAGTTGAGCAACTGAATGCGGATCTTGAGCACAAGGTGGAGGAGAGAACACAGGAACTGACAGCAGCGCTCAGCAGGGAAAGGGAGTTGAGCGATCTCAAGTCTCGCTTTGTTTCCATGGCGTCCCATGAGTTCAGAACGCCCTTGAGCACGATTCTTTCTTCTGTTTCATTGATTGGAAAATATACGGATTCGCTGGAGCAGGACAAAAGGAACAAGCATATCCTGCGCATTCGCTCAGCGGTCAGCAATCTTACGGATATCTTGAATGAATTCTTGTCACTTGGGAAAATCGAGGAGGGAAAGGTTCAGCTGCATTTTACTGATTTCAACCTCAGGGAGCAACTGCAACTGATCTTGAGTGAGATCTATCCTATTCTCAAACCCAACCAAAAAATTGTATACGACCATGCCGGCGCCGCACAGGCAAACCTTGATCTTTCGCTGATCAGGAACATCATGATCAACCTGGTATCGAATGCCATAAAATTTTCACCCGAGGGATCTACAATAAAAGTAGGCAGCAACATAGGACAGCACGACATTGTCATCACTGTCAAGGATGAAGGGCTGGGAATTCCCGAGGAAGACATGCGCCATCTCTTTGAGCGATTCTTCCGGGGAAAAAATGCAGTGAACATCCAGGGAACTGGATTGGGGCTTCACATCGTCTCCAAGTATGTAGAACTGATGGAGGGCACAATTTCAGTAGAAAGCGAATTGGAAAAAGGAACCTTATTTACCATAAAATTTAATGCATGAACACCATTCTTTTGATTGAAGACAACCATGAAATCCGTGACAATACCGCAGAATTGCTTGAACTGGCCAATTACAATGTGGTTACTGCTGAAAATGGAAAGGAGGGCATTGAAAAAGCCATCGCATCAAAACCTGACATCATCGTATGTGACATCATGATGCCTGTGCTGGATGGCTACGGTGTATTGCACATGCTGAACAAGAATGAGGAGTTGAAAGATGTTCCTTTTATATTCCTTACTGCAAAAACAGAGCGAACTGATTTCAGGAAGGGAATGGAAATGGGGGCAGATGATTATATTACCAAACCCTTTACTGAGATCGAATTGCTCAACGCCATAGAACAGCGTTTGAAAAAAGTGAGCGTACTTCGCAAGAAATATGAAAGCAGCCAAGATGGCATCAGGAACCTGCTACAGGACATTGGGAAACATGATGTTTGGGAGGAGCTTTCCAGCGGAAGAAATACCAATATCTACAAGAAAAAGCATGTTATCTACAGTGAAGGGAACCATCCCAACCGCCTGTTTCACATCAAGAAGGGGAAAGTAAAGTTGTACAAATCCAATGACGATGGGAAAGACCTTACCATCGGACTCTTTGGCGAAGGGGATTATTTCGGGTACATGGCACTGCTTGAAAATTCAATCTACCATGAGACGGCCGAGGCAATGGAAGATTCAGAGATCGCCATGATTCCAAGGGAAGAGTTTGATGCCCTGATCAAGGAGAACCCAATTGTCATGAAAAAATTCCTTCAAATCCTTGCAGGCAATGTCACGGAAAAGGAAAACCAATTGCTTGGATTGGCCTATAACTCTTTGCGCAAGCGGGTTGCAGATGCATTGATGATGCTGCGTCTTAAGTTTGGTGTTGGACAGTCACCGTTCTCCATTCACATCTCGAGGGAGGACCTTGCCAATATTGCAGGTACGGCAACAGAGTCCCTGATCAGGACGCTCAGTGATTTTCGGGCTGAAAAATTGATTGACATCAAAGACGGAAACATCGTTTTGCTGAACGAAAAGAAACTGGCAGGATTGTACAACTGATACAATCCATTCAAGTGATTATTGTTATTTTCCGTTGATGATGGGGAGAGAGAAAAGGTATGTATTGTAATCTTGTTTGATCAGGGCATGGTCCCTCTCGATGACCTCCATTTGTTCCCTGATTTTTCTATGTGTGCGCTTCATGTCGGCACTGATTTCACTGCTTGATTTGAACTTCAATTCTTTCCATTTGGCCGCCTGCCCAATCAGTGCATGCAGCATATGGTCGTATAGATCGTCTTTTGTGAGAAATTGGTTTTGAAAATGCTCTGCCATTGCAAGGCTTTCATGATCTGGGATCTGGTCAATGATTTCCGACAGCCTGTTTTTCATGTGCGTATTCTCCTGGTTCAGGTATTCTATGAACCTGATCCAAGAGGAATTCTCGAAAATGTATTGAAGGGCGCTGCTACTGATCATCTTGTTGTTAACCATCATGCGCATCATTTTGTTAAAATATCCCCCCTCTGCACCTGCAGAAGGGGGGAGCGTCAAATCAGTGAACACTGATCTTTTGGTGGATTGTCTTTCTTGCTTCCTCTTTTTTGGGCAGCAATAGTTTCAATTCCCCATTGACATAATTTGCGTCAATCTTTTCCTGGGCAATGTCTTCCGGCAGGCTAAAGGACCTTGAAAAAGAAGAATAGCTGTACTCCCTTCTGGTGAAGTTTTCTTCTTTCTCCTCCCTTTTCTCATCCCTTTCAGCGCTGATGGTAATCATCGATCCATTGACATCGACTTTGAAATCATCCTTTTGCAACCCAGGCGCTGCCAGTGTGATTTCATAGTTCCTGTCTGTTTCTCTTACATTTACTGGGGGCATGTGACTCGAAAATGGCCATTTTTCGTCTATCCACTCGCTCCATGGTTTCATGATGTCTTCCATCAGCGATGGCCTCAGCAGTGTTGACCTTAACAATGATCTTCCGTTTCCTAACATGGTTTTATTTTTTAGGGTGATGAATATTATCTCATCACAAATCTAATTTTCAACCCTTCCATTTCTAATAATGCAGATCACCCCTAAAACTGATTTTCGTCATTTTGTTGATTGTTCAATTGCACCATCCAGGAAAATATTGTTTCATGCTATAAGGTATTGGCAAGGTAATTCAGGTAGTTGCATTTCAAATCCAGGAATTGTCTTTCCGCGCTTCTGATGCGTTCACGAAGCGCGTTTTGGCTCATCAGGGTATGCACCGGGTATGCGTTGCCCCTTTTTTCACTTGCAAGAAAATGCTGTTGTTTGGCCAATTCATCTTTGATGTCAGCCATGCAGCTTTCTTGTGCATGCATTTCATGCTTGAGCAGGCTGACATTGGAAACCACTTCCTCGTCTAGGTTTTTTTTTCCTTCGAGGATCAATGAAATCATGTTTTCAAGGTCAGGGATTTCTTTTTTTTGTCTGGTAATCAAATCATCCCATGCATCATTTTCCTTCATGAAAAGTTCAAGAATTTTTCCATCCATATGGCTGTTTTTATGTTTGAGTACAAAAATCAACCATTCGGAAGCGATATCAGATGACCGTGGATGGTAGAAAGCATGATAAGCATCATCTCTTCTCCCCGAGTATCCATCTTGGCTTTTTCGCAAGGTGTGTAAGTCCGTATTTGCTGATGCATTTTTTGATGAGCGCAATGGCCTCTTCAATGGAATCAGTGACGAGGAAAAGTTGCAAGTCTTCTTTGGATATGGTATTGAAATGTTTCATTTTTTCGATGTGCTCAAGCATTTCCTGGTGGTATTCCTTGCAGAAGATGATGACAGGGAAATCCTGGATTTTTTTTGTCTGGATCAGTGTCATGGCCTCAAAGAGTTCATCTAGCGTTCCAAATCCTCCCGGCATGATCACGAAGGCATAAGAGTACTTGATCAACAGGGTTTTTCTCACAAAGAAATACCGGATGTTCACCCACTTGTCGAGGTAGGGGTTCGGTTCCTGCTCCATCGGCAGCAGGATGTTACAGCCTACGGAGCTTCCGCCCACATCCTTGGCACCCCTGTTGGCCGCTTCCATCAATCCGGGTCCGCCTCCTGTCAAAATCGTGAATCCCAGTTTGGCCGCTTCTGCAGAAAACCTTCTGGTCAGGTCATAGTATTTGCTGTCTTCCTTGAACCTTGCCGAACCGAATACCGTAACACAGGGTCCAGAGAAATGCAGCGCACGAAATCCCCTTACAAATTCAAGGGCAACCTTGATGACAAATTTGAAATCAGCCCATCTGGATCTGGGTCCTTCGAGAAACTTTATTTCTTGTTCTTGCATGTTGTATGCTTGTGTTTTTCTGTCGAATGTGCTTTTGCTGTCGCTTCTTGCTTTTAAAGCTACAACAAATGCAGGCATCATTTTTTATCCTGACCGGCAACCTTCTCGATCTCTGCCGTATGGTAATTATTGTAAAAATAATGCCCCGCAGACGCGGAGCATTATTTTCAGGCGGAATCACGTTTTTCACGGTTTCATGGTGCAGAACGCCTGGCTTTTTGGATAGGGCAGGATTCGGTTTTCAGTTGGATTGGATTTTAGTTTTCCAGGATTGGATGTCTTTGCTTGCTTTCGTACGGTAGCATCGCATGGACCATACAAGATTATGGTGGATTTTTGGCCCTGGAAAGCATTTGTCCACATCATTTTTAAGAATACGTATTTACGCTTATCAACGCCTCCCGTAGGCTACGCAAGCAGGGTGATTTCCGAAGGATTTTGCTGGGGGGGATGGTCTTGGCAGGGCAGATAAACATGATTTTGAATACTAAATAAATTAGCATAGTATTGCTAAATAAATTAGTTTATATGGATGGAGAACTTTACCAGGGAGCGGCCTATACCGGCTCCAAGGAATATACACAGCAAGATGTCAAAACTGCCAATGCCACAGGGTTTGGTGCAGCTGCAGACGACTATGCAGAGCGGGGTATTGACCTGAATGAGCAGTTGATCCGCAACAAGCCTGCCACTTTTTTCATGCGCGTTCGCGGCGAGGCAATGATTGGGGCAGGGATCTTTGATGGCGATACCGTGATTGTTGACCGCAGCATCAAGCCTGTAAGCGGCAAAATCGTGATTGCCGTGTTGAACGGAGATATGCTGATTCGGCGCTTTGAAAAGGGATTCAACAAGATGCGGCTCGTACCGGAAACCAACCGCCTCGCACCGATTGATATCGACCCGTATGCCGAGTTCAGCATTTGGGGAGTGGTAACCTACGCAATACACCAGGTTTAGGCATGTTCGCCATTGTTGATTGCAACAGTTTCTATTGTTCCTGCGAAAGGTTGTTCAAGCCCCATTTGAACAGCAAGCCTGTTGTTGTACTCAGCAACAACGACGGCTGCATCATTTCCCGTACGGACGAGGCAAAAAAAGCGGGTATTGCCATGGGTATTCCGCTGTTTGAAAGCAGGGAGTTGATCCGTGACCAGGGCATTGCCGTTTTTTCTTCCAACTATCACCTCTATGGCGACATGAGCATGCGGGTGATGGATACCCTTCGCTTCCTGGCGGACGATTCCACTTACCGTTGCGTGGAGGTCTATTCTGTGGATGAAGCGTTCATCAACCTGTCGCACCTTCCCGACCAGGCATTGCAACCCTTTGCAGAACGTTTGAGGGATGTGGTGGCGCAGTGGACAGGCATTCCGGTGTCGGTGGGGATTGCACCTTCAAAAGTATTGAGCAAGGTGGCCAACCGCCTTGCCAAAAAGGATAAACTGAAAAGCAAGTGTGTGATGGTATTGAGTACTGCAGAGCAGTTGCAGGAGGCTTTGGAAACGACTGATGTATCTGATCTCTGGGGCATTGGCCGTAAATATGCACGCAAACTCAAGGACCTTTATGGAATCAATACTGCCTGGCAATTGAAGCACATGCCGGAAGAGTGGGCCCGAAAAAATCTTGGCGGAGTGGTGGGTATTCGTATGATCCGGGAGTTGAATGGCCTGTCTTGCATCCAAATGAAGGACCCCCTGGAGAAGAAAAAAATGATTGCCACCACGCGCATGTTCGGCAAGCCCGTCTATGAATTGAAGGAACTGAAAGAGGCTGTGGCCACCTATGTTTCAAGGGCTGCAGAAAAGTTGCGAAGGCAATATGGTGCGGCATCTTCCATCGATGTTTTTGTGGTGACCAACGGGCAGCAAGGAGGACAGTACGCCTATGATCCCCAGCACCATCACCGTTATTTCACGATGATGAAACCAACGTCGGATACGGCAGAACTCATCAGGGTTGCGCTCCCGCTGGTCGAATCCCTTTACCGAAAGGGAGCAAAATATGCAAAGGCAGGTGTCATGCTTGGTGGTATTGTTCCGGATGATGCATTGCAGGGCAATCTTTTTGATGTGCACACCAGACAGCAGAACAGGGCGCTCATGCAGGCCCTGGACAACATCAATTTCAGTATGCGGGATGACATGGTGAAATTCGTTTCATCCGGGCTTACCCGCAATTGGAAGATGCGGCAGGAGATGCGGAGCGGGAGGTATACAACACGGTGGGATGAGGTCTATGCATTGAAGTCTGGCTGAACAGTTTTGCTCAAAAGCCTTTTTTCGCTTCCTGCTTCTCCATTTTTGCAATGCGGTACATGGTCTGGAAGGCCTGTGAACCTTCAGGTTCCAATGCAATCAATCCCATTTTATTGTTGAAGGAATCTGGAGGAGAGCTGAGGTTTTCAATGGCGATGCTTTTTCTGTGGTCCGGTGTGTAAACCTGGAGATAGGGATAGCTACGATCCGGGCAAATATAAAGTTCGAGACCGAGTTGCTCATCAGAAAGGATGCAGTGTGGCATGGATTCTTCCATGTCGAGCACAAATGAATTGTCGAGAAATGCATCCTTTAGCGGTGCGCCGCTGAACCATTTTTCGTTGCTGATCAACTCGCCTGTGGGCAGAAGTGCATCATTGAACTCAACCTGTTTCTTTGCATTGATCTGCAGGGTTGCATTGTCGATGGTTTCACCCAGCTTGAAGTAGGGATGCCAGCCATCAGACATTGGTATGGTCCTTCCGCTCCTGTTGTGCACCATTGTGATAATGGTAAGCCTGCAGTCACTTTCCAGCCTGTAAAGGATGTTCATGTCAAAAGCAAAAGGATAGCCAGGTTCGGTTCCCTTATAGTGATAAAGGAATTTGCATTCGCACATGAAGGCCGATGCTGCTGTGATGATAACCTCATGCTCAACACCATAGAGCAAGCCATGTATGGCATGCCCATTCATGAAGAATTTGCCGGTGGTATATTGTTGCCCTTCCCAGGCATAGGTGGAGTTGTTGAGCCGGCAAACGAAGGGGGAAAGTTTTGCTCCTGAAAATGCAGGGGTGAAGTTGGCCTTCCAATCATCAGCATCCTTGAAACCATCGATGATGTTGATGACTTTTCCGTTGTGCGGTACTTCCAGCTTGTTCAGGATGGCACCTGCTGAAGGAATGATGGTGGCCTTGAATCCGGTTGCCTCATCCCGCAGGATGATTTCTTCCCATCCATTTTGCTGAATGCGGTCACAATAAAAGGTAGGTACCGGTTGTTTGGACTGTTCTTGCATTTACCATCCAAGGATATAAGCGAAAACAAGTGGGGCAACGATGGTTGCATCGCTTTCCACAATGTATTTGGGCGTATTGATGTCCAGTTTTCCCCAAGTGATTTTTTCATTGGGAACAGCACCGGAATAAGATCCATAGGAAGTGGTTGAATCACTGATTTGGCAGAAATAGCTCCAGAAAGGAACATCATGCCATTCCAGGTCTTGGTACATCATGGGAACAACGCAGATGGGGAAATCACCGGCGATGCCTCCTCCAATCTGAAAGAAGCCAACGCCCTTTCCACCGCTGTTCTGGCGGTACCAATCGGCCAGCCAAACCATGTATTCGATGCCACTTTTCATGGTGGTGGCCTTCATTTCATTCTTGATGATGTAGGAAGCAAAGATGTTGCCCATGGTACTGTCTTCCCATCCTCCCACAATAATGGGCAGGTTGCGCTCGGCAGCAGCGATCATCCAACTGTCTTTGGTGTCGATTTCATAGTCAGCCTTCATCACACCGCTATTCAGCAGTTGGTACATGAATTCATGGGGGAAATACCTTTCACCCTTGGCATCCGCGTCTTTCCACAACTTGACGATATGGTGTTGAATCCTTCTGAATGCCTCTTCCTCCGGAATACAGGTATCGGTCACCCTGTTCAATCCCTGCTCCAGCAGTTCCCATTCCTGTTGGGGAGTGAGGTCGCGGTAATTGGGAACACGCTTGTAGTGGCTGTGCGCCACCAGGTTCATGATGTCCTCTTCGAGGTTGGCGCCGGTACAGGAAATGATGTCGATCTTTCCCTGCCTGATCATTTCGGCAAGCGATACACCCAGCTCCGCAGTACTCATGGCTCCAGCAAGGGTTACCATCATTTTTCCGCCTTCCAGGAGGTGTTGCTCATAACCTTTGGCTGCATCTACGAGTGCAGCAGCATTGAAGTGACGGTAGTGGTGTTGAATGAATTGCGAAACGGGACCTTTTGCCATATGCTCGTTTTAAGATGGGCAAAGGTAAATCATTTGAGGTCTACTTGTGCGCCACAAACACAGGTATCTTGTGCTGCCCGATGACGTCTGCAAGGAAGCTCTTTTTGAAGAGGTTCGACAACTCACTTCTGCCATATGCACCGGTTACCAGCATGTATTCTTTCTGTTCTGCTACCCAACTGGCAAAAGTTGTCGCCGTTTCGTCGGTGACGGATTCAAGGGTGAGGTTGGAAAAATGTTTTGCAGCCAATTCCTCAATCAGCTCCTGGTGGGGGAGTGGCTCATTTTCTTCCTCAAGACAGATCAGTTTTGTCTCCCAATAAAACAATTGTGGAAAGAGGTAGGTAAACTGCTTGATGGCAAAAACGGCATCAGGCTTGCCATCGTAGGCCAGCATCACCTTGCTGGGCAGTTCATATTTTTCGGGAACAAGCAGCACCGGGCATTCAGCCTGGCGGAGAGTCTTCCTCAGATAATCATTGGGTTGCTCCTTGCCTACGTTATCATAGAACAACTCACTGCTCAGGATCATCAGGTCCGCAAACCTGGTTTCTGTTTGCAGTTCCTGTAACGCAAACAGGTCAGTGTCCCTGTGGCTTCTGTATTCAAGCCCTGCATGCTGGCACTTGGTTTCAAAATACCGCATGTTTTTCATGATCAGGCTTTCATCCGTTTGATAGGGTGATACGGTGATGGGTGTGGCTATGCCCATGCCACTGTAGCCAATGATGTCTCTGTAGTCGATGGGTTGCAGGAAAACGCCAGTTGCCAAAATGGGTTCAAACTCATTCAGAAAAGTTGCCATGCTGAAAGCACCTTCGGAAAAGTGGTTTCCGTCAAATACAAGGATGATTTTTTTCATTTCCTGTTGGTTGGTATGTGGTTAAAAAATAAGGTTCGGCCCATTGATTTTTTTCAGAAAATCCTGCAACTCCTTGAGCATTTTGTGTTCCTTTTGGTTGACATGCCGATATGCATCTGCCATGTGTTCTGACAGGCTGATGCATACATCCAGGTCCTGGTCGGTAAGCTCATTCTTATATGATTTTGCAAAGTCAAGAAACGATTCAAAGGCCTCTTCTGCAGTGCGGAAACCATCTGCTTCCGTGTCAAAAGCAAACTGTGTTATCCATGCCTCATTTGTGCCGAAGCGGTCAGTGTCCTTTTCTTTGTGCAGCAGTCGTTCTGCAATCAGTTTGCTTACCGCAGCCCTTTCCTGTTCAGTGATGGTCTCATCTGCACTGGCAATGGCAAACAACAATTTACCCAGTTCCCTATAGAACAATGCATTGCCCATGGCACGGAATGTTTATGCAAATAAAGCAATCGGTTATTGCGCCTCTGATGACCGATGTCAGCAGTTCTCCTGTTATTGGTCAGGACCATTTTCCGGACAGACTGAACATTGGCGTTGCAACTTGTGTTTACAAATCATCACATTGCATTAACTTTACGTACATGGTAGCCGTTCTCTATTTTTTGATTGTTTTGGGTGTTTTTTTATTGATGGAAGCCATCACCTGGTGTGCCCATCGCTGGGTGATGCATGGTTTTCTTTGGTACCTGCACAAGGACCACCACCAGGTAGAGCCAGGTTTTTTTGAAAAAAACGACGCTTTCTTTTTCATTTTTGCCGTTCCGAGCATGTTGAGCATCATGTATGGTATGCAAACGCCAGGTTTCTGGTGGCTGCATGGCATCGGTTTTGGAATCATGGCTTATGGTGTTGCCTATTTTATCGTACATGATGTTATCATTCACCAGCGCTTCAAATGGTTTTCAAGAAGCAACAACACCTATATACGTGCCATTCGGTGGGCGCACAAGATGCACCATAAACATTTGCACAAGCACCAGGGGGAGAGTTTTGGAATGCTGTATGTCCACAAAAAATATTGGGATAAAGTGCGAAGAGACAAGCAACTCATGAAAGGCAAGAAGGTGGAGTATGCCCCAGAAGGATAAATACGATTATATTGTTACTGGTGGCGGCTGTGCTGGGTTGAGCTTTATCCTGCATGTATTGCGGGAACCGTCACTGGCCCAAAAGAAAATACTGCTGATAGAGAGAGAAGAAAAAGCCAGCAACGACCGGACATGGTGCTATTGGGAAAAGGATGCCGGATTGTTTGAGGAGATTGTTTACCGTAAATGGAACAAGGCCTGGTTCCATGGCGGCAGTTATTCCTCTCTGAAGGACCTCGGTGCTTATTCCTACAAAATGATCCGCGGCATTGATTTCTATACGCATTGCCATGGAATCATTTCCCGCTCTGGCAGGGTTGATCGGGTCAAGGCGGCAGTAACTGGCATTCAAAACAGCACACATGGCGTCGAAGTCGTCGCCGGTAACCAATTGTTTAGCGGACAGTATGTCTTCAACAGCATTCTCTTCGAGCAACCTCAGATTTCCTCCAATTGTCATTATCTCCTGCAACATTTCAAGGGATGGATCATTGAAACCCCGCATCCGGTTTTTGATCCGGAGCATCCAACATTGATGGATTTCAGGGTGGGCCAAGGTGAGGGGACCACTTTTGTTTACGTAATGCCCTTTTCAACCACCAGGGCCCTGGTAGAGTTTACGCTCTTTACCCCCAACCTGTTGGATCATCAGTCTTATGATCAGGGATTGAAAGATTACCTCAAGGAGTTTTTGCAATTGGAAGATTATAAAGTTGTAGAAGAGGAATTTGGGGTAATCCCCATGACGGACCATGAATTCCCTGCTCAGGATGGCAATATTCTACACATGGGTACTGCAGGTGGTCAAACCAAACCGTCAAGCGGATACACTTTCAGGTTCATCCAAAAACATGCTGCAGCCATGGTTCGCCAGTTGGTGGACAAGGACACCCCTTTTGTGAACAAGCCATTCTGGGAAAAACGCTTCATGTGGTATGACAGGGTTTTGCTGCACATGTTGTTCCATAAAAAGATGCCAGGCTCCCGCATTTTTACCCTCTTGTTCAGCAGAAATCCCATACAACGGATATTCAGGTTCCTGGACAACGAAACATCAGTCTCTCAGGAACTGGTCTTGCTGAATACCCTCCCCCAATGGCCTTTCATGAAAGCAGGTTGGAAAGAGTTGTTCAAATGAGCATCAAATGCCTTGTATTTTTACCGCTTTTCTTTTTTTCATTTTCCCATTCATCCAGTATACAAACCTGGTAGAAGCCATGCCAATGGCAGCCCCCGCCAATACATCACCCAGCCAGTGTTCATTGTTGTACATCCTCAAGTAGCCTGTTGTGGCGGCCGTGGCATATCCCGCTATGCTGATCCAAGGAGAATAATGCCCAAATTCCTGGTGCAAAAATTCAGCTGCAACAAATGCTGTACTCGTATGTCCGGAAGGAAAGGAATGGAAATCTGATTTGTTGGGGCGCTCTCTTCCGATAATCCTTTTCATCGGTTGAACGATGACTGTGGCAGTGACATTTCCCAAAGCATACAATAGAAACTGTTGTTGGGGTTTGTTTTTCCCCTTCAGTCCTGCTGCATCCATGGCAAAAACAACTGCTGCGGGTACGTATTGGGTATAATCATCGACGGATGTCAATTTTCTGGTGGGGTTAAAGCCATAGTAAACAGCCTTTTCGATTTTTCTCAATGCAGGAATTCCTGCGAATGCTGCGCCTGTAGCGAAAGTTATCGTCGCTGGAATCAATTCTTTCTTCAATCTTTTTGTAGGAAAACTATCCAGGTCACTGAGCGCAACCGCATTTGAAAAAGTACTGGCCAAAAGAAAGCAAATCAATAACTGTATTTTCAATATTTTTTTTTGCATGGCTTGATCGGTTGTTTAAGCTGCCCTAGCAATGATAGCCATTTAATGGGTATTGGCTTTGGTTGTAAATAATTTTTTTTCTTCAGCTTTCTTCATGTTGTCGGTTGCCCATGTTTAAACATATTGCAGACAAGGCCAAAAGATGAGCTGTTCAGTTATTTTGACATTGATCAATTTGTTATTTCACGGGGAAGCTGACCGTTTTTCCAGATGTCATACCATGTATCATCAAATAAAATTATATTACATTCCAAATTTATAAACGGATGAAGCCCTTAACTTTTGCCATATCCATCTTTTCAATACTGGCGCTTGTCATGAATTCATGTCAAAAAAAGGCAGTAGACAGCAATACGCAGAATTCCTCATTTACAATCATTGAGGACCAAATATTGGCCACATCCTGTGCTACAACCGGGTGCCATGCTTCCACTGCTGATGCCAGCTATGCACAACACGGGCTTGTGCTTTCCAAGGGCAATGCTTTTTCAAATCTTGTTGGGAAAATGGCTAAAAATCCGGCTGCAGCAGCGCTGAAGCTTCAGTTGGTTAAACCATTTGATGCAGACAACAGTTTTCTCTTCCACAAGATTTCCTGCCAGTCGACACACCACAGTGCAACATCCAATTTTGGCAGTCAAATGCCTTTGGGTGGAAACTATCTTACCCAAGGGCAGGTCGAATTCATCAAGCGTTGGATCAATGCAGGTGCCACTGCAACTGAAACGGGGATCAGTACCTCTGTGTTGAAAGACAGCACTGCATGTCAGCAAGATATAACACCTTTGGCTCCACCAGCTGTCGGAAATGGGTTTCAAATGAAGATTGATCTTTTTGATGTTCCCAAGAATTTTGAACGCGAGGTATTTCTTAGGGCCAATACACCTAACACAGCACCTGTTTATGTAAACAGGATAGAAATGAAAGGTCGTTCCAACAGCCATCATTTTGTGGTGTATGGCTTCCGAAACCTGAATACGTTACCACAATTGAATATTCTCCGAGACATCCGAAACACAGATGGAAGTCTTAATATGTTCACTGCAGCGGAAATGCAGAACCATATCTTTTTCGGGGGTGGAACAGATGTGAATTCAGATGTGACCTTGCCTCCCGGGGTCGCTTTAAAGCTGGACCCTGCAACACCCCTCGATCTCAATGCCCATTATTTCAACAAGACAAACCTTTTGCTCAAGGGGGAGAATTATGTGAACTTTCATACCATTCCCTCATCCAATGTACAATTCATCGCAAAGACATTGGATTTGAACAACCTGGACATTTCCATTCCTGCCGGACAAAGAAAAACCTTTTCAAAAACATTCACTTTCAATGCGATAACACGGGTGGTGATGTTGACCTCCCATTTTCACCGCTTCGGTGAAAAATTTGATATCAGGATTGCAGGCGGTCCCCGAAATGGCGAGCTTGTATATACCAACACCGACTGGCTTCATCCTTTTGTAAAATCTTTTGCAACGCCAATCGTTTTGCAGCCTGGCGAAGGGCTTACCTCAGAAGTTACTTACTACAACAGTTCATCAAAAGCAGTTGCCTTTGGCCTTACCAGTGAAGATGAGATGAACATCATTTTCGGATACTATTATTGATCTATGTTATATCATTAAATTCAATTGCCATGCGATTACAAAAAATGCTGTGCACCATTGCGCTTATTTTTTCTACTGTCTTTGTTGTTGCCCAGCCAACAGTACAACCCATTAACATCGTCATCACACCCGATCATGACAACTGGGAATACAAGCTGGGTGAGCCTTCCACTTTTACAATTCAGGTTTTGAAGTTTGGTGTACCGCAAAAGAATGTAATGGTGTATTATCAAATTGGACCCGAAAGAATGAAACCCATCAAGGATGATTCTGTTTATTTAAAAGATGGCAGGTTCATCACTGCTGGCATTTCCATGAAAGAGCCTGGCTTCCTGCGTTGTGTCGCTACTGTCGTTGTTGATGGTAAACAATACCGCAACCTTACCACTACGGGATATGAGATCAGCAAGATTCAGCCGGTGGTCACCAAACCCGCAGATTTTGATGCATTCTGGAGTGCAACAAGTGCTGAGCTGTCAAAACTTCCGCTGGATACAAAAATGACATTGCTCCCTGATCGTTCATCTGCAAAAACAAATGTATACCATGTAAACTTCCAGGGATATGGCGGATCCAGGGTCTATGGAATTCTTTGCATCCCCAAAAAATCAGGAAAATATCCTGCCGTTTTGCAAGTGCCTGGTGCAGGTGTGCGTGCATACGGTCCGGACCTTGAATTGGCTGACCAGGGTGTTATTGTGTTGACGATTGGTATTCATGGCATCTCTGTTATCCTTGATCCATCAGTGTATGCCGATCTGGTTGTGGGTGGACTTAAAAGCTATTTCACCTATAACATGGATGACCGAGACAGGTATTATTACAAGCGGGTTTATGCCAATACAATACGCTCCAATGACCTTATTTTCAGCTTGCCTGAGTTTGATGGACATACGCTTGCTGTGAGCGGTGGAAGCCAGGGCGGCGCCTTGAGCATCATTACAGCTTCTTTGGATAAGCGTGTCAAATACCTGGCTGCAATGTACCCTGCACTTTGTGATTTGACAGGTTATGCAGCCAACCGTGCCGGAGGATGGCCGCACATGTTGAGTCCTAACAATGTTGCCAATACCAGCAATCCAAAAGTGATCAATACACTGGCTTATTATGATGTGGTAAATTTTGCAAAAGCAGTCAACATCGAAGGCTATTATACATGGGGTTTCAACGATGAAACCTGCCCACCCACTTCATTTTATGCGGCATACAATTCCATCAACGCACCCAAGCAGGCATCCATATTTCATGATACCGGTCATTGGACCTATACTGAGCAACGTGCGAAATATACGAACTGGTTGTTGTCCAAACTAAAGCAATAACTATCTTGTTTCAGGCCATTCGGTTTCAATACCTTGTGACCTGATAAAAGATTGGAATGCAGACAAGTGCTGGGGATTGTTCCTTACTGTTCTTGTTTGTATTCCGTTTTTTTGTGCATAGGCAATCAGGCAACCTGCTGCCTCGCCAATGCTCCATTCCACGGGGTGCAAACGGTAACAACCGTTGGTGATATGGGTGGTGCCAATGTTTTTATTGGCAGGGATGATGTTTTCCATTCTGATGGGTAGCAATGCTCCCAAAGGAATCTGGAAGGGTATAGAAGGGAAATCGATGTAGTTGTTCCCGCTCGAGCTTGGATGCAGGTCTATATGATAATACCCAATACCAACACTGTCTTCAAAGCGTGCAGACCCGCGGTTGTTTTTTGGCAGGGATGATTGTGCAGCCTGGTCCTTTCCAACATGTTCTTCCAGGATGGTAAATTCAGCCTTGATCCTTCTTGATTCACGGATATACGGATACTGTGCAAGGCCATCGGAGGTTCCCATCACATCATTTCTCAAACGCAGTCCTGGCCAACCTTTACCGCCATCAGGCCTTGGTGCTTCTGTCTGCAACCAGTAGAGCAATGAAAGGCTGAGTTGTTTGGCCCTATCAACGTGTTTGTTGAATTCTTTTTCGCTGACATCTACAATGTTCCCCAGCATGTAATCATTCTGGGGCCAGTTGACGATCGTGATATCACTCTTGTACACCCCCGGTAGGAAATTATTTTTGTTGATGATTTTTCTGTAGTTCCAGAGGTTCAGTTTTTCTCCAGTGGCAATGCCTTCAGGATGAAATCCAAGTGCCTTGGGTTGTAGCGTAGTAGGGCTGGAATATTCCAGGCTGAGTAATTTGCCTGACCAGGACGGTGAAAGTGCGGGCACATGTTCTTTCCAAAAATCATACTCCTTTGGCTTTGCAATCACGTGGTTTTCACCCTCAACATAATCCATGGCAAAGCACATGGTAAACGACTGGTTGTTGGTTGGATCAGCTTTTTCAGGTGCATGCAGTTCTCCTGTTTCAGCCTTTGATTCGGTGCCCGTCACATACTCGGTACCGGTGAGAGGAAGCAAATCGCCTAGTTCGGTGGCATCTATAAAATGTTTTGCAACAAGGGTTTTTGGTTTTCCTGTTTTCAAATCCTTGACCACAATCGAAGCAACAGTATTGCCCAAGACCATTGCCTTTTGCAATTTGCATTGCAGTAAAAGTGTAAGTTGTCCCGTACTCAGGTACTTTGTCAGCATTTCGATCATCACAGCGTGTGCAACACGGGGCTCATGGCAGAGCCTGGATACTGCACCATCGCCTGGGTTCAGGTTGGGTCTTGATTTGGCTTCTTCGGTTAAGGGATAAAATCGTTTATAATGATCGCGAACAAGGTTGCGGTATTCACGATAGGTCTTGGGTGCACCATGTGTTTCAATCCAGGGATGCTCATCTGGCGGAACACCTTGTGAGGTAATCTGACCGCCCACCCAATCGTTCTCTTCCGTCAGTACAACACTCAGGCCATTTCTCAGGGCCGCTAATGCTGCAGCCACTCCTCCAAGTCCTCCTCCTGCAATGACAAGGTCAACAGGTGTAGCTTTGGCCATGGGCATTGAGGAAATGACATCAAAAAAATTTCTGCGGTTCATGTGTTGATTTAACGAACAAGTTATTTAAAAGATTTAAAAAGTCAAAATCCATCATGCGCAAAAACCTGCACCCAATTTCAATGTATTGTCACTTGTATGGGTGAGGGTTTTATCAATTTATGCTTAAATTACTGCATTAAAACAACCGCAAATGGATATCTCCCACAACACTGGAGGAAAAAGCCTTTTTGGTATTTCATTGATTGCAGCATTGGCAGGTTTTATTTTTGGTTTTGATACGGTGGTTATTTCAGGAGCCAATCTTCCCATCAAGGAATTGTGGCATACCACTCCGCTTTTTCATGGATTTTTCATCATGTCAATGGCGCTTTGGGGAACAGTGTTGGGTTCTATTTTTGGTGGTGTTCCCACTGAAAAATATGGCAGAAAAAAAATCTTGTTCTGGATAGGAATATTGTTCAGTGTCTCTGCCATTGGCTCTGCATTGGCACAAGACCCGTATACTTTTTCATTGTTCAGGTTCATTGGCGGAATTGGCATTGGTGTATCCTCTGTTGCGGCACCAACTTATATTTCCGAGATTTCAACACCTGCCACCAGGGGAAGATTGGTGGCCATGTACCAGTTCAATATTGTTTTCGGCATCCTGATTGCCTTTCTTTCCAATTATTTTTTAGAAGGGTTTGGTGGCAGCAATGATTGGCGATGGATGTTGGGTGTGATGGCTGTTCCGTCAATTGTTTATACCCTGATGGTCATTGGTATTCCGGAGAGCCCGCGTTGGTTGGAAAGCAAAAACATCCAGAAGCAGGATTCGAACCGACAGGAACTGTTTTCAGCACGCAACAAAAGAATCATTGGTCTTGCTTTCATGATTGCATTTTTCAATCAGGTATCGGGCATCAATTTCATTCTTTATTATGCACCTGAAATTTTGGAAAGGGCAGGCCTTGCAGCAAAGGATTCACTGTTCAATTCCATCGCCATCGGCGGAACCAACCTGTTGTTCACGTTTGTTGGTTTGTACCTGATCGATCGTTTGGGAAGAAAAACGTTGCTCATCATTGGTTCTGTTGGTTATATCATCAGCCTTTCCATGGTGGCTTGGTCTTTTTATGCAGGAGCTTCACCTGCATTCCTGCTTTCGTTCCTGCTTGTATTTATTGCATCACATGCAATAGGCCAAGGTGCAGTGATCTGGGTTTTCATTGCTGAAATATTTCCCAACCAGGTCAGGGCATTGGGCCAATCCTTTGGTGCCAGTGTACATTGGATTTTTGCAGCATTGATTACTTTAATTACTCCCGTATTTTTAGATGCGGAAGATGGAATTTTCAAGGACAATCCATGGCCCATTTTCGCTTTTTTTGCCGGGATGATGGTCCTTCAATTGGTTTGGATTTTTGTCAAGGTTCCTGAAACAAAGGGCGTATCTCTGGAAAAACTGGAAGAGAATCTTGTTGGCAAGTAAGATTCAATTTCTGGTTTAAATAACAATTTTTTTTGACTAACTTGTCGTCCATTATCGAGTTATATCCCTTAATTAATTATTTATCAAACCAACACTTATGCGACTGATTAACATCAGGATGTTGTTGCTATTCATCATGGCAACAGCAATTTCGTCTTTGGCTTTTGCCCAAACCACTTTCAAGGGAGTGGTCAGATCTTCAAAAGACAATACACCCATTTCAGGTGCGTCTATTGTAAACAACTCAACTAAAGCAGGTGCCAAATCCAATGCCGATGGAACTTTTTCCATCAATGCAAAAGCTGGTGATCGCATTGCTGTTTCCAGTGTAGGTTTTGGTAGCATTGAAACGCTTGTGTTGAGAGGCATGTCAGCCATCAATGTCAAACTTGATCCTACCGAGGAGAGCATGGAATCTGTAGTAGTAGTGGGATATGCTACCCAGAAAAAAGTAAACCTGACCGGTGCTGTGTCTACCATAACCGCCAAGCAAATTGAGGACAGGCCTATCACCAACCTTTCGACATCTCTTGCAGGATTGCTTTCGGGAGTTGCTGTACAACAAGGTTCTGGTCAGCCGGGATCGGATGGAGCATCCATCACTGTAAGGGGTAGGGGAACACTGAGCGGATCCAGTCCTTTGATCATCATTGATGGAGTAATTGGTGCGCTGGATGCTGTCAATCCCCAGGATGTTGAATCAGTATCTGTTTTGAAAGACGCCGCTTCAGCTTCTATCTATGGTTCACAAGCGGGTAATGGTGTTATATTGATCACCACAAAGAAAGGAACACGCAATAAATTATCAGTGACCTACAATGGCATTTATTCTTCTACCAGCCCGATGAACATGCCTAATTTTGTCACCAACTATGCTGATCACATGCGCTATACCAATGAGGCGCATACCAATCTTGGACAAGCTGCGAAATACAGTGCATTGACAATTGCCGCTTGGGATTCCGCCAGCAAGATTCCAGATGCCTTGAATCCGCTTGGTGTTCCCAACTTTCTTGCCTATCCCAATACGGATTGGGCTGATGCATTTTTTTCCAAAAGGTTGGTCCAGAACCACAATGTATCCATCAATGGCGGGTCAGATAAAACGACCTATCTTTTGTCTTTGGGGTATTTGAACAATCAGGGTACGATTGAAAATACATGGAGTCAGCGTTTTCAGTTCAGGTCAAATATTGAGTCTAAGGTTACAAAATTCCTGACGGTAGGATCACAAACTTTTGCGCTTTTTCAGAATGATGCAATGGGAAATGTGACGGATGCCTTTACCTATCTCCGTGCAACAACACCAGGGATTATTCCACAATATGGAGGTAAATATGGGTATGCGCAAACTTCTGAGGAGAACCAGCAAGCCAACAATGTATTTTCATTTTTGAACAACAGGTTGGGGAAAGACCAGACCTCCAGGTTCAATACAACCGTATATGCTACCGCAACCATCTTGAAAGGACTTTCTTTTGAAACAAGGTTCAACTATCAGATGCGTCAGAATGAGTACAGGTCAAGATCAAATCCTGACGCAAGTGTGCGTTGGAATTTTGCCACCAATACGCAAATGACTTTCCAGCCAAACCCTGCTAATCTTTCTTCTACTTATAACTATGATAAAAACTATCAAATTACCTTGGACAATGTATTGCGTTACAGTACTACATTGGGTAAAGACCATGATCTGTCTGCTTTTGTCGGTTACAACCAGCTGTATTACAATTACTACAACATTTCTGCTTCCAAGCAAGGCATGATTGACTATGGTTTGTATGTTCCCAGTGCAGTATTGAACCCAACGTCAACCACTGGAAGTGAGAACGATTGGGCCATTCGCTCTTTGTTTGGTCGTGTCAACTATGCATTCAAGGGCAAATATCTGCTCGAGGGAAACCTACGCTATGATGGGGTTTCAAGGTTTGCACCGGAAAGCCGTTTTGGTTATTTCCCTTCCGCTTCAGCAGGATGGAGAATTTCTGAAGAAAAGTTTATGGACGGCATCAAATGGATCAACAACCTTAAGTTAAGGGCCTCATGGGGAGAGCTGGGAAGTTATGCATCAGGAAACTACGATTGGCAGGCTACCTATTCACCCCGGCTCTATTCCTTCAACAATGTTCAGGCATCGGGCTTGGCCGTTGGACGGTTTGCCAATCCTGATTTGAGGTGGGAATCAACCAATATTAAAAATATTGGTATTGATGCGTCATTGTTTGGCAACAAGCTCAATATCGAAATTGATGTGTTCAGAAGGAATACGGATGGAATTTTGTCTACCATTGCCATTCCGATCACAGCCGGTATAGCATCAGCGCCTACTGTCAATCTTGCTGCTGTTCAAAATCAGGGTTTTGAAATCACCCTTGGTACAAAAGGAAAGGTTGGCGCTGTGAGGTATAATCTTTCAGGAAACTTCGCATATACAGACAATTCGGTTACCAAGTTCAGGGGTAAACTGGTTGAAGGTTATGTTACCGATGCAGCAGGAGTTAAAACCTATCAGTCCAACCTGAGTGCCGTTTACAACTCTGGAGCTTTGGAAGACAAGAAAATAGGTGAACATTATATCTACAAGATCTATAATGGTAATGGAAAATATACCAACGCCGATGGATCTGTCAATATCAATGGTGGCCCCAAGGATGGTATGATCAGGACAACTGCAGATTTGGATTGGGCCAAGGCCATGTTGGCCGCTGGATACAAATTGCGCCCAGGTACTTCTGTCAGGAAAGATGCCATTTGGTATGGAGACCTGCTTTATGCAGATTTGAATGGTGATGGAGATTATGGAAATTCATTTGACCGTTATTTTACAGGCACATCGACATTGCCTAAATATGTATTTGGATTTGCTGCAGATTTCAGCTGGAAATCATTCGATCTTTCATTGATTTTTTCTGGTGCAGCCGGTCATCAAATCCAGTTCAATTCAATTGGATATAACAACTCTGCTGTGGTATGGGGAAATGCCATCAATGCTGATGTTGTGAAGAGCAGGTATTATTATAACGATGCAAATCCTGCAGACCCCAAAAACAACATCAATGGGAAGAATCCCAGGTTGAAAGTTGCAGATGCGCAGAATGCTCAAGCGAGTGACTGGTGGCTTTTTAATGGCGATTGGATGAAGCTTAAGAACCTTCAATTGGGCTATAATCTACCATCCAATGTTGTGGGCAGATTGGCCATCCAGCGTGCAAGGGTATATTTCAGCGGAGAGAATCTTTTCATGCTGACTTCATTTCCGGGCCTGGATCCTGAATTGGGCGCGAACATAACCTATCCAACAATGAAGCAATTTGCTGTTGGTCTTAATGTTACTTTCTAATCAAAAAGAAAAAGTCAATATATGAAAAAGATATTCATTTTGCTCTCATTGGTTTCAGTTGCTTTCAGCAGTTGCCAGAAAGACCTGCTTGATACAGAGCCCTATGATCAACTTGGTAGTGAAACCATGTGGACTACAGACAATCTTACTGAGTTGGGTGTCAACTCCATTTACAATGCACTGAGGCTTGATCAGAATACAGGGTCCGCTTCAGGGTTGGAATTGTACCAATACGATCGTTTTGCAGTTGGAGGTATGCAGCGTGACGGTACTGATGCATTCTTGCTGGGAACAATTACTCCATCTAATGGATTGTTCAGCAGCAACTGGAGAAATTTTTATGAGGGCATCATCAGGGCAAACACAGCCCTTGCCAATATCCCCACAAAATCTCCATCCCCTGAGGCCAAAAAGACCAGGTTGATTGCAGAAGCTAAATTCCTGAGGGCCTATTTTTATTTCAGGCTCAATCAGGTTTGGAAAGGTGTTCCGATTTACCTTGAACCGTTCCTTTACTCTGAAGCAACAAAGGCTCGTTCTACAGAAGCCGAAGTGTGGAACGTTGTGCTGAAAGATCTCAGTGATTGCATCGCAGAAACCAATCTGCCTGCAAAATATGCCAAGGGAAATGCAAGCTATGGAAGGGTAACCAAGGGTGCTGCTTATGCACTTCGTGGAAAAGTATACATGTACCTGGGTAAGTGGGCTGAGGCTGCTGCCGATTTTGCCAATGTGTCTGCATCAGGCTATAAGCTTTTCAATGACTACCGCCTTTTGTTCAAGGAACAGAATGAGCAGTCTGATGAGATGATTTTCTCCATTCAAAACACTGGTATCACCGGATTGGGATCAACAACGCAATTCTTTTGTGGTACTCGCTCATCGTTTGGTTCTTGCTGGAATACATATATTGTTTCTCCAAATGGTGTTGACCTGTTTGAAAACATCAATGGCAGTAAATTCAATTGGGATGCAATCATTCCAGGGTTCAATGCAATGGATCCCAAGGCAAGGCAGGTATACTTTTTGCGCGACAATCTTACTGCCGCTGAAAGAACAGCGCGGGCGGCATTGGGAGCTGATATGACCAAATACCTTGCCGTTGGTAATGAAGCAAGACTGAGAAAGGCTTACGACAACCGTGATCCTCGGCTGGAGGCATCTGTTATTACTCCCTATGCAACCTACAATGGAATTTTTGGCACAGCTCCCGCCAGTGTTACTAGCCGATTTCCATTCAGGGCTGAAGCTGCAGTCAACGGGGATTTGAGGACTGATACACAGGCTGAATTTTATTACCTCCACAGAAAGTTTGTTTATGAAGGGAATGCAGAATTGTTGAATCGTTCATTTGGTCCGATTGACTTTCCTGTGATTCGTTATGCAGATGTATTGCTGATGTGGGCAGAAGCACTTACTGAATTGGGAGATCTTCCAGGGGCCATTGCAAAAGTAAATGAAGTGCGCACCCGTGCAGGCATGCCATCACTTCAGCAGACTGCTGCTGCTCTTCCTACCTTTATTGCCAATCAGTCTGCACTGCGTGACCGCATCCGCAATGAAAGGAGGATTGAATTCCTGAATGAAGGGATCAATTATTTTGATGAATTGAGGTGGAAAACATTGAAGGACACGAAGTTTGGAAATGCCAATGGATTGCGCAGTGCGTGGGGTGCCAATATTGCCAACTATACCTGGGGCGGAGACCATTTTTATACCTGGCCCATCCCACAGGCTGAAATTCAGATCAACCCCAAGCTGGTGCAGAATCCAGGCTGGCCAAACTAATTTGTTTTTAAACTCCAGGGCACATGAAATTTTCATGTGCCTTTTTTTATCTTGTTATTTATTTTTAATGAAGTGCAATCTCTTGTTTGTTTCGATTTTTGTTTTGTTCTCCGCCTGTAAAAAAAAGGATCAATCGGCTCCAGTCGTGCCTGTAACTCCAGTAACGCCTGTAGGTCAGGACAACAGGTTTCCTGTCAATCTTTTGGTGGATTCCGTTACCCTGGCTTATATCAAACTTGAGGCAGTGAGCAATGCTGATATGTCAACTGCTGTAGCAACAATCATCAATTCCTCTTCACTTGCAGCATTGAGCAAATCACCAACATTGTTCAAGGAAGTTGATGCAGATAATTTTTCGAATATTTCCAACCAAGCAACTGACTGTAAAATGTTGGCCCTGCGCTGGTTAATGCTCTACGAGAAGAGCCCTGCTGAAGCAAAACCCTATTTTGATAAGGTTGTGAGCACGCTGCTCGCATGGGTTAATTTTGGGAATATTGCCACCACACATCTTCCCAATGAAACATCCTATCTTGGATTTTATGAAGCCTATTCTGTAGTAAGAAGCAGGATGACAACTGCAGACAGGAGCAAGATGGATACCTGGATAAATGCAAGGGCACTGGTGTTCAGGAATTTTGCAGCGAGGGTCAACAATTGGGAAACCATCCGCATGAATTTTCTGTATTATTTTGGGTATTTGCTGAATTCCCAGAGTCTCCTTGATTATGCAGCCAGCGCATATACCACCTTGCTTAATGTTAATCTCATGGAAGGAGGAAAATCGGAAGACTTGATCAGCAGAGATGCTTTTGCCTATCATGCCTATAATTTGGCGTTCTACGCCCGAATATTCAAAGCCAAGGCATATTTCGAGGGATTTGATGTCATGAATGCGTTCAAGAACAGAAAAAACAACATCAATGTTTCCGTCCAGGACATGATGAACTATTGGAAGCCATTTCTCATTGATCCCGTCAACAATGTGCATATCGAATTTGTGAATACCAATTATGCTCCGGATAAAACAAGGACTGATTACAACAAACCCTACGTTCCTTCTTCCTCCGTCTATGCGTTGGAGGAGTTGTTGCTTGCGTTTCCTGAAACCACTGGCTATCTCAAGGCCATCAGTGCTTCCGCAAGCAGGTACAACAGGAAAGTGAGTGGATTTCTTTACTGGCCGAGATAAACAATGAACATGAATACTCCCCGCATGTTAAAAACCTTATTGGTATTGGCTTTGATCAATGTCAACCTTGTGTATGCCCAGAAGGATATGCTGAAATCTTCTGCCAACAAGCAGCAACTCTCCACTTATTTGTTGCAGCCATCTCAATGGATCAAATATCCCGGATATTCAGATCGTTCGGGTTGGGACAAATATGCAGGTTCCAACAAATCAACCATGATTTCCGAAGGTGAAAAGTTCTTGAACTATGAGTGGAAAGTGGTCAAGGCAACCGACTATCTTGCTTTTGAACGCACGGGATCCAGGGTGACCATGGAAATTCCTTTTGGCGCCAACAATACCGCCTTGGCCAATCTTTTTCTTGCAGAACTTGTAGAAGGCAAAGGCAGGTTCCTTGATCAAATCATCAATGGGGTCTGGCAGTTGTGTGACATGAACACCTGGGTTTTGTCTGCCCATCTGCCCGTTCAAAAATCCAGGCGTTCTTTGCAAGCGTTGGATGAACAGCTCATCGATCTTACCTCTGGAGACATGGGTTCATTCCTCGCATGGGTACATCACTTTCTTTCAAAGGAATTTGACAAGGTAAATCCAGTCATTTCAGCCAGGATAAGGAAGGAAATCAACCAACGGATTTTGCTGCCATACATGCAAAGAAATGATCTTTGGTGGCAAGCATTGGAAGACAAACCCGGACAAATGGTCAACAACTGGAATCCCTGGTGCAATTTCAATGTGCTCACTTGTTTTCTGTTGTTGGAAAAGGATAAAGCAAAGCTGACCGAGGCAGTATACAAGACCATGCTTTCAACGGATCAATTCATCAACTATACCAAGGATGACGGCGCCTGCGAAGAAGGACCCTCTTATTGGGGACATGCAGCGGGAAAGATGTATGATTATTTGCAATTACTCAAATACGCAACTGATGGCAAGGTGGACATCTTTGCACAACAAAAAATAAGGAACATGGGGGAATACATTGCACGTTCTTATATTGGAAACGGATGGGTCGTCAATTTTGCCGATGCATCTGCAAAAGGCGGTGGCAATGCAGGTTTGGTGTATCGTTATGGGAAAGCAGTTCAAAGTGATGAAATGATGGACTTTGCCGGGTATCTCCAAAAGCGTGATGCAGAATCCATTCTTGAGGGAAGAGACCTGTTTCGGGCATTCGAAAGTTTCTGGTCGATCAATGAAATCAGCGCCCGCCAGGCCAAAACTTCAGCATCCTCATATACATGGTATCCTCAAACTGAATTCTGTTACATGCGTGCAGGAGATGCTTTCTTTGCTGCAAAGGGCGGATACAACAATGAAAGCCATAACCACAATGATGTTGGATCTTTCATGTACTACTTCAAAGGCAAGCCATTTTTGATAGATGCAGGAGTAGGCACCTATACAAAATTCACTTTCAGCAGTCAGCGTTATACCATCTGGACGATGCAAAGTGATTACCATAATTTGCCCAAGGTCAATGGCTATTCACAACCCAATGGTGCGTCTTTCAAATCCCGCAACGCCAGTTTTGATCCGGCCAGCATGGCATTTGGTTTGGATATCGCCAATGCTTACCCCGTGGATGCCCGCATCCAACACTGGTGGTTGCGTTACGCACTGGCAGGTGATGGCAGCCTGGCCTTGACAGAAAAGTTTGAAATCAATAACCCTGCGGTAGCCAATGAAATCAACTTTCTTTCTGCCGTTGCTGCAGATAGCATAGCGCCCGGAACCTTGTTGTTGAAAAATGGCGACGCTGCTGTGAAAATGGTTTTTGATCCTAAAAATTTTGCATATATCCAACAGGCTGTTGAAATCAATGACACGAGACTGACAAGGGTTTGGGGAAAGTCTTTGTACCGCATCAGTTTAAAAGCAAAATCCTTGCAAAAAAAGGGCTCATATACTTTCAAATTTATTCCACAATAATGGTTTCATTTTAAACATCAATTATGCAGTCAACATCTATACTTGCCATCACCTTCATGCTCATGTCCATAGCAGGATTTTCACAGTCTGAAAAATTGTCAATGGATGCATTGATCAAACGGAACCTTGCATTGGCCAGAGACCAGTACACATTGCTGGAATCCAATCTGCCTGCCGATCGCATGCCCAAGTCTTATAACTTGCAGACGGAAAAATTAGAAACCAGTGACACGAAATGGTGGTGCAGTGGGTTTTACCCCGGCACACTCTGGTATATCCATGAGTATACAAAAGATGCTGGTATCAAAAAAGCTGCAGAAGGCAGACTGGCCATCCTTGAAAAGGAAAAACATTTCAAAGGCAACCATGACCTGGGTTTCATGATGTTTTGCTCTTTTGGAAATGCATACCGGATAACAGGAAATCCATCCTACAAAACAACAATTGATACTGCTGCCATGTCGCTTGCTACCCGCTACAGGCCTTCCATTCAATCCATCCAATCTTGGGATTCCAGCAAGAATTTCCGCTGTGCTGTCATTGTAGACAACATGATGAACCTTGAGTTATTGACTTGGGTAAGCAACAATGGTGGTAATCCTACATTCAGGGAGATTGCCACAACCCATGCCAATACGACCATTCAGCGTCATTTCCGTCCGGACAATGCTGCATACCATGTGCTTGATTATAGTCTTGCGGAGAACAAGCTGCTCAGGAAAACCACTTGGCAGGGTGCGCATGATACATCTGCCTGGGCACGCGGACAAGCATGGGCTTTGTATGGCTATACAATGATGTACAGGATGACCAAGGATGCGAACTACTTAGAACAAGCCAATAAAATTGCAACCTTTATACTGAACCATAAAAATCTACCTGCAGATAAAATACCTTATTGGGATTTTGATGCACCCCAGATTCCCAATGCCTTGCGCGATGCTTCTGCTGCTGCCATAATGGCTTCTGCACTGATAGAGCTTTCCACTTTTTCAAAGCCTTCCTTGGGCAAGGAATATCTATCGGTTGCCGAAACCATGATCAGAAATTTATCCTCCGACCAGTACCTTGCAAAGAAGGGAACCAACGGCGGATTCTTGCTCAAACACAGTGTTGGGGCCTTTCCATTGAATGGTGAGATTGATGTGGCATTGACTTATGCAGATTATTATTTTGTTGAAGCGATGGGCCGTTACATGAAACTCAAATCAAGTTTATGATGAAGGTATTTTCATTGTCGTTTTTCATCTTGGTTTCCTTGTTGGGGGCAGCACAAAAAAAATGTCCGATCATCCCGCACCCAATCGCTGCTAACTTATCTAAGGATCAGTTCAAGTTGGACCGTTACTCATTGGTAAAGATCAGTGACCCAAAGCTGACAGGAATTGCCAATTATTTCAAGGCTGAAATCAAGAAAAATGCATCCATTAGTTTGGCCTCCCAACCATCAAAAAATGGCTCAGTGGTATCGCTTGTGCTCACCGGGGACAAGACCCAAAACAGCTCAATCACAGAAGGTTATTCAATTGACATGAGCAAAGGAACTATCATGGTTGCTGCATCGACTGAAGCCGGATTGTTCAATGGCATCACAAGCCTTTTGCAGCTGATCCGCTTGTCTGAAAACAAGGGAGGGACACTGATGCTGGATTGCTGGCAGATCAAGGATGCTCCCGGGTATGGCTGGAGAGGACTGATGTTGGATGAGTCCAGGCATTTCTTTGGATTGGAGAAGCTCAAATCACTCATCGATTGGATGGCTTTTTATAAGCTGAATCGGTTTCATTGGCACCTCACCGATGAGCCTGGTTGGAGAATGGAAGTTAAAAAATACCCCAAACTTGCTACGATCGGTGGTATTGGAAATTTCAGTGACTCAACAGCTCCTGCACGTTATTATACGCAAGATCAAATCAGAGCACTGGTTGCTTATGCTGCTGACCGGTTCATCACCGTGATTCCTGAAATTGACATGCCCGGGCATGCCACTGCTGCCAACAAAGCCTATCCTGAGTTCAGTGGTGGTGGATCAAAGGCCCATCCGGAATTCACCTTCAATCCTGGCAAGGAAGCAACGTACAGTTATCTGACTGATATTCTCAAAGAAACCGCATCGCTTTTTCCTTCTTCTATGATCCATCTCGGTGGCGATGAGGTAAATTTTGGCAACCAGCAATGGCCACTTATTCCTGCGGTCAAATCATTGATGGCAGAAAAGAAAATGAAAGACCTTAGGGAAGTTGAGTTGTATTTCATGCAACGCATGGCAGATACTTTGTATAAGATGAATAACAAGCTATTGGCCTGGGATGAAATGGCGGATGTGGAATTGCCCCGCGACAAAACCATCATCATGTGGTGGAGGCATGACAAGCCCGAACAGTTCATCAAAGCAATGGAGAAGGGCTATACCACCATTGCCTGCCCACGCATTCCTTTCTATTTTGATTTTGTACAGGACAGCAGCCATCAACAGGGAAGAAAATGGCAGAAGGCTTTTGCACCCCTGGAATCCGTTTATGCCTTTGATTTGTCCAAGTTCAATTTGACTCCAGACAAGCAAAAATTGGTTGCAGGCATCCAGGCCAATATCTGGACGGAGACCATGCAAAATGAAAAGCGGTTGGATTACATGTTGTTTCCCCGCATCGCAGGGTTGGCCGAAGCTTCATGGAGAACAAGCAACACTACCAAAGATTATGGATTGTTCAAGCAAAGGCTTCAAGAACACCTGGGTCTCTATGCCAGTGCCGGTCTGTATTATTTTGATCCAATTGCACCTGCCAGCAAGTTGGAGCCACGGGGGCCTAAAAAATAAGCGTACCTTAAAGGACGTTTTTCTAAAGCAAATTACCATGTTGAGTAAAAAATTGTTTTTGTTGTATGCGGTTCTCATGTCAATGATGTCCGCATCGGCCCAACCATTCATCAATGAAGTCAGGGCCTTTGCCAAACAAGACTCGATCAACAAGCCCCCTGAGGGTGCCATCCTGCTGATCGGAAGTTCATCCTTTACCAAGTGGAAGGATGTCGGGGATTATTTTCCTGATAAGACGATTCTCAACAGGGCTTTTGGCGGATCCTCATTGCCTCACCTGATTGACTATGCAGAGCAGATTATCTTTCCCTACCATCCGGCCCAGATCATCATTTATTGTGGAGAGAATGATGTCGCATCTTCCAAATCCATCACGGCAGACACGGTGTTGAACAGGTTCAAACGATTGCATGCTTTGATAAGGTCACGCTATCCACAGGTGCCTATTGCTTTTGTATCCTTGAAGCCTAGTCCGGTAAGGGTTGATTTTCTTGCCACCGTGAAAGAGACCAACAAACTGATCAGTGCCTTTTGCAAGGCATCTTACAATACGGAATTCATTGATGTGTTCAGCCCCATGTTGAATCCTGACGGTAGTTTCATGGAAGAGCTGTTTGTGAGCGATCGGCTGCACATGAATGCCAAGGGCTATATCATCTGGAAAAAAGTGATGGAGCCATATCTGGTTAAAACAAAGATTCCTGCGAAGAAGCCTGTTGCTGCCATCAAAAGACCCAATATCATTTGGCTGAGCACCGAAGACATGAGCCCGCGCTTGGGCTGCTATGGCGACATGACGGTGCCAACGCCCAACATCGACCGGCTGGCCAAAGAAGGAACCAAATACACCAATGTGTTTACTGCTGCGGGTGTTTGTGCACCCAGCAGAAATGCAATCATCACAGGAAGGATGCAGACCAGCAACGGCGGGCATAACATGCGTGTCTTGAACAATACTTATCCCGAGCAGACAGGCTTGCCCAAGAGTTATTCGGCTGTTCTTCCTGTCGGGGTAAAACACCTTGGAGAGTACCTGCGCGCTGAAGGGTATTACTGCACCAACAATGCCAAAACAGATTATCAGTTTGAAGAAGGTCCTACATTTTGGGATGAAAACAGCAACAAGGCCCATTACAAGAACAGGGAAAAAGACCAGCCCTTTTTTGCGGTTTTCAATTGCAACACAACACACGAAAGCCAGGTCTGGGATCGTGCCAAACGCCCACTGCGGGTTGATCCCCGATTGGTGAAGGTGCCGCCCATCTATCCTGATACTGATTCCGTAAGGTTGGACATTGCCAGGTTTTATACCAATATCTCTGAGATGGATGATTGGGTGGGAGAAAAGATCAGGGAACTGGAAACTGCAGGATTGCTGGAAAATACCATCATCATGTTTTGGGCGGATCACGGGGATGGCCTGCCCTACATCAAACGGGAAATCACCGATAGGGGATTGAGGGTGCCCTTGATCATCAGATATCCCAACAATGGAGAACATAAAACTGCTACTGGAACCACAGACTCACGCTTGATTTCTTCCATCGATTATGCACCAACTGTATTGTCACTCGCAGGCATCAAACCCCCGCTTAACATGCAGGGAAGGCCCTTTCTTGGCCCTTATGCCAGCAAAGGAAGGAATACCTATGTATTTGCTGCCAGTGATCGTCTTGATAGTCATTATGACCGTGTACGTTCTGTTCATGATGGTCGATACCAGTATGTGTATAATTTCCATCCTGAGCTTCCCCGTTACATGGACCTTGCCTACAGGAAACAGCAGGCCTCTATGCGTGATATCATCCGTTTGCGGGATGCAGGCAAATTGAATGCTACCCAAATGCGTTGGTTTGAACCCAAGGGGACAACAGAGGAATTGTATGACGTACTTGCCGATCCTTATCAGCTCAATGATCTCGCAAGGGATACGGCATACACAGTTACACTGAACAGGTTCAGGGAAGTGTTCAGCAAATGGCAGAAGGATGTTCCTGACCTTGGTGCCATTCCCGAAAAACAATTGATCAAGCAAATGTGGAATGGAGGAGACAAGCCTCCTGTGACCGCTGATCCATTGTTCGTCAGGTCAAACGATGTTGTTGCCATCAAATGCGTTACCGATGGGGCTTCCATTGCATATAAACTGGTGGGCAGCGATGGAGTGGTCCCACAACGCTGGGAAGTGTATACAGCACCAATTCAATTGGAGAAGGACCAAAAAATCATGGCGGTTGCCCATCGCATTGGCTATCTGCAAAGCAAAGTTGTAGAATAGTTAACCTAATTTGGTTTTTGCCAGGGTATTTTTCCCGATCTCCTGATATGCTCTTGCAACGCAGATTTCAGTTCCTGGAGCTGCTTGTTTTCTTTTGTGTTCAATGGGCTTTTTTCTAACGGATCCTTTTCCATGTCATACGCTTTTAATGGTTCAAAAGGATTGTTCTGCAATATTTTAAGCTGGCCTTTTCGCGCTGCATAGTAAGCCAGGCCATTGTGTTGACCTCCTTCTCTTCTCATCCAAAAGACTGTTCTGTCTTTTGCAATGGGCGCTGCACCTTTCAATACAGGCAAGAGGTTGATCCCATTGACCTGGTGCTCTAATCTTGCTCCTGCAATGTCTGCCAGTGTTGGGAAGAAGTCCATCAACAATCCCATTTGGTCTGATACAGTACCTGCGGGAACCTTATTCTTCCAGAAAACGATGGCGGGAACTTTTATACCACCTTCCAGCATGTCCTGTTTTCCTCCATTGAGCGTTCCGTTGCTCTGGCCATGAGGAAGGGATCCACCATTGTCTGAGGAGAACACAATGATGGTATTGTTGATTTGGCTTGATGCTTCTAATGCTGCCATCAGTTTACCAATTGAGGCATCAAGGTGTTCGACAAGTGCAATGTTTTTAGCCCTTAATTCGGTCGCATCAGGTTCACGTTGTTTTACTTTTTCAAGAAACGCTGCAGGAGGTTGAATGGGGAAATGCGGTGCGTTGTATGCCAGGTACAAAAAGAAAGGTGATGTGGATTTGCTTTTTTCAACCACATAGTCCATTGCCCATGCGGTAAACAGGTCTGTGGCATGTCCTTTCGGATCAATCTCTTTTTCATTCAGCCGCATCCAGTTCACTCCATCCCTGCGGTGTGTATAATAATCGTCCATCATGTCGCCCAAAAATCCCTTGAAATGATCAAACCCTTTGTGGTTAGGGATATTGGGCTTTTCAAATCCCAGGTGCCATTTGCCGATGATGGCCGTTTGGTAGCCTGATTTTTTCAAGACAGTGGGTAAGAGAATTGCATCTTCTTTCATGTAGCCCCAGGAATCTTTTTCATGTTGCCTGATGACACCTGGAACCCCAACCATATCGGGGTATTTTCCTGTGAGCAATGCCGCCCTGCTGGGAGAGCAAACAGTTGAATTGGCATAGAAGTTTTTGAGCAACATGCCTTTTGCCGCCAGTGCATCAATGTTAGGGGTCTTGACATCTGTTCCACCAGTTACAGATAGGTCTCCATATCCCAAATCATCCGCAAGGATGAATATGATATTGGGTTTTTCTCCAATACTTGATTGTGAAAACCCGGTGAAAGGCAAAATGAAAACAAGTTGAAAAACAAAACCCAGGAATGACTTCATTCAATAAATATAACCAATTCCAGTTTTTGGTTTCTACCCAACATCAGAAGTTCTCCTTCACAAAATCTGCACAATATTGTTTGATCATTCCCCTGACTTTCCTGAACTGAGCCATGATTTCCTCTTCTGTTCCTGATGCTTTAGCGGGGTCAGGAAAATTGTAGTGGAACATTTTTGCACCGGAAGGAAAGTAAGGACACCGTTCTTTTGCATTGTCGCAAACAGTGATCACAAAGTCCATGGAAATGTCTTGGTATTCCAACACATTGTTGGATGTATTATTTGAAATGTCAATGCCATCCTCTTTCATGGTGGCAATGGCCCTTGGATTCACACCATGGGTTTCAACGCCGGCCGAATAGATCACTGCCTTTCCAATGGTCATTGCTTCAAGGTATCCATGGGCAATTTGACTTCTGCAACTGTTGCCTGTGCACAAAACAAGTATTTTTTTCATGTGTTATATTCAAGGTTAAAGTTAGGCCAAACAGGCATCTTAAATTTTGTTATCTTCAAGTGAATCTCTCAAATGAATCATTAATTCAATTCCATGCATAGACCAACATTAATTCTAGCTTTCCTGATGTTCATGACCAGCCTAGCCATTGGCCAGACCAATGATATTGCAGTCATCAGGCAAAGGGTGATTGCAGAACTGTTTACCAATACGGTTGCTGACGCCCAGGTGGAAACCATTTCTGCCAAAATGAAGGAGGACGGCAGTTTCCCTGGCATTGACTATGCTGATTTGAGCAACATTGCCGGTTTCCCGCAGCAGCGGCACATCAGTGACCTTCTTTACCTGGCCCGCGTGTATCAATCGAAAACGTCCAAATTTTATCATTCAAAACAATTGCTGGAGACCATTGAAAAGGGCCTGACATTTTGGGTAAAGAATGATTTTATTGGCGACAATTGGCATGACAGCCAGATCACTGTCCCAACCATCTTGATCAACATGATGTTGGTGATAGGGAATGATCTTCCAAAAGCACTGGTTGAAGGTTTACAGCCCATCATCGGCAGGGCCAACATGGGGGCATCCGGTGCTCGCCCGAGTGGTGACAGGATTGTGATTGCTGGCATTCTTGCAAAGAACATGCTGTTTAGGGAAAATGATGCTGAATTCGAAAAGGTGATTAAAATTATTGAAGGGGAGATAAAATTTTCTACTGGAGAAAGAGGCATACAACACGATTATAGTTTTCACCACCGCATCGATCGGGTGAACAATACAACCTCTTATGGTTATGGTAAATATGCGAATGCGTTTGGCGAATGGCTGGTTTATGTGCATGGAACCAAGTACCAGTTTTCAAAAGAAAAGATCAACCAGTTGGTGGATTACTATATTGATGGCATCACCAAGCAATTGGTCTATGGCATCTATGAGGATGTGAGTGTCAAGAACAGGGACAGCACCAGCAAGCAGAACTTTCAACCCCGTGGTACGCTGGAAATAGAACGTCTGCTGGTAGGCACAGATTACAGAAAAGCAGAGTTGGAAGAATTGATCCGCCTCAGAAAAGGGACGGCAAAACCCACCAGGTCATTTGCTAAATTTTTCTGGCAAACAGAACATTTTGTTTTCCAGCGCCCGAATTTTTATACAACAGTGAGGATGTTTTCAACGAGGAACGCAAACATGGAAATGCCCTACAATGGTCCGGGAAAAACCACACACCACCGTGCGGATGGATCGAATTATCTTGTATTGAAAGGCAATGAATACCATAATATCTGGCCTGTGTATGACTGGCAAAAAGTTTCTGGTACAACAGTATTGCAGAAGCCCAAGTTGCATGGTCCGGATGATATTCAAAAGAAAGGACTTACACGATTTGTTGGCGCTGTAACCGATGACCTGTATGGGGCTGTGGTATTTGATTTCAAAAGTCCGCATGATATGGTGGAAGCCAAAAAATCATGGTTCTTTTTTGATAAGGAATATGCTTGCCTTGGCACAGATATCCGTTCAGAAAGCAAACTTCCTGTTGCGACCACGATCAACCAGGTTTTGCTGAAAGGTGATGTTGCTATTCAGCAGCAGGGCAATACAAAAATCCTTGAAGTGGGAAATCGCGTGGCCGAAAATGTAAAATGGGTGCACCATGACAGGGTGGGTTATATCTTTCCAAGACCGGCGACCGTTAAGGTCTCCAATCAGCAGGAAACCGGAACATGGGCATCCATCACCGATCAAAAGAACATCAGCAAAGAACCTGTCAATGAGCAGGTCTTTAAATTATGGTTTGACCATGGGCCACGACCAACAAAAGCTGCGTATGAATACATTGTTGTTCCTGATGTTGATGCAACGGAACTGCAAACATCCAGCCAGAACAACCGCCACATCAGGATTTTGTCCAATACCGATACCATACAGGCAGTAATGCACGAGCAGCTCAATATCCTTCAGGCAGCCTTTTACCAATCCGGTGAGCTGAACATCAGCCCAACTTTTTCATTGAGGATGGACAGCCAAGGGATGGCCATGCTAAAATTGCAGGGTGGTCGAATCAAAGCATTGAGTTTGTCTGATCCGTCAAGACAGTTGCGCCGGATGACCATCTCGGTTTCTGGAATTTATGCCTCAAAAAAAGCGGGACTGGTCTGTTTACCAGACCAGCTGCATCAACGAACCCTGATGTTGATAGATCTCCCCCAAGGCGTATACGTAGGAAAAAGCGTTACCCTTGATTTTTAAACATCATTCGATATTGATTTGGTAGTGCATGAAAAAACTGAGCAGGCCAGCAGGTTTAAGCGTTTATGAGCGCAGCGCCTTCGGACACCGTTAGAAATAATATCCTATTTGCATGGGGCATTGCCAACGAAAGAAAAATAAATCTTAGATTAAGGTTATATTGGTAAACGATGAAACTATTCAAAACAAAAGATACAGTTGTACTGCAAACCGCTGATACAATCTTCAACTTGGAAAACCAGGATTGGAATACATTGATCAACAGGGAAGATCTTTATGGATTTCTTGCTGCTCATGCTTCCTCTCACATGCCAGTTGAACAAAACATGGATTCCTTTCAACTCCGGGCTCCTGTTGGTAAGCAGGAAATCTGGGCAGCCGGTGTGACCTATCTGCGGAGCAAGGAGGCGAGGATGGATGAGGCCAAAGAAAGCGGTGGCGCAGACTTTTATGCCAAGGTATATGAGGCACAAAGGCCTGAACTATTTTTCAAGTCAACGGCTGAAAGGTGTGCTGGTCCTGGTGAAGAAGTCCTGATACGCCGAGATTCCCATTGGAATGTTCCTGAACCGGAGCTTACCCTTTTTGCAAATGCCAGTGGAAAGATTGTTGGCTACACCATTGGCAACGACATGAGTTCCCGCGACATTGAGGGCGAGAATCCATTGTACCTTCCACAAGCAAAATGTTACGAACGATCTGCTGCCATCGGTCCATGCCTGTTGGTAACCTCAAAGCCCATCGATGCAGATACCTGCATCCACATGACCATAGAGAGAAGTGGGAAAATTGTTTTCAATGGCAGCATCTCTATCAACCAAATGAAAAGAAAACACGAAGAACTGATCAGCTACCTGTTCATGGAGATGGATTTCCCTCAGGGAGTTTACCTCATGACGGGTACCTGTTTGGTACCGCCCAATGCGTTTACCCTGGCGGCCGGTGATTTTGTCAACATTTCTATTGATGGTATTGGAAGTTTGCGGAACAAGGTTGCAATCAAACAATAGTTTTTCTTACCTTTTCGCCTTAATCGTGTTCAAAAGATGAGATCATTTTCTTTGTGCTTCATCTATGCTGTCCTGATGTTTTCAATGGATGGTTGCAAGAAGCATTCGTCCAAAACACCTGTTATCGATCCTTCAGCAGGTTCAGGATTGATTGATCCCGCCACACTCAAGGGTTCTTTGGTTTTTCAATCCAACTTTGAACCGCCTTGTGCTGTTGTTCCCATCAATGCAACGACAGACAGGATTACTGGGAAAGACGCACTGCTGGGATCCAGCAATGACTGGGATGCCTTGGAGGGGAATGTATTGGGGACGCGGCCTTATTTCAATTACAATGGGGGAGATCTTTCCAAGCGATTTGCCAAAATTTCAGCAGATCCCGTCAATTCCTCCAACAAGGTTTTGCATTATGGTATCAATGATTCATGGACAGAGACCGGTGGTGATGTCAAGGCCAGGGTGCAATATGAATTCTATGACATCAAAGGTGGATACAAGGAATATTATCAATCTGTTCGCATTTTTCTTCCAGATGAGTTCAGCCTCCTGAGAAAATATCCCAATACCATCAAATGGCTTACCATTGTAGAGATCTGGAACAACATCACCTGGAGCCAGACTGTGCCGAATCGTTATCGGCTGACCTTGGGGATTGGAAAACTCATCCCCACAGAGGATGACCTTCATTTTATCCTGGATGCACAAGATTGTCTCCTGAACCCTGATGGCAGCCAGGTGTACACCACATTGTGGTCTGAAAGTGGCGCCAAGACAGCGGTGCCGATAGGGAAATGGTTTACCATGGAATATTATTTCAAGGAAGGAGATGCCAAGAATGGAAGGTTCTACATGACCATTCAAGCCGATGGCGGAACCAAGGAGATAATCTTTAATGTTACCAATGTCACCCACAATTCAAAGGATACAGCTCCTGATGGTGTAACCCATTTCAATCCCATGAAAATGTACACATCAAAAGAGTTGATTGCATATTTGAAACAGCAAGGAAAATCACTCAACATGTATTGGGACGATTTCAAGCTGTGGAAAAAATAGCTGTAGAAAAATCCCAATAAAATAAATCGCATGCGTTTTTTTCTTTTTTCTTTTCTGGTGCTTTTGACAACAACATCTTTTTCACAGGATGCTGCTGTTGCAGCTGATTCCATCAACGTGGAAGGCCATTACAGGAGTTTTCATTTCAGGAAGCCTACAACAAGATCAAAAGGCTACAGCCTGGTGTTTGTATTGCATGGATCTGGTGGAAATGGTCCGGCAATGATGAAGCGTGTACCCGAGTTTGACGGCATAGCTGATCAGGAAAAAATGATTGCAGTTTTTCCTTCCGGGTATAAAAATTTCTGGAATGAATGTAGAAAAAAATCAACAGCAGAAGCCAATGCATTGGACATCAACGAACAGGAATTTTTTCAGGGGATGATCAATTATTTTTCCAAAAAATACGGCATTGACCGCGAAAAGGTTTATGCTGTTGGCACTTCTGGTGGAGGGCATATGGCCTTTAAACTTGCAATGACCATGCCTTCTGCATTCAAGGCCATCACTGCCATTGTTGCCAATCTTCCCGACACCAACAACCTGGATTGCATTGAGATGAAACGGCCGGTGCATGTGATGATTGTCAATGGCACCGAGGACAAGACCAACCCATACAATGGAGGAGAAGTTATCCTGGGCAGTGGAAACTTCGGTCATGTGCGCTCTTCTGAAAGGACATTGCAATATTGGGCTGATTTGGCGGGGTATAGCGGAAACCCCAATAAAAAAGAACTTCCTGACCTGGATCCAAATGACGGTAAGCGCATTGAGGAATACAGTTATAGTGGAGGAAAAAAAGAAGTTAAGCTGCTGAAAGTCATTGGTGGCAAACACGATTATCCCGGCGACATCAATGTCCATCTGCATGCCTGGAATTTTTTCAAGGAAGTAGCCAGTAAGGGGAAATGAATTGATGAAGCGTTATTCAGGCAAGTATTTGAGCGAAATGGTGGAAAAATGAACCGTTGGCCTTCAAACATTTCACGCTCTACAAGCGATTGGCAATGAAAGAGGGGTTTCCATAAACGGTGAAGTTTATTTTAGGGTAAAATCCAACAATTCAATGTCTTTATTGTTGTTCACAGCCGGCCCTTCATCAGAAACGAATGCAGAAAAGTCAATTTATTAAAAAACCAAAACGAATGCAACCCATGCAAAAAATCGCACTTAGTTTAGCTTCGACACATAGGAGAAAAATCATCATCAACAATCTCTTGATGATGAAATTAACAGCCATTCTTTGTATCGCAGGATGCCTTCATGCAGGGGCAAAAGGATTCAGTCAAAAGACAACCTTGAACCTGAGGAATGCACCCCAAGAACAGCTGTTCAAAAAGATTGAAAAACAATCAGGGCTTGGATTTATCGAAGCAAAGGAACTGCTTTCAAGGATGAAACCAGTTGATATGGGTCTGAACAGTGCGGAGCCAAAGGATATTGCACCAATGCTGCCTCCATTTGTTGCTACCGGAAAGGTTGTGGATGAAGAGGGCAAGCCACTTCAAAATGTATCCATCTTATTAAAGGGCACTGCGAAAGGTTCTTCATCAGGATTTGATGGAAGTTTTTCCATTGAAGTACCTGAAAAAGGGGGCATTTTGTCATTGTCTTTTGTTGGATATGAAAACCTTGATGTAAAGGTTTCCAATGAAACATCCTTGAACCTGGTGCTCAAGCGCAGTGAAGCCAAATCGGAAGAAATTGTGGTGGTGGGATATGGCACACAGCGCAAAAAAGACGTAACAGGTTCTGTTGCTTCAATTCCCAAGGAAAGGTTGCAGCAATTGCCCAACACAAATATCGCCCAAGCGCTTCAGGGTGCTGTCCCAGGGCTTCAGATCAACGCCAATTCAGGCAGCGCTGAGGGCAATGATTTGACCATTGATATACGGGGGAGAAATTCCATCAGTGCCAGCAACAGCCCATTGATCATTTGGGACGGCATACCTTATACTGGAGGAATTTCTGAAATCAACCCATCGGATGTGGAATCCATAGAGATTTTGAAGGATGCCTCCGCATCTGCAATTTATGGGTCAAGGGGTGCAAATGGGGTTATCATTGTAACTTCCAAGCAAGGCAAGAAAGGTCGCTTGAACATTACCTATGATGGATTTTATGGGACGCAAACCATCATCAATAAACCTGATCTCATGACAGGTCCGGAATTCTATGCGTTCAAGAACGCCAGGCTTAATATTCCTGTGAATTCCATGACCGCCTCGGAAGAGGCAATCAATGCTGCTGGAAACTGGGTCGATTGGTATGATCTTGCCACACAAACCGGAACAAGATCCCAGCACAGTTTGGGAGTGGCTGGTGGTTCAGACAAAATCAACTTTTATCTTGGTACCACTTACCTCAATGTAAAGGGCATTGCAATAGGCGACAAGTTTGAAAGGTATTCAATAAAGCCCAGCATGGATATAAAGGTCAATGCATGGCTTTCCCTGGCTTCGTCCACACAATTGTCTTTTCAGGATAGAAGTGGTTTGCCGGCCACATTTTCAGGTGATTTTGGTGCCAACTACATGAATCCTTTGACCACAGCATATGGACCGGATGGCAAGCCTACTATTTATGCCTGGCCTGAATACAATACAGCGGGTAATCCATTGGGTGACCTGCTGGCCACCAACAGGGACAACTCCTACCGGATCTTCAGTTCCAATAACCTCAAAATAGATGTTCCCTTCATCAAAGGCCTTTCTTACAAGATCAATACCGGTATTGAGTTTGACAACAACCAGCGAAAAACATACAATGGCGTCGATACCAAGGAGGGCTTTGAAAATGGAGGAAGGGCTGTCAACTACAACTCCGTTGAAAGAAATTTCACCGTTGAAAACATCCTGAACTACAACCGTATTTTTGGCAAGCACAGTGTAAATTTTACAGGACTCTACAGTGGGCAAAAAAATGATTTTGACCGCGATCAATTGGTGGGAATTGGTTTCCCGAACGATGTCCTGACCAACTATCAGATGAACGCGGCAAAATTGCTTACTCCATCCTCTACACAATTCGCCCAGTCGATTCTCTCACAGATGGCCAGGTTGAATTATAATTTTGATAGCCGTTATTTGCTGACAGTTACGGCGAGGCGTGATGGATACTCAGGATTTGGAGATGACACCAAGTATGGCACATTCCCATCTTTTGCATTGGCCTGGAATATCGGCAACGAGGCATTCGCAGCCAACAAGAGTCTTCTAAATAACCTCAAGCTGAGGGCCTCTTATGGGTTGAACGGCAACCAGGCGGTTTCCAGTTACCAATCTTTGGCCACATTGAGCACCAGGGGATACCTCAATGGCACCAGTTTGCTGACCGGCTATGTCCCCAATCGACTGGCAAATGAACGACTGGGATGGGAGTCAACAAGATCTTTGACTTTTGCCCTAGATTTTGGATTCTTCAAGAACAGGATCCAGGGTTCATTGGACTATTATGCTTCAAGGACACAGGACTTGTTGTTGGAGAGAAATATCTCTTCAGTTCAAGGATTTACCCGTGTTTTGCAAAATATAGGAAAGACTTCCAACAAGGGCATTGAATTGAGTTTGAATACAGTGAATGTGAAAACAAAAAATTTCACATGGTCCACCAATTTGAATGTATCGCACAATACCAACAAAATTGTTGATTTGTACGGTGATGGCAAAGATGACCTGGGCAACCGGTGGTTCATTGGAAAGCCCATCCGTGTTGTATATGGTTTGAAGTACGATGGAATTTTCAAGTCGACTGACGAGGTGGCTGCATCGGTGCAAAAGGCAAGTGCAAAACCCGGTTATGTGAGGGTATTGGATGCGGATGGTGACGGTACCATCAATACTGCTGCTGACAGGATGATCCTCGGAAACCTTGACCCACGGGTGATTTGGGGTATGACCCACAATCTCAAGTACAGGCAGTTCTCATTGATGGTCTTTTTCCATGGAGTGATGGGCATAACCAAAGAAAATCCAACTGAAAACGATGCAGTCTATGGTGATGTCAGGCTCAACACCACAAAGAAGGATTGGTGGTCCGATAAAAATACAACAGGAACCCATTTTGCCAATGATGCACTGGCGAATCAGTTCAACGTAGGATTTTATGAGAATGCTGATTTCACAAGATTCAAAGACATTTCCCTCGCATTTGAACTTCCCCGCAAAGTGCTTGACAAGATGAATGTAAATACCATGAAGGTATATATGACGGGAAGGAACTTGGCAACCTTTACCAAGTACAGGGGGCTTGATCCAGAGATCAGCAATCAACTGGGGGTGCCTTTGCAACGTGAAGTCATTTTTGGCGTGAACCTTTCCTTCTAATCTGAAAAAATTGAAATGATGAAAAATATGTACAAAACAATTGGCATGCTTCTTTTTGTCATGCTGGTTTCAACGGGATGCAAAAAAGATTTTTTAAATGAAAAGCCATTGGCCATCATCGCCCCAGACAACCTGTATGTCAACAAGGCTGGCTTTGAATCTGGTTTGTATGGTCTTTATAACCTTGTTCGCCGAGAAAGGGGTGGCATTGATGGCGGGTTCAATTCAAACTCTACCAATGACCTGTACCTCACGGCTGCGTTTATTGGTGTAGACAATGCCTATTCTCCTTTTCCTGCTGGAGGAAATCAACCCGAGCGCATGTTCAACAGCTTTGGTGTTCTGATGAATTCTACTCAGGGTTATCTGAACAATCTATGGGCCTGGTTGTACCAAACCATCAATGCAGCCAATACCATCATCGGAAGGGCAGAAAATCCCAACATCAACTGGACAGCAGCTGAGAAAAACCAAATAGTGGGTGAAGCAAAATTGGTAAGGGCATGGGCATATCGGCACCTGACATTTCTTTGGGGTGATGTGCCATTGAACCTTGAAGAGTCAAAGGGCAGCAATATTCGGACCGATTGGGAAAGAACCAGTAGGGCGGAAGTGAGAAAAGCAATGGAGGCAGATTTACTTTTTGCGGAAGCCAACATGTCTGACCCTGCACCCAATGCTGCACGTTTTCCGAAAGCTGTTGCCACCCATTACCTGGCCGAACTGTACCTGACAATAGGAGACAATGCCAAGGCGAAGGCAAAAGCAATGTCGCTCACCACCAGTCCATTGTACAAGATTGTTACAGCCAGGTACGGCGTTAAAAGAACATTGCCCGGTACTGCATTTACCGATATGTTTTTGGATGGAAATTCCAACAGGAGTGAGGGGAATACAGAAGCGCTGTGGGTCATGCAAAATGAATACCTGGCCCAGGGTGCAGAAAACAATATCATGAGAAGGTGGTGGGTAAACCGCTACGAACGGATAACCATTGGTGGAAAAACACCCATCACTTTTTCCATTGACAATGGGGGCCGTGGAATTGGTAGGTTTGGTGTCACCAAATATGCACTGTCTGTTTACGATCCCAAAGATGACCGAGGTTCATACCATGCATGGCGATTGTTTTACCAAATGAACAATGCCGCTTCACTGCCAACTGGAGCCAAGTTGGGTGATACCGTCAAGCTCACTCCTTTGGCGGCAGCCGAACCAGTGACAAATGCATCCAATGCTCAGGCCTGGCCGAGTACACGCAAGTGGGATTGGGCACCTGCAGTTGCATCCGATCTGCAGCAGTCGAGCAACTTCAACGACATGATTTATTTGAGACTTGCTGAAACCTATTTGTTGCTTGCAGAAGCACAATTCAAATTGGGAGAAACAGCCAACGCTGCCGCAACTATCAATGTTCTTCGTTCGAGGGCCAATGCACCATTGGCAACTGCTGCACAAATCAACATGGATCTTATTCTTGATGAACGCTCCAGGGAATTGGTTACTGAAGAACACCGGCGGTATACCCTGTTAAGGACCGGTACCTGGTTCGACAGGACCAAGTTGCACAACAAGAATGTATCCTCGCTCATTGCACTACGGGATACCATTTTGCCCATCCCTCAATCGGTCATTGACGCCAATCTTACGAAGCCAATGCCTCAAAATCCAGGGTATTGAGCATGAAATACAACCTGATTTTCTTTCTGGCATTCCTGCACCTGACTGCTGTCCTTGAGGCACAGTCAGGGCAGGATTCCATTGTTGTTATGGCAAAAAAATGGAGCCGCGACAAGAACAGGAATATTGTTTATTCCGACTGGACGGCTTTTAAGGCCATGACAGTAGATCGCGCGGGCATTCCATTGGGAAATTCACCCAAGCTTTCCCGGTATGGCGGCGATGCGTCAACCAACTTCAGATCCACAGGATTTTTCAGGGTTGAAAAAATCAATGGAAAACAATGGATTGTTGACCCGGAAGGAAAAGCATTCATCGGTATTTCACTCAACAGTGTGAGAAAGGGTAGTTCACCCCAACATGAAAGGGTATTTGCTGAAAAATATGGTACCGATGCAAAATGGATGGCAGGAGTAAAGCAGGACATGAAAACTGCCGGATTCAACATGCTTGGTTCCTGGAGCGATACTGCTGCCATCAGGATGTTCAATCAAACCAACCCCAGGGAAGGCATCGTGTACACAACACAACTCAGTTTGTTGTCAGGCTTTGTGCAGCAGCAGAAAAAAAATGATCCTTCTAAAAAAGAATGGCCTGCCTTGGCTTTCGTGTTTGATCCGGGGTTTGAAAACTATTGCCGAACAAAATGTGAAGCAAACAAATACGCTGCTGATCCCTGGTTGGCAGGGCATTTTTCTGACAATGAACTTCCCTTTCAAAGCAACCTCATCAAGGAATTCATATCACTCAGTGATCCTGGAAGCGCAGCTTATCATCTTGCACTCAATTGGGTTCAATCAAAAGCATTAGATACCGCGAACATCAACAAAGACCAGCAGGAAATCTTCTCAGGGTATGTGGCTGCTGTTTATTACAAAATTGTTTCCGCTGCCATCAAACAATCAGATCCCAATCACCTGTACTTGGGGAGCAGGTTGCATTCCAGTGCCAAAAACAATCCCTATGTATTAAAGGCATGCGAGGAGTATCTTGATGTGGTTTCCATCAATTATTATGGAAACTGGACTCCTACGCTGAATGAGTTCAATGCATGGAATGCCTTAAAAAAGCCATTCATGGTAACGGAATTCTATACCAAGGCCGAAGATTCCGGGTTGCCCAATATTTCTGGTGCCGGGTGGCTCGTGAAGACACAAAAAGAGCGCGGTATCTTCTACCAAAACTTTTGTCTTTCTCTGCTGGCATCGCCCAATTGTATCGGATGGCATTGGTTCCGTTACCAAGACAATGATCCAACTGATCCCAAGGCAGACCCATCCAACAATGATTCCAACAAAGGATTGGTGAACAACCTTTATGAGGTATATTTACCCCTAGCTGAAAAGATGTTGGAATTGAACCGACATGCATATGCCTTGCGGAGCTCCAACCCGGGCAAATAGTAAAACCATTGAGCATGCTACGCATCATTGAAACCGCAAAGATCAACAAAGAAAAGACGGCGATCATCGCCAATGCAACATCCTTTGCATTTGGTTTTCTCTTAGAACAATCACAGCAATTTGCCGCGCATCTTTTGGCGGGTGAAAAAGACCTTGATGGAGCAAGGATAGCGTTCATGGTCGATCCTGGCTTTGATTATGTAAAAGTGCAGTGGGGCATTTGGCAGGCAGGTGGAGTAGCAGTTCCTTTGTGCATCACACATCCTTTGCCATCTCTTCAATATGTGTTGGAAGATACCGGTGCGCAGACGCTGGTTGTTTCTTCGAAGTACCACGACCTTGTTGCTGCCTATGCAATGGAGCAGTCCATCAGGCTTATTGTTGTGGACAAGGTTCCTGATTTCCCTTTGGTGAATTTACCCCAGGTTGACGCATCCCGAAATGCCATGATCCTTTACACCAGTGGAACCACCAACAAGCCCAAAGGTGTTGTGACAACACATGCCAATATCGAAGCACAGGTCAATTCAATATCTGCCGCATGGAAGTATTCATCAACTGATCATGCGCTTTGTGTATTGCCCTTGCACCATGTGCATGGCATCATCAACGTGGTTTCTGCAACACTGTGGAATGGTGGTACAGTGGAGTTTATCTCTTCGTTTTCCGTGGAGGATATTTTTTTCCGTTTCCTCAAGGGAAATATCAATGTATTCATGGCAGTACCCACCATTTATTTCAAGCTCATTGCAGGATGGGAACTGCTGGACAACACCCAACAACTGCAGATCAGAAATGCCTTGAAACAATTCAGGCTGATGGTTTGCGGATCTGCTGCTTTGCCGGTTTCAGTGATGGAAAACTGGGAAAAGCTGAGTGGCCATGTATTGTTGGAGCGCTATGGGATGACTGAAATTGGTATGGGCATCAGCAATCCATATGAGGGGGAAAGAAGGGCCGGTTATATCGGAAAACCTCTCCCGGGAGTAACGGTCCGACTGGTGGACGATGCCATGCAATTGGTTGAACCTGGTGAGCCAGGCGAGATTCACATCAAAGGAGAAAACGTATTCAAGGAATATTGGAACAAGCCTGAGGCTACCGCACAAGAATTCACGCCCGATGGATGGTTCAAAACTGGGGATGTTGCAGTTGTCGAAGACGGCTATTATAGGATACTTGGCAGAAGTTCGGTGGATATCATCAAGTCTGGAGGATACAAGTTGTCTGCACTGGAAATCGAAGAAGTGTTGCGTTCGTATCCCAACATTGCAGACTGTGCTGTGGTGGGCGTTCCCGATGATGAATGGGGTGAGTTGGTGGTGGCTGCGGTTGTTCCTTCGGGAGACCTTGATCCGCAGGTATTGAATACCTGGATGAGAACACAAATGGCATCCTATAAAACTCCAAGAAAATATTTGTTGGTTGATGCGCTTCCAAGAAATGCCATGGGCAAAGTGGTGAAAAATGAAGTAAAAACAATGTTCCAGTGAAATTGATGAGACCGGTTGCCATGATGGTATTGATGCTTTTTTTCCTGAAAAGCACTACTGCACAGCGTTTCAGAGAACCAGTTTTTGATGCGCTCGATTCAATCAATGCCATTGCCTATGGCAGTGCCGTGAACATAAAAGGTAGTTCCGAAACATTGTTGTTGGATCTGATTTTTCCTCAGGGAGATACCATGCAGAAAAGACCATTGGTTGTTTTCATCCATGGAGGTGGTTTCCAGAGCAACAGCCGAAAGGGCTCCTACAGTGCCTTGGTTTGTCAGGGTTTTGCAAAACGTGGTTTTGTAACAGCCACCATTGATTACCGGTTGGGGATTGAAAACCAAAAGAGCGAGGCAGACTATGCCAATGCCCTTTACCGGGCACAGCAGGATGGCAGGGCTGCTGTACGTTTTCTCAAGAAGCATGCAGTTGAATATGGCATTGATACCAACCAGGTCTTCCTGACAGGAAGTTCTGCAGGATCAAAAACTGCGATGGCCATTGCGTATATGGATGAATTTGAGTTGCCTGATGGCATTGATATTCAAAAATGGGGCCCTCTGGAAGGTATAGAAGGCAGTGAGGGGTTTTCATCCAAGGTGCATGGCGTGATGAATGCTTGGGGTGCGATGATTGACTTCAACTGGATCAAAAAAGGCGATGCGCCACTGTTCAATACTTCTGGCACCATGGATAAAACGGTGGCCTATGACAGTTCATTTGGATACCATGGATTCAAGTATGGAGGCCTTATCCTTTATCAACACTGCCTTTCGTTGGGCATTCCCACGGCATGGCGCCCCTTTTATGGTGCCGGGCATACTCTTGACAACAATAAGGCAAAGCAAGACAGCTGTTTTCAATCCATGGTGGAATGGCTCTTTCCACTTTTGTCCATCAATCAATCCAAAAAGACTATACTTGCAGTAGAAAGCAACTTTCAAATTCACAGGGATGAAAATTTATGGCGTAGCCGTTCTATCAGCCTGCTTCATCGCAGGTCAACTCATTGGCGAGGCATTGGGAATCCTTTTTCATTTTGATGGCAACATTGGTGGCGTAGGGTTTGGCATGTTCTTGCTGATTGTTTTAGGGGATAGGATCAAAAAGAAAAAATGGTTGGATGCAGAAGCGGAGACCGGCATCCATTTTTGGAGTGGCATGTACATCCCTGTGGTAATTGCCATGTCTTCCACCCAAAATGTAAAAGCTGCACTTAGCGGAGGCTGGGTAGCATTGGTGGTAGGTGTTTTTGCTACCCTGCTTTGTTTCCTGTTGATACCTTTGCTTTCCAGTTTGCAAAAGAAAAACAATGCATCAGCTTCATCCTTATAAACACCTTCATGGACTTTATACTCAAGCTGCTCGCTAAGAATGAATTGATTGTAGCCTTCCTTGTGGTGGGATTGATCATGTTTGTTTCTGTACTTGTTTCAAAACACCTGTTGCGCAACAAGATACCAGGCGCTGCAGTTGCCATCACCCTGGGTTTGATCCTTGCTTATTTTGGAGGGAAAAAGGGCATAGCGGATATACCATTGTTTGCAGGCATGGCCTTTCTCGGTGGTTCAATGATGCGGGATTTTTCCATTGTATCCACTGCAATGGGGGCAAGCCTTTCTGAAATCAAGAAAACCGGTTGGGTCGGCATCATCTCCCTTTTTATTGGCATCGCTGTTGCCTTTTTTGTAGGAGGATCCATCGGTTATTTTATGGGATACAAGGACATTAAATCTGTTGCGACCATTGGCGCAGGTGCATGCACTTTCATAGTAGGTCCTGTTACAGGCGCAGCATTGGGTGCCAGTTCAGACATCATCGCCATCAGCATTGCCATTGGGGTTATCAAGACCGTTGTCGTCACGATACTCACGCCCCTTATTGCAAAACGCATAGGGCTTGACAATCCACAAACTGCCATGATTTACGGTGGATTGATCGGTACCACCAGTGGTGTGGCTGCAGGTCTTGCCGCCACAGATCCCAAGCTGGTTCCTTATGGCGCATTGACAGCAACATTTTATACGGGCCTGGCTTGCATGCTTTGTCCCTCAGTTTGTTATTTCATTCTGAGCATTTTCATTTGATGATTTATTTTGTTTGATGGTTTTTCAATGTTAATTTAATTCCATGAAACGAATTTGCATTGCATTCATACTCTTGCTGCCCTTGTTTTCGATGGCTGCCAAAACCCCAAACCCAGGTGTTAAAAAAGACATGTGGCATGGCTTTGAAAGAACATATTTTACTTTCAATGGTCGCAGTGCATGGGTCGTAAAGCCCAACAATTCCCTGGAAGGAAAGCCCTGGGTTTGGCGTGCACATTTTCCTGAATGGCATACGGATGTGGATTCCATCCTGCTCTCTCGTGGGTTTCACATTGCATATGTCAATACCAACGACATGTACGGATCTCCAAGGGCGATGCAGGTTTGGGATGCCTTTCATGCCTTCATGGTGAAGGATGGATTTGCAGAAAAGGTTGTTTTGGAGGGTGTCAGCCGCGGCGGACTCTATGTGTACAATTGGGCAAAAAGAAATCCCTTGAAAGTGGCCTGCATTTATGCCGAAGCACCGGTATGCGATTTCAAAAGCTGGCCTGGTGGAAAAGCCAGCAGCAAAGGATCTCCTGAGGATTGGAATTCCCTTTTGAAGGAATATGGATTTACTGAGGCAGAGGCCATCAACTACAAGGACAATCCTATTGACCAACTCGATGGGTTGGCTGCATGCAGGGTACCAGTTTTGCATTCCATTGGATTGAACGACAAGATTGTGCCCAACAGCGAAAATACTTTCACACTGGTCAACAACTACATCAGGTTGGGCGGGATGGCGACCGTCATGCCCATGACCCGGGGACCGCAGCGCCTTGAAGGACACCATTTCACGATAGAGCAGCCTTCCACCATTGCGGATTTCATGATGGGGAATGCATTTCCTGTAAAAAAGATTATCGATCCCGCAAACTTTCACACAACAAGGTCTGGACTGCAGAACAGCTACCTTCAATTCAGCAGGGAGAAAAAAGGTCGTGTTGCCTTCGTTGGAGGGTCCATCACAGAAAATCCCGGTTGGCGCAACAAGGTGACCAGGTATCTGCAAGAACGTTTTCCGGAAACGGAATTTGAATTCATCAATGCCGGTATTTCATCCACTGGAAGTACGCCTGGTGCTTTTCGTTTTGCGTCTGAGGTTTTGTCCAAGGGCAGGATCGATCTGCTGTTTGAAGAGGCCGCAGTGAATGACCGCACCAATGGCTTTGACAATACTGCACAGGTGAGGGGCATGGAAGGAATTGTTCGCCACGCCAGGACCAGCAATCCTTTGATGGATATTGTCATCATGCATTGTGTGGATCCGGAGAAGATTGCTGATTATGGTGCAGGAAAAATCCCCAATGAAATCATCAACCATGAGTTGGTTGCTACCCATTACCAAACCAATACCATCAACCTTTCCAAAGAGGTAACTGCGCGCATTGCCGCAAACGAGTTTACCTGGAAAGAAGATTTCAAGGACTTGCATCCCTCGCTTTTTGGACATGAAGTATATGCACGATCCATCATCGGATTTTTGAGCAAGGCATATGAAAATGTTGCTGATGATGCAAGGCCAAACAGCCATCTGCTGCCAAAACAAATTGACCCTTTCAGTTATACTGCAGGACAATATGTTGATGTGAAGCAGGCCAGGAACATCAGCAATTGGAGCATTGATGAGCGTTGGGTACCCAAGGACGGCGCCGGAGGAAGAAAACAATACATGAACATTCCAGCGCTGGTGGCAACGGAAGCGGGAGCAATGATGGAACTTGATTTTACAGGAAAAGCCATCGGCATTTGTATCGTATCTGGTCCTGATGCGGGCATGATTGAATACAGCATTGATGGAAAGCCCTTCAAAAAGAAAAATCTTTTTACGAAATGGAGTGGTTTCATTCATCTTCCATGGTACATCATGCTGGAAGATGAGCTCAAGGACAAAAAGCACAGCATCGTCATCAGGACATCAGCAGATAAAAACGAAAAGAGCAAGGGAAATGCCTGCAGAATATTGCATTTTCTGGTGAATGAACCTGGTAGTGGAATTGCTGCGGCTAAAAAACGCTGAATGCCCTGACTTGTGGTTCTGCCAAACTTTTCGTGATGGACAGTCTTACCGCAGACACTTCAATTGGATTGAACCGTGCAATGTGTTTGTGACCGATAGCAGTTCCTTTGTAAAGCAGCATCCATCCCTTGCTTGTTTTACCTTCCACCAGGAATTCCCTTACCCTTTCGCCCATTGAAATGTCTTCCATGATCATTGCATGATCAATGGTTTTTCTTGCATCCATTTTTATCTGGTGAACCAATCCCTTTCCGGAAGTCGAAGCAAATGGGTGGTCAAATTTTTTGTGGATCGCTTCACCAAATTCTTTCAGGCGAATGGAATCTTTTGCCGGAAGCAGTCCTGTTGCATCTGGTGTGAGCCCGAGTATCAACGTGGAATTCCTTCCTACCGATCCGTAGTACATTTCCATCAGGTTGTCAAGGGGCTGAACATGTCCTTCATCGCCGGGTTCCCAGAACCATTCATGCCTTCCCTTGTATCCCCGCAGGGGTGCATCACTCATGGCAGGCATGTAATATTTCCCATCCGGGTCGCCCTCTTTCAACAGCTTGAAATCATTTTTAAAAATCTCCTTTTGCCTTGTTGAATGTGAAAACGGATAGGGGAAAGTACCCCAACAGGGATAACTTACCTTTCCACTTTCACTGCCGCCCCATCTGATGTCAGCCCGCTGGGTATTGTGGTAGAAGATGATGTTCTTTTGGTATTTTTCAACAATGGGCAGGATGTCTGGACCGCCAAGTTCAGGTCCATGTGCCCCGCCATCAAACCATACCATAAAAAGTTCGCCATAGCGGGACATCAATTCTTCTGTCATTTTTTCCATCATGCGGTTATAATGGATCTGCCGATTCCTTGCAAATTGGCTGCTGTCGTTGTGCACTTTAAAATCATGGACGCCATAAAATGAATTCCACCGGGTGCCAATGTAGATGCCGGGCTTGACATTGTATTTCCTGCATGAAACCACAAAGTCTCGGACAATGTCGCCTTTTCCATCCTGGAATTTCAGGGCCTTCATGCAATAGGGATTCACATCTGATTGGTACAAGGCAAAACCAGTTTCATGTGTTGCCGTGAGCAGGGCAACCTTTCCCCCAGCAGCTGCAAAACTCCTGATCCATTGATCCGTATCCAATTGGGTAGGATTGAAAATGTTGTGGTCTTTGATAGGCGTGATGCGGTTTTTGGGCTGGTTGTATCGCTCACCATCAAAGACATGCAGGTCATAGCTGAAGAGTGCTGTCAATTCTGCATCCTGCCACAACATTTGGGTAGGATTCGGGAGCGGGATGCTGTCCTCTGCCGCTGCAATGCTTGCAAGGCTTGCGAAGAAGAACATGGCTTGCATCAGTCTTTTGCAGTTCATCTTGTTGTTTTTTTTTATTTACTGCCCCTAGGCTTTTGTTTTTCTGTTCTTCCCCAATCGGATAAATCAATGTTCAGGTTATCGTGCGTGGCAGCCATTTCTTTTTTCAACGCCGCCCTCATGGACCTGATCCTGCTAAAATAACGTTCATCCCGTGACAGGTCCCTGGTCTCCCATGGATCATTCTTCAGATCAAACAACTGTGTAGTCAATATGCCATCCACATTGTACAATATCAATTTCAATCCGTCATAAGTTTTGATGCTCCTGCTCCAATGTCCGTAGACGTTGTAGATGTTTTTCCGGATTGTTTTGGCGGGATCTTTCAACACAGCAAAAAATGATTTGGCCTCCACTGAGCCAGGAGCCTTGATGCCAAGGTATTCATAAACAGTGGGTGCAATATCACTGAGATAGGTAAAGCCATTGGCTTTCTTGTCGGTGGGTATACCAGGTCCTGATATGATCATCGGAACACGGATGCTGTGTTCATAGAGGTTTTGTTTTCCCAGCAATCCATGCTGCCCAACCGCGAGTCCATTGTCCCCAGCAAAAATCACCAGCGTATTTTCCCGGAGCCCTGATTTTTCAAGTGCGCCCAGAATCCTTCCCACCTGTGCATCCATCTCACTGACCATGCCATAGTACAGCGCAATGTCTTTTTTAACGGCAATGGTATCACGGGGAGTGGGAAGCAATTGTTCATCCCTGGTCATCATGTCGCCATTGTCGAAGGGATGTTTTTTCATGAAATTGACAGGAAGGGGTACGCTGTTGGGGTCATACATTTTCTCGAACATTTCCGGAGGCGTTCGCGGGTCGTGGGGTGAAGTGAAAGCCACATAACAGAAGAATGGTTTTTCTTTTGCAGTTGTGCTGGTAAGAAATTGAATCGCATTGTTGGCGTAAAGGGTGGTACTGAAAGTATCGCTGTTTCTTTTTCTCGCCATATCATACAGACCTGTACTGTCAAAACGATAAACAGTTGGATGTGCTTGGCCACCATCCTTGTTGAAATGCATCCCTCCAAGGAAGATGTCTCCTCCAGTACTGAACATGCGATGGTGAGAGGCCTTGTCACTGTGCCACTTGCCGGTATGATAAGTGGTGTAGCCCTTGCTGCGCAATACCTCCGGAAGACTGACCATGCTTTCCGGGATGGTGCTTCCATCTCCAGGTAGCCTGTTTACATATCTTCCGGTCAGCAGCATGACCCTGCTGGGAACACATACTGCACCTTGGTGTCCGCCCATGACATGGGTCTGTGTAAACATCATTCCTGAAGCGGCAAGCTTGTCGAGGTTGGGTGTTTTGACAATGCCATTCCCCATGGCACCCAGGGCGTGATAGCTGTGGTCATCTGCATAGATGATGAGGATGTTTTTTGCCCGCTGCTGTGCACCAGCAAGCATGCAATTTGATAAAATGGCCAAAATCAGGATGAGCCTTGTTTTCATTTATTTATTTTGATTTGATGGTATTGTTCCAGAGCACAAGGGCTTGAGGAAAATTTAAGATACCCCTTCCAAGGAATTTGGTCATTTCGGCGACGTTGTGAAAATAGGATCCTAAAACAATATCCTTGTCTCCATCATGGTCAAGGTCAGCAAGTTCCATGGTCAGCCATTTCCCAACCCTGGCTTCTTTGATCATCATTTTACTGAACTTCATGCCTCCAGTATTTTCAAAATATACAAATCCTTCCATGGCATCAAAAGGATCATCATAAAAAGACGTTACCGCAATGTCGAGATCTCCGTCATGATCAAAATCATTTGCCATCGCCTTGCTTGCACCAAAAACCGTATTGAAGAATGCCTCCTTGAAATTGTTTTTCCTGTCGTTCAGGAAGATGCGTACACCATGGTAACTTTTCCTGATGGCGGAGAGGTCCCAGTTGTCGCCATTGGTCATGAGCAAATCAAGATGCCCGTCCTTGTTGAAGTCCACCAGTTCAAGATTGCTCAATCCAAACACGGGTGGGAATTGCAATACCGTCTTGTCTTCAAATTGTCCGTCTCCTTTGTTGACGAAGAGCATGATGCTCTCGTATGCCTGAGCCCCCATTACCACTAGGTCTGGTAACTTATCGTTGTTCATGTCCTGCACCAAGACCTTTCGTATGCCCGCCTGGTATTTCAGGATTTTTTTCTTTTTCGGATTTCCACCATCAAACCAACTCAGTTTTCCAGTATGGTTGCCAAACTCTGCAACCACAAGGTCTTCTTTTCCATCTCCGTTCAGGTCTGCCTTTTCAAACTGCACCGGCCTTGCGAGGGAAGAAATCAGGTCTGTAGAGGGTTTGTTCAATGCGGCTGAATCCAGCGGAAACAGGTAACCTTTTTTTTCCTCTGATGGCAAAATGGAGCCAATGGTCAGCAATTGTGGAGGGCCTTTCGCCATGAATTGGATGTCAACAGGGCTATTGACTACTTCCCAATAATCATCTACTTGAAACTGGCTGTCCAGCACAAATACCTCGTTGTGGGCATTGCCAATATACAGTTTTGAATGAAGGCTGTCATATTTGAGCATGGTGGAGCGCGTCAGCCTGGGTGCAGTTGAGCCTTCTGTTGCACCGATGAAGAGGGGACTGGCTAAAAAACGCAAGGTATCCATGCTCTGGGGCAATGCATCCTCTATCACCAAGGGTGTCTCCGGGGCATTGCGCAAATAATAATCCACGATCAGCTGCCACTCCTCTTTTGATATGTGTGCTTCTTCGGGATATATGTTCAGCTGCCTTACCATCTCAGCTTCTTCTGGTCTCATCTCATCAAATGGATTCTTTCCTGCTTTTTTGATGCCAAGGCGCCACCCCATGTTGGGCAGTACCGATTCTTTCCATGTTTTTTTATCCAGCAAAAAGGGGGAGGGGAACATATGGCAGCTTCCACAATACTGTTTTGCCAGTTTTTCTCCCTTGGTGGGTTCGTGCTTATCGATGGATGTGCCTGAGACCAGCGTGGCAAAAAGTCCGGTCATTAAAAACACGATCATTCTTTTGAAATAGATAGTCTTGATTGCTTCCACTTTCTCAAATGTAAGGATTATTAGAAGATCCAATAGTATAAGCGAATTGACATTCATGCTGTTGTATGCGGAAAGATTATTTTAACCCAAAGCTTTTTTTGTACCTTAAATCCATGAAGTTTAAACTCTTAATTCGCTTTGCGTTTTCATTCGCACTTTCCAATCTGTCCATTGTTTGTTTTGGGCAGGAAAAGATTTACCAAAAGGGGCTTATAGCTTTTCACGAGACTCCCAAAGCAGAAAAAAAATATGCTCCATTGGGTACTGCATATGATTTCGGCAAGACCTTTTTTGGTCGGCTGAAAATAGCCACCACCAACATGAAGAGCGGCGATTCAATCAAAATTTTCATGGGTGAAAAGGCCGATGGGAAGGGCCGGTTGGACAGGACGCCCCCAGGTGTAAACATCCGTTTTTTCCAGTTTACTTACATTAAAAACCAGGGAGATATTGATACCTTATATTTCCCCAACGTACCCAATAAAAAAAATACATCAGGCAATGCCATTTTGTTGCCGGAATGGATGGGCATTGTAACCCCCTTCCGTTATGTTGAAATTGAGCATTCAGGGGCTTTTACGGTGAATGTTTCACGTGATATTTTTCATTATCGATTCAATGACAATGCAGCATCGTTTATTAGTTCAGATACAGTGTTGAACCGCATTTGGGAACTTTGTAAACATTCCATAAAAGCTACAACTGTCACCGGTCTGTATATAGATGGTGACCGGGAGCGGATTCCATATGAAGCAGATGCATTGATCAATCAGCTCTCCCATTATGCGGTTGACTCTGTGTATGACGTGGCTCGCAATACCATCGATCATCTGATGCTGCATCCCACCTGGCCAACCGAATGGCATTTGCAAATGCACCAGGTGATCTGGAATGATTATATGTTTACTGGCAACACAGCTTTGATCAAAAAATATTATGACCTGCTCAAGACCAAAACCCTGTTGTCGCTGGCGAAAAAAGGAAGCATGATCACCACTGTGGGGAACAACCAAAGCAAGTCATTGCTGGATTCACTGCATTATGTCAGTTTCGACCAAAAAGCAGTGCTGAAGGACATCACCGATTGGCCACAGCGGGGAAACAACCTGGCAGGCCCTGAATACAAAGGTGAAGCCGATGAATTTGTTTTTTGCGAATACAACAGCATTGTCAACGCCTATCATTACAAGTCCTTGTTGTTGATGGAACAATTTGCCATCCTGCTCCAAAAGAAAGCAGACCAGGCATTTTTCAAGCAAAGGGCTGCCCAAGTGAAAGAATCTTTCACCAACATGTTTTTCGATCCTAAAACGGGCCTCGTAAGGGATGGTGACACAACCGACCATTCATCTTTCCATGCCAATTTTTTTGCATTGGATTTTGGGTTGCTGGATGAAAGTCAAAAAGTAAAAGTTATTCCCTTTGTCATCAAAAAAGAAATGGCTTGCAGTGTCTATGGCTCACAATTTTTAATGGATGCCTTGTATGAAAATGGATTGGAGAAAGAGGCACTTGCATTGCTCCATTCTAGAAAAGAAAGGGGATGGTACCACATGATTGAAGTCGGCGCAGGAATGACGATGGAAGCCTGGGATGGCAAGTTCAAGCCCAATCTTGATTGGAACCATGCCTGGGGTGCCGCACCCGCCAATATTATTGCTTTCAGGCTGATGGGCTTACGTCCTTCAAAGCCTGGGTTCAGGGAAATCTTGATTGATCCCCAACCAGGAGGTCTGACATCTGCTTTTTATCAGTTGCCAACACCCTTGGGGCTGGTAACAGAAAGCATTACCACCACCAATGGCAAACGTTCAGTCGAAGTGGTGCTTCCCCAAGGCATGCAATATAAACTTGTCAACAAGGATTACCCTATCAGGGTTATCCATCGTTCATATTAATAAAATAAATATATCTTTTATACGGTACTGATTTGCGTCATTTATGGCATTTTGTGCATAAAAAACGATAAAATTCAATAATTAAGTTCGATATTGCGTAGCCCAACCAATAAACAACCTATTTATGATTGATGTAGGATTAACGGTCTTCATGATCGTTTGTACCAGCCTTGTGATGTTGATGACCCCCGGACTGGCTTTCTTTTACGGTGGACTTGCTTGCAAAAAGAATATTCTCAACGTAATGATCCAGAGTTTTGTATCCATGGGATGGACCTCTGTCCTCTGGTACGCTTTTGGATATTCGCTTTGTTTCAGTGGAGGTGAAGGGCAAATCATTGGAGACCTGCAAAAGGCATTCTACCACGGGGTTACACCAGATGCACTGTTTTCTCAGGAAAAAAGGTTCCCGGAAATTGTATTCATTGCCTATCAAATGATGTTTGCCATCATTACACCAGCCCTGATTACTGGGGCCTTCGCCAACCGAATCACCTTCAAGGCATTTTTTATCTTCCTGACCTTCTGGCAAATACTTGTTTATTATCCTTTTGCACACATGATCTGGGGCAACGGGCTTCTTGCAAAATGGGGTGTTCTTGATTTCGCAGGTGGCATTGTGGTGCATGCCACTGCCGGTTTTGCTGCGTTGGCCTCTGTCATCTATGTTGGAGAAAGAAGGATAAAGCATGACAGGCCCAACAACCTTCCGTTGGTGGCCATCGGAACTGCCCTGCTCTGGTTTGGATGGTATGGTTTCAATGCCGGTAGTGAATTGAATGTAAACAGGATTACTGCACTTTCCTTCATCAATACTGATCTTGCAGCCTCTGTCGGTGCCGTCACCTGGATGTGCATCGAATGGTTCGGATCTCACAAACGCCCCACTTTTGTAGGCCTACTGACAGGTTCTGTGGCGGGGTTGGCTACTGTTACACCTGCAGCCGGTTATATCAGTTATGAATCTGCATTCCTGATTGGAATGTTGGGTTCCCTTGTTTGTTATTGGGCGGTAAAGCTCAAGAACCGGATGGGTTGGGACGATGCCCTTGATGTTTGGGGTGTACATGGTGTTGGTGGTGTAGTAGGTACCGTTCTCTTGGGTATCTTGGGCTCCAAGGCCATCAACCCCAATGGAGCCGATGGACTGGTATTTGGCGGTACAGATTTCTTTTTCAAAGAACTCATCGCAGTGGTGGCAACATCTGTGTATGCCTACCTCTTCACATATTATATGTTGGTCCTGATCAATAAGATTACCCGGGTAAAAGTTACAGCAGAAGAAGAAGAGCAAGGGCTCGATTCCATTTACCATGGAGAAGTGGCAAGGGATTGATGACCTTCTTCTGTTGAAATGATTGGCCCCATCATTCAGCGGATGCGGAAAAAAAATTAACTTGTGGGATGCGTCATCATGCAACAGGTTTTATCTTTTTATCGCATTTCCTTTTTTCCTTCTTCTTTGCCAATGCCCAGCTGAAGACTGACCGTCCAAATATCATTTTTATTTTGGCGGATGATTTGGGGATGGGTGATGTTTCATGTTTCAACAAGGCAGGGAAAATCAGTACTCCCAATATTGATAAGATAGGAAGGAATGGCATCATGTTTACGGATGCGCATTCCAGTGCTGCTGTTTGCACACCAACGCGCTATGGTATTTTGACAGGCAGGTACAATTGGCGCTCAAGATTGAAGCAGGGAGTACTGGTGCAGTACGACAAGCCATTGTTGGAAACCGGAAGAACAAACATGGCCAGCATGCTCAAATCAAAGGGCTACCTTACCGCAGCGATGGGGAAATGGCATTTGGGCTGGAACTGGCCCACAACAGATGCAAAGCCACCCGTTGACCAAAAGGATGAATGCAATCTTGATTATACAAAGCCAATTTCCGGTGGACCAACATCCATCGGGTTTGATTATTTCTTTGGGATGGATGCGCCCAACTATCCTCCCTATGCGTACATGGAAAACGACAGGATCTTGGGCAAGCCAACCGTGTTTTATCCAAAGCAACCCTATGCGGATTGCAGGCCTGGAACTGGGGTTGAGGGATGGAACCTGGAGAAGATCTTGCCTGAAATTCAGCAAAGATCCGTCAACTACATCAGAAAGGCAGCCAGTTCCGGGAGCCCATTTTTTCTTTACCTGCCCATTACCGCACCCCATACGCCCATTGCTCCAGACAGCTCATCCATTGGAAAATCAGGCTTGAATGTATATGCAGATTTTGTCAAGCAGGTGGATGCATTTGTTGGCGCTATTCAACAGGCATTGGCAGCGAACAACCTTACAGAAAATACCATCCTTGTTTTCACCAGTGACAATGGATGCTCGCCGGTGGCTGATTTTAAATTCCTAAAAGAAAAGGGCCATGACCCCAGCAATGGATACCGTGGACACAAAGCGGATATTTTTGAAGGCGGACACCGGATTCCTTTGTTGGTGCAGTGGCCAGCAACCATCAAGCGCGCGAGCACTGTTTCCCAGACCGTATCCTTGAATGATTTTATGGCCACTTTTGCAGGCATTGTTGGATATGATTTGAAGGACAACGAGGCAGAGGACAGCTACAACCTTCTTCCTGTCTTGTTGAAGCCATCCACTAACGTTGCCATTCGTGAAGCGACAGTGCACCATTCCATCAATGGCAGTTTTGCCATCAGAAAGGGAGATTGGAAACTCATCCTTGCTGCAGGTTCTGGTGGTTGGAGTTTTCCAACTCCAGGTAAAGCGGAAGAGGGGCTGCCTTCCTTGCAATTGTACAACCTCAAGAAAGATCCATCCGAAAAAAACAATCTGCAGTATCAATTTCCGGCAATTGTTGAAACCATGAAATCGCTTTTTATAAAGTATGTCCAGGAAGGAAGAAGTACCCCTGGGAAATTCCAAAGCAATGATGGCCCCTATCCATGGAAGCAGCTTAATTTTTTAAATTAGAAGGAATGTTTTTTATACGAACTTTTTTTTTGCTTTTGTTGCAAGCTCCCCTTTTTGTTGAGGCACAGCAAAAAAGACCCAACATCATTTTTTTCATGGTCGATGACATGGGATGGCAGGATTGCTCGCTGCCTTTTTGGGACAAGGCTACGCCCCTCAACGCCATTTTCCAAACGCCCAATATGGAGCGGATGGCCAAGGCTGGAATGAAGTTCACCAATGCCTATTCCAATCCAGTCTGCACGCCCACAAGGGTCAGCCTGATGACGGGCATGAATGTGGCCAGGCACAATGTCACCAATTGGACCAATGTAAAAAAGAATACGCCAACCGATTATCCAGACAGTGTGCTGGTTCCACCCAACTGGAACCACAATGGCATGAGCCCAGTAGAAGGCATCAACAATACTGTGGTGGCTACAGCAATGCCTTCTTTGTTGCAGCAGGCAGGCTATTTCACCATCCATTGTGGCAAGGCCCATTTTGGTCCTTATGGCACACCTGCTTCCAATCCGCTCGCCATTGGTTTTGATGTAAACATTGCGGGTACTGCAGCTGGGCATCCTGGGAGTTTTCTTGCAAAAGACAAATATAAGGGCAATCCCAATGATACCCTCTGGGGAGTACGCGGTCTTGAAAAACACATTGAGAAGGGAACGTTCTTAACGGATGCCTTGACGGAAGAGGCCATTGCTGCAATGAAATCCAATCAGTCCTCCGGCAAGCCATTTTTCCTTTACATGGCGCACTATGCCGTTCACCTGCCTTTCAGCAAAGACGATCGTTACTATCAAAAATATATTGACAAAGGGTTGACAGACGTCGAAGCAAAATATGCGGCGCTGGTGGAAGGCATGGACAAAAGCCTTGGAGAATTGATGGACTATCTTCAAGCAAGCGGTCAAGAGAAGAACACATACATCATCTTTATGACAGACAATGGAAGCCTCAGTCTTGTGCCTCCCAGAACAGGCAAGGCACATACCCAGAACCTTCCCCTCAAACAAGGCAAGGGATCATTGTATGAAGGTGGGATCCGTGTTCCGATGATTGTTGCTGGCCCTAGTATACAAATCAATTCAATCAATCACCAGTATGTAAGTGTTGATGATTGGTTCCCTTCCATCCTTGAACTTGCTGGGATTAAAAAATACAGCACCATCCAAACCATAGACGGGAAATCCATCGTCCCTTTTCTAAAAAATCCCACACTCAAAGACGACAAAAAAGTTTTGCTCTGGCATTATCCCAACAACTGGACCAATGTCAACAACCATGGCATCTCCTGGGGAACGGCCCTGCGCAAAGGAAATTGGAAGCTGATTTATTTTCACAAGACCGGGGAACTGGAATTGTATGATCTCTCCAAGGACATTGGAGAAGAACATGATTTGGCAAAAGCACAACCAGCGAAACTCCGCGAAATGGCATCCCTGATGACCAATATCTTGAAAAAGCGCAATGCATCCATGCCAACCTTCAAGCACAATGGATTGCAAATTCCCTGGCCAGACGAGGTCTTGAAACAGCACTTGTCCAAGGCAGATATTGGCCATTAGGCCAACATCGCTGGCATTTTCATCAATTTGGTTGCTGGAAAACCATACCATTTCTTCATTTCATTGCTTCATCCAGTTCCCTCAGCTGAATCTTTTGGTGTGAAGAGAATTTTAGTTTAATTTTGTTAACCAAATGGTTAAACTTAATGGTTAAATCAGCTGTCATACAGGATACTGAAGCAAAAATCCTTGCCGCTGCCGGAGAGGTGTTCAGGGAAAAAGGCAGGGACGGAGCAAAGATGCAGGAGATTGCCGATGCAGCAGGCATCAACAAGGCCATGCTTCACTATTATTTCAGGTCCAAAGACCAGCTGTTTGAAACAGTATTCACCCAGGCTGCCCAGCATTTTTTTGAAAAGTTGAATGGAATCCTGAATGCCGACAAAACATTGTTCGAGATGATCCATTTATTGTGTGGAGCCTATCTGACCATGGCAACAGAGAATCCACATTTCCCTTTGTTCATCATTGGAGAATCCAACAGAAATGCAGAAGGCTTTATGAAAAAAATATTTTCACTAAAAGCAAAAAAACCAGAGTTTACGCGGTTCAAGAAATTGGTCCAAGATGAAATCAATTTGGGGCATATCAACAACGTGAAGCCAGAACAAATCATCATGAACATATTGAGCCTTTGCATTTATCCTGCCATGGCCAAACCCATGATGAAGATGGGACTGGGCTTGACGGAAAAGGAGTTTGACTCCGCCATCGAAGAGCGTAAGCAATCCATTGCAGATCTGATCATCGGTTCCATCAGAAAAAATTGAAAATGAGAAAAATGAAAAGCATCGTTATTGTTTTTATGTCAGTGTTTAGTATTGCCACTGCAGGTGCACAGGTATTTAGTCTTTCTGTTGCTGAATCCAGGGCAAGAGAAAATTATCCCCTGATCAAACAGCGTGGGCTGATTGAGAAAACAGGGATGTTGACCGTCTCAAACCTCTCAAAGGGGTATTTACCACAACTGACTGCTGGCGCACAGGGTACGTATCAGTCCGATGTTACAAAAATCAATATCCCCAATGCGCCTTTCAAGGTAGAGCCTTTGTCAAAAGATCAGTACAAGATCAACCTTGATATCAATCAGTTGATCTATGATGGTGGCATGATCAGAAACCAAACTGAAGTGGCCAGGCTACAATCTTCAGTCGAAGACAAGCGCCTTGAAGTGGAAATGTTCAAGTTGAGAGAAAGGGTCAACCAATTGTATTGCTCCATCTTGTACATGGATGCCATGATTGCACAGATAGAAATGGTGAAGACAGACATCGGCAATGGCATAAAAAAAGTAACTGCCCAATTGGATGGCGGTATAGCCTTCCGTTCGTCTCTCAATGTATTGAAAGCCGAGGATTTGAAGACTGAACAAAGGAAGATCGAGTTGCAGGCTTCAAGGATGGGCATGTTGCAGGTCTTGGGAGTATTGACGGATACCGTGTTGAACGAAAACTGCCAACTGGAAATCCCTGTCTTGGGGGAGGTTGATCCTTCTTTCATGCTTCGTCCTGAAATGGAATTGTTCAAGTCACAAATTGCATTGCAGGGAAAACAGTATGACCTGATCCGCTCCAAGGGATCTCCCAAGGCAAGTGCCTTTGTACAAGGCGGATATGGAAGGCCAGGCTTGAACATGTTGCAGAATACATTTGACTGGTATGGGATTGGTGGTATTCGTTTCAATTGGATGATTGGAAACCTCTATACTTCGGCCAACGAAAAACAGATGGCAGCCATTGCGTTAAAATCTATCAAACTTCAGGAAGAAACCTTCCTGAAAAATTCGAGTGCACAGGTAACCCAGCAGCTGATCGAGATTTCAAAATTGAAAAAATTGATGATGACTGACAGGGAAATCATCGTATTGCGTGAATCAGTGAAAACCGCTGCTGCTGCACAATTGGAAGCAGGGGTAATTACTTCCAACGATTATTTGAGGGAGGTCAATGCAGAAGACCAATCCCGCCAAACGCTTACGGCACATGAGATACAGCTGGTTCAGGCAGAAATACAATTAAAACTTATCACAGGAAAAAAATAGTCAAACAACATGAAAAGTATGAAACAATGGATTGCAATAGCAATGGCAACATCACTGATGGCCTGCAACAACGGAGCCAGTGAATTTGATGCACAGGGTACTTTTGAAGCCGATGAGGTCTTGGTATCTTCAGAGGTCAGCGGTAGAATCATTGCATTGAACATCAACGAAGGCGACTCGCTTGCTGCCGCACAAGTGGTGGGAAAGATTGATGACGTAAACCTTGGCCTTCAAAAAGACCAGGTGATGGCCAGCATTGATGCGTTGGGAAAGAAAACAACTGATGTGGGTCCTCAAATAAAATTATTGAATGAGCAGTTGCAAGTGCAGTCCATTCAATTGAAAAACCTTGACAAGGAAATGGCACGCACAGAGAAACTGCTCAAGAGTGATGCTGCCACGACAAAGCAGCTGGATGATATTCGCTACCAAAGGGAAACGCTGCAGCAGCAGATGAACGTGACCCAGCAACAGATTGCGGTCCAGCGCGCCAACAACGCCAGCCAGAACAGGGCCATCCTGAGTGAGTCAGCGCCTTTGCAAAAAAAGGCTGCACAGCTGGAAGACATGGTGTCCCGATCCTCCCTGGTGAACCCGATTGCTGGTACTGTCATCACTACCTATGCGGATGCAGGTGAGATGGCCGTGGCAGGAAAACCATTGTATAAAATAGCAGACCTCAGTGAAATGACCTTGAGGGCTTATGTAACAGGGGAGCAGCTTTCCCTCATCAAAACCGGCCAGGCTGTGAAACTGTTCGTAGACAAAGGGGCTGACGCTTACAATGAATACGCAGGAGTCATCACCTGGATTTCTCCAAAGGCAGAATTCACACCAAAGACCATTCAGACCAAGGACGAAAGGGCCAATTTGGTCTATGCCATCAAGGTCAAAACAAAGAACAACGGGCTGCTCAAAATAGGCATGTACGGGGAGATCAAATTCTAACATGAAGGCAATCGTTGTAGACCATATTGAAAAGGCTTATGCCATCAAAAAAACCAAGGTGCCTGCACTCAAGGGCATCAGTTTTGATGTGCCCCAGGGCGAGTTGTTTGGATTGATTGGACCGGATGGGGCAGGTAAAACAACCCTGTTTCGGATCCTCACCACCCTGATCCTTCCAGACAGTGGTACAGCCAGTGTAAATGGATTGGACGTGGTCAAGGATTTTCTGAAAATCAGGCAGGAAGTGGGTTATATGCCCGGAAGGTTTTCTCTCTATACAGACCTTACTGTTGAAGAAAACCTGAATTTTTTCGCCAATATTTTCAATACCACGGTGAAGGAAAACTATCACCTGATCAAAGATGTCTACCAACAGATAGAACCTTTTAAGCATGTGCGCGCAGGCAAGCTCTCTGGTGGCATGAAGCAGAAACTGGCATTGAGCTGTGCGTTGATACACAAGCCCAAGGCGCTTTTCCTTGATGAACCCACCACCGGTGTTGATGCAGTGTCGAGAAAGGAATTTTGGGAACTCCTGCGTTCATTGCGCAATGAAGGGATTACGATTCTGGTGTCAACACCCTATATGGATGAGGCTTCGTTGTGTGACCGTGTCGGATTGATTCAAACGGGCAATATCATGCAGGTGAATACCCCTGAGGGTTTGCGGGCTTCCTTCGGAAAGAAAATCCTTGCCGTCAGGAGCAATCAAATGTTGAAAACACTGGAATTGTTTAAAAACATGGAAGGGGTTGAGGATGCTTATCCTTTCGGAGAAAAACACCATGTGGTTTTGAAGAAAAATGTGCAGCAGCTCAATATCCCGGACGGGATTGAAGTGGAGGAAGCAGCAGTGGATATCGAAGATTGTTTCATCGCTTTAATGAAATCACATGTCGGATAAAGTCATCACAGCAGAAGGGCTTACCAAGAAATTTGGGGATTTCACAGCGGTAGATCAAATTTCATTTGAGGTATCCAAAGGTGAAATATTTGGGTTCCTGGGCGCCAATGGTGCCGGCAAGACCACAGCTATGCGGATGTTCTGTGGCTTGTCGCTTCCTACTGCTGGAAAGGCTACTGTAGCGGGTTTTGACGTTTTCAGCCAGAATGAAAAAATCAAAAAGACCATTGGTTACATGAGCCAAAAGTTTTCATTGTATGATGATTTGACTGTGTACGAGAACATTCAATTCTATGCAGGCATTTATGGCATGGGGAAAAAACAGATAAGAGATAAAGCTGATTTCATTTTGCGAGAACTTGAACTGGTGGCAGAACGCAATACCCTGGTCAGCAATTTGCCGCTGGGATGGAAACAGAAGCTGGCATTTTCTGTTGCCATATTTCATGACCCCAGCATTGTTTTTTTGGATGAGCCTACTGGTGGTGTAGATCCCATCACCCGAAGGGAATTCTGGAACCTCATTTATAAGGCAGGCGATGCGGGCATTACAACATTTGTGACAACGCATTACATGGATGAAGCGGAGTATTGCAACCGTGTGTCGATCATGGTAGACGGAAGAATCGAAGCATTGGATACACCAACGCAAATGAAAGCGACCTATGGCGCAGACAGCATGAACGATGTTTTTCTTCAACTGGCACGCAAGGCAAAAAGAAGTGACAACTGATTACATGAAACAATTCATCAATTTTGTAAAGAAAGAATTCATTCACATCATGCGTGACAGCAGGACGCTGTTCATCCTGATTGGCATGCCCATGGTGCAGATCCTGATTTTCGGTTTTGCCTTGACCAATGAGGTGAAGAATTCCAAATTTGCGGTAATAGACCTGGCCAAGGATGACCAATCGCAAAAGCTCATCAACAGGATGGATGCGAGCCAATATTTTGAATGTGTCGGCAATTACCATTCAATAGATGAAATCGAAGGAGCTTTTCGCAAAGGAAAGATCAGGATTGGGTTGGTGATTCCCCAGCAATTCGGAAATGACCTGAAGATGACCGATGGCAGCCAGTTGCAGATCATTGCCGATGCCAGTGATCCCAATGTTGCCAACACCCTCGTCAACTATGCACAGGCAGTGATCGGAGATTTTGAAAAAGAGGCTTCGGGCGAAAGGGTTATCCCTTATACCATTGTAACGGAAACAAGGATGATGTACAACCCGCAATTGAAGGGGGCATACAATTTTGTTCCCGGTGTGATGGCGATGGTTTTGTTGCTGGTATGTACCATGATGACGGCCTTGACCGTGGTGCGCGAAAAAGAGTTGGGCACCATGGAAATCATGTTGGTGTCTCCCATCAGGCCCATCAAAATCATTCTGGCAAAGGCTGTTCCATATCTGTTGCTTTCCATCTTCAACATTGCCACTATCCTGCTGTTGAGCGTTTTTGTATTGGATGTTCCGATTCGAGGTAATCTTGCCTTGCTATTTACAGAGAGTATTCTGTTCATTCTGGTTTCCCTTTCATTGGGTCTTTTCATTTCATCATCAACCGATTCACAGCAGTCGGCCATGTTCATTTCTTTGGTGGGTATGTTCTTACCTACGGTGATGTTGAGCGGATTTATGTTTCCCATCGAAAACATGCCATTGCCTTTGCGAACGGTCTCCAACATTGTTCCTGCAAAATGGTTTTATATCATCGTGCGTTCTGTCATGGTCAAGGGTGTTGGACTGCACCATGTTTGGAAAGAAACCTTGATTCTTTTCGGCATGTTTGTATTCTTTATGACATTGGCGATTAAAAAATTTAAAGTGAGGTTATCATGAAGATGTTGCGTGTCATATTGCAAAAAGAGTTCAGGCAGATCATCCGCAATCCCGCCATCATCAAGCTAATCTTCATGATGCCTATTATTCAGCTCATCATTCTTCCGAATGCGGCCGATTATGAAATAAAAAACATCAACCTGCATGTTACGGATCACGATAAGTCAGCCCTTTCAAGAAGACTGATTGAAAACATCCGTGCCACTGGTTATTTCAAACTGGTTGGATACGGAACAGACCAAAGTGCAGCGATAGAGGCGGTGGAAACGGATAAGGCTGATCTTGTACTGCAGATCCCCTCACAGTTTGAACGGACCTTGATCAGGGAAGACAAGGCCAGTTTGATGTTGTCTGTCAATGCCATCAATGGAGTGAAGGCCAACCTTGGGGGCGCCTACCTGAATACCTTGATAAGACAATTCAATGCAGAGGTACGCACGGAATGGATTGCTCCATTCAAACAACAGAAGCCATTGTCCATTGCCACAACATATTCGAATTGGTTCAATCCAGACATGAATTACAAGTTTTTCATGGTGCCCGGCATCCTGGTCTTGTTGCTGACCATGGTGGGAATCAACCTCACGTCCATCAATATTGTACGGGAGAAGGAAATCGGTACCATTGAGCAGATCAATGTTTCACCCATCAAGAAACACCATTTCATTTTAGGGAAACTGATTCCTTTCTGGGTGCTTGGATTGATTGTCATGACCATTGGTTTTACCATTGCAAGGGTATTGTATGGCATCATCCCACTGGGAAGTTATCTTACGATTTATGTTTTCGCAGCCATCTATCTTTTGGTCATCCTTGGTATGGGTCTTCTGCTTTCTGTTTATTCGGCTACCCAGCAACAATCCATGTTGATTTCCTTTTTCATCATGATGATTTTTGTCTTGATGAGTGGATTGTATACCAGTACAGACAGTATGCCTGAATGGGCCATATGGATTGTGCGCTTCAATCCCGTTTCTTATTTTATTGAAGTGATGCGGAGGGTGGTATTGAAAGGCGCAGGCCTGTCTGATGTTACCAGAGAGTTGGCCATCATCACAGGATATGCCATCCTGATCAATGGTTGGGCGATCTTGAGTTACAGGAAGCGGTCCTGATAGTTGTTTTACTGGCCAGCTTTTGCCTCCTTCAGCAGTTGCTGCAATGCTTTTACTTTTTCAGGATATTTGAGAAACAGATTGTTTTTTTCCTGGAGATCATTTTTCAGGTCATAGAGTTGAACCGGTACTGCTTTGCCGTTGACAGTTTCGGCATTGCTTGGAATCAATCCTCCACCGGAATTGCCTGTCATGATCAGCTTCCATTCCTCTTTCCTGATCGCAAAAAATCCTTCACCTGAGTGATGCACCGTATAGGGTCTGTTGTAGCTGGCTACATTTTTATCCAGCAGCAAAGGCAATATACTGTAGCTATCTTGTGCTTCTTTTTCTGGGATTTGACTGTTTAAAATGGATGCACAGGTGGCCAAAAAATCTGTCTGACAAATTGTAACAGCTGAATTGGAATTGGCTTTTATTTTGCCTGGCCATTTTACGATGAATGGCACATGGTGTCCGCCTTCCCAAAGATCTGTTTTCATTCCCCTGAAAGGGTAGTTGGGGTAATGGTCATATTTCATTACAGCATTCATGGCACCACTCATTTTTTCTCCATCCTGACCAGGAGACCCGTTGTCGCTGGTAAAAATAATAATGGTGTTTTTATCAATTCCAGATGCTTCAACGGCTTTCATGATTTCGCCGACTGCCCAATCAGTTTCCTGTACAAAATCCCCGTATGGACCGGCTTTGCTGGTACCCTTGAATGTTGCATTGGGTGCGATGGGCACATGCGGGGAGGTCAAGGCAAAATAAAGAAAAAAGGGATTGTTATTGCCTGCTTTTTCCCTGATGAAATCGACTGCCCTTGCTGTGATGGTGGGAACAACAGCTTCAAGACTCCAGTCCTTCGCCATCAATCCAGGATGGCCATACATTGAATCAGGTTTGTAGTAAGCGGGTATGCCAACTGTTCTGTTGTTCTCAAAAAAACAGTAAGGAGGATAATTGGGAACATCGTCTCCAAAATAATACTCGAAGCCTTTGGTGGTTGGTCCATTTTCAATGGGTTGTGAAAAGTCAACCTGCTTTTCAATCCTGAAACGGTCTACCGGTCCATCATGGCCTGCATACAGGGAGTCCTTGAAATAGCTGTTGTTGTTCAAGTGCCAATTCCAACCCAAATGCCATTTTCCTATGCAGGCTGTTGCATAGGAATTATCCTGAAACAGTTTTCCGACAGTGAAGCGTCCTTCTTCTATAAGGGGTGGGTCGTATTGTTTCAGTACCCCTTTCTTCAATGATGAACGCCAACCATAACGGCCTGTCAGGATTCCATAACGTGTAGGCGTGCAAAGCGATGCGGGGGTATGTGCATCAGTAAATGTTTTTCCCTGCTTTGCAAGCCGGTCTATATTAGGCGTACTGATTTTTGAACCTGGGTTAAGGCAGCTGAGGTCACCATAGCCAAGATCATCTGCCAAAATGAAAATGACATTTGGACGCTGCTGTGATTGTGCAGGTGGAAGTATTCCCAGCATGGCAATGAGCGAAAGAATGATTTTTTTCATGATCTGCATTCAAATTTTTGCAATTGCCCAATGGCCATGTGATGATATCAATTGATCAATGTCTTTATTTGGATGCCTGCAGGTTTGTTTTTTATGTTGACGCCACTTCCTTGGTGATAACTGCCCTCTATGGTTTTTTTGCCAGGGACGTGTATTTTGAATTGAACATTCCATGCTTTGGGCCAGGCAGGTAAAAGCAGCACTTCATTACCATTGGTTTGCACCAGCATGTTTTGCAGGGCCCGGGATGAAACAGATCCATGGTCCTGGTCTGGAACCCAGTCATAATTAGGGCCCCAGAAAGCAGGAAACCTGCTGCTGTTCTGTTTTGCGGTAAAATTGGATGTCACCATTTTCTTTGCTTCTTCTGTCAATCCGAGCAAGGCCGCCTGAATGGCGTCCTGGTGCCAACCCTGCCAGCTTTTGTATCCCCTCATTGCAAATGTGTTTAGGGCAAGTGCAATATCCGGTTTGCCGATACCATAAATCCTGTAGGGGAATACGGAATAGAGTTCTGGATTTTCTATGTTCAAGCGCTTCCCCAAATCATAACCGCATGTCAGGATCTTTTTTCCCAACGAATCACCCAATGGCAATTCAGGCACCTCCTTTTTCAGTCTTTTGCTGAGGCTGATGAAATTGCTTTCGAACATGCTGCCCTGTCCAATGATCTTATCAAGACACCAATGCAGTCCACCAATTTCTGGTGCAGGATTGGTTACTCCTTCCTGATAGGTTTCAAGCGACTGTGCAGGGGTAATCAACAATTTTCCTTTTTCATCACGGGCATAATGGTTGTCATAGAAGGCAATGATTTCCCTGATGAAGGGAACGGCCTTGCTTTTGAAATATGCTGAGTCTTTCGTGAATTCAAGGTAGTCAAACATCATTGCACTGAGCTCCAGCCCGCCCTGCCAATAATACCGAATATACATGTTGTCTGAAACGCCATCTTTTTTCCCTCTTCTGTCCCAACCGTAATTGTCTGGTAGATAAGATCCCCATGGGGTCATTGTTTCAGGGAAATAAGCCCCTTCGTGGTTGAAATATTTTTTTGTTCTGAATTTGGCCAATGGCAGTGCATTGGCATACATGTTGAAAAAGGGTTTCATCATCTCATGATCTCCTGCATGCAGCATGGTCCAATAGATCAACCGTGTATTTTGAAACCAAAAATTACCACCCCATTCACGGTAATCTGCATCAAATCCTTTTTTTCCGCTGCCCATGTTTTCGTTAAGGTCAACCGTAAAAATGGAACCATTGAATTTGATGGGCAGTCCACCTCTTCCTGCACAAGCATTCATGTAGCGTTGCAGGGTATATGCCTGTGTAATCTCAAATGTTTTTTCTTTTGCGGAATCGGAACTGATGATGATATAATGTTTATTCCAAAAAGCTTTCCACCATGCGGAATGTTTGTTCCTGCGCAGTTGAATATTATTTTCACTGATGCTGGAAAATATTTTTTCAATTCCTTTTTTCCAATCCGTCAATGCATTGTTTTTTGCTTTCTGCACAACGATGTTGAGAAGAAAATGCGTTGATGGTTGGATGGATGCCAGGCGTGTAGGGGATATTTTCTTGAAGTTCTCGCCTCCTGCCAATCCCCCAAAACGTTGTCCCATCAATGGGTCTGTTCCAGCAGTGTTGAAATCACTGATGTTCTGGTTGTCCAGTGTCGTTTGCCATATGGAACTATTGTTTTCATGACACCATGCAATTCCCTTTGAACTTTCCAGGACGGTATCTTTCTCTGTCATATAAGGTTCATTCCTGAAGGCAACGCCGTATCCCGAATGTCTTTCATTGCCAACCAAGGGTCTTTGTACTGTTCTCCAGACCTGGTTTTCCACTTCAACAACCGCATTGAAATTGCTTTTCCCCTCCACATGAATGGTCGGGGAGTACGCATCTGCCCAACATTGAATGCTGATGGATTGATTTCCTTGTTGACCCCTGATGTTGATGATTCCTTTTTCAAGGTCCAATGTTTGGGAAAAGCTACTTGCATCCATAACATTTGGTGTAATCCTGATGGCGATTTTTCCAATTTTTAGCAGTCTTCCAATCTCACTATAGGCATCGGTTTTCGAAATGAAAAACTGCAGCAGGCCTTGCTTGTCCACCCAAAGATTGGCACCAATATCGCCATTGCCCATGGGCATGGATCCTGAAGAATTGAGGCTTTGGCTTGTCCATTGGACATTGTATGGGGCAAGCGATACCTGGCTCCACGAAAGCGTTGCATTGAGCAATACCATCATGGCCATGCACCATTTCAGTGATCGATATCTTGACATGAATGTTTATTTTCTGTATTGGTCTTTGTAGGTGCCCATCTTGTCGAATGGAATCGGTTGGAATCCTGGAATCATTTTGTAAACCTTTGCATCTGGTTTCAGGTTGAAGTTCCTGTTCTTTATGTCAACAAATCCAGGATCCTCTTTGGTTACCCAGTTGTTTTTTCCATCCATCTGGGCATATTGTCCACCCAATAGTTTGATTGGGTTTTCCGGCCCGCCGACAATCAGATTGCCTTCCAGCATGTTGCCCCTTGAACGCATGCCCTGCCATTCTTTTCCTTCCACCAACTCATCAAGATAGGGGAGCAATTCAGGGTATCTTGTAGAGTAGGGAGGTGACCTGAAGTTGACATCTTCTTCAAGCCTTTTTCTCAGGAGTCCCCCCTTTCCATACATCTGGGCAGCTTGTGGTGCCGCCCATGTATAGTAGCTTGCTGACACCACCGCAGTGTGCGCTATCGGGTTGATCACAATATTGTTCTTCATCACGAGGTGCCATCCTGCATTGCTGAAAAGCACGCCATGGTCGGTTTTCATATTGTTAAAAACATTGCCATACACATATACATCGCTAGACGAATCATCACAATAAATGCCCATTGTCATCCTGTTCGGATTGCCGCAATTGTCAAGATAATTGTACCGAATGATATTTCCCCTATCACTTGGATTCCTTCCAATGTACCATGGTGAGGTATCATTTGAATTCAGGGTAACATCGTGGATATAGTTGTACTCAAAGATGTGCTCGTTGCCATGAACAAAAATTCCATGCCAGTCTGAATTGAAAATTTCGTTGTGTGAAATCCTGTTGCCACATCCATCCACCCTGATGCCGGCCCAGGTAAATTTATTTCTCCTGGTATAATTGTACACCCTGCAGTTCTCAGCATAGCTGTTTCCCTTGGTCAGGGTTTTCTTGTCGCCTCCACTGATGAAAATGCCCCCACTTCCTGTATTGTACACATCACAACTCAATACGCCATTGTTGCTGCCGGCTTTTCTGTTCCAGGTACTGTATCTGTACATATGGTTTTGAAAACTGCCGATCTGTCTGGATTGTGGTTCTCCCACATAATCATCCACCGAACTGTTTTCATCCAGCAGCTTTGCACCCTGTCCCATAAAAATACCTGAGGTACCCACATTTCTTACCGTACAACCCACAACCAGCGTGTGGTTACAGCGCTCAATGTAAATGCCAATGCCCCTCCCTGCCTCAACAGTAAGCCCTTTCAGTTGCAGGTATTCAGCACCTTCCATCGCAATGATCGGATCTTCCAGCATGGATACCTGTATCAGGGCATCCTTCAAATCAGTAGGTGGCCAGAAGTAAAGGATTCCTGATGTTTCATCAATATACCATTCTCCCGGGCTGTCCAGCTCTTCGAGTATATTGATCGCAACATATTCCTGAAAGTCTTTTCCAGCAGCCACTCCGTAGATATGGGGTTTCTTTAATTTGACCTGTCCGGCAATGGTGTCTATAAATTCAATCGGGTTATAGTCATCTCCAAAACCATAATTGAGTGTTCCCTGTATCCAGAGATTGTTTTGGCCCGCCCATTTTTTGTGTCTCATGTCAGTATAGGCAAACAGTGCACCACGGTTGGATTTGTCGCCAGTGCGGGGAACAGAGCCCGGGTCGGCTACTTTTCCAATTTTCATGGCACCCTTGTTGGGATACCTTGAAAGCGTCATGGGTTCCCCTTTGTAAAAAAGTTCCAAGGTTGCCGGCACAACAGGGAGGGCATGTCCGTATTGGCGGTGGTTGCCAAAGTTTTTTATTCCTTCTGCCCTGAGGTCTGCCTGCAAAACATTGTTCGCCGCATTTTTGTCGAGCCTTTTCAATATGTTTTCATCGGTTATATGCTTGAATTTTTCCGGTTGAATTGTTTTCCCACCGGTGATGCTGACTTTCTCCCCTTTTGCTGCTGACCATATGATTGGCGCATCTTTTTTTCCTCCATCTTCTTCGGTAAGCAAAAATGATTGCTGCAAATCATAAATACCTTCATGCAACACTACATTAATCCCACCATTCGGTAGGCCCTTTGCCTTTTTGTATTTTCTGACAAGGGACCTGGCCGCTTCAAGTGAGGCTACAGGTTTTTCTTTGGTACCTGGGTTTTTGTCATTCCCCTTTGGATTGATATGGATGGATTGTGCATGGGCCAGGATTGTGCAATTCGCCAGGACCAACCATGTCGCCAACAGGCATTTGATGTTCATGAAATTCGTTTTTGCATGATGTGATAATGAAGTAAATTACATAAAACTGAACTCCTTTGCCGGGCTATGCTGAAATAGTATACAAAGTGGCTTTTGTTTTTCGTTGTGTGATGAAGGGCTAGAGGGTATTTTTACATGCTGTCTAAACGCATTTTCCATGAGGGGAATTTCAATCCTGCTACTTTTGTTTTTGCTTTTTGGCTGCGACAATACTGAACTTCCTGCGGAGGTCAATGATGCATATGTTTCATTGCCTGAAAAAATTGATTACAATGTGCATGTCAAGAAAATATTGTCCGACAAATGTTTTTCATGCCATGGACCGGATGCAAAGAAACAGAAGGCTGAGCTGCGGCTGGACATTGCTTCGTTTGCCTACAGCAAAGTTACCGAATCCGGACTGAAAGCCATTGTTCCGGGAAGCCTCTCTAAAAGTGAACTGGTACAAAGAATCCTGAGCGAAGACCCTGGTTATAAAATGCCCTCCCCGGATGCCCATCTGGAACTTTCTGCTTATGAAAAGGCAGTATTGGTAAAATGGGTGAAACAGGGTGCGGAATATAAAAAGCATTGGGCATTTGCTCCCATCAAGTCGGTGTCTGTCCCCTCAGTGGCACAGAAGGATTGGGTCAACAATGACATCGATCGTTTTATCCTGAAAGCCATTGAAACCGAAGGGTTGCATCCTGCAAAAAAAGCCGATCGGGAAACATTGATCCGCAGGCTCAGTTTCGACATCCGCGGAATCTCACCAGACATCAAAGAGATTGATGCCTTTGTTCAGGACAAGGATCCCAACGCCTATGAAAAACTTATAGACAGTTACCTTGCCTCACACCATTATGGAGAGCGCATGTCGGCTTACTGGCTTGACGTTGCAAGGTTTGCCGACAGCCATGGATACCTGGACGACAAGCACCGGGAAATGAGTCCCTGGCGAGATTGGGTGATCAGTGCCTACAACCGCAACATGCCGTTCAATGATTTCATTACCTGGCAATATGCTGGAGATCTTCTTCCCAACGCTACCAAGGAGCAAATCCTTGCAACAGGCTTCAACAGGAACCACAAACAAAATTCTGAAGCCGGCATCATTGACGAAGAGTACCGTGTTGAATATGTGGTGGACAGAACCAATACACTGGGAACGGCAGTACTGGCCATGACCATGGGATGTGCCAAATGCCATGACCACAAATACGATCCCATCAGCCAAAAAGATTACTATTCCATGTATGCCTTTTTCAACAGCACTTTTGAAAAAGGTGGGCCAAATTATGGGGATGATAATGTGGTGCCCGGGCCAACACTCTTGTTGACGACAGAGAACGATGACCGGAAAATCAGTCGCCTGCAACAGCAGTTGGCGGTCATGGAAAAAATGGAAGCTGAAAGGCAGCGGAATATCGTGTTGGAGCAAAGCAGGTTCACCGACAAAGAAGTAGCAAATTCGCTTTCTCAAAAATTACATGCGAAACTGGATTTTGACCAAACCAAAAAAAAGGATTCCAAAACAGAGGTCTTCATCAATCCAGTAGATCCTGCCAACAGTGCAAAGTTCAGCAAGGCAGAATTTGGCGTGGGCGTTGCAGGGAAGTCGCTCAAATACAACGATGAAACCTACCTTGCTTTTCCAGCCAACAATGTCGGTTATTTTGAAAGGTATGAACCTTTTTCCTTTAGCCTTTGGTTGAAGATCCCTGAGCAGTATCCATTGGCAACTGTTTTTTATCATGCAGAACACCACCGTTACGGTTACCAGGGGTATGATCTTTTGTTGAAGGACAACCAATTGAATTTTCGGTTGAGCCATTCATTTCCACACGATGCCATCAGTGTCATCAGCACAGAAAAATTGAAGACCAATGAATGGCATCATGTGGCCATCAACTATGATGGAACCAGCAAGGCTGCCGGGGTCTCGATTTATTTAGATGGGAAGAAAACGACTACCAAGATTGAGTATGACCACCTGGTAAAACACATCCGCCAGTACTACAGCATTCACAAGGGAAAGCACAGTGGATTCAATTTCGGTAAGCGGGTGCTGGACCGCTCTATGCCAAGGGGTGAGGTGGATGAATTCCAGATTTTCAATGGTGTGTTGACCCCTTCAGAAGTCGGTTATCTTCAAGCATTAAAGCCCATCAAGCTCCCTTTGAAAAAACAAGATTCATTGGAACTGACACCGATAATCAGCACAAGAAAAGCGCTCTGTGACCTTTACGATTCCGTCAAGGAAGTCATGGTCATGGGCGACCTCCCTCAGCCCCGCCCAACCCATGTCCTGAAACGTGGCTTGTACGACAGCCATGGGGAAAAGGTTGAACCATCAACACCTGAAGCCATCATGCCCTTTCCAAAGGACCTTCCCAAAAACAGGCTGGGATTGGCACAGTGGATGTTTGATGACAAAAACCCATTGACATCCCGGGTCGCTGTCAACCGGATCTGGCAATTGATTTTTGGCAAGGGACTGGTTTCGACTTCGGATGATTTTGGCAACCAGGGCGCCATGCCCACACATCCTGAACTGCTGGATCATCTTGCGGTTCATTACAAGAAAAACAACTGGGATACAAAAGCACTCCTAAAATATATTTTTATGAGTGCAACGTATCAACAGTCATCCCTGCCGGAACCGGATATCATCAGCCGGGATCCAGAGAACAAATTGCTGACGAGAAATCCGCGCTATCGCTACCCCGCTGAGATGTTGCGTGACAACGCACTTACAGTATCCGGACTGCTTTCCAACAAGGTAGGTGGCAAAAGTGTTTATCCATATCAGCCTGAAGGTTTGTGGGATGCCTTGAGTGATAAGGTTTGGCGCTATCAATATACTGTATCGGCAGGGGAGGACCGCTACAGGAAGAGCATTTATACTGTCCGAAAACGAACAAGTGTCGTTCCCTTCATGCAAATCTTTGATGCATCGGACAGGTCGGTATGTACGGTGAAGCGCGCCACTTCAAGCTCTCCCATGCAATCCCTGGCCATGCTCAATGATCCTCAGATTGTTGAGGCTTCAAGGTATGTTGGAGCCAGGATGATGAAGGAGGGTGGACCCCATCTCCACACCCAATTGGTCTATGGCTTCAGATTGATCACTGGCAGAAGTCCAAACACAAAAGAAGCACAATTGCTGCATCAAATGTACCGGGCTGAGTTGAAGAATTTTGAGTCATATCCTCCAAAGGCAGTGGCACTCATGAACGTGGGCAGTCCTTATACAGGGGTGCTTGACATCAATCAACTGGCTGCATTTGGAAATACGGCATTGGCACTGATGAACACCGACGAGTTCTTGACAAGAAAATGATTGACCATGAATGAATGGATGAAAATGCAATTTGAACAGAAGCGAAGAGAATTTCTTCGTGGATCTGTGTTGGGATTGGGAGGAATTGCCATGGGCTCCTTGTTGGGCTGTGGAAATAAAAATGCAGACCGCAAGGCTGTAAATGTTGCAGAAGAACAAGTCAACAAGCCATTGCTGCATCCGCATTTTGTACCCAAAGCAAAAAGGGTCATCTATCTTTTTCAAAGTGGTGGTCCTTCTCAAATGGAACTGTTTGATTACAAGCCCAAGCTCTATTCAATGCATGGACAGGAAATTCCAGCCTCAGTAATAGGAAAAAACAGGATATCTGGAATGGTCAGCAATCAATATTCTTTTCCATTGGCCATGCCAGCTGCAACCTTTAAGCAACATGGCTCCAGTGGTGGATACTTCAGTGATTTGATTCCGCATACAGCAGCGATTGCAGATGATATTTGTGTGGTTCGCTCCATGTTTACGGAACAGATCAACCATGAGCCTGCTGTAATGTTCACGCAGACGGGCAACCAGCTGAGTGGAAGGCCATGTATTGGTTCCTGGCTGAGCTATGGCCTGGGCAGCATGAACAACAACCTGCCATCTTTCATCGTGATGGTGTCCAAAGGTGGAGGTGATCAACCCATCAGCAGTGCTGCATGGAGCAGTGGATTCCTTCCCTCGCACCACCAGGGTGTTCAGTTCATGACGGGCAACGAGCCTGTTCCATTCCTCAACAATCCCCAGGGCATTGACCGGATGGACCGCAGACGAGCATTGGATTTCATCAAAGGATTCAACAATCTTCAAAACGAAGTATGGCATGATCCTGAAATTGAAAGCCAGATCAATCAATCTGAAATGGCTTATAAAATGCAAATGGCCATTCCTTCCATTACCGATTTGTCTGATGAGCCTCAACATATTCTTGACATGTATGGCCCAGATGTGAAAACACCTGGAACCTTTGCACACAACTGTATCATGGCCAGGAGGCTGGCAGAAAAAGATGTTCGTTTTGTGCAACTCTATCATCTTGGATGGGATCATCATGGTTCACTTGCTTCAGGAATCAAAAGGGCCACATCACTCACAGATCAACCATCAGCTGCGCTGGTCAAGGATTTGAAACAGCGGGGCTTGCTTGAAGACACCTTGGTCATTTGGGGCGGTGAGTTTGGTCGTACAAGTTTCTCACAAGGAAAACTTACACCAGAAGGATTTGGAAGAGACCATCACCCAGGCTGTTACAGCATCTGGATGGCAGGAGGTGGTGTCAAGTCAGGCATGGTATATGGTGAGTCAGATGATTTTGCACACAATGTTGTCAAGGACAAGGTTCATGTCCACGACTTCCAGGCAACGATGTTGCACTTGCTTGGCATTGACCATGAGCAATTCATTTACAAGAGTCAGGGACGTCGTTACCGACTGACAGATGTATCAGGCAATGTCATCAATAACCTCATTGCATGATCATCAATTTCTTGGGTCATCTGCATCCTGTTTTTGTACACTTTCCAATTGGCTTTCTGGCTATTGCCTATGTGATCCAGTATTTTTTCAAGTCTGGAACAGAAAAATCAAGACTGATCGATTTTATATTGGCTGCAGGCATTGTATCATCAATGTTGGCTGCATTTTTCGGTTGGATGTTGTCCCTGTCTGGAGGCTATGAAGCGAAACTCTTGGATTGGCACAGGTATACTGCCATAGCTGTATGTATTGTTTCTATTGCATTGCTGGCCTATAAACGGTATAAAAAAGAGGAGTACAGAACGCCATACTATCATGCAGGATTTCACCTGATGATGCTGGCCCTTTTGCTGGCCGGACATTTTGGAGGAGAAATGACACATGGTGAGGGCTACCTGTTTTCTGCTGCAACAGCTACTGAAACTGTTGCTGTCCCTGAAAAACAAAAAATAGAAAAGTTGACAGCAGGATCAACAGTGAGCGTTTATGATGGCATTGTTGAACCGGTACTTGCACAGAAATGCATGCAATGCCACAATGAAAAAAAGAAAAAGGGAGATTTTCAATTGCACAATGTTGAGGCGCTGATGCGGGGAGGTAAAAATGGGAAGGCCCTTGTTCCAGGCGATCCTGAACACAGTGCATTCATCCAAAGGATCTTGTTGGATAAATCTGATGAAAAGCATATGCCACCCAAAGGGAAGCCACAACTGACAAAGCAAGAGCAAGACTTGCTGTTTTGGTGGGTCTCGCATGGCGGTTCAATTGCACAGCCAATCAAGGAGTTCGGAACAAACGATACAATCATGCCATTTTTATCGCATGCTGGAAAGGCGTCATTGAGGGATGGCACATTGAAAAATATCGAACCCGCGGATACTGTCCTTGTCAATGAAATCAGAAAGTTAAATGTGGTTGTTGTACCGGTTGCCCTGGGTACCAATTTCATAGAGGTCAACACGGTAAATGCTCCTTCATTCGGAGACCGGGAGGCATTGTTGTTGAAAGGGATTGCACCGCAAATCATGTGGTTGATGATGGCGGACTCAAAAATCACGGATGAAGGTTTGGACCAACTGAAGTGGTGTGCCAACGCGACAAGGTTGAACCTCAAAAACACTGCCATCAGCAATGCCGCTTTCGCAAAGATTGCCAAACTAGGAAAATTGGAATCCCTGAACATTGTCGGAACCCGCATGGATGATGAGGGCCTGTTGGCATTTGTTCCAACAGCAAGCCTGAAAAAAATATTTTGCTGGAACACTGGCATTTCTGAAAAGGGAGTGATGGCATTTCAGAGAAAATATCCGACAATCGAACTTGATTTCGGCCAAAAATAACAATATGTCAACGCCATTGAATTTTAACACGGAACGGCTGGTGCTTGGAACTGCAGGATTGGCTGGCCTGTGGGGCAAAGTGAATGAAAGGGAATCTGTGGACACCATCCTTTATGCCCTTGAAAAGGGAATTACACATTTTGATACTGCCCCTGCTTATGCTGATGCGGAACGCATCCTGGCAAGGGCACTGGGGGAGTGGAAAGGCAAACAACCTTTTGTCAGCACAAAAGCGGGAAAGCTGAAATCCGATGATCCCGAAAGTGCCGTCTATGATTTCAGTCCGGGGGGGATAACGGATTCAGTACACAACAGCCTTAGAATTTTTAAACGGGAGCAGTTGGACCTGCTGTTTCTGCATGATCCAACTGGAATGTTGCCCGAAGAAATTCCATACGCCATTGAGGCCATGCAGGAATTGAAGCTGCATGGGTTGGTCAAGAATATTGGCATAGGTGGAAACTATGGTCCGGCATTTGCACCCCATATTGCCAACAATGGTTTCACCCATTTCATGGGCTTCAACCGGTTCAACATCATCAGGCAATCCGCGGGTAAAGCGGAATATCCTTTGCTTGCGGAAGTCAACATCAACATATGGCAGGCCAGTCCACTCTATATGGGGCTTCTTGGCAGCAAGCTTGATCATTATGCAGCGATCCAGCCAGAATGGATACCCCGTGAAGATATTCAAAAGGCCATTGCATTGAAAAAACACTGCGACCATTCTGGTTTGAATTTTACTGGACTTGCACTTCAGTATGTATTCAATGCTCCCTGTGTTGAGAAGATGGTTTTGGGAGCATCCAACTTTGCAGAACTGGTTAAATCCCTTCAGTTTTTAGATGATATCGCATTGCAAAAAGCAGCTGTTGACATGTATCCATCGTCCTGACTTGGACCTGCCTTTTCGTGCGATAAAATTGAATTGACAAAAAAGTACAATGAATTGCCATTGTAGGAAACAGATGATTAATTTAATGTCATTTATTTGCAAATACATTACATTTTAACCTTTTTCCTTGAAAAATAAATACCCAACATCAGTCTTTCCCATATGGAAAGGTATTTTTTCGTTTTGTTTTTTTGTTTTCATGGCATGCAATACGGAAGAAGACAACAAGCCTGAATACAAAACATTGGTGTACACGACAGACCTTGTCAATGAACCTGAATTGATCCGCATCTATGATTCCCTTCATGCTAAAACAGGGGTATGGCCTGAATTGAAAAAAGCCAATCTTGCCAGTGGAATTCACGAAGTCAAAATTTACAGGGTTGGCAACAGGCTTTTCATGATGATCACTGTTCCAGCAAATGCAGACCTTGTAAAGGTAGATTCGCTCTACCTCGCTGCAGACAAGAAAATACAAGTATGGAATGAGATGATGGCAAATTTCCAGCGGGCGTTGCCAGGGATGGACACCACCCGGAAATGGTCGTCCATGGAATTGATTCACCATTATTCTGGTGGAGAATACCTGCAATAAATTAACCCTATAAACAACATCAATGTTATTGATAGAAGATTTTGAAGTCCATAAGCTTACCCTTCCTCTGGGAAGGGTTGTAGGGGACAACAATTGCAGTTACGAAGTGATCAATGTGGTGGCCGTGGCCCTGCGCACCAACCATGGTCATCTGGGTTGGGGCTATTCAGAGTCTGCCTGGAAAGGAAAATTCAAGCACGATGCATGGTATGTAAGAGAGCTTCCAGATGTGTCAGCCATTGAGATGGATTTCAGGAATACCTGGTGGAAAAAACTGCAGCATTGCAATCCATTTGACCTTCAAGACTTGAGGACAGGCTATGCTTCAGGTTTCAGTCATCTCGATGCTGCCGTTCGGCTGGCATTATGGGACCTAATGGCACAGGAAAGAAACCTGCCACTCTATGCACTGTTGAATCCTGAAACCAATATAAAGGAAGCTCTTGCCTATGGCAGTATCCTTGATTTTCCCTTGTCTGATAAGGATGTATTAGACCTTACTGAGAAATTCCTGACCGAGGGCTTTGGCATCATCAAAGTCAAGCTGGGTGCGGATGATGTTGAACGTGATCTTCGGCGTCTCAAGCTTATCCAATCCTATGCAGGTTCAGCCATCCGGCTGACTGCCGATGCAAATGAAGTATGGGATTGGCAGACGGCATTGTCAAGGATTGAAACATACCTGGGCAATGGTATACCACTTGAATATTTGGAGGATCCTCTTCGCAGGGACGATGTAAAAGGGTTTGCAGAACTGACAAAACGAAGTCCAATCCCTATCATCGGTCATGACTATGTCAACAACATTGACGACCTGAGACGGTTGGTGGAAGTAGGAGGTTTGCAAGGGGTTAGAACAGGCAAGGACATTGATTATGCACTTGCCAGCATACAATTGGCTGCATCTGCCAACATCCCTGTATACCTGGGAAATTCCATGTTTGAAATCAATGCACACCTTGCCCTGGCTTTCGACCAGGTAGACCGTACTGAATTCTCTTTTTTGGCTACAAATGACATCCTTGCACAACCTATAGAGTTTAAAAACGGGTACATTCAAAGGCCTCATGTTACAGGGCACGGACTTTCTCCTCTTGTCGAGAAGCTCACTGAATTTTCCCTTTAGTTTATTTTATCTTTAACGTACAAATGAATTTGCCATGAATATGCTACCTGCCTCCGTTGTAAACGAATTGGACACACCCTTTGTTCTTTCCCAGGAACAAATTGCATTTTTCAGAGACAATGGGTTTATAAAAATTCCATCTGTGCTTTCAAAAGATGCCCTTCAGGCCATTGATGAGGTGATTACTGCTGAAGTAAACCGACTGAATACACAACACCTTGCAATGGAAGACAGGGATACCTATGGCAAGGCCTTTTTGCAAATCATGAACATCTGGAGAAACTCGGACCTGGTCAAACAAATTGTTTTCAGCAAGCGCATGGCCAAGATTGCAACAGACCTTATGGGTGTTGAAGGGGTGAGAATATACCATGATCAGGCGCTTTATAAGGAACCCGGTGGCGGTCATACACCATGGCATGCTGACCAGTACTATTGGCCCTTATCCAGTGACAAGACCGTAACTGCCTGGATCCCTTTGCAGGAAACGCCATTGGAGTTGGGGCCACTTGAATTCAGTGCAAAGAGTTTTGAAATCACTGAAGGACGTGACAAGGAAATAGGAGATGAAAGCCAGGAATACCTGGATAATATTCTCAGGAATACAGGGTTTCAACATGTTGTTGAAGCATTTGGTTTGGGTGAAGTAAGTTTTCATACCGGCTGGCTATACCACCGTGCAGGTCCGAATACCACCAATAAAATGCGCAAGGTGATGACCATGATATACATGGACAAGGACATGAAGCTCAAAAGTCCGGAAAACAAAAATCAGCAGGCTGACTGGGATGCCTGGTGTCCAGGAGCTACCGTTGGAGAGACAATTGATACCGAAATGAACCCGGTCATTTTTCAGTAATCAATGTTTCATTGTTGAGTTTCTGGTATTCTGCAGGCGTTTTTCCGGTAAGCATTTTAAAATACCTGAAAAAATTTGCATAGTTGACAAACCCACATTCATTGATGATGTGTGATATGCTGAGTTTCGATTCAATCAGCAACTTACAGGCATGTTTTATCCTGATCTCATGCAAGAAATTGGTATAGGTCTTACCTGTTTTTGATTTAAAATACCTGCAAAACGAATGCTCGCTCAGGTGTGCAACCGAGGCGATTTGTTTGGTGTGTATTTTCTGGTTGAAGTTTTGCATGGTAAATGAATATACATCGTTGATCCGGTCCTCATTCTGTTCATTGATCTGTGGCTGAAATCCAATGGGGAGAATCATTTTTGTTTCACGGGAACCACTGATCAAGCTGAGTGCCTGCAACAAGAGCACCATCCTTCCCGTACCTTTTTCAGTGAGCATCTGTTTCATTATTTTTCCTATCTCTGTCCTCAGTTTCCCTTCAATGGAAATTCCTCTTTCTGCTTTTTTCAGCAGCAGTTTTATGTTCCTCATTTCGGGAATTTCCAAAAAGTCCTTGCCTCCAAAGTCAGGGAGAAAATGCAGCACGATGATCCTGACCTTCAGTTTCTTATTGGTATATTTTTCATCATTCCGAAATAGATGGGGAAGGTTTCCACCCAGCATAAAGATGTCTCCTTCTTTGATGATCTGCACCTTGTCCCCGATGATGCACATTCCATCACTTTTCTCGAAATATACCAGTTCAATCTGTGGGTGATAGTAATACCTGCTGTTTACATGTGAAACCAGTTGCTCCCTGATGGTGTACAAATTGGAGGATTCTATTTTCAGAAACAATGGCTTCATTGTAAAGGCATTTGTTGCCAGTTCAAAGTAAATTTAAATTTCAAGAATTGCTGCACCAGAACCCGAAAAAATTTAAAGCCAAAAAAATATACTAATTCGCTATTGTTTCAACCTAAACTCCTTGTTATTCGGTGTTAATTTGGCTTGGAAAATTCCTATTGGGAAAGTTTCTTGCCAAATCTTAACGAAAAAAAATCAACATGCTTAACAACTTTCATCCCAAAACCAAACTCCGAAACGGTAGCCAGGTTCTGCGTTGCCTATTTCTTTTTTCAGCCTTGATGCTTGTTTTTTCTTCATCCCTTCTTGCACAAGCCAAAATGGTAAAAGGAATTGTCAGGGATGCTGCCGGAAATCCAATTGCCGGTGTTAGCGTAACTGTTTCTGGCTCCAGCAAGGGTACTATGACAGACGAGCGGGGTAATTTTATGCTGCAAGCAGCTGAAAATGCTTCTTTGGTTTTTTCATTTACCAATTATGAAACCCTTGTAGTTGCGGTTAAAGGGAAAAATGATTTGTCCGTTTCATTGAAGGCAGAATCTTCAAGCCTGAATGAAGTGGTGGTAATCGGATATGGAACCCAAAAGAAAAAGGACCTTACGGGTGCAGTAAGAAAGGTGAACCTTGAAGGCACCCCTTTGTCAACCATGACCAATGTGAGCCCGCTCCAGGCCATCCAAGGTACTCCTGGTGTAAACATTGGCGCTGTGGGAGTTGCAGGTGGAGCGCCCAGTGTTCTGGTAAGAGGTCAACGCTCATTGGCTGCCTCTAACGCTCCATTGATTGTACTTGATGGCGTAATTTTTGACGGAAGTTTGAACGAGATCAATACACAGGATATTGCATCCTTTGATATACTGATGGATGCCAGTGCTGCTGCCATCTACGGATCAAGGGCTGCAAATGGGGTCATCATGATTTCAACCAAGCGGGGTAAAACCGGAAAGCCAGCCATCTCTGTCAACAACAACTATGGTGTACAAAGCTGGACAAAAAGACCAGACATGAGGAAGGGTGCCGATTTTATCAAATGGCGTACTGAAAACAGGCGCCTTGCCGGTCAGGCTGATCTTTCAGTGGAGAAGGTACTGGATGCAAAGGAATTGATCGCCTATAACAACGGGCAGGAAATGGATTGGTTGAAAGAGATTACACAATATGCGCCCTTAAATGACTTGAACCTCAGTGTTTCCGGCCGTACAGATATGGTGAATTATTATGTCTCTGCAGGATACCTCAACCAAAAAGGGGTATTGGACAATGACAATTTCAAGAAGTACACGGTAACAGCAAAGATGGATGCCAAAATCAACAAATGGCTGGATTATGGTTTGAGCATGTACTACTCAGCAAGGGATTATTCAGGAACTCCACCCGATATGGGCCAGGCCACCATCGGTACTCCCTATTCTTACAAGTGGAAGGATGAGGCCGCGGGGATATTGGACAAGAACCCAACACCTGCCAACCTGATCAATCCATATTGGGGAAATGCAAACACTCCTGGCCTATATGACGATAACCTTGAGAAATATACCAGTACAAGGATCATCAGTTACCTCAGTGCAGACATTCCTAAAGTGAAGGGGCTGAACTACAGGATCAATATCAACAAGTACAAACAGGAGACAGTTTCAGGAAGTTTCAGGCATGAAAAATATTTCATCAACGGTGACAATGCCGCGGACATTGCCAATCCTGGCAAATACCTTTCCAGCACTTACGGCAGTATGGCAAACGTGCTCACCAATGCCTGGGAGATTCAAAATCTTCTGACGTATAAAAAAATGTTTGGTGATCATTCCATAGATGCCCTGGCGGGTTATCAACGCGATTATTCCTCCAGTTCAAGGGTGGGAACTTCTGCAAGTGATTTCTCTCTTGCAGGAACGACTGCATTGGGTTATTACGGCTTGCACCTGGGAAATCCTGCAAACCAGCGGACCACATCCTATTTCAATGACCGTTCCAACCTAGCATATCTCGGAAGGATGAACTACAACTATTCCAACAAGTATTATCTGACCTTGAATTTCAGGCGTGATGGTTATTCTGCTTTTGCAGAGGGCAATAAATTTGCCAATTTTTATGGTGGTGCAGTTGCCTATGCCATAAGTGAAGAGAACTTCTTCAAGAAGGCATTGCCAAAGGTCAATTACCTCAAATTGAGGTTGGCATATGGCCAGAATGGTAACCAAGGCATTGACTCTTATGAGACATTGGCCAACATTGCCTCTGGAACTACCGTTTTTGGGCCGACCAGTACACTTTTTATTTACCAAAGCAGTCTCGCCAACCAACAGTTGTCTTGGGAAAAAACAGCCACACTCAATGGTGGTCTTAATTTTGCCATGTTTGATAACAGGATTTCCGGAGATTTGAACATTTATCAAAGTAAAACCACCGACCAGTTGCTAACCCGCTCCCTTCCTAATCTTACCGGCTTTGCTTCGGTTAGGACAAATATTGGCCAAGTGGACAATATGGGTGCTGAGATTTCCTTGACCGGGGTAATCCTGGCTCCTAAAAATCCGAATTCAATTCGTTGGGAAGCCACGCTCAACTATTGGATGAACCGCAACAAGGTCGTTGCATTGACCGGTGTTGATGCTGATGGAGATGGCAAGGAAGATGATAACCTTGGAAACAGGTGGTTCATCGGAAAACCCATCGGTGCTATTTACGATTATGTAGTTGATGGTATCGTTCAAACTTCAGATGCTGACTATATAGCAAAATTCGGGGCAAAGGCAGGCGACTTGAAGTTCCGTGATATCAATGGTACTGTCAGGGGAGATGGAAAGCCTGATGGAAAGATCAATTCACTTGACAGGCAAATCGTAGGATATGTTCAACCCCGATTCAGCTGGAGTCTTGCCAATACGGTTTCTTATCAAAACTGGCAGTTGTATTTCAATTTCAATGCGATTGTTGGTGGAGGTTCTGGCAATTATTACATGAGCCCCAACTCATCATATAACCTGACTGCATTTGGTAACAACCAACAACAAAACTGGCTCAATCAACAGTATTGGACAGCTGAAACACCCAGCAATACTTTCACAAGGCCAAACTATTCAAATCCTTTTGGCTACAGTTACCCACACGACAGGACATTCGTGAGGCTTCAGGATGTTAGCTTGCAATACTCCCTCAATAAAAAACAGTTGGACAAGTTGAAGATGAGTGGATTGCGGATTTATCTGTCAGCAAAGAATCCATTGGTATTCACCAAATGGTTGGGACTTGATCCTGAAAATGCAGGTGCAATCGGTGTTTCAAACCCATTGTTCAGAACCATCAACCTTGGTACAAACATTAATTTCTAAAAGCCCCTAAACCAATGATCATGCAAAACATAATCAAAAAAATAACAGCTCTCATGCTTGCCATAGGTCTCCTTGCAGGCTGTAAAAAGGATGCGGAATTCCTCAAAGAGGTCAGAAGGGATGGCTTGACTGTTGACAATGCCCTCATCACAAAGGCTCAGTTCGATCTTGCATTGAACGCCTGCTACAGGCAACTTCAATATTTTTATAACTCAACTGATGGATGGACAGATTTCTGGCACCTTGGTGTCAACTTTGATGTAGCTGCAACTACAACAGTGTATATTGCGGACCCGAATGCAGCTTGGGTGAACTATACCAAAATCAATTCACAAGATGGGCAGTCTGCAAAATGGTGGAACTGGAACTATTCCATGGTTAAATATGCCAATACGGTTATTGCTGGAATAGAAAATCCATTGGCAAAAATTACTGCGGATGAAAAAAATGCATTGGCTGCAGAAGCAAGGTTTTTGAGGGCCTGGGGTTATCGCAACCTGGTCATCGCTTTTGGTGGTGTTCCCATCATTGCAGGGCCAGTTACTGAGCCTAAGGTTGACTTCACGAGAAATACACAGGCAGAATGTTATGATTTCATCAAGAAAGATCTCACGTTTGCAAGTGCCAATCTTCCCATTTCCACAACAGTTCCTGGAAAAGTGGTCAGAGCAGCTTCTGATCACTTGCTTGCTGAGATCAATATCATTTTGAAAGATTATGATGGTGCCATCGCTGCTGCCACAAAAGTGATCAATGGGACCGATGGTTCATATTCATTGATGAATGCGCGTTTTGGAGCAAGGAGAACAGAAACAACCACCACCAGGGGCACTCCCGTTGATTATTATTGGGATCTACATGAAATCAACAATACCGATTATCAAATGGGAAACAAGGAAGCCATCTGGGTGGCCCAGTTTGAGCGCAATGTTCCCGGCGGAGGTGTGGCATATCCTACACAGGGAAACTGGATGGTGCAGGGAAGGGCATACTGGTGCAGGCACTGGTTGTTTGCCAAAGCAGGTCTGGCCACTGCAGGTGCTTCTGACAGTGTAGGACGTGGAGCAAGTTTCATCCGCGGCACTGATTATTCCAATTGGAATGTATGGGCCAATTCTGCAGGCGATATCAGAAACAGTGAAGCAAACATCAGGCGTAAATTTTATTTTGGCGCAAATATTCCTGCTGCGGGCACACAGCCAGCCTACAAAAAAGGTGATTTGATCCCCAAATCTTTCCTAACCGCCTATGAGGATACCATGTGGTACATCTATCCCAACTGGACAAAGTTCGGTACGGACAAACATGCATCTGGCGATTTCATCTATGGCTATACAAAAGACCAGTATGTTATGCGTCTCCCTGAAACCTATTTGCTGAGGGCTGAAGCCTATCTTGCAAAAGGTGACAAGGCCAGTGCTGCTGCAGACATCAATGTCATCAGAACAAGGGCGAAGGCACCATTGGCTGCAGCCAATGATATAACCTTGGATTATATTCTCGATGAGCGCGTCAGGGAATTGTATGGTGAGGAATACAGGATGTTGACCCTCATGCGGCTTGGACTGGTTTATGACCGTGTAAGGAAATATGGGGATGTCAACCAGCGGGCATCTGTTGCTGCACACAACAACTTGCTGCCGATTCCTCAAGGGGAAATCGATAAGAACAATGGTGCAAAACTTACCCAGAATCCTGGTTATTAATTTTCGTTAGGGTTATAAAAAAAAGCCAGTCCCAAAGCCTTGAAAAAGTGCTAGGGATTGGCTTTATTTTTATACATTTCATGTTAAAGTAATTACCAAATACACCAAGATGCAGTTCAGATCATTTGTTCAGTGCTTCCTCTTTATGCTGGTTCAACTTTCCTCATTTTCACAGGAGGACAGGTTTGCAAAAATCGGTGGACAGAATTACAAAATGCGCAGTGATCAGTTGATTGAACCCCAACCCATTGACTTGCCCAACAAGGTCTTGCCCATGGGTGTTTCATCAGGTTCGCCATTTGTATTTTCCAAAAAAGTTGATTCAAAAGAAGCTTTGGCCAAGGAGCTCGATTCAATCCGGGCATACTATGCCCCATTCATGAAGAACTTTGCTGAACTCAATGCAACTGAACGCATCAAAGTTCCCATCAGCAACATGTCATGGCGGATTGAAACTCAAGCCGATCAACAAGATTTCGCAAATACTTTATTGGGAAAGGGGAATTGGGAAAATGTCAGTATTCCTCATTATGGCCCTCCCTTGGGTCATGCAGTTACTTACTATTACAAGGAGATGGATCTTGATGATCGCATGCTTTCAAAGGGAAGTTTATTCCTTTCATTCAAAGGTGTAGACTATAAGGCAGAGATTTTTTTCAATGGTACCTTTTGTGGAATGCACGAAGGGTTTTTTGCGCCATTTGAATTTGATGTCATAAAATATGCAAAGAAGGGAATCAATCGAATTTTGGTCAAGGTAATGAATGAACCTACCACAACCGGTTCAACGGATGCCAAAGGAAATTTTGCAGTCGGAAATAAAATTTATGCTGCAGGCGGGTTGGGATATGATGAACCAATTGAAGGTTGGCATATCTGTCCTCCAGCCATGGGTATTTACCAGGATTGTTTTCTGGAAGCGAGGTCTGCCCTGTTTGTAAATGATATTTTTGTAAGGCCGATTCCTGATCAATCAAGGGCTGAATTATGGCTTGAGATTTACAATTCCACCATCAAATCACAAGATGTAACGATAGATCTTTCTTTGTTCGGAAAAAATTTCAAGGATACTGTGTTCCTTCATAAAAGTTTTAAGGCTACCACAGTACAAGTACCTGGAATTGGCGATATGGTAAAACCGACGGATTGGGTTGAAAAAAGTTTGCCCATGCAATATGGTGTGAATTATATCAGAATTCCATTTGATATAAAAGATTTCAGGACATGGCAGCAGGAGACTCCATGGCTGTATTCATTGCACGTGCAATTAAAAAACAAGGACAACAAGCTTGTTGATGTACAGTCAAGGCATTTTGGAATGAGGAGTTTTACGATGGATACCACGAATATTCCCAAGGGAAAAATGTATTTGAACAAAAGCCTCATCAGGTTGCGTGGAGCCAACTCCATGGGCTTTGAACAGAATGATGTCAAGAATAAAAACTGGAATCAACTCAGGGATGACATCCTCCTCGCAAAGCTGTGCAACATGAATTTTATCCGGTTCACTCAACGACCTGTGCAGTCAGAAGTATATGATTATTGTGATATGTTGGGGATGTTGAATCAAACTGATCTTCCCCTTTTTGGCGCAATAAGGATCAACCAATTCAAGGAAGTTGTAAAACAGGCAGAAGAGATGGAGCGCCTGGTGCGCAGCCATCCATCTACCGTTGTCGTCACCTATATCAACGAGAGATTTCCAAATGCCGAGGGCAGTCCGCAAAGAAGCTTTTCAAGTCCTGAAGAAATATTCAAAATTTTCAGTGCAATGGATCAATCTGTGCTGTTGTCCAATCCGGATCGTGTGATCAAGCCAGGTGATGGGGATTATGACCCTCCAGGTCCTGGTTTGCCCGATAACCATTGTTACAATACCTGGTACAATGGTCATGCCATGGACCTGGGCAAGTTCAACAAGGGTTATTGGCAGCTGATCAAACCTGACTGGCTTTATGGTTGTGGTGAGTATGGAGCTGAAGGACTTGATCCCATCAACACCATGAAGAAATATTACCCAAGTTCATGGCTTCCGAAAGATGCTGCCGATGATTTAAAATGGAATGCCAATCGCATTTCGAAATCACAGACCAATACATTTCACTACATGTGGTACCCCACCCAAAAGGGGATTGAAAAATGGATTGATGCAAGCCAGGATTTCCAGGCATGGGCAGTGAAATTTGTTACAGAGGCTTTCAGGAGGGACAGCAGGAATGTATCATCGGCGGTACATCTCTTTATTGATGCCTGGCCAGCAGGATGGATGAAGGCAATCATGGATGTGGACCGCCAACCCAAAAAGGCCTACTTCAGCTACCGCGATGCACTGACTCCATTGATAGTTTCTCTTAGAACAGATCGGTATGCTTGGCAGTCAAACGAAATAGCCGGCCTTGAAACATGGATCTGCAATGATAAAAATGAAGTGCCAATGGGCGCTAAAATAATGTATGATGTAGTTGTTGATGGCAAGGTCATTGTACGTCAGACTGTCGATGCTTCTATTGCAACAAATAGTGCGAGCTACCAAGGGCGACTTCAATTTCAAGTGCCCATCCTGAAAAAACGCACAGTAGCTCTTGTGCGTGTCGGCTTGTTTGATGCTTTGGGAAAATGCATACACTATGCAAGCCAGGAACTGGAATTGTTTCCTGCAGCTGAGCAGGTGAAAAAAGCAGTTTACGTATACAATGGAAAAGGGAGTTTGTCGAGTGATTTGCAAGAAACATACAGCACAATGAAGGCTTCATCATTGGGGGATGCAAATGTTGTAATCATTGACAACATGCAGCATTATGAACAAAACAAGTTGGCACTTGATGTTTTTGTAAAAAATGGAGGAACCCTGTTCTTTACTGAAATTTCCCCTGGGAATTACTTGATAGGCGAAAAAAACGTTTCCGTAAAACATACCATCATGGGGGAATATTATTTTGCAAACCTCACCGAAAGAATATTGGGGGATGATCAATTCAAGGACAAAGACCTGTTCATGTGGTATGACAAAAAAGTGGGATACATCCAACCCCTTTTGAAAAACGTTTTTAGGGCTGAGGGTTGGGATGCCATTGCTACAACAGGACTCTGTAATTTCGCAGGGGAGGATCCCTCAGGTTATCTGGCTGCAGCTGATTGTGCATATGGGAAAGGTCGGTTTATCATTTGCGAAATATCCCTGGCAAACCGAATCAAGGAAAATCCTGCTGGATTTGCACTCTTGAAAAAAATGCTTACCGAAAAACAAAAACAATAAAATTGGAACTACAATACTTTGCTACAGTTTGGGGAAACACCCTTCCTTTTGAAAAATTCTGCAAAAAGGTAAAGCTTGCAGGATATGACGGTGTTGAAATGGACCTTCCGTTTGCAAAGCTGCCTCGCAAGCGGGTATTGAAAATACTGGAAGATTTCGACTTGCAGCTCATCGCACAATACTGGCAGTCGCTTGAGCGCAATTTTAGTGAAAACAAGAAAAGCTATAGCCAATATTTGTACAGTTTTGCTGAAGCCAATCCTGTGTTGATCAATGGCCAAACCGGGAAAGACTTTTTTAGTTTTGAGCAGAACATGCAATTGATCGCTGTAGCAGAAAAAGTGAACAGGGATACAGGGGTTGAAATTTTACATGAAACCCATCGGGGAAAATTCTTGTACAACCTTCCCGTAATGAAAAAGTGCATTGAGGCAAACAAAAATGTAGCCATTACCCTGGACGCTTCCCATTGGTGCAATGTACATGAATCTTTGTTGGAGGATCAGCCATCAGCCCTTTCACTGGCCATCAGGCATACACGCCATATTCATGCCAGAATTGGTTTTCAGGAAGGCCCCCAGGTCAATGATCCACGTGCCCCAGAATGGCAACCTCTTTTGAAACGGTACTTCGAATGGTGGGACCTGGTTGTAGAGCGGCACAGGAAAAAGAAGCGCAATTTAACAGTAACAACAGAATTTGGTCCTGCTCCTTATATGCCATTGAAGCCATACAGCCAGAAGCCTATTTCAAAACAATGGGACATCAATGTGCACATGATGGAACTTTTCAAGAAACGGTATAGATAAGTCCAGTTGCAGGAATCATTTCACCATGCCAAAGGTTTGTACCATCAGCTTCCTTTGGATGGTTTGAATAGAATTGGAAGCGGTGGAGCATCTGTTGATTTTTCTTCCTTGAAGGGCGCATCCATCGGTATTCCACCTATTTTTTGGCGCAATACTTTCAATCCATACATCGGCCCATGCCAGAGGTTGATCAGTGTGCCTTCTGATCCCCTATCGGGCATCATGGTGGTATGCAGTTGCATGTATTCTTCAAACAATGAAAGTGCCCTGTTGCAAATGTATGTTGCTTTTCCTGCATTCATCATACTGTAAGTTCCTGCACTGTCTTTTTGAATTTCCTGTATCTGTGCGCCAACCGAAAAAGCTTTCAGGTAGCGTACACTCGTGTTGACCCGGTTGTAGAGGAACTCAATGTAATCTTGACCTGCTTTAGTCGTTACGGTTTGTCGAATTTTCTCAAGGGTTTCCCCTACGGAATCGTACATATTTCTTACCTGATCAAGCATTGCCCTGTTCATCCAGGTATATGGACCGCCTTGCAGCCAGGCGCCTACCCAGCAAAACCCAACATTCGGAAGATCATTGGTAGCAATCAAGTCAATCGTTTCTAACTTTTTCATGACATGTACAAATTGTTGTACATCCTTTATTCCCAATCCTTTCGCATGGCTCAAATAAAAAGCATTTGACGATATTGGACCATGTAATGAGGAAAGGGCAGCGTACTTTGCTGCAGTCCTGTTTTCAGCTGTTCTCCAGTGATTGAAGATTATTGCATTGGTCTGTTGCCCTTTGTTGCGTTCGGCAAGATTGTTGATCAGCGATTCTATTCCTGCAATAGGGTTCTGCTGTGTGAACATCAATCCATCAAATTCTATCCAGGAAAAAATGGTTGTTTTTTTCATATCGGCTGCGTTGGCATTGATGCCTGAAAAGTGCCTGGCTGTTCGAACACTCCCATGGCCGGGCATGATTGTAACCTCAGCATCGGGAAGGTATTTTCTGACCAGATGATATGCCACTGCTGCATAGGGTTGAATGGTACAATAGACCCCTAGTTTCAAATCAATTTTCTTTGATGCAAATGGCGCTTCTTTTTTGAGCATTTTTAAGGCAGCAATATTCCTGCCAACCTGCAGTATGAGGTTATCAAGATCTGTTTGGTTTTTTTTGATGACATTGGTCACAACAGTGTCTTTTAATACTGATTCTCCAAATTGAGCAACCAAGATACTTTTAACTGTGCTGTCTGTGCAGGAATTCCCCCATCCTCCCAGTTCTTCAGTAATGATTTCAAGGGCATCAATCATCGGATAGTTCTTCAGGGCAGAACGGCAATTGTCCAAAATATAACTGATTTCTCCTCTCTTCCTGGGTTCAATGGAAAATTGTATGCGCAGGCCTATTGATTTTGCATAGATAAGCAACGCGCTCATCCAATCCACCGCCATTTCACTTTTCTTGATCCGATTGTTGTAATAGGGCTCAATTTCAGGAATGACAAAATACTTTTTATTGAAACGAATATTTTTTTTGATGACTGGTACTTCCGGTATTTCATGCACCCTGTTGTAAAAAAAGTTGCCAGCATACTCAATGCTATCACCCGTCTGGACCTCGTGCCAGAGGTTGGGATAGCTATGAATGGCCAATACATTGAACTTCATCCTGATCAGGTTTTTTACATATGCTTTTGCCTCATCAATGGGATAGGAAGAAATGTCCATGGGAAAGTTCACATGTTGCCGAATTCCTCTCCAGCGTGAAAAGGGCACTGTTGTATAGTTGCCCGTTGTCAGTGTATCCGCCCTAAAGTATTTTGGCCTTATCGTTCCATTGAACTCAAATTGAAATCCAAGGTGCTCAAGGAATGCATGCACTGCATGTAGCATAGAAGTCTCATCAGCGCCTGTAAAAAGAACATGTGTAGTATTATCAGCATGATGAATAGCGTAGCTGAATGTTCCATTTTCAGGCCTTCCATTTATTTTGAACTCAAACCTGAAGCGGTTATGATTTGTGTTTTTTGGCCCAATGTTCAGATGCTCCTCTAGTTCCTGAACAGCAAACTGAATTGTAGGATGTTTACTTGTATTGCCGTGAAATGAAATGTTCTTGTTCTGTGATTTGACATTCAAACAATGCAATGCCATTATAACGATGAGGCCATATTTGTACAGCATCTGGTCATGAAAATTAATCATGAATATAATGCATGTGGAGTTGATTTCCTTTTTTCTATTGGCTTTTTATTGTATCGTTTTGGCGCATACTGTACTTTTTTGACCTTCTTGTTGCGCCATTGAATTCCTGCAAAAATCTTTTGTAACGCAATGAAATTATTTGCAATAAATTGATTTGTATTTGTAGAATTCATCTACATTCGATTGGTCATAATTTGTGAAAAAATTAAAAATTAACACATGTCATATCGCCTGAATACTGCTGATGTCATAGCTTTCCATCAAGATGGATACCTCATTGTCAAAAACTTTTTTTCAACAGAAGAGGTCACAAAACTTTATTCCATTGCTACTGCTGATGCGGTGGTCAAGAACAACGCCACCAATGTTACAGACAGCAGTGGAAAGAACTCAAAGCTTACTCTTTGGTTTACACCCGGCGACGATGTATACAGCATGATGTTAAGAAGTGAACGCATGGTCGATGCCGCTGGAAAGCTTTTGGACAGCGATGCACCCGTTTGTCATTTTCATACCAAGTTGATGCAAAAGGAGCCAAGGGTAGGGGGCGCCTGGGAATGGCACCAGGATTATGGGTATTGGTACAAGAACCAGTTTTTGTTTCCTGATCAATTGGTCAGCATCATGATTGCGTTGACAGAAGCCAACAAGGAAAATGGCTGTTTGCAAGTCATCAAGCGTTCCCATAAACTTGGAAGGGTCAACCATGGTTTTTCAGGAGAGCAGGTCGGTGCAGACATGGTCATGGTGGATCATGCCCTTACAACACTTGAACATGTATATGTTGAGCTTGAGCCCGGAGACGCGCTTTTCTTTCACAGCAATCTCTTGCACCGCAGTGAAGCCAACCTGAGCGACAAACCAAGATGGTCCATCATTTCCTGCTACAATTCTTTGTCCAACCCTGCATTCAATGATCCAAGCACTTCCTGGAGGGAGCCAGTCAAAACGGTTTCAGATGCAGCCATGATGGCCGGAGATGTTGGAGGTGCTGCGGCTACTGCAGATTTCCTGCGCAAGGAAGATGATCCTGCACTCAAGGAAACAGGTTGGGAAAAAGAAGTAAAAACCACCTAGGTTATAACCTCATTCTTGAATAACTTTGTACAATGGCAACGAGTAGCATCTCTTTTCTGTTGGACAAGGAACTTCCCTGGGAGAACCTGGGTGACGGTGTATACCGTCAAGTTTTGGGCCATAACCAAGACCTCATGTTGGTCAAATTCAAATTTGCTGCTGGTTCCATTGGCGCACTGCATCAACATATTCATTCCCAGTCCGCTGTTGTGATGTCTGGTCGTTTTGAAGTCACCATCAACGGGGAAAAGAAAATCTTGTCTGCAGGCGATGGTTACTTCGTTGAGCCTGGCATTGAACATGGTGCTCTTTGTCTTGAAGAAGGCATATTGATAGACGCTTTCAATCCAACAAGAATTGATTTCCTGCGCAATTAACCGCTAATTTTACGGTTGATATGTTTCACCAACTCGCAACAGTTTTTTCCGGGGAACTCTATTTCAATGACCATGGAGTTGATGATGCCATCAGGATCGTTTACGCTAACGACGCATCTGAATACCAGGAAAAGCCCCTTGCTGTTGCCATTCCAAAGACCATTGATGACATCAGGCAGCTTGTTGCATTTGCTGCCACCAACAAGATATCACTGGTTCCAAGGGCTGCCGGCACTTCGCTGGCAGGGCAGGTTGTGGGCAGCGGAATAGTAGTGGACATCTCCAAATATTTTACTGCAATACTGGAACTGAACGTAAATGAAAAATGGGTGCGCGTGCAGCCAGGTGTCATCAGGGATGACCTGAATGCCTACCTGAAACCTTTTGGCCTGATGTTTGGACCAGAAACCTCCACCGCCAACAGGGCGATGATTGGTGGAATGATTGGCAACAATTCATGCGGCCTGCATTCCATCATCTGGGGATCTACAAGAGATAATCTTTTGGAAACAACAGTGATGCTGAGTGATGGCACTGAAACTGTTTTCAAGGGACTGACAAAAGGAGAACTGGAAAACAAGTGCATGGGCTCAGGTACTGAATCACGTATCTACACAGAATTGAAAGGCCTGATTGACCGCAAGGAAAACCAACAGGCCATTGAAGACGGCTTTCCTAGGAAAGACATCAAAAGAAGAAATACAGGCTATGCACTGGATGCAGTTTTGGACATGTCGAGGTTTGAAGGGGATGAACAATACAATTTGAGCAAACTGATTGCAGGATCAGAAGGCACGCTTTGCTTTGTTACAGAAGCAAAACTGCAATTGCTGGATCTTCCCCCTGCGGAAGTTGCAATGGTCACCATTCATACGAACACATTGAATGATGCGTTGAAGGCCAATATGGTTGCCTTGGAGCATGGATGTGCAGCATCAGAACTGGTGGACGATTTCATTTTGCAATTCACCAAAACATCTCCGGAGCTTTCCCAAAGCCGCGCATTCATTGAGGGAGAGCCCAAGGCCATCCTGATGGTTGAGTTCTTCAGCAATGATCAGCATGAATTGATGAGGAAATGCCAGTCGCTCATCAAGGCATTGCAAGAAAAAAATATTGGCTATGCCTATCCCATTTTGCAAGACGAGCAATGCAAGCTGGCCTGGGATGTACGAAAGGCCGGACTTGGATTGTTGCGCAACCTTCCCGGTGATGCAAGGCCTGTAAACCTGATTGAAGATTGTGCCGTCAGCCCACAAGACTTGCCCAACTATATAGCGGACCTTGAGCAGTTGTTGAAACGCCATGGTTTACAGTATTCCATGTATGCCCATGCCGGAGCAGGAGAGCTGCATGTAGAACCGATCATCAACCTTAAGACGAAGGAAGGGATACAACAATTCAGGCAGGTGCTTACAGAGACTGCTGCTTTGGTCAAGTCCTACCAGGGATCCCTTTCGGGAGAACATGGCGATGGAAGGCTTCGCGGTGAGTTCATTCCCATGATGATGGGCGAACACAATTATGGTTTGTTCAGGCAGGTCAAACAAATCTTCGATCCACAATCCATCTTCAACCGCGGCAAGATTGTGGATACACCTCCAATGGATGAACAGTTACGCTTCAACCCTTCAACTGTTGTTAAACCTGTAGATACGGTATATGATTTTAAACCGGCAGGCGGATACCTGAAACTCACTGAAAAATGCAGTGGTTCCGGCGATTGCAGGAAAACGGAGGTTTCTGGCGGCACCATGTGTCCAAGTTATATGGCCACCCGAAGTGAGCGTGATACCACCCGAGCCAGGGCCAACGTACTTCGCCAATACCTTACCAATGAATCCACCAATCTGGTTGATAAAGAATCGGTAAAAGAAATCATGAACCTCTGTCTTTCTTGCAAGGCATGCAAGTCAGAATGCCCGTCCAGTGTAGATGTGGCCAAGCTCAAGGGCGAATTCATGCAGTCGTATTATGATGAGAAAGGTGTTCCCTTTAGAACAAGATTGATTGGAGATTTTTCCCGTCAAATGAAAATGGCTTCTTTGTTTTCTGGTATCTATAATTGGATGATTGATACGCCAATGATTCGAAAGACCATGAACCGGCTGGTTGGATTTCATCCCGAACGCACGCTTCCAAGGGTATCAGGCACAACCCTGCGCAAATGGCATGCTGAAAGAACGAATGGTCTGATCAACAAAACTGCTGCAAATGGCAAGCTGTTTTTGTTTTGTGATGAGTTCACCAATTACAATGACGTGCAGATTGGTCAGCAATGCATTTTGTTGATGGAACATTTGGGTTATCAAGTTTGCATCATTGATCATCCTGAAAGTGCAAGAACATATTTGTCAAAAGGATTGATCAGGGAAGCCAAAAAAATTGCGAATCAACAGGTGCAACTGTTCTCTTCCATCATCAGTGAATCAATTCCCTTGGTCGGTGTAGAGCCCTCTGCAATACTGGGTTTCAGGGATGAATTCCCTGATCTTGTTGATCCGGAATTGCTTGAAAAAGCGAAGCAGCTTGCCAACAATGTTTACTTGTTTGAGGAGTGGTTCATGCGCGAAGCGGACAAAGGAAAAATTTTCTCTTCTTCTTTTAACAACTCCATCAAGAAGATCAAGATCCATGGGCATTGCCACCAAAAAAGCCTGGCTTCCATGGTGCCTGTCAAGCGCGCATTGTCCTTCCCAGAAAACTATGAAGCAAGGCTCATTCCCTCTGGTTGTTGCGGTATGGCAGGATCATTTGGATATGAAAAAGAGCACTATCCCATATCCATGCAAGTCGGCGAACTGGTGTTGTTCAAAACACTACGCGCGCTGGATGATGAAACTGAAATCTCAGCTTCAGGAACCAGTTGTCGGCACCAGATAAAGGATGGTACAGGACGACAAGCCCTTCATAGCATTGAGGTGCTTTATGGGGCTTTAAAAGCCTAGGATCATCCACTTTAAAGAATATAGACTGCCCTTTTATGACAAGCCGATGTCATCTAAATAAACCGTAACCATCAAGCCGCTGTATTCCTTCAATTCAAATGAAGTCAGTGTGGTTGGATTGTTGAAGTTCGATAAAGGGATTTCAAAAGTAGACCAAGCACCCTCTTTCAACAAGATTTGAAATGCTGTTGTGCTTACGCCATTGATGATAACCCTTGCCTTTTTACCTTCCGTTCCAGGTCCTCCAAACACAGAAAATTTGATGGCAGTGTAACCGGTCAAACTCACTGCAGGCGTTGCCTTGCTCAGCCTAAAGCCGCCGAAACCGACTGTGTATGCATTGCTGATGGAGGTCGTACCCCTTTTGACGGTGGTGGTATGGTTCAGTATGGCTGTTGCGCTATAGGAAGTATTTGACCAACCGGTTTGCAACTTTTCATCGTAGATCATATACTTAAACCCAAATTTTGTCAATGAGGTTACGGATCCTACAGGGGTGGTAACCGTAATGAATGCACTGGTCACGCCTGCGGGAACATTCACTTTCAATTCCTGGTTGCTTTTCGAAACAATCGTAGCCACTGCATTGTCGAATTTGACTTCTGTTACACCATTGAAATGATTGCCAGATATGGTCACCACATCACCTGCCAATCCAGCTTCCGGATTGAATCCTGTGATGATAGGAGCGGGTTGCATGATCTTGAACCCATAGGTTGCTGTTCCGTACTTGGTTGTTACCGTGATGGGGTTGTTGATAGGGTCAGGAAGATTGGCAGGTATCTTAACAGTTACGGTACTGTCATCGGCATAATACAATGAGTCCGATACCACGATGGTATTGAATTCTACTTTATAGGTTGTTGCAAGATGTGCACCCTTGATGACAATCCACTCGCCAAACTTGACAGATGAAAGTGTCGTGCCACGGTTGGTTAAATCGGTAACCCCCGTGATTGTGGGCGGTACTTCATGCAGTCCATGGTCCTTTTTACAGGAAAACAGGATGGTCATCAGCATGATCGGCAAGACTGCGTGGCATTGTTTTGTAAAGTTCTTTATCATTGTGATGGATTGAATGATTGTTTGATACGAATGATTACCAACCAGGATTGTTTTCCTTGATGGCCTGATTTGAATTGAGTTCACCCAACGGAATCGGTAACAACAGGTTGCGCTGGCTTCTGACCTTGGAGATGTTGTTTTGTCCTGCTGATATTTTGTTCATCACCTGCAGGTAAACATTCCACCTCATCAGGTCGAACCGGCGGATGCCTTCAAAAAGCAGTTCCCTGGCTCTTTCTGCCAGCACATAACTTCTGAATTGTTCTAGGTTCATCCCGGCTGGTGCTGCTGTGGCTTTTGACCGACTTCTGATGGCATTGAGTTGTGCATAAGCTTCCACTGTTGGGCTGCCATTGGCTTCATTGGCGGCTTCTGCATAGATCAGCAGTATTTCAGCATAACGCATGATGGGGTAGTGTGCATCACTGTTGGCGAGTGTTGGTTCTGTAACATCAGCATACTTGATGACATAAGCCCTGTTATCAGTTGTTCCATTGTTGTTGTAGGTAAGCCCATTGACAACTTTGTACAATGCGGCTTGCGATGAAGGGTAGAAATACCTTGTTCCGGTATTGGTCTGGTAATTGTGTGCAATCCCATCCAAAGCACGGAGGTCTGCATCTTCGTAATCGCTGTAGTGATTGTTTGTTGCCCAAACGGCACCTCTTCCAAAAGTAGAGAGTGCTGAAAAATAGTTGTGCAGGTTGTTGACAAAGCTGGATCCGGACATGGATTGTATTTGCCACATGTGTTCCGTGTTGTTTCTTCCACTTTTGCTCCAAAGTGTTTTCCAACTTGTAAAGAGGCTGTATTCCTTGCTGCTGATTACTTCCATGGCCTTGTCCCTTGCCAGCCCAAAGTAAAGTTTTGCATCTACGCCCTCATAGCCTTTTACAGCTGCCTTGGCATAGCTGTAATTCCCATTGTCCTGCCCACCCCTTACAATCACATTTCCACTGTTGACGGCGCAAGACGCCATGGTCAGGTAGGCCTTGGCAAGGAATCCCTTTGCTACACCACGTGTTGCCCTGCCTGCTTCTCCTGCTTTCGGATGTCCAACAGGGAATAACATGGTTTCCGCTTTTTTCAGGTCACTGAAAACAGTATTGTACACTTCCACCACCGATGCCCTTGGTTTATTGACATCAGTTTCCTTGGAAAGTGATGCAAGCCTTAGCGGTACACCACCGTACAATTGAACAAGCTGAAAATAGGACCATCCCCTGAGAAAATATGCTTCTCCCAGAATCCGGCTTTTTATGTCTGTATCGATATTCTGGTTGAGGGGTTCGATGTTCTCAATTACCGTATTCGCCCTTGAGATGACGGTATAAAATCCAACCCATGGTCCGTCCACACCCCAGTATCCCTGAGGGTTTCCTGCTCCTGATGTTCCCAGAAACCAGTCTGCTCCCGATACATGGTCATCATCCAGCATGGTCAAGTTCCAGATGGGTTGGAGGTAGAGGTCATAGGTGTACAATGCGCTGTAAACGCCATTGATGGCAGTTTTTGCATCCGACTCATTCTTGTAAAAATTCTCTGGAGAAAGAAATGAATAGGGCTTTTCCACCAATGCTTTGTTGCAAGAGAAAAGCGAGAAGATGACAAGAAAAATGCCTGTCAGCCTTTTGTATTGTATTGAAGATTTCATTTTCACTGTTGTTGGATTAAAACTTTATTAGAAGTTGCAGCGGATGGAAAATTGGAATGTTCTTGAATTGGGGTAGCCGCCAAGGTCAACACCAAATAACGCAGGGTTGTCGCCATAGCTGTTTATTTCAGGATCATAGCCACTGTATTTCGTGAAAGTGTAAAGGTTGTTTACCCCCAATGCAAGCCTGATGCTGCTGACTCCCTTGATTTGGTTGGAGGGCAGGGTATAGCCAAGTGTTACATTCTTGACGCGAACAAAGCTTCCATCTTCAATGAACCTCCTGGTGAACAAAAGCGATCTCCAGAACTGACGAATGGCCTTTGGGCCTGTAGCATTGGTATTGTTCTTGCCAGGTTGCCATGCACCATCCAGGGCTTCCTGGCTGATATTCTTGGAGGTTCCGATGTTGCCGTTGAAGGCAGTATTCATGTTCACAATATCATTTCCCTGGACTCCATTGATGAATACATTCAGTTCAAATTTCTTGTATTGGAAGCTGTTGGTCAATCCAAAAATGTAATCTGGATTTACATCGCCGATGATCATTCTGTCTGTAATGGAGATGGATGATGCATCCTTGTCAAGATTGAGGTATTTAACTTCTCCTATCATTCTTTGAATGATAGAGATGGGTTGATTGGCGTACACGGGTGAGCTTCTTACCTCAGCCTCATTGTCGAAGTATCCATCCTCAACATGTCCAATCAAAGCGCCTATCGGATAGCCTGCCAATTGCACGAAAGGAGCATCCCTTGTAGAAATCCTGGATGCATACTGTTCTTTGATGCCATCCCCAAGGCTCAGAATTTTGTTCCTGTTGAAAGCAATATTTCCTCCAGTTTTCCATGTAAAATTCTTCTGGTTGATCACATTGAAATCCATGGAAACCTCAAGCCCTTTGTTCTGCACCGATCCGGAATTTTTCAATTGACGTTGAAAGCCAGTTGAAGCAGGAGTGGTTACATATTGCAGGAGGTTGTCTGTTTTTTTCTGGTAAAGGTCCAGATGGATGTTCAATTTGTCTTTGAACAATCCGAGGTCAAATCCTCCGTTGTAGGCAGTGGTGGTTTCCCACTTGAGGGCGGCGTTGGCCGGACCAGAATACACATCATCGGCAAGTCCTGTCTGGAGTGCACCGTTGAAAGGGTAGTTGTACACATTCAATTTGGAAAGCGATGCATAGGATCCAATTCCCTGGTTGCCGGTTTGTCCAAAACTCAGGCGGAATGTAAGGTTGCTGATTTTGTTCAAGTCCTTCATGAAGGATTCCTTGTGTGCCTTCCAAGCCAAACCTGATGATGCAAATCCTGCCCATTTGTTGTCCTTGCCGAACTTACTCGATCCATCTTCCCTGTAAGAGAGGGAAAATACATATTTATCGTTGTAAGAATAATTCAATCTTCCCAAAAATGAAATCAGGGTTGACTGAAACCTGTTTGATGAAACTGGCATGATTTGTTCTGCCGATTCCATGTTTTCATTCTTCAGTATGTCGTTGGGGAAGGTTTTTGCTTCAGTCCTTTTGTTCTGGCCATTGGTTCTTTCAAACGTGCTTGCTCCAGTAACTACAATGCTGTGTTTGTTGATCTTGCGGTTATAGGTCAATAAACCTTCAGAGATCATGCTGCTCCATAAGTTGTCAGATTTCAACCCCCATCCCCTTACACTGAAGCCCTCATAGACGGTCCTGGGATAATATTGGTCGCGGGTATTTGATCCATAGTTAAAACCAACATTTCCCCTGAGCTTGAAGTACTTGCCGAGCGTCGCTTCTATATGGTTGGATGAGAAAATATTGATGGCCGTCACCCTGTTCAATACATCATTGGTATAAATGACAGGATTGGTAATGAAGAATCCCTCGCCTGTGCCATCGTACTCTTCCACTGAATCAATGGTGGCAGGATAGGTGATGGCAGAGCGGATGACACCGGCACTTGCGGCATCAGACTTGTCTGTTCCGGTCTTTACACCATTGGTGATGGAATTTGAAATGGTATTGCTGCTTCCAATTTTGATGTGCTTGCCGACATTCCTGTTGAGGTTATAGCTCAGTCCGATTTTTTTGAAGTTCGAATTCTGGACGATTCCGCTTTGGTTCAGGTGGTTCATGGTAAGGCTATGGCTTCCATTTTCAGAACCTCCTGAAACATTCAGGGTGTACTGCTGTTGAAACCCTTTCCTGAAAATTGCATCCTGCCAATTGGTGTTCAGGTTTTTGTATTGATCAAGGTTGGAATAGGGCATGGAATAGCTGGTTCCATCATACCTGTTGGCGTTTTGGTAAGACAGGTTTTGATAGGCGGCATATTCATAGGGAGTCAGCACATCAATTTTTTTGGAAATTTCAGACATTCCAACGTTGGCAAGCAACTCAACCTTGTCTTTTCCTATCCTCCCTTTTCTGGTGGTAATCAGCACCACGCCATTGGCTCCTCTTGATCCATAGATTGCAGTGGCAGAGGCATCTTTCAATACATCAATGGATTCAATATCATTGGGATTGATGAATGCCATGACATTGAGGGTTTGTTTTTCATCTCCGCCAATCGAAGATGGTGTTGACCCGCTGCTGGTATTGTTGAAGGGAACCCCATCAATGACATAAAGGGGCTCTGTTCCACCAAGAAATGAATTTGATCCACGCACCCTGATGCTGAGGCCTGCTCCTGGTGCGCCATCATTTTGCGTAACGTTCACGCCTGCCAGTTTCCCCTGGATGGCTTGAAGAATATTGGTAGGACTTTCGCGAATAAGTTCTTCGCGGGAGATGCGTTGTACCGCACCTGTAGCATCAGCTTTTCTGATGGTTCCATATCCAACCACCACCACATCGGAAAGGTTGGTGACCAGGGTTTTCATGACAACAGTATAATTGTCATTTTTTCCTATGCTGATCTCTGTGGTTTCCATCCCTGAAAAAGAAATTGTAATGGATGTTGCCTTTGCACTGGGTTTGATGCTGAATTCGCCATTTTTTCCGGTGACCACTGACTGCGCACTTCCTTTAATGACAATGCTGGCACCCATCAGCGGCTCTCCATTTTCAGCAACCACTTTACCTGAAATGGTTCGAGTCTGTGCGATGCTGTTGATACAGATCAATAAGGCAGCGACCACAATGGTGCAGTACTTTTTTCTCATGTGCAATTGTTGATTTGAGGCCCAAGATAATGATTAACTTCTATAAAATTGGCACATGAAATTGTTTCGGGAAGGCCAATTTGTGTAGAATTTTGACAGGAGAAGCATTACTGAAGGTGTAATATTGAAAAGTGCAGAACCGGATTATTTTTAGATAAATTTGGGTCACCTAATATAACTATGATGAGAAAAGATTTTTTCACCCTTCTTTTCTACTTTTCATTTTCTTCTTCGTTTGCACAAACGGATACTATTATTGTTAAATCAAAGACCAGTGAATATACCTTGGTTTGGGCTGATGAATTCAACATGGATGGGGTACCCGATACCAGCAAATGGTCTTATGAAAAAGGCTTTGTGCGAAACAATGAGTTGCAATGGTACCAGAGGGATAACGCCATTTGTGAAAATGGAATCTTGGTGATTGAAGCAAGAAGGGAAAACAAGCCCAATCCGCTTTATGAAGAGGGGAGTGCCGATTGGAAAAAAAGCCGAAAGAACATCTTGTACACCTCTTCCAGTTTGAATACCAGGAAAAAGTTTTCATGGCAGTATGGTCGTTTTGAAATGCGAGGACGCATTGATATCAGCAAGGGCATGTGGCCGGCCTGGTGGACGCTTGGCGACACAAAACGATGGCCTGCCAATGGGGAAATTGATATCATGGAGTATTACCGTGGATCACTGCTGGCCAATATCGCCTGTCTGAACAGCAATGGATACAGTGCAAAGTGGTATGGAAAAAAGTATCCAACCGATTCTCTTGGAGGTGCGGCATGGGCCAGTAAATTTCATGTATGGCGCATGGATTGGACCGAAAGTGAAATTTCCCTTTTTGTGGATGATCAGCTGTTGAACAGGGTTGATGTGGACTCCTTGTTCAACCGCGACGGGTCTGGGTTTAACCCCTTCCGGCAACCACATTATATGCTGCTCAACCTTGCCATGGGTGGCATGAATGGCGGTAATCCATCACAAACAACATTTCCGAACCGTTTCGAGATTGACTATGTAAGGGTGTACCAGAGAAATCCAGAAAACAGGTAGAAACTTAAAAAGACAATCCTTTTGAGAATTGTCTTTTTGGTAGGAGTGTGGCCTCGCCTGGAATCGAACCGGGATCTGGAGCTTCGGAGACTCTTATACTATCCATTGTACTACGAGGCCGGGCCGGCAAAGTTAGTTCACTTCAAATGAAAATCGGTGATCACCCTTTGACTTTGTATTAATTCTTGTCAGAATCACCCTTGTAATCTTTTTTCCATCCCACTTCCTGTCGAAACTTTCATATTCCATTCCTTCAAAAGAAGGTATTTCTGTTTGTACTGACCATTTTTTCGGGTCATAATCCAGAATGAGTTTGTTTCCCTTGGCATCACTGAACAAAACCTTTCCCGAAACAGCAACATCAACAGCACAGACAGTCATAAAAATCTGTTGCAATGAAACGGGGCTGGCATTGAACTGGTAGTCATCATTGATTTCCACTGTTTCTTTTACTCTATTGAGCTTCACGGTCCTGTTCCAGCGTTCAATGCCTGCACTGTCCGGGTAAGCAGATGCAATATCCATGCTAAGCGATGACTCTTTTTCGTTAACAATGCTTTTGACGGACTTTGCTTCAAATTCCCGTCCAGCCTGTTGTCCAGCCCCATTGATGATGGGAAGATTGTGGTACTGGGATTGGGTAAACCATAGCTCATAACGTTGGGGAGAAAATGTTCTGGCCGTATAATTGCCACGGCCTGCATCGATGATCATGGGTTCACCCTTCACATAAATGATGAAATCCCCCACATCGTTGTGGTTATGGCTTTCAGCATTGTGCCCGCCATGGGTCGCCAGGAACAATCCTTTTTCTGTCCTGGCTGTCAGAATTTGTATGTCGCTGATCCATGTACTTGTAGGATCCTTGAAGGTACTAGGGCTTGCATCAATATTTTTAAGGTTGAGCAGGGAGCCCAGGTGGCGCATTCTCATACCCGTAGAACCTCCTGGCTTGGAAGGGTAGTTTTGCTGTGCCCATTTTCCAAACTCCATCATCGTGGTATCATTGATGTCTTTTCCAAAACGGTAGAGCAGCATGCCACTGGGTATGAGGGTCGGATCAGCGTCCGCAAAATTCACAAAATAGTTTCCTGCAATATGCATTTTCGTGATATAGGTCGCCATTTTTTTGATCAGTGGATGGCCATAAATATTGATGGCCCCACCTGATGCATTGTGCAACAGCTCAAGGCAATCGTAAACGCTGGCGCCGGCAGCAAACCAGTAGCTGGGTCCCTCATCGCAGCCGCCATCTTCGCCCAAACTGTTCAGGTAGGCGTCCAGTCCTTTCATGGCTGCATTCGTCATGGTAACCCTTCTGACTTCGTTGCGTTCGAGCATCAGACTGCTGAGGATCCAGTTCGACATGATCCAGGGATTCCAGTTGTTCACGGGTTCTGTTCTGCTCATCCACTTGTAGTTGTTGCCATACTTCATCATCGGCGTAAACAGTCTTCTGTCTGTTTCATGGTAGATGCGCTTCCTGATCAATGGATTGATCTTGTCCAGTTTCTCACCGACAAAATAATCTGCCATGGCCATTACCGCTGCTGTTTCTGCTGCAAACAGGTCCACTGAAGGACGCTCCACATCTGGAAGTCCGGTTCCTCCGATATGTGCAGGCACCCCCCAAAAACTTTCTTCGCAGATGGACCAGATGCCGTTGAAGATGGCTTCCATGAAACGGCCCTTGTCTTCAATGCTTTCTGCCAATACCATGTACATCAACACTTCCCTTTTTTTGAAAGAAATGCCTGAATGCCTGAGCCGGTCCCCTGTGCGCTTGAAGTCCATGGAAACCGATCCGCTGATGGGTTCAAATGTATAGGACATGACGCTGGAAGCACCGTCCACAATGCCTTTCAGCATGCTGTCCGGAACTGCGTCCTTCCATTCTTGTGGTGTGAGTGGATAAGGTTTCCATTTGTCTTTGGGGATGATGGATGCCACTACTTTTTCTGGCGAATAGGTGGTCGCAAGGATGTTGCGTAGCGTGACCTGTGCATTGCCAGATGATGCAAAAAAGAAAAGAAAACTGATGATGACTGTTGGTTTCATGCTGTTAATTTATTGATGCATTGTGTTGAAGGGTGCAAACCCAAATCCTTTATACCCGCTGTGTTGAACGATAAAGCTGCTTCCTGCAAGGGGTTGTTCTGTCAATTGTTCATCTGTCAATCCTACCCTGGCTGAAGTGATGTACATTTCATCCATGTTCTCACCACCAAAACAAATGGAAGTGACCAGCGACACAGGCAAGTGAATCGAATCAATTTTTTTACCGGTGAAGGGGTTCCAGCGTGCAACCTGCCATCCTTCCCAGTGTGCTATCCAGAGCATCCCTTCGCTGTCCATTGTCATGCCGTCTGGATATCCTTCTTTTCCGGGAATGCTGATGACCGTGGTCTTGTTGCTGATTTCACCATTACCATTGTTATAATTGTACCGGACCACTTCCATGGTTGGTGTATCGATATAATAAAAATATTGCAGGTCTTCACTCCAGCAGAGTCCATTGGAAATCGAAACCTTTTCAATCTTTTTGTTGATGTTCAATTTGCCATCCAGCATGTAAAGGTTTCCAGTTTCGGTTTCTCCAGTCAATGACATGCTCCCGGCCCAAAAACGCCCGGCAGGATCGGTTTTGCCATCGTTGAAGCGATTGTTTGAAAGTGCTTCTTCTGGATTGCCTATTGCATCAATCTTACCGGTACTTCTGTTGATGAATACAAATCCTTCCTTTATTGCCGCAACAATGTTTCCGTCGATGCAAAGGGCAAATGACCCAATCATGCTGGGTGTTTCAATGCTGTGAAAAGCATTGCTTTGCCTGTCCAAAACATGGATGGCACAGCCCATGATATCCACCCAAAGAATGGCGTTGTTGGCTGCATCCCAGACAGGGCCTTCACCGAGTATGGATCTGTGGTTGCAGAGAGGAGTGATGTTCATGGTATTCAGTAAGGGGTTGGGCTGACAGCAGTCCATCCGCCATCAATGATCAAGGATTGTCCGGTGATATGGCGCGCATGGTCTGAAATCAGGAACAATGCTGCATGACCAATGTCTTCCACTGTTGCTGGCCTTCCCATGGGCGTAATCCTCGACCATGTTTCGATGTAGGCAGGGTCAAGCAATGTTCTTTCTGTGAGGGTTGCGCCGGGGGCGATGGTATTGACGTTGATGCGGTAGGATGAAAGTTCGGAGACCAGGTTTTTGGCCAGCATTTCAATGGCGGCCTTGCTCATTCCATAAGCAGCAAGATTTTTGTGCGCCTGGTGTCCGGTTACGGATGAAGTGAACAACAAGGATCCACCTTGGTTTTGCTTTTTCATTTGGTTCGAAGCCGCTTGCGCCAGGTAGAAGGTGCCCCTCAGGTTCACTTCCATCACCCTGTCAAAATCTACAACAGGGTAGTCGGTAAAATCTCCAAAAAGGGTAATACCAGCGTTGGCAATGGCAATGTCTACACCTCCCCATTGTGTGGTGCAGCTTTCAACCATTGATTGGATGAATGCCGGGTCGCTGGAGTCTCCTGGCATGGAGATACAATTTCCATGTTCAGTGTGTATTTTCTCTGCTGCTGCATTGCATAGGCTTGCATCAAGGTCATTGAGGATGACCCTGGCGCCTGCTGCTGCAAGCATTTCACAGATCTTCAGGCCAATGCCCTGTCCTGCGCCGGTAACAATCGCTGTTTTGTTGAAAAACGAAGGTTTTGTTTCCATATCAAGGCATGTAAAATACATTTTTTAGGGGGATGCTGATGGGTGAATTGTCATCATTGCATTCCATCATGTCGCGCATGTAGGCCCACCATTTTTTCATTACAGGATGATCAGGCAACTGGTCCATTGCCGTTTCATCTTCCACCCTCAACACTCCAAACAAGTCAAGGGTTTCCTCATCCAGAAAAATGGAATAGTCGGATATGCCTGTTTCTTGCAAGAGGTCCGTCAATGCTGGCCAGATTTCATCATGCCGTTTTTTATATTCCGCTGTTTTCCCAGGAAAAAGCTTCATCTTGAAGGCCAATCTTTTCATGTGCAAATTTGTAATGAATGAATTTACGGAATTAATCCTTAACCGTTTCTGCCATACAACTGCAATGTGTCAGCCTCTCTGTCCGCGTTTGAAGAATCCTGATAACATATTTTATTCCTCCAATAGAATCGGGTCAGGCCGGTTATATTTGTTGTTCAATCGTTCAACATGATCATGATTCAAACCATATTGATGGCCGTTTCCTGCTTGCTCTTGCTGTTCATTATTTTTCGCAAAACAGACCAGGGTGCAGACATTACCCAACGAAAAGTGGAGGACCTTGAAAAGGCCCTCCAACGCATCGAGAATTCCCTTCGGGAAGATTTCAGGATGAACAGGGAAGACAGCAACAAGCTGGCGAGGGAAAACCGTTTTGAGCTGAGGGCAGCGCTGGACCAACACAGCAGGGACCAAACGGAAAAAGTACAGCTGCTGATCAACAGTACAGAAAAACGCCTGGACCAGATGCGAGAAACAGTAGACGAGAAACTCCAAAAGACGCTCAATGAGCGGCTGGGGCAATCCTTTGAAATGGTTGGCAAGCAATTGGAAAGTGTGCAAAAAGGATTGGGCGAAATGCAGACCCTCGCCACCGATGTTGGTGGCCTGAAAAAAGTGCTGAGCAATGTAAAGCTCAGGGGCAACGTGGGAGAAGTGCAGTTGGCCATGTTGCTAGAACAGATCCTTGCACCAACGCAGTTCGATGCCAATGTCAAAACAAAAAAAGGCAGTGCAGATCCGGTTGAGTTTGCCATAAAGCTTCCTGGCAGAAGTGAGGATGAGCGCAGCATTGTCTACCTGCCTATCGATGCAAAATTCCCCAAGGAAGTTTATGAACAATTGTTGACTGCGTATGACCTCGGCACCACCGATGTGGTTGAAGCCGCAACAAAAAATATGGAAGCTGCCATCAAGAAAATGGCAAGAGACATTCGCGACAAATACATTGATCCGCCCAATACCACCGACTTTGCCATCCTGTTTTTGCCCTTCGAAGGCATCTATGCAGAAGTGATTCGAAGAAGCGCACTGGTAGATCAACTCCGCGATGAATTCAAGATTACAGTTGCAGGTCCTACTACCTTGGTGGCCATTCTCAACAGCCTGCAAATGGGGTTCAGAACACTGGCCCTTCAAAAAAGAAGCAGCGAAGTGTGGAAGGTGTTGGGTTCCGTAAAAAAAGAATTTGAAACCTTCGGAGGGTTGTTGGAAAAAGCACAGAAGAACATTCAGGTTGGCATGGGACAGCTCGATGAGGTGGTTGGTACACGCACAAGGGCCATCCAGCGCGAACTCAGGAACGTAGAGCGTTTACCGGATTCAAAGGATACCCTTAGATCGTTAGAAATCAATTTCGACGACCAGGAAAGCATTTGAATGGGCTCAATGATTTTTCAAAAAAGCAATCGCCTTTGCATATGAATCTGCTGTAGCTTCTGCATTGAACTTTGGATTGCTGGGATTGGCAAAACCATGTCCTGCATCATATTTGTATGTGTTGAGTTTTTTGCCGGCAGCTTCCATGTTTTTTTCAAATGCAGTGACCATTTCAGGCGATGGTGACCTGTCCTGGTTTCCGAAGAATCCAATGATGTCACATTGAATGTTTTTTAGTTTTTCCATGTCCGTTTCAGGTCTGCCATAGAACATGATGGTTCCTTTTGATTTTACACCTCCAATGATGGCGGTTTGTAAACTCCACATGCCGCCAAAGCACCAGCCTACGCTATAGATGGCAGCATCGGCTCCGGCTTGCTGAATGGCGCCGCGGATGATGTTGGTCATTCTTTCGGGCTTGGCTTCTCTTGTTAACTTCATCGCACTGTCTGGTGTTGATGCCACTTTTCCATCATACATGTCAATGGCCAAGACATTCATGTCTTTGAGGTCGTTGAAATATTTATCGGCTTCTTGTTTGATCTGGTCGTTCAACCCCCACCATTCCTGGATAACAATCAACCATTTTTTTGATTTTTTCTTGGGCGCCAAGTAGTAGGCATTGGCTTGCATGCCATCCGACACATCAAATTTGATCATTTTGCCCAGCAGGTCCTGTGGAGAAATGGGCAATGGCGCAATGTGCATTGATGCAAATGAAGGTTTTGATGCCTCCTTAAAATAGGCATCAACTGTTTCGGTTTCCATGCATGAAATGATCTCGGCTTTGCTGACAAAAGGTCGGCTGGATTGTTTTGCTTTCCAGCCTGTCCAGCCCAATGCCAAAATAATCAATCCAGATATGAACAAGAAATTCTTCATTTGCATTTTTTTTTAACCAATATTAGTTGAAACCGCTCAATTCAATACTATTTTAAATCACTTGATCAACCCACCAACATTGTTTGCGAAAATCTTTACCGCAATGGCCAACAAGACTACACCAAAGAATTTGCGGACGGCCAGCATCCCGGCCTGCCCCAGCAGTTTGGAGATGAAGTCGAGCGCGCGCAATACAAGGTATACGAAAACAACATTCAACAAAATTCCGATCAGGATGGGCAATTCACTGTAGCTGGAGCGGAGTGAAATGATGGTGGTCAGTGTTCCGGATCCTGCAATCAAGGGAAAGGCAATTGGAACAACAGTACCCGACTTGGGGTTAGCATCACCCTTGAAAAACTCAATGCCCAAAACCATTTCAAGACCCAGTATGAAAATCACGATGGATCCTCCAACTGCAAATGATTTTACATCAACGCCAAGAACGCTCAGGAACTTCTCTCCTACGAACAAGAAGAAAATCATCAGTCCACCCGAAATCAGACTGGCCTTCATTTCATGAATCCCACCCATTTTTTGCTTCAGGGACATCAACAAAGGAATTGATCCGAGGATGTCTATCACGGCAAACAGGGTGAAACTGATGGTGAGGATTTCGTCGAATGTCATTGGTGGGTTAGCTTTTTAAAGTGCAAAAATAATTTACTCTTTATTTAATTTCTTAATTTCTCTTAAATCTGCAATGTCTTGTATTCTACCTGTTGCAGTTTTATTTTCGATAAATTCTTTTAGTCCAATGTATTTTATTTCAATACCATTTATATCTACATGTAATTTATTGGGAAATGCATCTTCAAATCTTACTCCATCTATAGAATTTAAAATATCTATTCTTAATGGGGGATAGCCAATTTGTGTGACATAGCCTTCCTCCATAAAATCTGATTTGGTTAACCCTAAACTAGCCAACCCAAATTCCCTGACTGCCATAACTAATTTTTCTGCATTCGCCTCTGAACTATTGATCCAAATATCCAAGTCTCCTGTATGTCTTGGTTTTCCATGAAACGCCAAAGCGTAACCACCCACTACCATATAATCAACTTGGTGCTTATTGAGTAATTTCACAAATTCCTCAAAGTCCTGGGCTAATGTCATAACTTCATTTTTCTTCTTACTACATGGGATTTGTCCAGTCTGGTAGTTGTAAAATCGACCGTTTGTGATATCAGAAATGTTACTGCCTCAAGCCTTTTTAGAGGTGATTGATCAAGCCAATATTTTAAATCAGCCATTTTTTCATCAAATGACTTGATTGGCATTTTGTGTGAAACAGGAGCAATTTTCATAACCTGACTTGATTATAAAGTTACTTAAAACCCGTCAATGTTGGTTTACTAACATTTGGTTGACGCGATCACACGCTTCAACCTCACTCAACCTCGTTTAACCTCTTTCCACCTTTCTACAAATCCCTCACCCCTCATCCCTCATCCCTCTCAAAACCGCACGCCAAACACAACATTTCTCCCCCTTGCTGTATAACCCATCACTTCCTGGTATTGTACATTGAAAATGTTTTTCAATCCCGCGTAGATTTTGAAACCCTTTCCAATGATATACTGTGCAAAAAGGTCAGTGGTGTTGAAATTCGCAAGTTCCTTGGGCTTTCCTCCATAAATGGGCTCAAACCTTTTTCCGGCAAAACGCTGGGCAATGGACAGGTACAACCTGCTGTTGACCTGAAACCCGACACTGGCATTCAGGCTGCTTTGGGGAACGCGGAAAAGGTGAGAATAGGTTGTATCTCCCTTTGCCTTGTAGCTCCACGTAGTTGGATTGTAAACGAAATTTGTTGTGGTTACTTCACCCTTCAGATAGGTATAGTTCAGTTTGATGTTCCATTTTTTTTCTGAATAACCGGCTTCCAATTCAACCCCCTTGGTTTTTTGCACGGCATTGTTGAAATAATTGTTGTTGATATAATCATAATCAATGCCATTGCGGATGGTACGGTTGAATCCGGTTAACCGAGCATTGAAACGCTCGCTGCCAACAAATTGCATTGAAAATTCAGCACTGGTTGAAGCTTCCGGCTTGAGTTCCCTGTTGCCTGAATATCCATCATAGAGTTGGTACAATGTTGGCGCTGTAAATGCGGATGAAAGATTGAAGGCCAACTTGAATGCATTGGCAATAACATACGATGGATTGAGGGTATAGGTCATGTTGCTGCCAAACCTGCTGTGCTGGTTGATGCGGATACCAGACTCCAGGTTAAAACCTTTTCCGTTGCTGTATACCGCCGAGGCAAATGCACTGCTGATGTTGGTTTTGGCGGAATCATCTGAGAGGGTTGTTTCGTATTTGCCCCAGCTGCTCAGGGAGAGATAGTATTGGTCGGTATTCTGCCAGCGGTGTTCCAACCCTATTAGTAATTTGACGTTTTTCGAAAGATCCATATTGCCCAGGGCCTCCAGATATGAGGACCTTCCCATGTAATCGGATTGGATGAATTTCGCAAATCCTGTGATGTCCAATGAATCATCAAGATAATTTCGGTTGCTGTTGTTCAGGCTATAGTTCAAGCGCAGTATGCCCTTGTTCAACTTCTTTGCAATTCCCGCAGTGAACTGAAGGTTTTTGTTTTCAACAACAAAATCTTTTGAATCCTTGAATGCAGACTCGTCAAGGTCATTGTTGTACTTGCTCCATTGCATGCTGGCATTCCACGACCAGTTGCTTTTGTAGGCAGCGCTGAACTGTGCCATTGCAAACTGATGTTGCATGCCATCCTTGTCAAATCCCTTTTTTCCGGTGGTATCCATTGCAGCAGAAAATCCATCTATGGCAGATCGGCTGTACTGCATTTTGTAATTGATGTTTTTGACTTTACCTGAACTGGAGAGGTCAACTGCCCTTGCGCCATAGGATCCTGACGACAGGTGAAGCCCCATTTTCTGCTTGCCATTTTCATTTTTTCTGGTGATGATGTTGACGACCCCGGCAACTGCATCAGATCCATACAGCGTGGATTGGCCGCCTTTCAACACTTCAATTCTTTCCACCTCACCCAAGGGTAAAAAATTGATGTCAAATGTGGCCCGGATGGTTGACCCGTCATACGCGGGAAACCCATCCACCAATACCAGTGTTTTTCCGGTTCCCCCTCCTCGAACATAGAGATCATTGTTTGTGCCGGGTGCATTGTTGGCACCGATGACAGTAATGCCGGATTGTCTTGCCAACAACTCTCCGACAGATGCAAAGGGCGAACGCTCAATCTCTTGCCTGTTGATAACGGTCATCACCTTGCCGGTGTTGACTTGTTTTTGTGGGAACCTGTTGGCGGTAACAATAATTTCATCAAGCTGTTTGCTTGAATCAATTTGTGCAGTGGCTCCCAATGAAGCCACAAGCAGGAATGCAATGAAATTTTTGGTCATAGTGTTTGGTTTACTATGAACCTTCGGATTTTACAGAAATGGTTGACTGCTGCAGCAGAAAATTCATCCCAGCTTTTCTCCCGAAAGCCCTGGTTAATCAATGTTGCATCAGGCAGGTCTTCTGGCTCAACCCCATTTCCGGCCTTCCCGCTTGTGCAGTGGCCGAGGAGGAAATGGTCTCGCTTGAAGCGAGATGGTTTTTACAGCTACGGGGATAGCGCCGGAATAGCACCGGACTTCCCTTTTAATGAATTTCGTTTGCACGATTTTCAACCATGATACATGATAAAGGTAGGGGGTAGGACCATGCCCTGACAAACAGGATGTCCACATTCTGTGGATTTCTGAAAAAGAGGTGACTGCTACCTTCGCTCATCGCTTTTTATTATCTTCAACGCATGACCATATCCAAGAAGCCCCAACTCAACCTTTTTGACCTCACCATGATCGTGATCGGCCTGGTAATCGGCATGGGTATTTTCAGGACCGCCTCAGATTCTGCACGAGCAGCCATCACGCCCAATGTATTTTTTATCAGTTGGATTGTGGGCGGATTCATTGCCCTCTGCGGGGCACTGACCTATGCGGAAATCGGGTCGCGGTATCCCATCACCGGGGGCTATTATAAGATATTTGCCACCTGTTATCATCCATCCATTGCATTTGCCGTCAACTGCATCATCCTCATCTCCAATGCAGCTTCACTTTCTGGTGTTGCGTTGATTGGCAGTGAATACATTTCACAGATCATATTTTCAGTACCACCAACCGATTTTGTAAAGGCGCTGATTGCCATGGTTGCGATTGGCATGTTTTACGGCATCAATTTGCTGGGCCTTCGCATGAGTTCTACAGCGCAGAACATCCTGATGCTGATCAAGATTTCCATGATCCTGCTGATCGTGTCTGCCATTTTTTTTCCCGTTAAAAATATCGCTCCGGTCATCACCATTCCCACAGGAGATTTCAAGTTCATGGATTATGTAAAGTCATTTGGCTTGGCCTTGATAGCGGTTTCCTTTACTTATGGTGGGTATCAACAAACCATCAATTTTGGGGATGAGGTCAAGGATCCGCAAAAGAACCTTCCCAAGGGCATTTTTATTGGCATCATGGTCATCATTCTGCTCTACCTTTCTGTCAGTTATGCCTACTACCGGGTGATTGGATTTGAGGAACTGAAAAATGCAAAGGGCATTGCTGCCATTGTTGCAGAACGGATGTTTGGACCTACCGGCCGCTATGCATTTTCAATCCTCTTGTTCATTGCTGTGCTCGCCTATGTCAATGTTTTATTGCTCAGCAATCCACGTGTCATGTATGCCATGAGCCAGGATGGCATCCTGCCAAAAGCTTTTGGAAAAAAAGATGAGAAACGCGATGTGCTTACCGTCAGTCTTACTGTTTATGCACTGATCAGCGTGGTGGTCCTTTTCTTCGCAGATACTTTTGACAAGATCCTGAGCTTTACCATTTTCCTGGATTCAATAGGAATGGCTTTTTCTGCAGCCACAATTTTTATCATCAGAAAACGCACCCAACACCTCGACAAGTCTCAGATCTATTCCATGCGATTTTTTCCGGTAATGCCCATCATCTTTATTGCAGCATATGTTTTCGTTGCCACAAACATCGCCATGGACAAACCGGAAACTGCACTCACTGCAACCGCTGTGTTGGCAGGATTCCTGCTGTTGTTTTTCCTGACAAGAAAAAAGAAAAACATCCATGCATAACCAGGCGCAAGACATTTCATACATCATCAATCATCTTGGGGAAGACCACGCCTCGTATTTCAATGCCATCGCTCCCCCCATCATGCAAACCAGCAATTTTGCCTTTGAAACAGTTGCTGAGATGCGAAAGGCGTTTGAAGACGAGATGGGCGGCTATCTCTACAGCAGGGGGCTCAATCCAACGGTTGACATCCTGCGAAAAAAATTGGCCGCACTGGATGGTGCGGAAGATGCGCTGGTGTTCAACAATGGAGCTGCCGCCACTTTTGCAGGCGTTGTAGCAAACGTAAAAGCCGGGGACCATGTGTTGAGTGTAACCCATCCCTATACCTGGACGGCCCACCTGTTTGACACCATCCTCTCCAGGTTTGGTGTTTCAGTGACCTATGCCGATGGTTCAGATGCAGCCTCTTTCCTTTCGCATGTACAAGCCAACACAGCACTGATTTACCTTGAATCTCCCAACTCTTGGTGGCTGGACATCCAGGACCTCAGGGCGATTGCTGAGGTTTCAAAACCGCGGGGTATCACGACGCTGATTGACAACAGCTATTGCACACCGCTTTACCAAAAGCCTATTGAACTGGGCATTGATATTGCGATGCAAACTGCAACCAAATACATCGGTGGCCACAGCGATACACTTGGCGGTGTGCTCACCGGTTCTGCTGCCATGATGCGTAAAATTTTCAACAGCGAATACCTCTGCGCCGGCAATGGGATTCAACCCTTCAATGCATGGCTGCTCCTTCGTGGCCTGAGAACCCTTCCGGCAAGGATTGACAGGATCACGGCCTCAACGCAAAAGGTATTGGCTTTTCTTAAAACAGTGGATGAAATTGAATCAATCATTTTCCCACTTGACCCATCCTATACGCAGTACGGACTGGCCCAACAGCAAATGAAAAACGCTTGTGGATTGTTGTCATTTTATATCAAAGCACAGGAAATTGAAAAAATCGAACATTTCTGCAATTCCCTCCAGCATTTCAGGATGGCAGTGAGCTGGGGAGGGCATGAATCCCTGGTCATTCCAAAATGTGCAGGCATCCCCCAAAACCAATTTGATGCCACCAATCCAACACACAGGTTGGTTCGTCTTTATGTTGGTTTGGAAGATTCTGAATTCCTAATCAAGGACCTTTCTCAGGCATTTAAAGCAGCATCACTGTTGTAAGCGGTCGCTGGCAAGGACGAACGATTTTGATAATCCCCCTTTTAGTTGAATCTTTGCACATATTTTTCAGGAACATCCTGAAACAGCGATGATTCAATTCAATTCTATGGTATCGAGGCTTTTATTCGGTCTTTTCTTTTGCACGGCTTTTTTAATGTCCAATGGGCAGGATAATCAATGGGATCTTCGGCGTTGTGTTGATTATGGCATGAAAAACAACATCTCTGTCAAACAGGCCGTCATCCAGGCTGAACAGTCTGCAATTGCATACCAGCAATCTTCTCTTCAGAAATTGCCAAGCCTTTCTTACGGACTTACCCATGGTTTTTCGTTCGGACGCACACTGGACCGTACGACAAATGTTTACACCAGTCGTTCAGCCATGTTCGAGCAGATGTCCATTTCTTCCAATGTGCTGCTGTTCAATTTCAACAGCAGGAAAAACACGGAAGCGGCAAATAAATTAACCTTAGAGGCCGACAAGGCTGCAGTAGACAAGGCCAGCAACGATATCGGTTTGAGCATTGCGCAGTTGTATCTCCGCGCATTGTTGAGTTATGAGCAGGTCGAAATCAGCAGGATTGTGCTTGAGCAAACCAATGCCCAGTACAGGAATACCCGAAAATTGGTTGATGCGGGAAGCCTTCCAGAGCTCAATGCTGCAGAACTGGAAGCCACAGTTGCGCGCGACAGTGCCACCTATGTTCAGGCGAAGTCACAAGCAGCGTTGGACAAGTTATCCCTCAAGTCGCTCCTCAACCTCCCGGCTGATGAGTCTTTTGAATTGGTTGTCCCACCAGTGGATAAAATACCCGTAGACAATCTTTTGGAAATTCGTCCTGAAGATGTATACCAGACCGCCCTGTCATCCCAGCCCCAGATTCGCCTGAACGAACTGAGGCGAAAAGCTGCAGAAAAGGGATTGCTCGTGGCCGAAGCACAGATGAAACCATCTGTTACTGCATTTGGGCAGTTGGCCACCAACTTCAACCAGTTTCTGTTGAAAAGCACCGGCGTGAGATATCTTGGTGAACAAAGCACCGGCGCTTATATCAAGCAGGGAGCCACACAGGTACCGGTTTATGCGCCAAATTACGATATCAATTTTGTTGACCGAAAGTTCGGAGAGTATTGGAATGGGTATGGTAAACAGCTCAGAGACCAGTTTGGACAAGGGCTCGGTCTTTCTGTCAATGTGCCTCTTTTCAATGGTGGCCAGGCAAGGGGCAACATGAAAAGGGCACGCCTGGACATCAAGCGCAGTGACCTTTCCATTGAAAGGGACAAGTTGCAGTTGAAACAAGACATCTACACGGCCTACTACAGTGCCAGTGGCGCTTTCCAGACCTATCTTGCAAGAGAAAAGTCAGTGTCCACTGCGCAACGCTCATTTGATCTTGCCACAAGACGTTATGAATTGGGCGTGATGCAAACCATTGAATGGCTGAACAACCAAAACAACCTTACCAGGGCAAAGGTGGACAAAGCGGTGGCCCAATACGAGTATGTATTTAGAATGAAAGTCCTGGAATTCTACAAGGGTCAGGGGCTGCGTTTATAATCAAGTAAAGAAAAAGAAATGAACAAAAAATGGATCTGGATCCTTTCCGGAATTGCAGTAGTTGTAATTGCATTGTTGGTACTGAAACAGAAAGGCGTAATCGGAAAAGAAGAAGGTACGAAAGTGGCTGTGGAAAAGGCTTCCCGCCTCAACATCACTGAAGTGGTTACTGCCAGCGGTAAGGTATATCCTGAGGTTGAGTTGAAAATCAGTCCCGACGTATCAGGAGAAATTGTACAGCTTACGGTTCAGGAAGGGGACAGTGTAAGCAAAGGCCAGTTGCTCGCAATGGTCTATGCAGACATTTATGCCACCCAGCGTGATCAGGCTGCAGCAGGTGTTGCACAACAAATGGCACAGGTGGAAAACGCCAGCGCCTCATTGGGTTCTTTCAAGGCAAGGATGGACCAGGCAGAACGCCAATACAACCGCCAAAAGCAATTGTTTCAGGAAAAGGTCATCTCCAAATTGGAATTTGAGCAGGCGGAGAATGCCTTTCTTACTGCAAAAGCGGATTATAGTGCAGCAACACAATCGATAAAAAGTGGGCAGGCCGGCGTGGCAAGTGCCAGGGCAAGTCTTCAGCGTGCAAACAAGGACCTTGGAAGGACCAGTGTGTTTGCACCCATGAATGGAATTGTCTCTTTGTTGAATGTAAAAAAGGGGGAACGCGTAGTGGGCAACTCCATGATGGCAGGAACTGAGATGATGCGGATTGCTGATATGCGCGTGATTGAGGTAAGGGTGGATGTTGGTGAAAATGATATCCCCAAAGTGACCATTGGAGATACGGCTTTGGTGGAGGTGGATGCCTACAACAAGCGAAAATTCAAAGGGGTGGTTACACAGATTTCCAGCACAAGTCGCGGTACTGGCGGAGCAGTTTCTACTTCTTCCTCAGACGTGACAAACTATGAAGTCAGGATCAGGTTGATTCCTGCTTCTTATGCCGACCTGATTGATCCAGCAAAACCCAAAAGCTTTCCTTTTCGCCCAGGCATGAGTGCAAACGCGGATATCCAAACCAATACACATGCCAATGTGATTGCAGTTCCCATCAATGCCGTTACCACCCGCGACAGGTCAGACACCGCTGTTGCAGGTAAGGAGACAAAAAAGGAAAAGAAATCAGAGAAGCCTGAAGAGGCCGCTGGTCCTGAAATAAGCTTCAAGGATGTCGACGCCATGGATGAGGTGGTATTTGTGCTGGACAAAGATGGTACAGTGAAAAGGGTGAAGGTGAAAACAGGCATTCAGGACATCAACCACATTGAAATTATCGAAGGGATAAAACCCGGTGATGAAGTGGTCATTGGCCCTTACACTGTGGTGAGCAAGACATTGCGTACAGGAATGAAAGTGAAGGTGGTGAAGAAGGAAGAATTGTTTGAAGTCAAGAAATAAACCACTGGAATTTCCAACATGAACATAGGTGTAATCGGCAGTGGCAGCTGGGGAACAGCATTGGTAAAGATCCTTACCGACAACCAACACAATGTGATATGGTGTGTCCGCTCAGAAAAGTTGGCTGAGCACATCAGGATAAGGCATCACAATCCAAAGTACCTGAGTTCGGTGTATTTCAATGGTCATCAACTGGAAATCACAACGGACCCTGCACAGGTATATGCAAATGCGGATGCTGTGGTGATTGCTGTGCCCTCGGCATATGCAGAGGGATATGTCACGCCCCATGTTTCATGGCTGATGAAAGGTGTCAAGGTGGTGTCAGCCGTGAAAGGAATGTTGCCTTCCCAAAACATGCTCTTGAATGAGCATCTTACCAGCATACCGGGTTTTGATCCTGCCAATTATGTCACCATCATGGGCCCTTGTCATGCAGAAGAGGTGGCAGCTGAAAAATTATCTTACCTCACTTTTGCCGGCAGCGATCTATCCATAACAATGGCCATAGCAGCTTGTTTCAAGACTTCCTACATCAATACCGTTTTGAGCCAGGATGTCTGGGGTGTGCAGTATGCTGCGGTGCTCAAGAATATTTATGCAATGGGAGCTGGCATTGCACATGGTCTTGGTTATGGTGACAATTTCCAAAGTGTTTTGGTGGCCAATGCAGCAGGTGAAATGTCTCAATTCCTGCAAAACATCTGTGGTGAAACAGCAAGTTGTGTCAATTATTCTTCTTCCGTTTATTTGGGAGATCTGCTGGTTACCTGCTATTCGCTCTTCAGCCGAAACCGTTCATTTGGAAACATGATTGGCAAAGGCTACAGTGTTGAAGCGACCAAGCTGGCCATGCAAATGGTCGCAGAGGGTTACCCTGCTTCGAAATGCATCCATGCATTGAATGAAAAAGCGGGTGCTGACATGCCCATCGCCAAAGGCGTGTACAGGATTTTGTGGGAAGGCAAAGATCCCATCAAGGAATTTGAGAAAATTGAAGCGGTTTTGTCCTGATCAGTTTTCCAGAAAAAAAAGTGCTGACGCAATCCCATCTGCAAAAAATCTCCCTTCCATCGATAGCGTAAGTCTATCTCCAGTAGCCAAGGCCTTTCCGCCAATCAAGAAAGGTTGTATGCTCTGTTCCATGGACAGCCATTTTTCGAGCCCCCATTTTTTCACAACAACATCTTTTTGAATGCCTTTGGATGACCGCAAAGCTGTCATGATGTATTCATTGAGTTGGTCGATGGGCCTTAGTACCTCCGCTTCCCTGGGTAGTGTTCCTGCTTCAATGGACTGGATGTATTGCAGGTTATCTGCAATGTTCCAGCTTCTTGTAATGCCTGAGAGTGAGTGGGCTGATGGTCCGATACCCAGGTAGGGTTTACCTTCCCAGTAGGCAGAATTGTGTTTGCTCTCCATGCCAGGCAGTGCAAGATTGGATATTTCATAATGCATATATCCGGCAGCAGCGCTGCGTTTTACCAAGGCATCAAACCTTTCCGCCTGCTCATCGGTACTGATGCTTTCCTTTTTTCCTGATCCAATCATGTGGTGCAATGCCGTGCCTTCCTCAACAGTCAGCGCATAACAGGAGAGATGGGGAATTTTCAGTTCAATGGCCTGATCCAGGTCGCTGATCCATGCTGCATGTGTTTGTCCGGGTGTACCATAGATCAGGTCGATGCTGAAATTTTCAAATCCGGCTTCCCTGATGGTGTTGATGCATGCGATGGACTGACTGGCATCATGAGCTCGGTTCATCCAACGGAGGTTTTCATCAGCAAAGGATTGAACGCCTATGCTGAACCTGTTGATCCCCATTTGCTTCCAGGCCAACGCCTTTTCCATGGAAATGTCGTCTGGGTTGGCTTCCAAGGTGATTTCCGGGGAAGCTGCCATATTATAGCAACTGCTGATGGTATCCAGGAGCATGGCAATCTGCGAAGGCTTTAAAATGGAAGGGGTACCCCCCCCAAAATAAATGGTTTCAATGCTTCCAGCAATTTCGTTGGCACGCAAAGTGATTTCAGTGTTCATGGCTTTCACCATGCGCTCTGCCCTCACCAGGGATGTTGAAAAGTGAAAATTGCAATAATGGCAGGCTTTTCTGCAAAAGGGAATATGGATGTAAATGCCGGCCATTTTAACTTGATTAGAAGAACCAGTGTAGATTTGCAATTGTGCAGCGTACACTTCAATTTGTCATGCTTCTGCTGATGGTCTTTTGTGTTTCGACAAATGCGCAGGAAAGGCATGGCATTGAAGTGTATTGTACAGACAAAGGTAATGCAGCTTTGTCCGATCTGGTCAGCATTCCTGCCAATTTTTCCAACAAGGAAGCCTGTTTGCTTTTTTTGAAACAAACGCTGGTGGAAGGCTTGCAGCGCAGGGGTTTTCTTGCAGCATCCATCGACAGCATGGTGGTATTGGACAACTCAACCAGGGCCTGGTTGTATTTGGGTGACCAATACCGGTGGGGTAAACTGTTGGTAGACAGTACCATCCTGGACATTGCAACAGATGGCCTTGATGCCATGCAATCCAATGCAGACAACATGTTGAATCCTGCATCGATGTATCTGCTGAAAGAAAAAGTCCTCAGGTTTTTTGAGGAAAATGGTTATCCTTTTGCTGTGGTACAGCTGGACAGCAGCTATTTTATGGGGAATGAACTTTGTGCCATCCTCAAGGCAGTAAAGGGACCTTTGTACCGCATTGACAGTATCCATGTTGAAGGACCTGTTCTGGTCAGAAAGGAATTCCTGCAAAAATACCTTGCCATGGGGGATGGCGGTATTTTCAGGAAAAGCAAGCTGGATGCAATTTCCGAAAGATTGATAGCCTTGGGATTTGTGAGGGAAACAAGGCCCTGGGACCTCACCCTTTTGGGTACCGGCGCATCCCTGAACCTGTACCTTGAACCGCAGCGGAACAACCGCTTTAACCTGCTCGCAGGTTTGATGCCTTCCAGTCAGCAACACGGGGGCAAAATGTTGCTTACGGGTGAAGGGGAGCTGGCCCTTAAAAACAGTTTTGGCAGAGGAGAAGCACTGTCCTTGAACTGGCAACAGCTTCAAGTGAAATCTCCAAGATTGCAAATTGGTTTTCAAAAGCCCTATTTGTTCAGCAGCAATGCAGGCATTGATGTTGGTTTCAATCTTTTGAAAAAGGACTCCTCTTTCATCAATGTCTTTACCCGGATCGGGCTACAGTATGAAGTGACACAAAAGCAGTCAGCAAAAATTTTCTTTCAACAGCAGACCAGCAACCTCATTGTGGTCGATACCAATTTTATCAAGAGGACAAGAAAGCTTCCACAGTTTTTAGATGTGCAACATAGCACCCTCGGATTAAACCTGCAGTACTTTGGTGCTGACAACCGATTCAATCCACGCAAGGGAATGGACTTTGAGCTCATGGTTCAGGGAGGCACGAGAAAAATACGCAAGAACAATGCAATCATCAACCTTAAAAAAGACCAGGCGAATGCGGGTTTTGATTTTGCAGCATTGTACGATACTGTCAAATTATCGTCCTCACAATTCAAGATGTTGGTCAACCTGAATGCGTTTATTCCATTGGGCGGTCAGTCTACCTTTCGCTCAGGTCTTCGGTCGGGCTGGATGCAGGGCAATCAGCTTTTTCTCAACGAGCTTTTCCAACTGGGTGGCAACAAAACCTTGCGGGGCTTTGATGAGGAAAGTTTTTATGCCAGTGCATTCGCCATTGCGACCCTTGAGTACCGTTACCTGATGGGCCCATCATCTTACCTGTTCTCTTTTCTTGATGCTGCTAATTTGGGGAGAAAATCCATCCAGGGCAATGGTGGGGGGAAATATGCCGGAATAGGGCTTGGATGTACTTTCGAAACAAAATCCGGTTTGTTCAGTCTGGCCTATGCTGCTGGCAAAAACAATAACCTTCCCTTCAATTTTCGTGCATCCAAGATTCATTTCGGTTTTGTAAGTCTGTTTTAGTTCCATGAATAAGCTAATTTTGTCATGCGATATGCGAAGGCTGATATTATTCTCGTTTATTTTATCCATGTTGGGCGTGTTACCTGCATTTGCTCAGGATGCATCTTTTTCTGATGTCGCACCCATGTCAGAAAACATTGACAGCTTGATTGCAGATTCCATCCGCAAAGCGTTTATCCTGAACCACCGCCCCCTCAGCAGTACAGAGCTCAATGGCATTGCATTGGATCGTGTGAGTGGTTTCTATGGAAGCTATGCAACCAAGTACATGCAAAAACAGAATTTCTACGATGTCAATGCCCCGGCAATGCCCCAATTCATTTCCAAGCGAAACACGCCCCATCTAGAGTGGATGTTTTATTGTTTTGCCCTTTTGTTTCTTTTTCTCGGTTTGATCAATGCTTTTTTCAGCAATTACCTCAAAAAACTGTTCCGGGTTTTTATCAATGAGGGATTCGTTTATCGCCAGGCCAAAGACCAGATGACCCAGGCCCCTGTTGCTGCCTTTTTGTTGAATTTTCTGTTTGTATTGTCAGGAACCGTTTTTATTTATTTTGGATTGAACATCAGTGATTTTTTTTCCGGCATGGATCGCTGGCAGTTGATGTTGATGATTTTTTCTTTTTTATTGCTTGTGTACGTTTTCAAATACATTTTCCTAAAATGCATGGGCTGGGTCTTCAACCAGGGGGAAACCCTTGAAAATTATGTCTTTATTGTGTTCTTGAACAACAAGATATCTGGAATGGTAATGCTCCTGGCATCCTTCATGATGGCTTTTTCGGAACATGCGATCGGCATGCTTGTTTTCAAATCATCGCTATATGTCCTTGCGGCGTTGATGTTGATCAGGTTCATCAGGGGTTTTCTTGTTTTTTCCAAACAGGCAAAAATGGATTTTTTTGGTTTTCTCATTGCAGTGCTTGGCCTTGAGTTGTTGCCAACTGCAGTAATGGTGAAGTTCATTTCTTCGGGAATTCAGCTGGCGGCGGACGGATTGCTTTGAAATATTTTCCTGTTTGTTTAAGACAGTTGGGGAATCGTTAGACAAATTGATGTTTAGTGTTTTTGTTCCCTTCCGAATTGTCTAAATTTTGGATCTCTGGAAAAACCTCAGGGATAATTACCCGGATTTTTTTTATAATTTTGCAGAATATCGGCGCAGGCTATGATCAAAAACGGAAAGAAATCGGAAGCAGGTGTAAAGAAGGCTGTAAAAAGAATTCTTATCACCCAACCCAAACCCGAGTCTCCCAAGTCCCCATATTTCGAACTGGCTTCAAAGCACAGTGTTGAAATGGAATTCATGCCATTCATTCAACTGGAGGCCATTTCATCCAAAGACTTCAGAAAGCAAAAAATTGATATTGTAGGGTATTCATCCGTGGTATTGACAAGCAAAAATGCTATTGATCATTTCTTCCGCATTTGCGAAGAGATGAAAGTTGCCGTTTCTCCGGATACAAAATATTTTTGCATCAATGAATCAGTGGCCCTTTATCTTCAAAAATTCATTTTGTACAGAAAGCGCAAGGTTTTCTTTAGTGCAGATGGAACGAACAAGGGTCTTTTTGATGCCATCAACAAGCACAAGGAAAATGAGAAATTCATTTACCCTTGTTCAGAAAACCAGCAAGACAATGAAATAGTAGGTTGGTTGAAAAACCACAATTGTGAGTTTGTGACACCCTACATGTACAAGACAACAAGCTGTGATGTCAAGTCAAGGATTTCAGCCCATGACTTTGATGTCATCTGTTTTTTTACTCCCAGTGGTGTAAAAAGCCTGTTGGAAAACTTCCCCGGCTTTGTACAAAACGGCACTTTTATTGGAGCCTTCGGCAACAATACATCAAAGGCAATTGAGGAAGCAGGACTGAACCTGCAGATCAAGGCACCAGATCCACAAGTGCCATCCATGGTTGCAGCGCTTGAGAAGTTTCTGACAGAAAGAAAAAAATCAAAATAATTTTTCAATTGAATGTATACACGCCCCGGATCTCCGGGGTTCTTTTTTTATGACGAATACCAACCGGCTCATCAACGAAACCAGTCCTTATTTGCTGCAACATGCACACAATCCTGTCGATTGGTATCCATGGGGTGATGAAGCACTTGAAAGGGCAAAGCAAGAAGACAAACCCATCATTGTGAGCATTGGATACGCTGCATGCCATTGGTGCCATGTGATGGAGCGGGAAAGCTTTGAGGATCAACAGACTGCGGTGTTGATGAACAGGTATTTCATTTGCATCAAGGTTGACCGCGAGGAAAGACCTGACCTGGACCATTTTTTCATGGATGCCTTGCAGGCAACAAGTGGTCAGGGTGGATGGCCCCTGAACATGTTTCTGACAAGCGATGCCATGCCTTTTTACGGAGGAACCTATTTTCCGCCCCAACGCTTGCACAACCGGATTTCATGGAAGGAATTGCTTGTGCACATCCATGAGGCGTATCAAAAGCGAAGAGAAGAAATTGAACAGCAAGCCGGAAACCTTATAGAACACCTGAGAAAATCCAATGATACCAAAGTCATTGCAAGTGACCGCTTGGGCGTTCAACAAAACAATGGCTTTACCCAGGCGCATGCTTCCAAAATATTTAACAACATCATGGGAACAGCTGACCAGGTGGAAGGTGGCTTTGGCCGTGCACCCAAATTTCCACAGAGTTACAGCATTCAATACCTGTTGCGCTATCATTTTTTTACAGGCAACCAGGATGCATTGCGCCAGGCTGAGCTGAGCCTTAAAAAAATGATGCACGGAGGCATTTACGATCAGTTGGGTGGGGGATTTTGTCGGTATTCTACCGATGGTGAATGGCTTGCCCCTCATTTTGAAAAAATGACCTACGACAATGCCTTGTTGCTGTTGGTTTTATCAGAAGCTTTTCAGCTTACCGGCGACAAGGATTACCTAAGGGTGGCTGAAGAAACGGTTGGCTTTATGCAGCGCGAAATGATGGACGCAGCGGGGGGATTTTATGCCGCTCTGGATGCTGACAGCGAGGGTGTTGAAGGAAAGTTTTACACCTGGACCCGTAAGGCATTTGATGAGGTCTTGGGGCATGACGCTGTACCCATGGCCGAGCTCTTTGATGTTACAACAGATGGCAATTGGGAGCATGTCAACATCCTCAGGATGAAAAAGGGTGTGGAGGAGTGGGCAGTGGCTGTTGGGCTTTCCCCTGATAAGGCCATGGACTGCATGGCACGTGCCAAAGAAAAGCTGATGGCCATCAGGTCCAGTAGAATCCGGCCTGCAACAGACGATAAAGTTATTTTGGGATGGAACGCCCTTTTCAACCAGGCCCTTTCAAAAGCCGGGCAGGCTTTTGGCAAGGATGATTGGATTGCATTGGCCGAAACCAACATGGCTTTTTTACTGCAAAATTTTTACAATACAAAAAGTGGACAATACCTGCATACCCATAAGGCGGGGGTATCAAGATATCCGGCATTTTTGGACGATATCGCATACCTGATACAATCGCTGCTTTTTCTTTACGAACCAACGGGAAATACCGCATACCTCGAAAAGGCCAGGGCGCTCATGGACTATGCCATGGAACAATTTAATGATGAAGACCAACTGTTTTTTTACTATACACCTGCATTTCAGGAGGACATGCCCGTCAGAAAAAAGGATATGTATGATGGCGCCATTCCAAGTGGAAATTCAATCATGGCATGGAACCTGTATCGATTGGGCCTGTTGTTCGACCAACAGGATTGGATAAAAAGGGCAACATCCATGTTACAAACCCTGTTGGATTTGGCAGTTAAGTACCCCACCTCTTACGGGATCTGGGCCAATTTGTTGTTGGAACTGTCCCAGGGAACCCATGAAATTCTTATTGTTGGGGACAATGCATTTTCAAAAACCAAAGTTTTGTTGGCGCATTATATCCCCAATAAGGTATTCATGGCAACCGAAACGGCAGGGCAGCACTATCCTTTGATGGAAGGGAGGCTGGCCAACGGCGACGCCAACATTTTCGTTTGCCACAATTATTCCTGTAGTTTGCCTTTTGCAAGTGTTGAAGAGACATTGGAACATTTGTTGACAAGAAGATAGGGGTTTACAGGCCATTTGGTCTCCAGTCATCCGTTTTTTAGGATTGAAGCAAGGTGTTTCCGGCTTGTTAAAATTTGGATTATTAACAAGTTGGGTTAAAAATTGATAGCCTTTTTTGATTTATATTTGTTGATATGCTCACAAAACCAGGAATAAAGATGAAAAGCAGTTTTCTGTATACATTGGGATTGTTTACACTTGGGTTCATGATGACCGGGTGTGGAAAGTTAGGCAAGTCTTCATCGGTTGCCGGTGACGGACAGCTGCATGGAGTCTCCCTTGGGGGAAAGTACATCATGCCAAAGCCTCCGGGAATGGTATATGTCCCTTCAGGAACATTTCACATGGGTCCCTCTGACGAGGACATCAGTTATGCATTCACTGCCAGAAACAAACAGGTATCTATCAATGGTTTCTGGATGGATGCCACAGAAATCACCAACGACGAGTACCGTCAGTTTGTTTTTTGGGTGAGGGATTCTATTGCTGCGAGCATATTGAATTTCAAGAAATCAGCGCCCGATGGCTCCAGTGCAATTGACTGGGCAAAGGTTAAAACCATCAAGTGGGCCGACCCAAAGATCCAAGAGCAATTGAGTGCCCTCATTGTTACACCGGATAACAGGATCAATGGACGCAAAGAAATTGATGCAAAGAAAATTATTTACCATTCCGAGTGGTTGGACTACAAGGAAGCGGCCCAAAGGGAAAATGCTGACAAGCCAAGGTCCACATTCATTGTAAAAAAGGATACTCCCATCTATCCTGATACTTTGGTCTGGATCCGAGACTTTTCCTACTCTTATAATGAGCCGCATGCCAAAAAATATTTCTCTCACCCTGCTTACGGGAATTATCCCGTTGTCGGTGTCAGCTGGAAGCAGGCCACTGCTTTTACAGAATGGAGAACGCATTACCTCAATTCATTTCTGGAAAGGGCCAAGCGCATGACCGAATCCGACTTTCGGCTGCCTACGGAGGCTGAGTGGGAATATGCAGCACGCGGCGGTCGTTCTCAGGTTCCCTTCCCATGGGGGGGGCCATACCTTCGCAACAAAAAAGGTTGTTTGCTGGCCAATTTCAAGCCTGGTCGAGGCAACTATCCTGAAGATGGAGGTATGTACACCGTAAGGGCAGATGCCTATTGGCCCAATGATTTCGGATTGTACAACATGGCAGGCAATGTTGCAGAATGGACATCTTCACTCTATTACGAAGGAGCATACAACTTTCAGCACGACATGAACCCTGATATCAGGTGGAACGCCAAGGACAGTGAGCCTCCCAGAATGAAAAGAAAAGTGACACGCGGCGGAAGTTGGAAAGACATCGGATTTTTCCTGCAAAATTCCACCAGAAGCTATGAATACCAGGACACTACAAAATCTTATTTGGGCTTCCGTTGTGTAATTGACCTTCCCCCAATGCAAACAAAGCGCTAATATCTTTTACTTTCCCAACTTACATCAAATAAAATTTAATTTATGTCTTCTTCCAATGCCAGTTCTTCTTTTGAAAAATATGTAAACATTTTTGTTAGCGTAGGTGCAGCTGTTGTAATTTTCGGTGCCTGGGCAAAAATTCTTCACAAGTCTTTTGCAGACATCATGCTGACCATTGGTTTGCTGACTGAAGCAGTGATCTTTTTGGTATATGCATGGTTGGAAGTCAAAAAACCTGTGACTGCTGAAGTTGCTGCCCCAACCGGGGGGGCAAGTGCTACGCCAGGGGCTGACCTCTTGAAAGAAACCATCGAAAAATATTTGGATACCGATCAGCTTACAAAGTTGAACGGGAATTTTTCCAAATTCAATTCAACTGTGCAGGGCATGGCATCCATGGGTGACGTTGCTGCTGCTACCAATGAGTTTGCAGGAAAAACAAAAGAAGCCACTGCGGCACTTTCAACAATGAAGGAAGCATATTCCAATGCCGCAGGTTCTATACAGCATTTCAATACTGCAGCAGAGGGATCAAAAGCTTTCCATGAGCAAGTACAAGCCCTGACCAAGAACCTGGGCTCATTGAACAAGATGTATGAGTTGGAATTGCAGGATTCTGGCAACCATATCAAGGCCATGAATGCATTCTATGACAACCTGATCAAGGCCAGCCAGGCCATGCAGGGCAGTGTTGAGGATGCCAAAAAGACCCAGGAGCAGATTGCATTGCTTGCAAAAAACCTCGGCAGCCTGAACAGCGTTTATGGAAACATGCTTTCAGCCATGCAAGGCCGTGGTTAATTGCCAGTCTACAGGAACTCTAATCTTTAAACTCATTTACCTATATGTCATTACCTAAAGAACCGAGGCAGAAAATGATCAACATCATGTATTTGGTGTTGACGGCCCTGCTCGCTTTGAATGTGTCTGCAGAAATCCTTAATGCATTTAAGGTGGTGGACAACAGCCTCAGGGAGTCGAACAATGTCTTGGCCACTTCCACAACTGGTATTTATAACAGTCTTACAGAAATGCTCAAGGATCCAAAGTCAGCAGAGAAAGCCGGCATCTGGAAACCCAAGGCCGATCAGGTCAAGACCATTGCAGATGAGGCCTATGGTATTCTTGAAAAGTACAAGCAAGCATTGAAAGAGGAGTCCGAGCTGGACCCCACCAATGGCTCATTCAGGGAGGACAACATCGATGCGTCCACACGTTATTTTGATACCAAGGGCAACGGGAAACCATTGTACGAGTCCCTTGAAAATTTCAAGAAAAAACTCCTTGCGATAGATCCTGAATTGTCTGCCCAAATCGGATCAAAGATTCCTTTGAGCCTTGAAATTCCAAAATCAGCAGCCGGAAATGTTTCCACTGGAGACAAGGTCAAGGACTGGGTCAACAATTACTTCCACATGACGCCAACCATTGCGTCGCTGACCATCCTCAGCAAGTTCCAGAATGACATCAAAAATTCAGAAAACCTTGCTGCAACCTTTTGTATCAACCAAGTGGGTGCAGTGAAGCTCATCATGGACAAGTTCGAACCATTGGTGGGAACAAGCTCTACCTACCTTATGCCTGGTGAGGAAATGATAGTTACTGCTGGTCTTGGAGCATTCAACTCCAATGTAAAGCCTGTTGTAAACATTGATGGCAGAAGCATCCAGGTCAATGCGAATGGCGTTGCTGAATCAAAATTCAATGTTGGGGGCACAGGATCAAGGAGCATGAATGTAAGTGTGAGCTTTGTTGATCCCAACACAGGAGAAAACAAAACCATCTCAAAGAAAATTGACTACACCGTCGGCTCACCTTCAGGAATTGCGGTTTCTCCGGACAAAATGAATGTTTTGTACATAGGAGTAGACAATCCTGTCACCATCACAGCGGGTGCTGGAAGTGAAAAAGTGTCTGCCCAGTTCTCTGGCGGAAGTATTTCAAAAGTTGGTGGAAACAAATACACTGTCAAGCCTGGGGCTGGCATGTTTGGTGAACATGCTGTAACCGTATTGGTAGAAGGAAAATCCGCAGGCAAGGTTACTTTCAGGGTAAAACAACTTCCCAATCCATCTGCATATGTAGGAAACCTCAAGCCAGGAAATGTGCCTTCTGCATCCTTCAAGGCCATGGGTGGTGTTATTGCAAAGCTCGAAGATGCCGAATTTGACGCACCCTTTGAGGTGGTAAGTTACAAGTTGGGTGCAGCGGGCAGCGGAGCCGATTTTGTTCAGATTGATAACAGGGGTTCAAGATGGACGGGGGATGCAGCAGGTCTTGTAGGCCGGTTGAAGCCAGGTTCATTGGTTGCCATCACTGATATTGTTGTTAGGGATCCAGGTGGCAAAACAAGAACGCTTCCCACGAGCCTTACATACATTCTTAAATAAAGCAGAAAACTCAAGAAAATGAAAATATTTTCACGCAATGGTATCTTTTTGGCTTGCTTGTGCATGCTTATTGCTGCTCAAGGGGCAAATGCACAGGCAAAGAAGGCTACCAAGGCTCCTCCGAAAAAGACCACGGCCAAGCCTGCAGCAAAAAATCCTGCTGGCAATACCCAGGTACTAGATGCAAGTGTTACACCTGCACCCATGGAAACTGCAAAGCCTGCTCCGCCACCTCCTCCCAAGGATCCCTTTGCATTTGATTCCGTAAGGATGTCTCTGCGCCCCGACGCTGCCATAGACCGCAACCTCGTGAAAAGCAGAACACCATTGGCATATGAGCACATTCGTGAGGATGATGCCTGGTACCGTGAACGTGTTTGGAGGGAAATTGACATCAGGGAGAAAATGAACCTTCCTTTTCGCTATAAGGCGGAAGACGACAATGGAAACCAGCGCTTCATCAGCATATTGCTTCGCGCTATCAAAAAAGGAGATGTAACTGCTTTTGATCCCAACGTGGATGACCGCTTTACCACTCCGATGACAGTGGCAAAGGTGGGTGAGGTTATTTCTGGAAGGTGTGACTCGGTGCAGGTAATCGACTGGGCTAAAGACCCCACTGGTTCAAAGGGCATCATGAAAGATTCTCTTGTATGCAAGGAGTTCAATCCTGATGATATCATGAAATTCCGCGTAAAAGAAGAGTGGATCTTTGACAAGGAATCATCCCGCATGGTAGCAAGGATTTTGGGAATTGCTCCCATCAAAACCTATACGGATGACCAGGGCAATGTATTGGGTGAGTCTCCAATTTTTTGGGTGTATTATCCAGACCTGCGTCCCGTATTGTCATCCTTTGAAGTGTACAATGGCAAAAACTTTGGTGCAAGGATGAGTTGGGAAGAGCTTTTCGAAAGCAGGTATTTCTCCAGTTATATTGTCAAGTCCTCCATCGAGAATCCTTATGACATGTTCATCAAGCAATACATCAAGGATGATATCATGAGATTGCTTGAAGGAGAAAACATCAAAAACAAGATTTTCAATTTCGAGCAAGACCTTTGGTCATTCTAGTCGGATAATTGACATTTTAAAAAGGGCTGATACCATCAGCCCTTTTTTTATGAAAATGGGCGAAAATCAATGTAGCTTTTTTTGCACCCACAACTGAGGCCAGTTCTTCAGTCGTTGCTTTGCTGGTATTTTTAACAGACCTGAAATGTGCCAACAACACATTGGCCGTTTTTTCTCCAATACCGCTTATTTCTTCCAGCTCATTTTTGAACGTACCCTTGCTTCTTTTTTGACGGTGAAAGCCGATACCGAAGCGGTGCACTTCATCACGGATGTTCCTGATGAATCGCAATACATCACTGTTGAATTCCAGTTTCAAAGATTCCTGGTCACCAGGGAAAAACAGTTCTTCCACTTTCTTGGCAAGCCCCACCAGGGTCATTTTTCCGGAGAGGCCCAATTCGTTGATGGCCTCCATGGCGGCACCCAACTGTCCCTTTCCTCCGTCAATGATAACAAGTTGCGGCAAGGGTGCATTTTCTTCCACAAGCCTTTTGTAACGCCTTCCAACCGCCTCTTTCATTGTTGCAAAATCATTGATTCCCTGGACAGTCTTTACATTGAAATGCCTGTAGTCCTTTTTGCTGGGCAACCCGTTTTTAAAACAAACCATGGCAGAAACCGGATATGCCCCTTGGAAATTGGAGTTGTCGAAACATTCAATATGTGTTGGTGTCTCACGGAGTGAAAGAGATTCCTTGACCCTTTCGAGCAATGTGTTATCGACCATGTCATGGTCTGCCAAGTGCAGCATTTGTTTTCTCTCCAATTCATTGGTCAGATAATCTGCATTGGTCTGTGCAATCTCGAGCAGCTTTTTCTTTTCCCCGCTTTTGGGAACAGTTAACCTGTACGCCTCAAATCCAAATTCTATGCCATAGGGAATGACCAGTTCTTTTGCATCACTGCTGAAAAGTGACTGAAAATAAACAATGGCTTGTGATAGGATTGATCCATCCTCCTCCTCTATTTTTAGTTTGAAGGTTTCTGCACCTGAATTGATGATGGTGCCATTCCGTACTGCCAAAAAACTTACAATCAGCTGGTCATCTGTTTTTGCGGTTGCGAAGACATCAAGGTCACCAAGTCGAGGACTCACAACAACCGAAGAAGACCTGTAACTGCGGAGTGCATTGATTTTTTGTTGTATGATTTCCGCCTTTTCATATGCCATCCCAGCAATGTGTTTTTGTTGCTCCTTTCTGTATCGGGCAATGATGCCACTTAGGTTTCCTTTGAGGATATGCCGTATTTGATCAATCCCGTTGCTGTAGTCGTCTGGGCTTTGCAATCCAACACAAGGGGCTTTGCAATTGCCCAAATGGTATTCAAGACAGACCTTGTATTTCCCTTTTTTGATATTGTCCTCTGAAAGGTTCAGGCTGCATGTCCTCAGCGGAATATGCATTTTAATAAAGGTAAGCAGGTCGCGTACTTTGGCAGCGGATGTGAAGGGGCCCAGGTATTCTGATCCATCCTTGATTTTTCTTCTTGTTAAAAAAACACGTGGGAATTCCTCTTTTTTGATGACAATATATGGATATGTCTTGTCATCTTTTAACTCAATGTTGTACCGGGGTTGGAATTCCTTGATCAGAGCATTTTCCAGCAACAATGCATCATGTTCAGAATGGACGATGGTAAACTCAATCTGTCTGATTTGCCTTACGAGTTCATGTGTCTTGTAAGAATGGTTGTTTTTTGTAAAGTATGAACTGACCCGCTTCCTGATATTTTTTGCCTTACCGATGTACAACAGGTTGTTTTGTGCCCCAAAATATTTGTAAATGCCCGGGGCATTGGGCAATGTTTTTTGGATGGGTAAAAAATCCTGTTGTTCCATGTTTATTTTCCTATGGTCCAATTGTACCTTTCAGTGATGTTGTTCAACAGTTGTCCTTTTTTGTAATAACAGGTATTCACCATCATTTCTGTTGCTGTGGTCCAAAGTATTTTCCTGATCAGGAGTGTATCTCCGGCCTTTTCATGACGCTCGGCGAAAATGCTTTTGATCTTGTTGGATCCAACATTGGTATTCAATTCCAGTTTTTTCAAAGCTGCATCAGCGTCCTCTGTAGTATAGGTGATGGAAATATTGCCCAACTGAAGGTCTTCCAAAACGAGCTCCTTGTATTTTTTCTTGTTGGTGTTTTCCTGGAGGTCCATGTCCAACAGACCCATTGAGAGCCTGCGAAATGCTTTTTTTTCAACAATGGAGGTATCTGAACTGCCGTTCGATTCCTTTGTTCTGAATATGGCAACTGGCAGGGAATCGATGGCCGCAAGTTCCTGAAGAAGAAAAGAATTTACGGGGAAATTATTTTTGTTTTCACCACCGTTTACGCAGGAATTCTGCAAAGATACCAAGATGAGCAGCGACAAGATGCTATAAAGCCTCATTGCACAAAATTACAACAGCAGCACAAGATTGTGTCATTTTATTGTACCTGGTCATTGTTCCACTCTTGCCGTATCCTGCACTACCTGATGGTCTTTATTACCCCTAATTTGATGCCAAAGTCCATCAGGTTTTCCTTGATGGGATATTTGTTCTTGAAACTTGAGAGCATCTGGTAACGAAATTGGGGTGCAATGCTCCATTTGAAACCTGCTTTTTCAATGTTCAGGTTCGTTTCGATTGAAGCGTTCATGTTCCATCTCCTGTTGAGTGTAGGCTCCTTGGCATAGTTTTTAAGATCTGTGGAGAGGAGGTAGGAATAATTTGCAAAAACATAAGTGGGTTGAAGGGTAGGTGCTACTGAGAAATTGATCTTGTTGTTTCCCACTACCTGATAATCTATACCGATGGGCATGGAGATCATATAATGTTCATTGCGCAGGATTGCAGGGGAAGATCCATTGTTGTTCCTGTAAACGGATACAGCACTGATGGGATAGCTTCCGAATGCATAATTGTTCATGCCATAGTTGGCAATTTCCGGAGCTGAGCTGAATGCTTGAATTTCATAATGGTTATAGTTTGCCTGAAGCCCAGCTTTAAAATTCAACTTTTTGGCAAGCGGATAGAACATGGCAGTTCCGATTTCAAATCCCATACCTGGTTTGTGGGAAACAGCATCCTTTACATTTCTTGCGAACATTGCATTGGTGCTGAGAGAGAATACACTGTATTGGAAGTTTGATCCGGATGCCTCTCCCTTTAACCTTCTATATCCCATGGAGGGTGTTGCATATACCTGCCAACTTGCCTTTTTACCAATCTTTTTTGCTTGTTCCATGACTGTTTCAATGGCGGTGCCGAGTGCATTCTTCTTTTCTTCTTTGGGAGTTTTTTCCTGGACTGAAATTTCATTTTCTCGTCCAATTGGAGTGTTTGGAACTTTCAAAATTACAGGAAGCGGAATGTCCAGATTCCTTTGTTCAGCGGATGCAAGCTCAGTAAATGACCTGTTGTCTTCATCTTGGAGGCTGGCATGCAAAACAGGTATTCCTTGAGAAACATTTGCATCTCCAAAGCTGTTTTGAAAGTTGCCCTTTACAGATGCAATAGGATCCCTCTCAGTAAATTTGGCAGCAACCTGTCCAACAGGAATTGTAGAAAAGGATGCCCTATCCTTGTTGATGACAACCGCGGTTGCCGTTGCAAGAAAAAGGAGCAATGCTAGCAACGCATACTTCGATGTCCTGTTTGGATGCATCTGCTTGTGGATACTGTCCCATACCCGGTCAGAAGGATAGAGCAGGTATTGGTCCGCTCTTTCCTTCAACAATTCTTCAAGTTCGTCAGTTGTTTGCTGTCTCATGTACGCTATATCTTTCGCCGCTTTTATCCGTCAGATTACCCTGACTGGAGAAAACCAGCGTTTTTTTTCTTTGGGTTGCTGGATGATGTTCTTTTTTACAAGTATTTCTTCCAACATGTTTTTGGCCCTTGTGTATTGTGACCGGCTGGTACTTTCCTCAATGTCCAGCAATGCACCGATCTCCTTGTGGGAGTAGCCCTCGATGGCATAAAGGTTTAACACGGTCCGGTATCCAATGGGCAATGTCCTGATGCTTTCAACGATTTGTTTTGCCTGTATGATGCTCGGGATATGGTCTTCACTGATGACGATATTCCCTGCAAAGGCGATGTCTACATTGTCGTTGAATTTCTTGTTTTTTTTGAGGTGATTGATGCAGGTGTGAACAATGATACGGAGAATCCATCCTTCCAAAGATCCCCGGTTTTCATACTTGCTGATTTGCGTAAAAACCTTGATGAATCCCTCTTGAAGCATGTCTTCCGCATCCTCTCTTGTCTTTGAATAGCGATAGCAAACGGACAGCATTTTAGGGCTGTACCGCTGGTACAACTCTTGCTGCGCCGAGGCATCATTTTCCAAACAACCCTGAAGAAGCACCTCCTCTGTCATGAGAATCAACAATTGTTCTCTGAATGTAAGACAATTTTAGAACAGGAGGTGCTGCTCAGGGTTATTCTTTTGTTGATATTACCAATTGATTTATTTACAGGCCAACTTTCAGGCTTACAATCCAGTTCCTGCCGGGTGCTGAAAACCCAGAAGCAAAATACCTGTAATTGAGGTCAAAGATGTTTTCTATTCCTGCTTGGAGGCCCATTCTTTGGCTCACCTGTATGCCTGTTTTCAGGTTGAGGGTTTGCCATGAAGGTGTTCCTTGGGCAGTGGCATATTGGGCATTGTCTTCGCCATCGGCATTGTATTGGTCAAGCTTTTTCCAGCCATTGAACAGCAGGGTCAATTCAGCATAAAGCTTCTGGTTGTCATAACCAATACTCAGTTTTCCAAATGCGGGGGGGATATGATCTAGCGGCTTGCTGCTTACCTTGGATTGAACCATTGCATAGGTTCCATTGGCTTGCAATTGATAGACCAGGCTGGCCTTGGTGGCATCGGTCCTGAACCGGCCTTTGGTGAAATTAAAGGTTGAATTGAACTTCCAGTTTTTCCCCGCTTTTACAGAAAGCCGGACGTTGCCCCCAAGGATATAGGCTTGGTTTATGTTCTGGCTGGCTAGCACTTGCGATTGGACACCATTGTAATTGATAGAGTCCTTCCCATTCAACCTGAATGGCGCCTTGATGATGGCATTGGTAAAATCGGTATAAAATGCTCCAACCTCAAACTCAACAGCTTTCCCTAAGGCCTTTACCAACTCTGCATCAAAACCATGGGTGAATTCAGGTTTCAGGTCTGCATTGGGTACAACCACTTGTTTGGCAGCGGTGCTTGACTCAAAAATTTTGGCAAGGTCATCTATATTGGGTGCCCTGAAACCAGATGCATAGCCAAATTTGATTCTTGTGCTTGTCGATGGCATATAGACCAATCCTATGTTTCCGGTGATGGCGGTATTTTTTTGCACAAAATTCGTGACGGGCAAAGAGAAAAATGAATTGTTGATGATATTCGATTTCAGTGCAATGTATTGCAACCGCAGTCCTTCATTCAGGATCCATTTTTGTCCCTTGAACTTGTGAATGTGTTGGGCATATACAGCGAAATTGTTCATGTTGTTTTTTCCATCGGGATACCTGCTGTCGAGGGGAGCGACGGCATTCGTCAACAAATTCGTTCTGCTCGCTGTGGATAGCAGATCATTGAGTTGTACATCAATTCCAGCAGTGATTTCGTCCTGTTTTATTTTTTTTCTGGCATCTATCGTGAGACCACCAACCCCAACCTGTTCAATCCGTTTGTCAAAGCGGTCATATCGCTTGTACTCCCTTGTTATTCTGCTTTCTTCGATGGATTGATAACTTAGCGTTGCGCTGTATTCATTGAAAAATCCGGTCCTGTTGTTGGCTGAAAAATGATATGCGAACAGAGATCTTTTCTGTGGACCATAATACCAAGCGGCAAACCTTAATATGCCTGCCCGGGTATCTTGAAGGCGGTCATACCTCGGCACATCTGAACTGTTTGAATATTGGATGTTCAGTCCGTGGGAAATATTGGCATTCGGCTTGTACAAGAATTTTTGTGTAAGGTCAATTTGATTGTATCCTGAAAACCGCTGTACGCGTTCATTGCTGTTTTTGAGGATCGTATCTCCGATGGTTCCATTGAAGGGTTGGATATAGTATGGCCTGGTACCGAATCCTTCAAATCCCTTTCTGTCGCGCTTTCCTATTTTTGAATCACCAAACTTACTACTCGTAATACTGGTGAGCAGTCCGAATTTTTTCCAGCCAACACTTGCATCAGCGTGTATTGTATTTTCTGCGTTTGCTGATGAATAACGGCTGAAAACATTGGAAACGATTTTTGTTTTTTTGTTCTCTTTTGATAAAACAGGTTGTTTGCTGATCATGTGAACGGCACCGCCGAGGGCATCACTGCCAAACAATGTGGAGGAAGGCCCCTGCAGCACTTCTACGCTTTCCAACATGTTTTGATCAACAGTAATGATGTTCTGCAAATGCCCTGATCGGTAAATCAGGTTGTTCATACGAACCCCATCAACAACAAATAAGATTCGGCTGGCTTCGAAACCCCTGATTACAGGGCTGCTGCCACCTTGCTGGCTTTTCTGAACAAAGACATTACCTGTAGACATCAATAGGTCACCCATGTTTTGTGCATTGGCTTTCTTGATATAGGAGGAAGAAATGATGTCTATTTTCTGAACAATGTTTTTTTTCTTCTCTGCAAACTTGTTTCCGGAAACAACAATTTCACTCAATTCTTTTTGGGAGATACTATCTTTAGATTGCTGGGAAAAACATGAGGCGGAAATTCCTATCCCCAGCAATAGAAAGGCCGTTTTGATTGTTTTACTTTTCAAGTGATCATGATGTTGCATCAGTCTACCAACACATCGCCCGTCATTTCTGCGGGAATTGGAAGATCCATAAAATGAAGGATTGTGGGGGCAATATCACCCAGTTTGCCAGCCTTGATTTCACCTTTCCAATGTTGATCGATGATGAAGAGTGGAACGGGATTGAGCGTATGGGCTGTATTTGGACTTCCATCCTCATTTTTCAGGTAGTCCGCATTGCCATGGTCGGCGGTCAGGAATACTGTGTACCCGTTTTCAAGAGCTGTCTCAACAACTTGTTTGACACAGGCATCAACGGTCTCCACTGCTTTTATGGCTGCATCCCAAACCCCTGTATGCCCCACCATATCGGCATTGGCATAATTCAGACAGATGAAGTCTGCAGTTTTTGCCTTTATTTCCGGAAGGATTTTTTCAGTGAGTTCATGTGCGCTCATCTCGGGCTGAAGATCGTAAGTGGCTACTTTGGGTGAAGGCGCCATGATCCTCCTTTCCCCTTCAAAAGGAAGCTCCCTGCCACCACTGAAAAAAAATGTCACATGGGGATATTTCTCTGTTTCTGCAATCCTGATCTGTGTTTTACCATGCAGTTCCAGCACCTCTCCAAGCGTATGGGTAAGGTTATCATTCCTGAAGATGACATGCACGTGTTTAAATGTACTGTCGTATTCTGTCATCGTAGTATACTCAAGTGAAAGCTTGTGCATGCCAAATTCGCGAAAATCCTGTTGCGTCAATGCTTCCGTGATTTCCCGACACCTGTCGGTCCTGAAGTTGAAGCAAATGACAGCATCGCCTTCTTCTATGGTTGCCAAAGCCTTGTTGTGCTCATCAGTAATGATGACGGGTTTGATGAATTCGTCAGTGGTGTTTTCTGCGTAAGCATTGTTGATTGCTTCGGTGGCAGACTTCATTTTTTCTCCCTGTCCTTTGACCAGCGCATCATAAGCCAGCTTAACCCTTTCCCACCGTTTATCGCGGTCCATCGCATAGTATCTTCCAATCACCGAAGCAATTTTGCCGGTAGATTTTTTCAGGTGTTCTTCCAATGCACTGACAAATCCAAGTCCACTTTTCGGATCCGTATCCCTGCCATCGGTAAATGCATGAATGAAAACGGATTCCAGTTCTTCTTTTTTGCAAAGGTCCACGATGGCCATCACATGTGAAGTATGGGAATGAACACCGCCATCACTGACCAGTCCCATCAAATGCAGCTTTCTGTTGTTCTTTTTTGCATAGTGTATGGCATTCAACAATGTTTCGTTTTGCTGGAATTCACCATTACGGATGGCAACATTGATGCGCTGCAGCTCTTGGTATACAATTCTTCCTGCTCCCAGGTTCAAGTGTCCTACCTCACTGTTGCCCATTTGGCCATCTGGTAAACCCACCAGCTCACCACAGGTAACCAGCGTTGTATTCGGATACTTGGCATAGAGGGAGGATACAAAAGGAACATTTGCATGTTTGATGACATCGCTCTGCTCAATTGCACCATGGCCCCATCCGTCCATGATCACGAGGATACATTTTTTATTTTCCATTCTGCAAAATTACCTCATTTCATTATAATATTGTACCGCGCTCAGCACTGAGATGGATCATCCCAGCACTTGCGCCTTGATTCACCCGCCGTGGGTATAGACCTGAGCCTGAGGGCTGAAAATGACAAAACCATGAGTAAAAAAAAGAACAGCACATCACCCTTTGTTTACAGCACCGATCCCGGGTTCAGGGTGGATGAAGACAAGGAAATGGTGGACACATTGGCACCCGATCTTCAGGTATTGAGGATCAGCCTGGAAACCAAGCACAGGGCTGGCAAGACGGTCACGCTGATTACTGGATTTGTTGGAACTACCGAGGATATGGAAACACTCGGAAAAAAACTAAAGAACCATTGTGGAACGGGAGGCTCAGCAAAGGATGGGGAAATCATCCTCCAAGGTGACCACCGGGAAAAGGTGAGGAGTTGGCTGCTCAAGAACCAATACAAAATCAAATGAAAAAGACAGGCCATGTGGCCTGTCTTGAAGTGTATTTTCGGTCGAGGACTACCAATCTTGCTTTGCAGTACCGGCCTTGATGGCAGCGAGAGCCTTCGCTTCACCAAGAAGCGCTGTAAGCTTGTTTCCTTTGCCATCATTGCCTTTGGCAATGTATCCACCTTTTGCAGTCCTGCTGACTACAGCGTCCAGGATGGGTACATTTTTTTCCTTGGTCTTGACATTGTAGGCCGTGAGCATGTTTTCGTTTGACATGTTGATTGATTTAATTGTTAGTAAAGATGATTAAATATCTAGTTTTGCGTATTTGGCATGTGATTCAATGAATTCCCTCCTTGGTCCCACTTCATCTCCCATGAGCATGCTGAATACCCTATCGGCTTCTGCAGCACTTTCAATGCTGACCTTCTTCAAGGTCCTTGATCCGGGATTCATGGTGGTATCCCATAGCTGGCTTGCATTCATTTCTCCCAAGCCCTTGTACCGTTGGACATTTACACTTTCTTCTTTTCCTGCACCCAAGCGTTCCACATATCCCTTCCTTTGTTCCTCGTTCCAGGCATAGAATTGCTCCTTGCCCTTCTTGACCAGGTAAAGTGGCGGTTGTGCGATGAAAACATATCCTTGTTCTACCATTTCCTTCATGTAACGGAAAAGGAAGGTAAGGATTAATGTTGCAATATGGCTACCATCAACGTCGGCATCGGTCATGATAATCAGCTTGTGGTAACGGAGTTTGGAAAGATCAAGCGCCTTGGGGTCCTCAACTGTGCCAATTTTGACGCCCAGGGCAGTGAACATGTTTCTGATCTCTTCATTGTCGTAAATCCTGTGTTCCATCGCCTTTTCCACATTCAGGATCTTGCCCCTGAGGGGTAGGATGGCTTGAAAATTCCTGTCACGACCCTGTTTGGCTGTACCCCCTGCGGAGTCTCCCTCAACAAGGAACAATTCACTTTTTGTGGGGTCGCGTTCGGAACAATCTGAAAGTTTTCCGGGGAGTCCGCCTCCGGACAACACGGTTTTTCTTTGGACCAGCTCCCTGGCTTTTCTGGCCGCAGCCCTGGCTTGTGCCGCAAGAATTACTTTGCTGATGATGTTCTTGGCATCCCTTGGATTTTCTTCCAGGTAGGCCTCAAGTGTTCTGGAGACAGTTACGTCAACAATTCCGATAACCTCAGAGTTGCCCAGTTTGGTCTTGGTCTGGCCCTCAAACTGTGGTTCCGGCACTTTCACGGATATGATTGCGCTCAAACCTTCCCTGAAATCATCGCCTTCAACCTCCACTTTTGACTTTTCAAAAAGACCGAGTTTCTTGCCATATTGCTGGAAAACCCTTGTGATGGCCCTTCTGAAACCTGCCACATGGGTACCTCCTTCAATGGTATTGATGTTGTTGACGTAAGAGAAAATATGTTCGTTGTAGGAGTCGTTGTAGTTGATGGCTACCTCAACAGCCACATTGGAATCCGCATCGTGCCCCTCCATATAAATGATGTTGGGGATAAGGGAGCTCCGCTTTCCGTTTTTGTCGAGCATCTCAACAAACTCGATGATTCCCCCTTCACTGAAAAATTCCTGCTGGTAATGCTTGCCTTGCTCATCCAACTCCCGCAGGTCGTTGAGCACAATGCGGATGCGTTTGTTCAGGTAAGACAACTCACGGAGCCTTCCTTCCAATATGTCCTTGTTGTAGACATGTGCTGTGAAAATGGTGGTATCTGGCCAAAAATGAACTTTTGTTCCAGTGGTATTGCTTGCTCCAATTTCCCTTACTGCGTATTTGGGTACACCACGTTCGTATTCCTGTTCAAACGACTTACCATCGCGGTTGACCGATACATGGAGCGTGGTACTCAATGCATTTACACAACTGACACCCACACCATGCAATCCACCTGAAACCTTGTAAGTATTTTTGTCAAATTTACCGCCTGCATGCAAAACGGTCATCACCACTTCCAGTGCACTGCGTTGTTCCTTGTGGTGCATTCCCGTGGGGATACCACGGCCATTGTCTTCCACTGAAATCGAATTGTCCTCATGGATGGTGACGATGATGTTGTTGCAATGACCAGCCAAGGCTTCATCGATAGAGTTGTCCACCACTTCATAGACAAGGTGGTGAAGTCCTTTTACACCAATGTCACCAATGTACATGGCTGGCCTTTTTCTGACCGCCTCCAAGCCTTCCAACACCTGGATGCTGTCCGCACCATAATTGCTGTTTGGTTGTGCTGAATTTTCTGGATTTTCCGTACTCATATTTGTCTTCTACCTCTGGTTTTGTATTTTATTTCCCCCGGTCTACAAATCTACTGAAAATGAAGGGGCTTACCTCATTTTCAGCCTTAAAACGGGCTTTCTTTTTTAAGATGATTTCCACATAATCATGTTCTTTTTTGACATGGCTTTGGGGCCCGGGTCGATCAATAGGCATATCTTTGCACATTGATGCCAGATTTTAACACCATACCGCTTAGGATGATGTCCGAATGGAACCATTTTGAGGGCATGCCCGTACTGTTTTCAAGGGAGAAAAAGATACCAGGCTCCTGGCAGTACTCCCTGCGTCGTCATTCAAAGGAAAATGGATCTCCAGTGGATGACCATGGAACGCTTGTGTACCATTTTGATGACGATGTGGAAGACCGCTACCTGGAACTGCGGTTTTGCGTAAGTGGCCAAACCTTTTGCAAGGAGCCCAATGCCAATTGTGAGGAATGCAAGCTGAACATGAACGCACAATGTGTAGAACAAACAGGAACCATAGACCTGTTGCAATTCAGGTTTGAACCCTTGCACCTCAGCAACCTCATCAAATCAGAGGGAACCAGTCCGGAAGCGGACTCCATCCTCAACTTCAGGTTTAACCATGCATTCACCAGGCCCATTGACATGTCCGGACGGATCAGGCATACCCTTTCCTCCATCCTCAACCACCGGTTTACGGATGCCGTAGAAAATATTTTTATCAATGCCCAAACCCAAATATTGCTTTTGTACACGCTTGAATCCATGAGCGGTATCAGGGAAGATGAAGTACCTGCGTGCAAGTTCCTGGCCCTCCAGGATGAGCGGGAAAAAATCATAAAGGCCAGGGAGATCCTGCTCGCACACATTTGTGACCCCATCACCATCAGGGAATTGAGCCGAAAAGCAGCCATCAACGAGTGTTACCTCAAGAAGGGTTTCAAGGTCATGTTTGGTGCAACCATTTTTGATTTTTACCAAGACCAGCGCATGGAACATGCCCGTTACCTGCTGTATGAAAAAGGGTTTTCCGTTTCGGAGGTTTCTGCACAACTGGGCTATTCTTCCATCTCTCATTTTTCTACGGCTTTCAAGAAACACACAGGGTTAAAACCATGTGAGATGTTGAACAGGACCGCCATTGCAAGAAGGTAATGTTTGTTCAACATTCTGTCCAATTTTCACTGCATTCATGAATCCCCGTCATTGGATTGTCATAAAATCATGTTGCAAGCTGATCTGACAATTCCGTGATAATACTTGACCTCTGCTGAACCACTTTTGCAACAGATTTCAAGAGAATGAGGGTATTTTTTTCATTGGTTTTTTCCCTGTTTGTTGTAGATGCTTTTGCACAGGTTCCTCTAGATACGAGTGTGGCAGCAAGCTTGGATGAAGTTGTGGTGACCGCCACAAGGACGCCAAGGTCAATGGGAAATGTTGCCATTCCTGTTTCCGTCATATCTTCCAAAACCCTTTACCAGAGCGGGTCGCTTCGGTTGAACGATATCCTTGCTGAACAAACAGGTATCCAGGTGATTGATAATTTTGGCAAAGGGATTCAGGTGCAGGGTCTTTCATCAGAGTATACGCTGATCCTTATCGATGGAGAACCATTGATTGGAAGAACAGCCGGCGTGCTTGACCTTTCCAAAATCACCGTCAGGAACATCAGGAAAATTGAAATTGTCAAGGGCCCTTCTTCCAGCCTCTATGGTTCAGAAGCCATGGGTGGGGTCATCAATATCATTACAGATCGTGCCGGTCAAAACAACACAGCTATTGGATTGCGCTATGGAAGATTCAATACAGTGGATGGAAACCTCAATTTTTCCAGAAGGTTCAACAAGACAGATATTGCGGCATCATTGAATTACAACCAATCCAAAGGGTACAGCCTGAAGCCGAATGCTGTGCAAAAAACAGTTGAACCTTTCAGGCGATCCACCCAAACCCTGAGCATCCACCATCAGCTGGGTGACCATTGGAAAGCCGGTGCTTCTTTCAGGGCCAATTCCAGTCATATCGACAATACCATATTTGTACAGAACCTTGGCTCAACCATTGCCTCAAAGGGGTTTGAAAAAAACGAAGAATACAATTTTGCACCATACCTGCAGTTCAACAAGGAGCAGAAGATAAAATCAAACTTGCGGGGATACCTGACAGGCTTCAATGCAGTTCAGGAGTTGGCTGTGAAAAATGCAACAGGAGGGTATGATGACAGGTTCAAACAACTGTTTGCCAGGGTTGAAAACCAGACAGACTGGCAAGTCGCAAAAAATGCAGCATTGACGGCTGGTGCGGGCATTGTTCGTGAAACGGTGCGTTCAAACCGCTATGACACTGCCTCTACATTGAGAGGCAATACCATTGCCTATTTTTTCACCCAACACGAACAGAAAATTTCCAACAAGCTCACCATGATTGGTGGTGTGAGGTTCGATGCCAACCAGGCTTATGCCTCTGTATGGAGTCCCAAAATTGCATTGCAGTACAAACCTTCTGAGAAGGTCAAACTGAATCTTTCTTATGGGAGAGGCTTCAAGGCACCGGACTTCAGGCAGTTGTACCTCAACTTTACCAATCTTGCCGCCGGTGCGTATTCGGTGTTTGGCTCCGAAGTGGCGGGAGCTGAAATCAAAAGGCTTTTGGCAGCTCAGTTGTTGGATCAGACCACATCCCTCATCGGAAGCCTGTCTGCATTGAAGCCCGAAGTTTCTGGGGGATTGAATCTGGGCATTGCGTATACCTTGAATGCGTCATCACATTTCACTGCAAACATCTTTAGGAATGACCTGAAAAACATGATTGTTAATGATATCATTGCATTCAAGAAAAATGGTGGCCAGATCTACAGCTATTTCAACCTCAAGCGTGCCCTTACCCAAGGCATTGAATTGGGTGCCCAGCAAAAAATAGGACAATGGATTCAGCTCAATGCAGGATACCAATTTTTGTACACTGCAGACAAGGAAGTGTTGCAATCCATCAAAAAGGGAGAAGTCTTTCAGCGTTCTTTGAGCAATGGACAGGCATATCGGATGAGTCTCGCAGACTATGGAGGGTTGCCCAACCGGTCCAGGCATGCAGCAAACCTGAAGTTCAATGCAGAAAATGCCAAGGGATATTTTTCCACCATCAGGATCATGTACAGGAGCAGGTGGGGGACTTCCGACCTGGACGGGAATGGGCTCATCAACCGGTCAGATGAATATGCACATGGAAATTTGCAGGTCAATGCGAGCATGGGGTTGCCCATGAATTCCCATTTGAAATTCATGGCTGGTGTGGACAACCTTTTCAACTACAAGGATGTGCAGTTTCTCCCTGGAAATCCAGGAAGGACGGCATATGTAGACATTCAATTCATTTTTTAATTTTCAATAAACAAGAAACAATGAGAAGTTCAAGCATCATCGGAAGTGCACTGTTAGCGTTGGTTGTTTTTCAGGCTTGCAAGAAGAATGAGGCACCGGTTGCAGTTCCGACTTTGACCGAGAGAACCATTTCAGGAATTCCCGCAGACACCATCGTCGGCATGGTCAATGGCCAACCTGTGGGTGCCGGTAAGTTTACTTTTTTCAGTTTCGAAACAAATGCTGTAGTGCCCAGTACCGATTCCAATTCAGTAAAATGGGACCTGGGGGTAAGGGGAACAACCATCATCACCAACGGAGGCAACAGTGGTCCAGGTGCAGGTGGCGCTTTTGTTTATGTCGGCACATTCGACGACTTGAAAGCTGTTCCCAAGGATTCGGTTTTCAGGCAAGACAACGCGCCAGTCTCTTATGCGGTTCCCAACAGCAGCAACAAGGGATGGTATGTATACAATCCAGTTTCTTTGCTCATCACTCCTATTCCTGGAAGGGTCCTGGTGTTTAAAACAGCCAAGGGGAAATACGCCAAGGTAGAAATCCTGAACTACTACAAGGGTGGTATAACCCCTTCAGCAACAGCCTCTGATACTGAAAAGTTGAAGAACCAGCGTTATTACACCTTTCGCTTTGCCTATCAGGCAGATGGAACCATGAATTTCAAGTAAAACCCCTAAACTTTTTTCTACCTTTGCCACCTTAGGAAAAAGTATGGGAAAGACTTACAAGGAATACGAACAACTGAATCTCCCGGCATTTGAAAAGGAAATACTTGCAAGCTGGGTACAGGAAGATGCATTTGGGGAAAGCATTCGCAACAGGGAAGGGGCCAAACCTTTTGTTTTCTATGAAGGGCCTCCCAGTGCCAATGGTATGCCTGGAATTCACCATGTGATTTCCCGTACACTCAAAGACCTTGTTTGCCGCTACAAAACCATGAAAGGTTTTCAAGTGAAACGAAAGGGGGGATGGGATACACATGGTCTCCCGGTAGAACTTGGTGTAGAGAAGGAACTGGGCATCACAAAAGAGGACATTGGAACGAAAATCAGTGTAGCTGCTTACAACCAAAAATGCAGGGAGGCTGTGTTGCGCTACAAGGACAAGTGGGATGAAATTACTACCAAAATGGGGTATTGGGTAGACCTTCAACACCCCTATGTAACCTTCGAGAACGACTACATTGAATCCCTTTGGTGGTGCCTGAAAAAGCTCTACGAAAAAGGATATTTGTATGAGAGTGTGAGCATACAACCCTATTCGCCTGCTGCAGGAACAGGATTGAGTTCCCATGAGCTGAACCAACCCGGAACCTACAAGGATGTCAAGGATACATCTGCTGTTGCACTCTTCAAATTGGACGGTCAAAACAACCTGGCACATCCCCAATATGCCGGATTGAATGCCATGAACACAGGTGCGGGAGCAATACATTTCATGGCATGGACGACCACACCATGGACCCTGCCATCCAACCTGGGCCTTACTGTTGGCCCCTCGATTGATTATTCTTTGGTTTCCACCTTCAATCCTTACACCGGCGAGGCAATATCTGTCATATGTGCAACAGCATTGTTGACCAAATATTTCAAGGAAGAGGCCCAAGACCTGGATTTTGATGGGTACCAACTGGGAGACAAGCTGATTCCCTGGAAGTCCTTGGGTGAGATCAAGGGAAAAGAACTGGAAGGCCTCTACTATGAGCAATTGATGCCTTCATCTGCCAACGCAATGGACAAGATCCTCGAAATCACTCCGGGTGCCGATCCATTCAAGGTTGTTGTGGGTGATTTTGTCACCACCGAAGATGGAACGGGCATCGTGCATACTGCCCCTGCCTTTGGTGCAGACGATTATAAGGTGGGGAAAAAATATGGCTTGGGCATCCTTACCTTGGTTGACCGCGAGGGAAAGTTTATCGATGGCATGGGTGAGTTCAGCAACCGCTATGTAAAGAATTACAAGAACGAAGAAAATCATGTGGATGTCAATGTTGACATCTGCGTTCACCTGAAAAAAGAGGGCAAGGCTTTTAGGGTGGAGAAATATGAGCACAGTTATCCGCATTGCTGGAGAACCGACAAGCCTATTCTTTATTACCCCCTCGATGCCTGGTTCATCAAGACCACTGCAGTGAAAGACAGGATGGTGGAATTGAACAAGACCATCCAATGGAAGCCAAAATCTACAGGAGAAGGCAGGTTTGGAAACTGGTTGGAAAACATGGTGGATTGGAACCTTAGCAGAAGTCGTTTTTGGGGTACACCGTTGCCCATCTGGAGAACAGAGGATGGTTCAGAGGAAATTTGTATTGGGGCTGTGGATGAATTGAATGCAGAAATACGAAAAGCTGCCATACAGCTTGGCGGAGATACCAACAAGGATTTTGTTGAAAACGGACTCGCGGATTTGCACAAGCCATTTGTGGATGATGTGGTGCTGGTCAGCCCTTCAGGCAAGCCCATGAAGCGTGTTCCTGATCTGGTGGATGTTTGGTTTGACAGCGGCGCGATGCCTTATGCCCAATGGCACTATCCCTTTGAAAACCGCGCTTTGGTGGAAAGCGGAGATGCATTTCCAGCAGATTTCATTGCCGAAGGCGTTGACCAGACCCGTGGTTGGTTCTATACGCTTCATGCACTCGGTGCATTGCTTTTTGACAGTGTTGCCTACAAGACCGTTGTTTCCAATGGCCTGGTGCTTGATAAGAACGGCAACAAAATGAGCAAGCGCCTGGGCAATGTCATCGACCCTTTCAGTACCATTGAGACCTATGGGGCAGATGCCACACGTTGGTACCTGATAACAAATGCTTCGCCATGGGACAACCTTAAATTTGATCTCGAAGGCATCAAAGAAGTACAGCGCAAGTTCTTCGGAACACTTTACAATACTTACCAATTCTTTTCACTCTATTCGAATGTTGATGGATTCACCTATGGTGAGGCCGAAGTGCCCTTTGACCAGCGGCCTGAAATTGACCGTTGGATTCTTTCCAGTCTGCAGACCTTGATCAAGTCTGTGGGCCAGCACATGGAAGAATATGAGCCTACCCTTGCAGGACGTGCCATCGATGAATTTGTGGATGAGCTGCTCAGCAACTGGTATGTAAGGCTTTCAAGAAGGCGTTTTTGGAAAGGGGAGTATGGGACTGATAAAATCAGTGCTTACCAAACCTTGTATACCTGTCTTGTTACGGTTGCGAAATTGGCGGCTCCCGTATCTCCATTTTTTACCGATTCAATTTTCAGAAACCTCAATGCGGTTACTGGAAAAGAAAATATCAGTTCTGTTCACCATGCTGATTTTCCCATTGCCAACGAGGCATGGATTGATATTGCACTGGAGGAGCGCATGGCAATGGCAAAAGAATTGTCTTCCCTGGTGCTTTCCATCAGGAAGAAAGTCAATATCAGGGTAAGGCAACCACTTCAAAAAATGCTCATCCCCGTTACTGGTGAAGCCATGAAAGCACAGTTGGAAAAGGTTGAGGACTTGATTTTGGCGGAGGTGAATGTCAAGGAAATGGAATACCTGCCAGCAGACAATGATTTTATACGGAAAAAAATAAAACCCAACTTTGTTGCCCTTGGCAAAAAACTGGGTGCCAGGATGAAGGCTGCAGCAGCGGTTATTTCATCGATGTCACAGCAGGAGATCCGGTCGTTGGAATCATCGGGAGTTTTTGAGATGCTGGTGGATGGAACACCTATCCAACTGCTTAAAGAGGAAGTGGACATCCAAAGCGAGGATGTTGAAGGATGGATGGTGGCCTCCAGAAATGCCCTCACAGTTGCTCTTGACGTCGTTGTCAGCACCGATCTCGAGCAGGAGGGCAATGCAAGGGAGTTGGTCAACCGGATTCAAAAGATCAGAAAAGACCTTGATTTGCAGTTGACAGACCGGGTAAATGTTGAAATTCAGTCTGATCCAGACCTGGACAATGCATTTACTCAATATAATGCATATATTTGCGCGGAAATTTTGGCTGACCATGTCTTGCTTAAAACGGGATTATCTGAAGGGCTTGATACCGAGATCAATGGTAAAATGCTGAAGATCAATGTCATAAAAAAAGGGTAAGTACTATGCCAACAAAAAAGCCAGCACCAAAAAAAGCAGTAAAACCTGTTCAGAAATCAGCACCTGCCAAGGCAGCAACTGCTAAATCCACTCCAGTGAAAGCAAGTCCAGCGAAATCTGCACCCAAAAAGGCTGCACCCGTCAAGGCTGCGCCAGCAAAAGTTGCGCCCAAAAAGACTGCACCAGCGAAACCAGCTCCGGGGAAAGCGGCACCTAAAAAAACGGCTCCGGTCAAGGCTGCGCCAGCGAAAGCTGCGCCAAAGAAGGCCGCACCGGTAAAGTCTGCGCCAGCGAAAGCTGCGCCAAAGAAGGCCGCACCGGTAAAGTCTGCGCCAGCGAAAGCTGCGCCAAAGAAGGCTGCACCGGTCAAGGCTGCGCCAGCAAAAGCCGCGCCAAAGAAGGCTGCACCGGTAAAGGCTGCGCCAGCAAAAGCCGCGCCAAAGAAGACTGCACCGGTCAAGGCTGCGCCAGCGAAAACTGCACCTGCCAAGACTGCCCCAGCAAAAGCTGCCCCTGCCAAGGCTACCCCAGCAAAAACTGCCCCTGCGAAGGCTGCGCCAGTAAAAGCTGCCCCTGCCAAGGCTACCCCAGCAAAAACTGCACCTGCCAAGGCTGCACCAGCTAAAGCTGCACCTGCCAAGGCTGCACCAGTAAAAGCAGCACCATCCAAAGGGACGGCCCCAAAACCTGCTTCAAAAGCACCGGCAAAAAAAGTTCCAACCATCGCTCCTGAAATAAGGTTTGCTGACACCAGCAAGGCTCCAGCAAGTCCTGCACAAATCCGCAAGGCACTCAGGGCCAAAGAGGCAAAAAGGGAAACAAAAGCAGTTCCAATGCCTAAAATCAATGCCAAGTCTTCCCTTAAATATGAGCCAGAATTTACAAAATCCGTGCTCGATGCGAAAGAAGCTCCTGCTCCTGTGGGCCCTACCCAAAGGTACTCTGACAATGAGCTCTCTGAGTTCCGTGAACTCATTCAAAACAAGCTGAATGCAGCAAAGCAAGAACTCAATTACCTGAACGGTTTGATTACCAGGAAAGATTCCATGAGTGGCGAAGACTCAGACAACAGGTACATGACGATGGAAGATGGAAGTTTGAGCATGGAGCGTGAACAACTCAGTCAGATGGCCAGCAGGCAAATTGATTTCATCGAAAAGCTTGAAAAGGCAATGATGAGGGTTGAAAACAAAACCTATGGCATCTGCAGGGTTACCGGCAAGTTGATTGACAAGGCAAGATTGAGGGCAGTGCCGCATGCAACCCTCAGCATGGAGGCCAAGACAAACATGAACAAGCCAGGATCCTCTTCCAACCAATAGTGCCGAAGGTCAATGCATTTGTTGCATTGAAACCAATTTGCTGTAAATCCCATTTTTTTGGATCAAGTCATCGTGCTTACCCCTCTCGGCAATTGTGCCATCATGCAATACAATGATTTCATCAGCATGCCTTATGGTGGAGAGCCTATGGGCAATGATGATGCTTGTTCTGTCTTTCATCAGGTTGTTGATGGCATCCTGGACCCATTTTTCACTTTCAGTATCCAATGAAGAAGTAGCTTCATCCAGTATAAGGATGGGAGGGTTTTTCAACACAGCCCTTGCTATGGTCACCCTTTGTCTTTCTCCGCCACTCAGCTTAGAGCCACGGTCGCCAACAAGGGTTGCATAACCTTCTTCCTTGTTTTCTATAAACTGGTGTGCGTTGGCAATTTTTGCAGCAGACACAATATCGTTGATGGTGGCAGCATTGTTTCCCAAAGAAATATTTGCTCTAATGGTATCATTGAACAGAATAGGCTCTTGCGTTACAATACCCATCAGGTTGCGGACATCCTTGATCCTGTATTTTTTTATGTTGATGCCATCAATCAATACCTCTCCAGCGGTTGCATCATGAAACCGTGGAACAAGGTCAGCCAGGGTTGATTTGCCAGCCCCCGATGCACCTACCAATGCAATGGTTTGACCTTTTTTGATGGTCAGGTTGATTTTGTTCAAAATGTTTTTATCCGGATAGGCAAAGACAACATCCCTGAATTCAATGGATTCCTTAAAACCACTGATGGCCAATGGAGATGGGTCTTCCCTTACCGACTGGTCTTCATGAATCAACCGTTGGATGCGTTCAATGCTTGCAGCTCCTTTTTGGATATTGTAAGAAGCAGTACTGAATGCTTTCAGCGGGTTGATGATCTGTGTGAAAATGGCGATGAAAGTTAGGAAATCTGGTCCACTCAGTGAAAAGTCATGGTTCAATACCAGGGTTCCTCCATAATACAGGACACAGCATACAGCAACAATCCCCAAGGTTTCAGAAACCGGGGAGGCAAGGTCTCTTCTTCGGATGGCCCTGTTTTTTATGGTAAATAGATCATGGTTTTCTTTTTTGAACCGGTTGAGTTGCTGCTCCTCTGCGTTAAATGCCTTGACTACACGAATGCCTCCAAGGGTTTCCTCGATTGTACTCAGGATTTCCCCTAATTTTTCTTGTACTCCTGTTGATACTTTTTTCAATGACCTTCCAATCCTGCCGATGACCAGCCCTGCAACGGGCAGAAAGAGGAGCAGAAATATCGAAAGCTCCGGGCTGAGGCTGATCATGGCAAAAAGATAAAACGCAATCAGTATGGGCTCCCTGAAAAAACTTTCCAGAAAGCTGATGGTGGAAAATTCCACATCCTGCAGATCATTGGTCAGCCTGCTCATGATATCACCCTTTCTTTGCTCATTGAAAAATCCTACGGGCAGATCAAGAATTTTGCTGAACATGTCTGTCCGCATGTCATTGATGATGCTGTTTCTGATGGGGGTAAGCAGATAAAGCGAAAAATAAAGAAAGAGATTTTTAAGCATGATGGCTGTCACCAGTACCATGCAAATAATCCCAAGGGCTTTTATTTTTCCCTGGTCTGAAGCGGTCAAGATGGCAAGTTGTCCATAGAGAAGATCTGTAAGCCCACCAATTTTGAAGCGGGATGGCTGTATCCCGCCACCGTTCTGCAATCCAAAAATGAGTGTAAGAAATGGGGCCAACATGGCCAGTGAGAGCAGCGAAAAAACTGCAGAAAGCATGTTCAATGAAAAATATCCAATGACAAGTTTTGGGTATTTTTTGATATAGGAAAAGATGATTCGAAGGCTTCTCATTGGCTTGTCGCTACGTTTTTTCAGAATTAGCCCCAAAAGTAACTAATTTTACATCCATCAAGTGATCAGTTATGGAGGAAAGCAAAAGACAGAAACAGGTGGCAGGGGTGCTTCAGGAGGAAATGAATGATATCTTTCTCAGAATGGGATTGAACATGATCAATGGGGGTATGATTTCGATTTCAGCTGTTAAGGTTACACCTGATCTTTTGGAAGCCAGGTTTTATCTCAGTCTTTTTCAAGTAAAGGATCCTGAAGCGGTGCTTGCAAAAATTGAAGTCCGTAAAGGTGAGATGAGAAAGGAACTTGGATCCCGGGTTAAGCAACAGCTGCGAAGAATACCTGAGTTGAAGTTTTTCAAAGACGATACACTTGACCATGTGTTTAAAATGGAGGAGATTTTCAAGAAAATCAACGAAGAAAGAAATCAATGAACCTTTTGCTGATCCTGAAATTTTCCTGGCGTTATTTCAGGGCCAAAAAGTCGACCAACGCAATCAACATCATCTCATGGGTGAGTGTTGTCGCGATTGTGTTTGGGACTGCAGCACTCATCACCATACTTAGTGCGTTCAATGGATTTGAATCCCTTGTCAAATCACTGTATTCCTCCTTTTACCCTGAACTCAGGATTGGCCCGTCAATGGGAAAAACGATTGTATTGACACAAGATCAGTTGAACAAGCTCAAGGGAATTTCAGGCGTTTCAGCCATCACGCTTGTTGCAGAGGAAAAGGCCTTGCTGCAAAATGGCCCGCTTCAGGCGGTGGTCAACATCAAAGGGGTTGATGAAAAGTTTGCTGCCGTGTCTGGTCTTCCCAATAGCATGTACCGTGGTGAATTCAAGATGGGGGAAGCTGAACGTCCAGGCTTGGTCATGGGTGTTGGTGTTGAACAGATGCTTGGGCTGTCATCTGACAGGGCCATCTTTCCGGTTTCCATCTATTTGCCCAAACGAAACAGCCAATCACCGGACCCTTCATCTGCATTGGGTGTTGCCATGGGATATCCACAGGGTAGTTTTGCCATCCAAAGTGAGTTCGACAACAAGTACGTCATTACAAACATTGATTTTGTAAAAACATATACTGCGTTTGGGGCAAATGAATTCAGTGCTGTAGAAATAAAAACCAGTGGAACAACTGAACTGGAAACCATATCCATGTCCATCAAATCCTTGTTGGGAAAAGGGTACACAGTAGAGAACCGGTTTGAACAGAACCGGATGCTGTACACCACCATCCGGTTGGAAAAGCTTGCCATCTTTGGTATTTTTTCACTGATCCTTGTTGTTGCCGCATTCAACATGATTGGAGCATTGAGCATGTTGGTGCTCGAAAAGCAAAAAGACATACAAGTACTGAAGGCCATGGGAGCAGACCAGGGGCTGCTTCAAAAAATATTTTTGGCAGAAGGCGTGTTGCTTTCATCCATGGGCATGATCGGGGGGATGGGCGTTGCCCTTTTGCTTTATTATCTGCAGACAAGGTTCAAGTTGGTGCCGCTTCAGGGAGCAACTTTTTTGATTGATTACTATCCAGTCAAACTTGTCTTTACAGATTTCGTGCTCGTTGCTGTTACCGTATTGGGAATTGGAACAACAGCATCATGGATGCCAGCCAGGAGGGCGGCAATTGCAGCCATTGATTTGAGGGTGTGATATCAATAGTCTCCGAGTGTTTCAGGAACCTGCGCAAGTGCATTTGCCAGTTGTTCGTCATTGGGGGCTATCCCATGCCATCCATGGTCGTTCTCCATGAAGTCAATGCCTTTACCCATCAACGTGCGCATCATGATGGCAATCGGTTTTCCTTGGCCTGTCAATGATTTGGCCTTTTCGAGTACTTCCACAACATTGTCCATATCATTTCCCTGCATGTCAAGGGTGATCCAACCAAAAGCTTCAAATTTTTCCTTGATGTTTCCCAGGGAAATGACCTTGTCTGTAGGACCATCTATCTGTTGCCCGTTCCAGTCGATGGTAGCAATGAGGTTGTCCACCTTGTGGTGTGCGGCAAACATGACTGCCTCCCAGATTTGACCTTCCTGTAGCTCACCATCCCCATGCAGGGTGAAGACAAGTTTTTCATCCTTGTTCATTTTTTTTGCGATAGCTGCTCCCAATCCAACACTGAGGCCTTGCCCAAGCGATCCTGAGGCGATTCTAACGCCGGGTAGGTGCTCATGGGTTGTAGGATGGCCCTGAAGCCTTGTATTCAATTTTCTAAAGCTCCCCAACTCGCTTACAGGGAAGTAGCCAGAACGGGCAAGGCAGGAGTAGAAAACAGGTGAGATATGTCCATTGGAAAGGAAAAAAAGATCCTCGTTGTTGCCATCCATGTTAAAGGACGGGTCGTGTTTCATGACCTTGAAATACAAGGCTGTCAAGAAATCGGCGCAGCCCAGTGATCCACCTGGATGCCCACTTTGAACACCATGAACCATGCGCACAATGTCTCTTCTGATTTGGGAAGCGGTCTCTTTCAATGAAGCCATTGTTGTAAGTATTTGCGCAAAACTAATGCATTTAAGAATTTTCCCGTAGCTGAATATGCTTTTTAATAAAATAGAGATCTCCTCCTTGACATTCCGGGGTTGAGGAATTGGGTTTGGTTTTTATTGTCTGCATTTTATTTTCATTCATTAGATTTGCAAACAAATTTTCCTCTATATGTCTGAAGAACTTCAATTGCACATGTCTGATGCTTCCGAAACCATGGAAAAGGCGCTTTCACACCTTGAGGCAGAACTTGTTAAAATTCGCGCAGGCAGGGCCAATCCCCAAATGTTTGATGGGATAACGGTAGAATACTATGGATCTCCTACAGGCATTTCACAGGTTGCCAACATCTCGGTGGCAGACGCCAGAACACTTACCATTCAGCCCTGGGAAAAAAACATGCTTCAACCCATAGAACGTTCTATCATTGCGGCGAATTTGGGTGTCAATCCCCAAAATGATGGCAGCATCATCCGAATTTTTCTTCCCCCGTTGACAGAAGAAAGAAGGAGGGAGATTGTGAAGCGGGTGCAAAACGAAGGGGAGCATTCCAAGATTGCCATTCGCAACATCAGAAGAGATGCAATTGAACAAGTAAAAAAGATGCAGAAAAATGGCTTGAGCGAGGACATTGCTACAGATGCAGAAAAGGAAATTCAGGAGATGACCAACAAGTTCATTGCCCTGATAGAAAAGCAACTTGCTGCCAAGGAAAAGGAAATCATGAGTGTATAAGCCTATTTGTTGGCCAACCGCACTCCAGAAAGAATGACAAACATTCCTGCAATTTGAATAGCAGTAACAGTTTCTCCTGAAAGCATACCCCATCCCAATGCCACCAGTGGGATTCCATAGGTTACCATTGAGGCAAAAATAGGTCCGGCCTTTTTCATCAGGGTATAGAAAATGACTGATGCAATACAGGTACCCAGTATCCCCAGTACAGCACCAGCGATGGTACCCTTTGTCATTGTTCCATTCAACAGCCCAGGGTCGGTGAAATATCCAGTATAGGCCAACACCAGAAGGTTGGGTATGATCAGTGCAGTAAAGGCAATGGTTGCAATGTGCATGGGCGCGATGTCTTTCAAGTACTGGTTTACAACGTTCACATTCAATCCATAGCAAATGGTAGCAAGGATTGCCAAGAATGTATATCCGATGTATTGTACATTCATTTCACGGGATGCACCCAAGACCAATACAAGCATTCCAGCAAATCCAAGCAACATTCCAGCCCATTTGATCCATCCCACCTTAAGGTTAAAAAATGCCATCCCTATCGCCAGGGTAAATATCGGGGTCAATGCATTGAGGATGCCCGCAACCGAGCTGTCTATCTTGGTTTGTGCGATGCAAAACAAATAGGCGGGGAAAAGGGTTCCAAGGAATCCAGAAAGAATCAAGGCCGGGATGGCTTTTTTGGGTACAGCCCGGTATGCACTTCGCACCAGGGGCAGCATCACCAATCCTGCTGAAATAATCCTGATGGATGCCAGCTGGAAAGGCCCCAAGGTTTCCATGCCTTCTTTCATGATTCTAAAGGAGCTGCCCCATATGAGGCAAAGGATGATGAAGAGAATCCATTTCACGGTAGACGGTTTTTAGGTTGGCAAGGTCGTTAAAAATGACCGATCTATCGATTTCTTTTGTATCAATTTCATATATTTGTCGCCTTTCGCACTACAAAACGACACTTTTGAATACTGCCTCATACCAGATCAGACTTCCCCAGTTTGAAGGTCCCTTTGATCTTCTGCTTTTTTTCATTGAACGTGATGAACTGGATATCTACAATATCCCCATCACAAATATCATAGATGACTTTCTCTCTTTCATCAAGAAGTCAGAGGAGGACAACATTGAGCTGAGCAGTGAGTTCATCCTGTTTATTTCAACCCTTATTCGCATCAAAGCCAAAATGCTCCTGCCGCGGAAGGAGTTAGATGATCAGGGAAATGAGGTTGATCCCAGAAAAGAATTGATTGACAAGATTCTTGAGTATAAAAAATTCAAAGAGGCCTCATTGAAACTCGCGCAACTTGAACAACAGCGGATGTTCATGGTAAAAAGAGGGAATCTTCAGACAGATCTTCATTCAGTAGGGGAAGAATCCGCAGAGGGTACAGAAATCCAATCGATTTCACTTTTCAAACTGATGAAAGTTTTTGAAAAGGTAATGCAAAGGGTCCATGACCGGCAAAACAAGCCCCAACATGTGGTGTACCGGTACAATTACACCATGGAAGAAACCCGTGAATACGTGCTGAAGGTGAGTTCCCAGGAAAAAACAATGTCTTTCGAAAAGGTATTTGACGTATGCCAGGACAGGTTACATGCCATATTTCTTTTCCTGACCGTATTGGAATTGGTGCAACAAAGTTATCTCGCCATCATCATCGGTGAGGGTAAAAATAATTTCATCATTGAGTTCAATGATGAGCGCCCTGAAGACCAGCTGGTCACCATCATTGCGTAATCCTGACCTTTTCTTTCATCATTTCCCTTGCCGTTTCTGCAATGGCTTCGGCATCATAATGACACTCCTTGTGCAATTCCTTTTGGGATCCATGTTCAACGATACGGTCAGGAATCCCCAACATCCTGATGTCTGCCTTATAGCCATGGGTCGCCATGAATTCAAGCACTGCAGATCCAACGCCACCAACGATTGTGCCATCTTCAACCGTGATGATTTTGCTGTAATGTGCAAAAACATCGTGCAGCATTTCCTCGTCAAGGGGTTTTGCAAAGCGCAAGTCATAGTGCCCTGGAGTGATGCCATCTGCTCTTAGGTTTCGGATGGCTGTGGCAGCAAAATTACCAGGATGGCCAAACGAAAGAATGGCTATCTCTTTTCCATCTTTCAATTTTCTTCCTTTTCCAATTTCAATTTCTTTCATGGTGGTTTTCCATTCCGGCATGGTGCCTTCACCCCTTGGATAACGGATCACAAACGGGAATTGGGTGGATTCAAGTTGCGCCGTATACATCAGGTCCCTCAACTCTCCCTCATTCATTGGTGCAGACACGATCATGTTTGGAATGCAACGCATGTAAGGGATATCGTAAACGCCATGGTGTGTTGGGCCATCATCTCCTACAAGGCCTGCACGATCCAGGCAAAAAACAACAGGAAGTTTTTGGATGGCGACATCGTGCACCACTTGGTCATATGCCCGCTGCATGAATGATGAATAGATGTTGCAAAAAACCTTTAGACCCTGTGTTGCCATGCCTGCACTCAAGGTAACGGCATGTTGTTCGCAGATGCCCACATCAAAAGCCCTGTCCGGCATTTCCTCCATCATGAATTTCAGGGATGAGCCTGATGGCATTGCTGGGGTGATGCCAAAAATCTTTTTGTTCTTTTCGGCAAGTTCTATGATGGTTTTTCCAAACACATCTTGGTATTTGGGTGCTTGTGGCGTATCAAATGTTTTTTTGAAAATCTCACCGGTCACTTTGTCAAAGAGACCAGGGGCATGCCACTTGGTTTGGTCTTTTTCTGCCAATGCATATCCTTTGCCCTTGGTAGTGATGATGTGCAAGAGTTTTGGACCTGGAATATCCCTCAGGTCCTTGAGGGTATCCACCAGTTTTGTGATGTTGTGTCCATCGATTGGCCCGAAATAGCGCATGTTCATGGATTCAAACAGATTGCTTCTCTTGTTGATGAATCCCTTGATGCTGTGTTCCAGTTTGCTGGCCATTTCCCTGCTGAAGTTGCCTCCAATGGGAAGCTTCCCAAGGGTATTCCAGATATCATCCTTGAGTTTGTTGTAGGTATGGGAAGTGGTAATGTCAGTAAGGTATTCCCTCAAGGACCCAACATTGGGGTCGATGCTCATGCAATTGTCATTTAAAATCACAAGCATGTCAGCATCTGCAACACCGGCATGGTTCATCGCCTCAAAGGCCATTCCTGCTGTCATTGAGCCATCACCGATGACCGCAACCGACTTTCGGTCTTTTTCACCATTGTATTTTGCTGCGATGGCCATTCCCAATGCAGCAGATATGGAGGTGGATGAATGCCCTACTCCGAAAGCATCATATTCACTTTCTGTTCTTTTGGGGAATCCACTCAGCCCACCGTATTTTCTGTTGGTATGAAAATTGTCCCTTCTACCGGTGAGAATCTTGTGTCCATAGGCTTGGTGGCCTACGTCCCAAACCAGCTGATCGTAGGGCGTATTGTATACATAGTGCAATGCAACCGAAAGCTCAACCACTCCTAAACTTGCTGCAAAATGACCCCCATGAACACTAACCACATCGATGATGTATTGTCTGAGCTCATCACATACCTTGTAGAGTTCATCCTTTCCCAATTTTTTGAGGTCCTTGGGGGAGTTGATTTGCTTCAGCAATGCACCAGCCTCGATTTGCATCATAATGAATTCTATTGGTAACCTGTAATTTGAATAAACAAGGTTTGCACTTTTTTGTTCGTTGCTTTCCTTGCTGGCATCGTATAAAGTTAATCAAATTATGGCTGAAAACAAGGCAATCGGGTTCAAAGCTGAAACCTGTGCAACTGAACCTGTTTTACCAGTCAATGGGCCTTTAAAACCTCCTGTAAAAAACCATTTTTCCCTTCATTTTCATTTGTATAGTTTTGAATACGATGTATATGTATTTCAAAAACCTTTCAAAATATTGGTTATTTCAATTTTCGGGCTGGATGATGTTTGCGGCTGTCAACACATTCTTTGCCCTGACCTACAACCTGTTTGATGGGAAATTTTTAGGCAGGCTTGCGCTGTATGTGGCAATTGCCCTCACGATGTCTCACTTTATGCGCATCACCATCCATTGGCTCAAGCTCCTTCAGCGGGGCATCAATTACCAGCTGATTGGTTTTGTATTCGTTTCGGTAATTTTTGCGACAGCAGTGGGCCTTGGAGAGACCTACTTCAGTTCCTTTGCACAGCTGGAATACAGGGAAGAAGCAAAATTGACCATCTCCCAAAAAATCAGCAGCAATGTTTTTACCTCGTTTATTTATCTGTTTATTTGGAATTGCATCTACTTCATCTATCATTATGTTGCAGATTCCAGGAAAAACCAACTGGACAACCTGAAGCTGGAGGCATTGGTGAAGTCCTTGGAGCTCAAAACCATTAAATCGCACATCAATCCACATTTTATTTTCAATGCCATGAACAGCATCAGGGCATTGATTGATGAAGATCCGAACCGGGCAAGGGAAGCGATAACTGCCCTCAGCAATATTCTCCGCTCCAGCATGCGTTCCGACCACCAGGAAACAATATCACTTGAACAGGAGATGAACATAGTCAGGGACTACCTGGCATTGGAATTGATCAGGTTTGAAGACAGGCTTGATGTACAATACCGGATTGATGAGGAAACACTCGATTATCAGGTTCCTCCCATGATGCTACAAACCCTTGTGGAGAATGCCATTAAACACGGAATCGGAAAGACCATTGCCGACGGCGAAATTTGTATTGAATCTTCAGAGCGTGATGGATGTCTTGTCTTGACTGTTGTCAATTCTGGAACCTTGCTGATTAAAGAAGGAAATGAGGGCTTTGGTCTGCAGAGCACTTCAAGCAGACTCAAGCTGATTTTTGGGGAGGCCGCTTCCTTCAACATAGAACAGGTTGATGCCAACCGAATAGAAGCAAAACTGATGATCCCCATTGCCTAAAAAAAGCGTATGAAAAAAACTGCCATCATCATTGACGATGAAAGACTTGCCAGAAATGAGCTGAAAAAAATGCTTGCAGAGCATCCTGAAATTGAAGTGGTGGGGGAAGCCACCAATGCAGATGAGGGCTTGTCACTGATCAACGAAATGAATCCTGAACTGATTTTTTTGGATGTGCAGATGCCGGTAAAGACAGGGTTTGATTTGTTGTTGGAATTGGAAAAGGTACCCATGGTGATTTTTACAACGGCACACGATGCATATGCCCTCAAGGCATTTGAGGTAAATGCACTTGATTATCTTTTGAAACCCATTGATCCCAAGCGCCTTTCCGATGCAGTGCAGAAATGTCTGGCAATGGACGACAAGGATATGGGCTTTTCAGAAAACAGGTCTGAGCTGAGGCTTTCGCTCACAGAGTCAGACCAGGTTTTTGTAAAGGATGGAGAAAAGTGCTGGTTTGTTAAGCTCTCAGAAATCAGGTTATTTGAGTCAGTAGGCAATTATGCCAAGGTGTTTTTTGGCGTCAACAAACCATTGATCCTGAAGTCGCTGAACGCTTTGGAGGAGCGGCTGGATCCCAGGATATTCTTTCGGGCCAACCGCAAGCACATAGTAAACCTCCGCATGATAGAAAGGGTGGAACCCTTTTTCAACGGTGGTCTACTGCTTGAAATCAGGGGTGGTGAAAAAATTGAAGTGTCAAGACGCCAAGCTGTCCGTTTCAAAGAAATGATGAGCCTCTGATTCCATGTGCAAAACTGCTTTTCAAGGGGACAGATTAACCCTTATTTTTGCATAAATATTCCACATTGATTGTTATAGATGATATCCTTGTCAGCGATGACATTGTCGAGGCCCAATTTGTTTGTAACCTTTCCAAATGCAAGGGTGGGTGCTGTGAGGATGGTGATGCGGGGGCTCCATTGACCGACCAGGAATTGGATGAAGTCAACAAAGGCTATGAGATTGTCAAGCCACTCATGTCAAAGGATGGCATCCATGAAGTGAAAAAAAACGGACTTTACCGATACGACAGGGAATTTGGTTGGGTCACTCCAACAGTTGATAACAAGATATGTACCTACGGAGTGCGTGATCAGCAAGGCGTCATCAAGTGTGTTTTTGAAGAGGCCTACAACCGAGGACAGATCAAGTGGAAAAAACCCATTTCCTGTCATTTGTATCCCATTAAAAAAAGCAAGAGCCGGTATACGAAACATGAAATGCTGAACTACGAACCGCGTGAAGACATGTGCAGTCCTGCCTGCAGCCTTGGTGCTGAGTTAAAGGTGCCGGTATATAAATTCCTCAAGGAACCGATCATCCGTTTGTATGGAGAAGGTTTTTATGATGCGCTCGATCAGGTTGCAAAAGAATATTTTAATGGTGAAAAGGAGTTGAACAAATAAATACTGGCCATGTCAAACACTGCATCGGTATTCAAGGACAAGAGTTTCGTCAAGGCGGCAGACCTGTCGCACAGGAAAACCATCAACCACAACATCGGCAAGTACAATGCCGTTGTTCCATTGGGAAAAAAACAATTTTCCAACATTGATTTTGCCAGGGAGAAGGCAAAGAATGCAAAATGGAAAGCACTTGAAATGCTCGATGTTCAATTGGAAAGGTTTGAAATTAATTTTCTTCGCAATGGCGGTAAGGTGATTTGGGCAGAGACCACCGAACAGGCATGTGAAGCCATCCTGAAAATCTGCAGGGAAAAAAATTGCAAAACCGTTGTCAAGAGCAAGAGCATGGTGACCGAAGAGATTCATTTGAATGCCTTTCTTGAAACAAACGGTATTGAAAGCATTGAATCGGATTTGGGAGAATACATTCAGCAGCTCGACAATGAACCCCCATACCATATTGTAACCCCTGCCATGCACAAGAGCAAAGAGGATGTGGCACGTGTTTTCAATGAACACCTGCACACCCCTCTTGACCTGACACCTGAGCAGCTTACCCTTGTTGCCAGGGAGAAACTCAGGAAAAAATATGCTGAAGCCCAGATAGGGGTTACTGGTGCGAATTTCATCATCCCTGAAACAGGGAGTGTTGCAGTAACAGAAAATGAGGGAAATGCAAGGTTGAGCGCCTCATGGCCCAAGACGCACATTGTTATCACCGGCATTGAAAAAGCAATCCCGTCGCTGCAGGACCTTTCGTTGTTTTGGCCATTGCTCTCAACATATGGAACTGGCCAGCAACTTACAGTATACAATTCCATCATCAGCGGACCCCGCCAATCCAATGAAATCGACGGCCCTGATGAAATGTACGTCATCCTGCTAGACAATGGCCGAACCAATATCCTGCAAGATCCTGTTACCCGGGAAAGCCTATACTGCATTCGTTGCGGGGCTTGCCTGAATGCCTGCCCTGTATACAAGAATATCGGGGGGCACAGTTATGGGACAACCTACAGTGGCCCCATCGGCAGTGTGATCACACCCAACCTCAAGGACCTTGGAGAGTGGAAACACCTCAGCCATGCCTCTTCCCTTTGTGGCAACTGCACCGAAGTCTGTGCAGTAAAGATCAACCTCCACGAGCTCCTGCTGGTCAACCGCCGTTCGGCGGTAAGGTCCGGTGAAGGAAACATGGTCGAAAAAATAGCCTGGGCAGTTTGGCAGCAAGGCATGTTGCATCGAAAAATGATGAACCTGGGCAACAGCAAAGTCAAGAATTGGATGATCAACAAGCTGTTCAAAGGTTGGACAGGGCAAAGGGCAGACCTGGATTTCCCTGAAAAAACTTTCAATGAACTATGGCGGGAGAAGAATATCAAGAATTGACTTTCTTAAAACTTTTGTTGACCAGATAAACACCCCAGAGGGTAATCAAGGTTCCCAAAACAATGAACACCGTTAGCTTCTCTTTCATCAACATGTTTCCCAGGATGATGGCCACGATTGGATTGATGTAAGAATGAACTGCCACCAGTGCGGTTGGAAGCCGTTTCAATGCATAAATGTACGCCCCAAAGGCAATTACAGAACCGATCAAGACCAGGTATGCAATTGACAGCCATGCGGGAACGGGTACTTCCGCAAGTGGAACAAATTCACCAGTTGCAATAGAAAATGTAGTCAGTAAAATTCCGCTTACAAACATCTGCCATCCCAATGAAAAGTAAGGATCCATTTCTTTTGCTTGCTTGGCAGTAAACAGCGTGGCCAATGCCCATGCAATGCTGGCCAATAGGCCGAACAGGATTCCAAGTGAAAAATCAGTATGCCTTATGTGTTCAATAAAATCAATGAAGGTGACCATCACGCCCAAGAATCCCAATCCGATGCCCACCATGGTTTTGGCTTTGAATTTGACTTTGGTGAACGCCATGCCTGTGAACAGAACAACCCAAATGGGCATGATGGCCCCTATAACTGCACCTATGCCACTGGGCATGTACTTGACGGACAATACGCTGAAGGCATTGCTGATGACAAACATGAGGATTGCCATCCAAAAAATCTGCCAGAGCTGGTGCTTTTGCGGAAGCATTTTTCTGAATGTTGCGAAGTAGATGACATACAAGCCACCTCCGATGAAATGCCTTAATCCGGAAAGTTGTAAGGGTGGGATATGTTCGACACCCACCTTTGACGCAAGCCAAGTTGTTCCCCAAAGGATGGATACAACCCCTACAGCAAAAACTGCTTTGGAATGTTCTGTTTTGTTTCTACTGCTGGGGTACCTCATCAATGCCTGAAATGTCTTAGTCCTGTCATCACCATCACCAAGCCATTTTCTTTGCAATAGGCAATGGAATCCTTGTCGCGGATGGATCCCCCCGGCTGGATAAAGGCTTCAATGCCTTCAGCATGGCTCATCTTTACGCAATCGTCAAAAGGAAAGAATGCATCACTGGCCAGTACTGCACCCTTGATGTCAAAATTGAATTGTTTTGCCTTCTCAATGGCATGCCTGAGGGAATCAATCCTGGAAGTCTGCCCACAACCTTTCCCAATCAACTGTTTGTCTTTGACAATGGCGATGGCATTTGATTTCAGGTGTTTGCACACCTTGTTGGCAAAGATCAGGTCCGATTTTTCAGTTGCAGTAGCCTCCCTGGCACCAGTCTCTTCCCATTTTTCGATGTTGCCATGGTCCTGGTCTTGGATCAGCACACCGTTCAACAAGGACTTGAATTGTTTTTCTGCCGGGTGATCTTTTTTCTGAACAAGCAATATCCTGTTTTTCTTGGTGGTCAGTATGGCAAGGGCATCCGCATCAAATGCGGGAGCAATCAATACCTCAAAGAAGATTTCGTTGATCAGGTCTGCCGTTGATACATCGATGACATTGTTGCAGACCAGCACTCCTCCAAAAGCACTTTCAGGATCTCCTTGCAGTGCATGGTTCCAGGATGCTGATGTGGTGGCCCTTGTAGAGAGGCCACAGACATTGGTATGCTTGATGATGGCAAAGGTGGTATTTTCTTCACCCTTGAATTCACTGATCAATTGAACGGCTGCTTCAACATCCACCAGGTTGTTGTAAGAAAGTTCCTTGCCATGCAATTGCTCAAAAAGCGCGTCAAGTTGCCCAAAGAAAATTCCTTTCTGGTGGGGATTTTCACCATAGCGCATGGTATGCGGATTTCCAGCAGCTTGCAAAAACTGGTTGGAGTTGTCTGGTGTAAAATATTTTGAAATGGCCACGTCATAGTTTCCTACAATATCAAACGCCTTGGCTGCAAAGGATCTTCTTTGTTCCAGTGTTGTGGTGCAGGCCTGTTCAGTCAGTATGTCAACCAATGTTGTATAATCTGCTTTGGAGGCGATGACCACCAGGTCGCTGAAATTTTTGGCTGCTGCCCTGATCATGGAAGGCCCACCGATATCAATTTTTTCAATGATGAGCTTTTCTTCTGAGGTATTGGCCACTGTCTCTTCGAATGGATACAGATCAACGATGACCAAATCAAGTGTGGGGATGCCATACTCTTTCATTTCCACCAGGTCTTGTGCATTTTCCCTTCTTCCGAGAATTCCTCCGAAAATCTTGGGGTGCAGTGTTTTTACCCTTCCTCCCAGGATGGAGGGATAATCCGTAACAGACTCGACAGGTATACATTCAAGGCCCAGTTGTTCAATGTATTGTTGTGTTCCACCGGTTGAATAGATGGCAACACCATTTTCACTCAGAAGCCTGACAAGGGGTTCAAGACCATCCTTGTAAAATACCGAGATGAGTGCAGAGCGGATTTGTTTTTGCATTTTAGGGGGTTTGATGACAGCGTACCGTGATTGGACCCAGTTCGGGAATTGATTTGAAGCGCAAATGTAACTTTTGTGCTTCTTTTTCCCACTGCTTAATTTTCCACACTGGTGTGGAAGCATCTGCAAAGAGTGTTGCCGTGGGTTTGGTTTCATCCAATGCATCGGACAGCGATAGGGATTTGGCATGGCTCAGCAGCAAAACTTCCATATCCCCCGATGAAGCTTTTATCCGAATGATGGTTGGCGCATCCGGAAGGGATTCCATTTTCCAATGGGTAATGCCAAGAGCAACCGCAGACTGTTGAAGAAGTTCCTTGGTTTTTGTTTTGTTGTTGTAGAGTGATTGGGATGCCGAAAATACTGCATTTCTCCCATGCCGGTGTATGATGGCGGTTGCGCCATTGACGTTCAACACATGGATATTCCTCAATGCTTTTATCTGCAGACACTCTGCTACATGGTATGCAGGAAGCAAAAGGCCTGTGAGCAAAAATGTCCCCAATGCCAGTCTTTTTGGAAATTTGATCAGGCAGTAGCATGCACATGAGAACAAAGCGATGAGCACAATCATCGTATTGCTGGCCTGTATGTTTTCAATGTTTCCAAAGGAAATTTTACCCATCAGCGTTACAAATCCATTCAGGTGTTCAATCAATGTGTTGATGGCTGCACCCACAATACGGGCCAGGCCTTCGAACGGGTGCACCAGACAGAGAAGAATTTCCATCAACAGCACGATGCTCGAAAGGGGGACGGCCACCAGGTTGGTGAAAAGGAAAAGGGTGGGAAAACGGTGGAAGTGGGCAATTGCAAATGGAGTCGTCAGTACCTGTGCTGCCAGGGTGATGGATACCATGCTCCAGGTATAAAGGGCAATCTTGTTCTTCAGGTATACTGATTTTTTGATGTGATGCTCAAACAAAAGGATGGATCCAACAGCGGCATAGCTCAACTGAAACCCGATATCGAAAAGTATATCAGGATTCCATGCCAGTAAAATCACTGCAGATCCCAACAGGCTGTTCATGCTGCTGTTTTTCTTGCCAATGGCATTCCCAATGATGATGAAACTGAACATGATGGCGCTGCGCATCACCGAGGCTGAGGACCCTGTCAGGACGGCAAAGGCCCAAAGCAAAGGAAGGCTGATGAACAGTCCTGCAACGGCTGATCTTTTTTTTCCTGCGATTGCACTGACCCAAAAGTCGATCAACATGAAGATCAAACCCAGGTGCAATCCAGAAATGGCGATGATATGCACTACACCCGTATTGGTGTATGCCATCAGGAGATGCTTGTCCATGTCTTCCCGGTAACCAATCAGCATTGCTTCTGCCAAGCCTGCATTTCGTTTGTTGTTGATATGTTGCCGGATGATTGAGAGCATCTTCTGCCGGACAAGCTGCAATACTTTTTCAACAGGATGGACTGAAGCCCCTATTTTTACATATTCCAGTAAACCCAGAAATGCGGTAAAACGAATGCCATTTCTCAAGGAATGCCTTGCAAAATCAAAAGCCCCTGGGTTTGCATTGTTTCTGATGGTGTTGGGAACAACCGTTGTGAACAATACATCTCCGGGTTTGATGTTCTGGGTGTCGACATTTGAGAAATACAGATAGGAATTTCCTTTCTCTGAGACAGCATTGTCATCGACCTGAAAACAGCTGGCAACATACCTTCTTGATGCAGTACCTTTTTTTGGGCCTTCTCTTATTTTGAAAACCAACGAAGAACCAGTGATGACAGGAACCTTCTTTCTGCTGTTTGATCGCAACGCATTTGAAATGCCCCCAGCACCGATGAGGATACCGAACATGCACAGCCCAGGTATCCAGCTGTTTTTCCATTGAAAGCCTGGGCTTGATCGATGCCATACAACAGTAAATAAAAAAATGAACGCAATAATTGAATACCATGTTTTTGTTGCAGGACAAAGCAGCGTATCAACAAGAATTCCACAAAGCAATGCACATATGAGTCTAAAAAATGGTATTCTTTTGTGCATCCTTTTTCACCCCCTTCTTTGCACAAAGCTAGAGTGGGTAGGGACGCGTCCTTGTTTTTCTTCAGCAGAAAAACCTTTTTGAAAATTGTTTTTTTCTCATGTGTGGTTAAAAATCCAATCCTAGGGCAAAATACCAGGCTGGTTTTCCCTTGAAGAAATTACCCATGGGCCAGCCTGCATCCACCCTGAGGAAATAACCCAGTACGGTGCTTCTTGCACCGAATCCATATCCTCCTACAAATGGGCCGATGCCACCTGTTTTGATGTTGACCTGCACCGGTGGAAGTCCGTAAGATGATGTTGGCCTTTGCACTTTGTCAAATTTTCCATTCCATGCGGTACCCAAATCAAGAAACTGCACCAACTGAAGGTTTCTCATGAATGCATTGTTTACGGGCCTGTTGAAAAGGGTGGTGAACAGTGGCAGCCTGAATTCTGAGTTCATCACCATGTTGTTGTTGCCGTTGGCAACATTTTGGTTGTGCCCCCTGAGGTTGAGTGCCAATGTCTGAAATGCATAGTTCTGGTCTGGAGCAGGCAAAATGGCATTGTTGAATTTTGGTCTCAACCAACCTTCAACACCTCCCAAATAATAGATCAGTTTTTGTGAACCATAGGAGAAATCTGCTGCAGCCCTTCCTGCCCAAATGAAATTGCGGAAAATGGGATAGTAGTATCGGATGTCTGTCCCAATGTTAAACATGTATTTGCCGGTTCCCTGGGCACTGACCATCCTGGAATTGATGTCGACATAAACCTTGTAACGGAAGCCATTCCAAATGTTCAATGTGGGGTTGATGGTATTGTCATGCACATATTCAAGCTTTGCGAGGGCGTATTTGAGGAGCGTGTCCGTAGCTGTCAGCGTAGGGCTGTAGTTTGCATCTGAGGTGATGACAACCTTATCACTCCTGTAACCCAGCATGGCCCTGATGCTTTTCACTTCATCAAATGGATAGCTGACATTGAACTGGTAAAGGTTTGAGGAAAGCTTGTTCCTCAATTGTGACTTGATGTCAGCAGGGTTAAAAATTGGGTAATTTTCCTGGTTGCTCCTATAATAGGTCAGTCCCCAGTCAAACCTTTTTTTCAGGTTCTGGAACGAAGCCAGATAATCATTGTCCCGTAAGTTTGTCGCCAATCGAAATCCACCAATGAATTTCTTGTCTTCCATTAAATCAGAAATGCCCATTCTCAATATGCCGTTCAGGTTGTCTGTATTGGATAGATAAATGGGTCCTGTTCCACCTCCGTAAGGCTGATAGCGATTGACCATCACGGAATTGTTGAAGCCTGAAACCAGATAGTCTGATGCAAACTTGAGTTTGTAATCAAACATCTTTGCTTTTTTGAGGATATCCTCCTTTTGTGGAACCATGATTTCCTCTGCAACAATTGGGGCCGTATCTTTCTGCTCGTTGTCAAATTCAGTTTGGAAAAGTACGTTCTTCTTCTCTGTTTTCTCCTCTTGTTTTTCCTCTGTTGGGTAGCGGGTGAGTGCTGTTTTGCGCTTCCTGTCCTCTTCGACTAATTTTTTGATATAGTCTGTAGGCCTTGCATTGATGTTTCTTTTGGTCAACACCGCATCGTTGATTTTCAATTTGTATAGGAATTTAAGATCCCCTTCCTGTCTGACTTCTGAAACCTGGTTGTTGTCTCCGGCTCCTCTTGTTTCCTGCAAACTGCTCTGGTAATTGGTGATTGGAAAAACGTAGGTACTGTCGCTTGTTATGGATATGTATCCAACGGAATCCGGCGCACTTTTTTCCCAGGCCTTCAAGGTCGAATCAAGTTCCTTGCGCTCTGGATTTCTCAAAACATCATCACCAATCCTGTAAATGGTGTCCAACCCTGCACGCTGTGTTGTAAAGAAGCCTGCATACCTGTTGCCAATTCCGTTTGCATCACTGACAAAAGTGAAATGGTTGACATTGTACTGCAGCGGAAACCTTGCATGTCCGTAGGGTTGATTGGTCAGTTGGGTAATTTGCCTGAACTCACTTTTGGTCCAGTTGTCGACCATGAATACGTTGAAATTGTTTCTTGAGGGAATGGCTGTATCTGCTTTTGATGCGTTGGGAGAGGGCCTGTTGGAGGAAAAAAGAATTCCAGTCTTGCTGGGGAATGCAACAAAAGAAGCGTCCAGGTCATCGTAGATATCATTGGTGATTTGCTGTGAACTGTTTTCCTTCACTTTGTACACGAAAATATCCGACTGTCCATTTTTCACTGCACTGAGGATGATGGTATTGTTGTCCAACATGAACTTGGCATCCTGGATCAGTTGAAATCCTTCCAGTTCCTGTTTAAAGGTCTTGATCCGGGCGACTGCGTCATAGATGAACATTTTGATCTTTCCTTCTTCGGTATAAATGACCAAAACCCTTGAACCTTTTGGATCCCATGCCAGCAAGGGGTAATTGGGATTCAGCTCATCCTGGTTGTTGAGGACACCGGCCTTGAGCAATATTTTTCTTTCATCTGATAGGTCATCCAATACCACACGGTAGATTCCTTTTTTGTACTGCACCATCGCATAGCTGTTGTTGCGTGCTATTGGATTGGCTTGGAACCTATAGTAATCAGTGCCATTCTTTTTTTCTTCAATCGTGACAACATTGCCCTTGGGAAGGTTGCGTCGCCCTTTGGTGTCGTTTTGGTATTTTTCCGACTCCATGTCCATAAAATCAGACAAGAGTTCTTTGAACTTTTTCTTGGTGACTTTCAGGCTTGCCGAATTGAGGCTCTTGTATATTCTTGAGAGGTAAAGGAAATAGGTGATATTGTCTTTCTTGTACTGCTCGCCAATGAACCGCCAGAATGCATGTCCTGCCAAATTGGGTTCCTTGAATGCAAATTGATAAAAGGTTCTGTAATTGCCAGACAGCAGGGCTGACTTGAGTTGATCGTCCAATGCCGGGCTCCAGTTTTCCGCTACATATGAAACATAGCCATCTGTCAGCCATTTGGGCAGATCGAGCAAGGCCTGGTTGCTGGCGAATTCGCCCAAGTCATCTCCAAACAACAGGTTTTCCACCAGCACCTGCGCAATCCCTTGCCGGAGACGAATCCTTAAATCATTGAAGTTTCCGTCAAAGTACAACAGGATTTTGTTGTTGACCAGTTTTGTTACACCACCTGTATTTTGCCAATCGATTCCCAAACCAATGTTGGATTGCTTGTAGTCGGTAAAGCTGTTGTAGATGACAATGTTGGCCCTTCTCTGCAAACCATATTCAACGAATTCTTCAATGGCGCCAAGTTCCTCTTCTGCTACCTGTGCCACAAATTTTCCCAACGAAAGTCCTCCCTCATTGAAATAGGTATTGAAATTCTTGGTTTGATAGTAACGCCAATTGAATTTCTTGTATTGCACCCTGTTTTTCCCAAATTCAACGGTACTCACCTGCGCAAATGAAGGCATGGAAAAAAAGAGGATGGCAAAAACCAGGAGCAGTAATTTTCGCATGGTGTAATGATTCAAATGATTGGATATCTTTGCAGTCTGCAGCGGATATCGCGTATTGCGCCTAAAATTAACGCATTTACCCAAGAAAAAGTGGCTATGGCAAACGTTAAAATTTTCCAATTCAATCCCCTTCAGGAGAACACCTATTTGTTGTACAACGACGATGGAGCCTGCATTATCGTTGACCCGGGCTGTTATACAGACACTGAAAGGGATCAGCTCAGGAACTTCATTCAACGGACATCATTGCATCCCATGATGCTGGTCAACACCCATTGCCACCTTGATCATGTATTTGGCAATAAATTTGTTCATGAGACCTATGGGCTTGAATTGCATATCCATGAGGGCGAGAAGAGGGTATTGGAGATGGCGCCTGCCAGCGGACTGATGTGGAACCTTCCATTTGATAATTATACAGGACCCCTTCATTTTTTTGATGAAAGCACTTCGCTGCAACTTGGCAATGAATCCATCGAAATACTGTTTACACCTGGTCATTCGCCGGCAAGCATCAGCTTTTATTTGCCATCAAGTGGTTTAGTCATTGCAGGGGATGTGCTTTTCAGGGAAAGCGTTGGCCGGACTGACCTGCCTGGCGGCAATCCTGATGTACTGGTAAGCAGCATCCAAAAAAAACTATACCCATTGCCCGATGAAACAGTCGTGTATTCCGGGCATGGCATGCCCACCACCATTGGCCATGAAAAGCGCCACAATCCCTATGTTTCAGGATAATTGTCAGCGCTTCCTGTAAAGTTTCTTGATCAAGGGAACCTTGTTCAGCTCCTCTTTTTCCCTGACCAGCACAATCAATGTAAAAATGAACATGAGCAGGGTCGCAGTCCCATGCACCAGCCAGATACTTTGCGCATTGGTCCTGATCACGGCGTGCAAGAGGTAAAGGCCTACAGAAAGTCCGATGTAGCCCAATACCTTTTTCCATTCGTATGGGATGGGGTAATGTTTTTGTCCCATGAAATAACTCATCAACATCATCGTTCCGTAACAGGCTACCGTTGCCCAGGCGCATGCCAAAAATCCCAAGGAAGGAATCAGCAGGTAATTGACAAGCAGTGTAATCAAAGCGCCAACGATGGTGATCACGGCCCCTGTACTGTTCTTGTTGGTCAGCTTGTACCAAATGGAAAGGTTGTAGTAGATGCCAAGAAAGATTTTTGATAACATCAGGATGGGCACAACGACCAATCCTTGCAGGTACTCGGGATGTTTTTTTACACTCATGAAATGTTTCCAAATGTCCAGATACAGTACAACGCAGAGATAACAAAAGCAGCAGGCAATCACAAACAGGTTCATGATCCTGGCATAGGTGCCTTTCGCATTTTCACTGGATGCATTTTTAAAAAAGAAAGGTTCGGCACCCATCCTGAAGGTTTGTATGAAAATGACAATCAGGATGGCCAGCTTATAATTGGCGCTGTATATGCCATTGGCGGCCCTTGCTTCCTGAACAGTTCCAGAAAACCGGAAGAGCACCATGAACCGGTCAATGGTCTCATTGATCATGCCTCCAAAACCCACTACCACCAGGGGCATCGAATAGATCATCAGTTCTGTAAACAATTTTTTGTCGAATGTCAACCTGAAATCTTTCCATTCCCTGAACAAAAGGGCAAAGGTGATGAGGCTGGCCAGCAATTGTGCGATAAATACATAGCCTGTGCCAATGGCTGGATCATATAGGCCACCGAGGAATGAGCCTGTTCCTGCTTCCTGTGCTGGTTTGCAGAGCAATAGAAAAAAGGCCGCCAGCCCAACGTTGATAAGGATATTGGCCAGTTTGATCAGCGCAAATTTTTTAGGTCTGCCCGCATGCCTTAACTTGGAAAATGGTAGCACGGCAAGGGTATCCAACGCAACAATGGCAATCACCCAGACCACAAAATCAGGATGTTCATTCTGCTTCATCATATTGGCCAGCAGTTGTGCTTGCAAGATGAGCACCAATGAGAAAATCAGTGTTGTCAGAAGCAAGCTGCTGAAGGCGGTGTTGAATACCTTTCTTTCATCTTCCACCTGGTTGAAACGGAAATAGGATGTCTCCATGCCATAGGTGAAAATGATGTTCAGGAAAGCGGCAGATGCAAAAAGGATGGAAATATCGCCAAACTCGCCAGCATGAAAGCTGTACAACAGTATCGGGGTGAGGAGGTAACTGACGAACCTTCCGAGTATGTTGCTAAGCCCAAACCAGAGGGTTTGGTTGGCCAATTGTTTGATTCCTCCCACAGTAAAAGCGTTTGAACAAATATAAGCGTTCTGCCATCTCAATGCGAATATCTGTTTTCATTTCATAGATTTACAGTGTTAAACCAGAAAGCATGAGAGCTGTGATACAAAGGGTTTCGTATGCATCGGTCAAGGTCGATGGAAATGTTGCCGGTGAAATTCAACAAGGGCTATTGGTGTTGGTCGGTATTGAGGATGCAGACAGCGTTGAGGACCTGGAATGGCTTTCTGGAAAGATTGTCAACCTGCGCATTTTCAATGACGAAGAAGGTGTAATGAACAAGTCTGTAAAAGACATTGATGGCGAAATCCTTGTTGTGAGCCAGTTTACCTTGCATGCAGCTACCAAAAAAGGGAATCGTCCTTCCTATATCAGAGCCTCCAAACCGGAAATTGCCACGCCGCGCTATGAACAGTTCAAGCAGCAATTGTCCATAGACTTGGACAAGGCGGTTGCCGCTGGAATCTTTGGTGCGGACATGAAAGTGGAACTCTTGAATGATGGGCCAGTTACCATCATCATCGATACAAAAAACAGAGAATAAATGACAATCAACGAAGCGCAACAACAGGTGGATACCTGGATAAGGACCATTGGAGTCCGCTATTTCAGTGAATTGACCAACATGGCCATCCTGACGGAGGAAGTGGGGGAGTTGGCAAGGGTCATGGCCAGAAAATACGGTGACCAATCCTTCAAAAAAAATGAAACGGCAGACCAATTGGGGGATGAAATGGCAGATGTACTGTGGGTATTGATCTGCCTTGCCAACCAGACAGGCATCGACCTGACTGAGGCGTTTAAAAAAAACATGGAGAAAAAAACCACAAGGGATGCCGACCGGCACAAAGCCAATGAAAAATTGCATTAGGCCTTGCCCTTTCAATGCCTTTTGCACTTGCATGGCTTCCCTTTGTTTTGTTATCTTTGCGGTCTATGATAGTCAATGACCAAAACAAGTTCCAGTCCATCATATCCCATGCAAAGGAATATGGATTTGTCTTTCAATCCAGTGAAATTTACGATGGACTCAGTGCCGTGTATGACTATGGTCCATGGGGCAGTGAGTTGAAAAAAAATATCCGTGAGGCCTGGTGGAATGCCATGACCCGGATGCACGATAACATTGTTGGTATCGATGCTGCAATTTTCATGCATCCGACCACCTGGAAGGCTTCTGGCCATGTTGACAATTTCAGCGATCCCATGATCGACAACAAGGACTCAAAAAAACGTTACCGGGTTGACCATTTGATTGAAAGCGTGGCAGACTCCCTCAACAAGGAAGGCAAAACGGGTGAAGCGGATAAACTGATTGCAGACATGGACGCCTTGTTGGCTGCCAATGATTACGCGGGATTGAAGCAATTGATCGAAGTCAACAAGATGAAATGTGCCGTGAGTGGCACCTGCAACTGGACAGATGTTCGTCAGTTTAATCTCATGTTCTCCACACAGTTGGGCTCAGTTGCAGAAGAGGCCAGTGAAATCTACCTGCGCCCGGAAACTGCCCAGGGTATATTTGTTAACTTCCTGAATGTGCAAAAAACTGCACGCATGAAAATACCTTTTGGTATTGCACAGGTAGGCAAGGCATTCAGGAATGAAATCGTCGCACGCCAATTCATTTTCAGGATGCGCGAGTTTGAGCAGATGGAAATGCAGTTTTTCATTCGGCCTGGCACACAACAGGAATGGTATGCCTATTGGAAGGCAGAACGCATGCAATGGCATGAAGCCATGGGCATTCCAGCAGAAAGCTACCGTTTCCATGACCATGTCAAACTGGCCCATTATGCTGATGCTGCAGTTGATATCGAATACCTGTTTCCATTTGGGTGGAAAGAAGTTGAAGGCATTCACAGCCGGACCGATTTCGATCTTAAAAGCCACCAGCAATACAGTGGTAAAAAAATGCAATACTTCGATGCGGAAATCAACCAGAATTATGTGCCATATGTCATAGAAACTTCCATCGGACTTGACAGGATGTTTCTGTTGACCATGTGCCATGCCTATCAGGAGGAAAAATGGGCAAAGGAGGATGGAAGTGAAGACAGCAGGGTTGTTTTGAAACTCCCCGCGAAGATCGCACCTATAAAACTGGCCATACTGCCATTGCTGAAAAAAGAGGGATTGCCTGAAATTGCAAAAGAAATCATGGCGGCCTGCAGAACAGAATTCTATTGTTTCTATGAAGAAAAGGATACCATCGGAAAGCGTTACCGCAGAATGGATGCGTTGGGTACACCTTTTTGCATAACGGTTGATCACCAAACAAAAGAAGACCAAACAGTGACCATCCGTTATCGAGATTCAATGACGCAGGAGAGGATTCCCATTGAAGGACTGGCTCAATTCATCAAACAAAAGATGGTATAGTTTAATCTCTTGGGATTTCATGCTGGATGATGCAAGAAAAATGATAGCGTTTCTTGCTCCGGAAAATCAAAAAGGTTCAAACAAGCATGCAACAAGCAAAAAAAAGCCGGCAATCATTGCCGGCTTTTTCGTTATTTTTTTAGAACCTTGCTGCTGGATTGGTACTTTCGGTCGTTGCTGGTGATCGTAACAACATATGCACCGGAAGCAAGATTGCCAAGATCCACCATTCCGTTCTGGTAGCCAGTTTCCTTTTTATATACAATTGCCCCTGAAAGACTGGTGACCTGAACACTGATTTTTTTGATGCTGTAGAGGTTGCCTGTTTGGTAGTTTACGGCACCATTGGTAATGGTAGGGTAAATGTTCTTGATGAAACTGGTGTTGTTTCTAATTGGGCTGGTGATAGCAGTGGTTATGGTGATTGGACTTCCCAACGCCGCTGCAAACATGCCATTCCCATGTGTACCCACAACCATCACATTGTCTGTCCAACGGTGGGCCAGCGAATTGATGATGGCATCATTCATCATGGCTGCTGGGGTTCCTGCGGCTCCTGTTTCCTTGGCCCATACAGTACTTGCCCCATTGATGGCAGTTGTGCTGTACAACCCAATGGATGTTCCCACATAATATTCAATGCCGGTGGTTTTAGCGATGATTTCACATGCTCTTATGGAGGGAAGGGCGAGGTTGCCTTCTGCTATCTGCCAGGTAGGAAGTGCAGCGGTTGCATTGCCCGTCCAAAAGATGGAATTGACCCCATAATTGGAAACAACTGCCATTACTGTATCCTGGTTTCTGGGGTTTACTGAAATGTCTTTCACCACAGATCCAGCAGTCATTCCGCTTGGTGTGATATCAAAGGGCTGGTTGCTTGAAGAACCCCATTGTGGATCTTTCAACCGGAATATTTTTCCAGCGCTGGTGCCAATGAAAAGGTGGTTGTTTGCGGCATATGGCCCACGGGTGGTGGCCAGGGCAAAAATGCTGCCGGTAACACCTGAGCTGACTCCATCCATCAGCGTCCAACTTGATGTGGAAACATTGGCAGCATCTCCTGTTCTGTAGATGCTGTTCTTGGTAACGTAGTAGAGGAAATCAGTATTGTCAGGGTCAAGATGGAAATAGGTAATGAATTCTCCATCGGCACTGCCGGAAGGCCTGATGTTGGTATAGAGGCCATTGTTGAAATCGAACAATTTCATCCGGTACATTTGTCCTGATTGTGCCGCACAGAACAAGAATTGGTTGCCCGCTGTATTTTTCTTCGTCATCCCCACCTGGCAACCATCGCCCCCGAGAACAATGTAGTGGTCATTGCTGTCACTGACCACTGGGCCCAGTATTCCAGTCTTGTCACGAAAAGTGGTTGAATTGTCTTGGGCACCCCCAAAATAATTTCTGCTTCCTGTGGTCGGGTCAATTCCTACATGGTAATATTGAAGTGTTTGGTACTGTGAATTTCCCATAGACCACTCTACAGTGGGTGCTGTAATGTCCTTGATTTGTCCAATGCCGCCATCAGAGGCGATCAATACCTTGTTCGGGTTGGTAGGGTCAAAAGCAAAGCTGTGCATATCAGCATGGCTTGCAACATCGGGGTCTGTATAAGTCGTTGATGAAACACCTCCAATGAAACTTGAATTGTCCTTGGTGGCAAAACCATCAATAGACCTGAACAGGTTCACGCCTCCTGCAAGAACCAGGTTGGGATTCGTGGGGTGAACACCCAACAGCATGTTATATCCACCCTGCATTTCCATGAATTTGTTGGTGGTTGACGAGTTGGTTTTGCGCTGCGCAACCAGTGTATCGGACTTTGTCCAGGTAAATGGTGTTGTGGCCATGTTGCATTTGAAAAGGTCTGCTTCTGGTTTGTTCGCAGCTGCATCGTCCGCATTTTCAACCATCACATACAAGATGTTTTGGTTGGACGGAGCCAGCGCAATCACCGTTCTGCCCCAACCTGCAATAAAATCGCCAGCACTTGTGGTATTGTCATATCCTTTCCATCCAGGGATAGAATCAGCAGCATCTTTGACACCTCCTGCAATTCGGGTAAAGGAACCTGCATTTCCTGTTGGCGACATGAATACCCCTGCAAGTGCACGGTCTGCATTTCTTCCACTCATGGCAACAAATACCCTTGAACCCGTTTTGTTGATGGCTATATCAGCGATACCACCAGTTGCTGTTGCAGTGATGGTACTCCCAAATATTTCTGTCCAGGAGTTGCCCCCATCTGCGGAACGGTATACCCTTCTGTGCGCAGCTGCATAAACATCTCCTGTGACTGGATGAACTGCAAGCCTGTGCACAAAGCTCCACTGTGAGGAAAACGCTGTGATATCCGTTGGATTTGTTGACGTTAATTTAGACCATGTGGCGCCATTGTCGGTTGACTTGAACAATCCTTCTCCATAGATAAAACCGGAAGGGTATCCTGCTGAAGCGCCCAGTGGTTCTCCGGTCCCTGCGTACCAAATGTTTTCAAAGCCTGCCCTGGGGTCTTGGGCCAGTGTTGAAACACTTCTCAACTGGTTGGCCGGATGGACAAATGTCCAGCTCACCCCACCATCAGTGCTTCTGAATATTCCGCCAGTAATGCCACCCGCGATGATTACCTTGTTGGTTGTTCCATTGTATCGCTTGTCAAATACCAATGTTCTCGTTCTGCCTCCATTTTGTGAGGGACCTGCTGGTGTGTAGGTGTTGTTGACAAGTGGACTGTTGTAGATGCCATTGTCGCGGACGGGCATGTTTCGCATGATGGCCAGTTCCTGCGAGCGAATTCCCTCCGGAATCAGTCCCGACTTGGGGTCTCTTGAAATCAGCCACTCGTATTCTGCTCTTTTTTTTGAGTTCTCTGTTTCAAGCTCCTCATCTTCCTCATTCAGGATCGTAAGTCTTTTTGGTAAACCAACCTGTTTTTCATCCTTGTTGATAAGGTATATAACACCCATCAAAACAACGGCAAGGGCTGGAATAAAAAGGGCTTTGTTTTTGTTCATGTGCATATTTGATAACGTATTCAGCAAATTAACCAATTTTTCAACGTTGGGTTCAATTTTTCTGTCATAATAATTTGACCTGAAAAGGGTCAAAGGTTTAGTCATATCTTTGTCTTTCTTGTGAAGGCATGAATCTGCAGTTTCTATTGGATGGATATGTACAATCCCCCCGTATTGTTCAAATGGCGGAGCAGATTCGCATGCCTGGTTCCCCCAGAATTCTCTGCCAAAAACTCTCAGGTTCTTTTGCCCCTCTCCTTTTTTCTGCTGTATACCAGCGACCCGAGTTGGGCGGGTACAACCATATCATTGTTTTGGAAGATGCTGAAGAAGCGGCTTATTTTCATAACGATGTGGAACAGTTGATCAACCCTGTTGATCTCTTTTATTTTCCCTCATCCTTTAAGACAAACAAAAACTTTCGGATACAGAGCAGCAGCCATGTCATGCTCAGGACAGAAGCTTTGACGCGGTTGGCTGGAGGAGGGAACCGGAAGATCATGGTCACCTATCCTGAAGCCTTGATGGAAAAGGTTTCTACGGCAGCATCCCTTTCTTCAAACATCATTTCCATCAAGGTAAATGATCGCTTGGATACGGATTTGACCATGGAGCGTCTTGTGGGGTATGGTTTTGAGCGCGCGGATTTTGTTTATGAACCTGGCCAGTTTGCCATGCGGGGTGGCATTTTTGATATATATTCTTTTGGAAACGAAAAACCATACCGGGTTGAACTTTTCGGGCAGGATGTGGATTCCATAAGGATTTTTGATCCTGAAACGCAGCTCAGCGAACGAAAGCTGCTCCAGGTCAACATCATCCCCAACGCAGATGCTGCTTATGAGGGTGGAGAAAAGATTGACCTTTTCAAACTTGTTCCTGAAAACACCATTGTATACACAACGAATTGGCAACTTTTCATGGACCGTTACCGCGACCATGAAGACAATTTGAAGTTGTACTTGGGTCAATCCCATCAGCAAACCATTGCAAAAGAGTCTGATGAAAAACATACCGAACCGGATCCCGATGGCTTCACACCTTTTGAAAGCCTGGAACAATCCCTGAAAAAAAGGACCTGTGTTGAGCTTGCCCCAAAAGGTTCCCTCCCGTCGCCGGATGCGATACTGGAATTTGATATTCTGCCACAGCCCTCGTTCAACCGTCAGTTTGAGCTGCTCATCAGAGACCTTAAGGCGCATGAGGCAGTAAAAAAGCAGATCTATATTTTTGCAGAAAATCCGCGGCAACTGGAAAGGCTGTATTCCATTTTTGCAGACCTCAAGGCAGAAATTCAATTTGTGCCCATTCCCATTGCCATCCACCAGGGGTTTATTGACCGTGAAAGAGGCGTGGTCGCGTATACCGATCACCAGATATTCCAACGCTATCACAAGTACAAAATCAAACAGGCTTACAACAAAAGCAAGGCCATCACTTTAAGGGCGTTGAAAGAATTGCAACCCGGAGATTTTGTGGTACACATCGACCATGGTGTTGGCATCTTCAGTGGGTTGCAGAAAGTGCAAAATGGTGGACAAACCCAGGAGGCTGTCAGGATCATTTACCGTGACAACGACATTCTTTATGTCAACATCAGTTCCCTGCACAAAATATCAAAATATACCGGTAAGGAGGGGACGCCCCCTAAAGTGAACAAACTGGGCAGCGATGCCTGGGTCAAGCTCAAGGAAAAAACCAAGGGAAAGGTCAAGGAAATTGCTTTCGACCTGATCAAATTGTATGCAGAAAGGAAGTCCCAGCAAGGCTTTGCTCACGCGCCTGACAACTATATGCAAACGGAGCTTGAAGCTTCATTCATGTATGAGGATACGCCTGACCAGGGCAAGGCCATAGAAGATGTGAAAAAAGACATGGAAAGCCCGCATCCCATGGACCGCCTCGTTTGCGGGGATGTTGGATTCGGAAAGACAGAAGTTGCCGTAAGGGCAGCTTTCAAAACCTGTGTTGATGGACGCCAGGCTGCTATTCTGGTACCTACTACCATCCTTGCCTACCAGCATTTCAAGACATTCAGCGAAAGGCTGAAGGATTTTCCTGTGACAGTTGATTTTATCAACCGGTTCAAGTCTGCTAAAGAAAAAAAAGAGACCCTGCAGCGGGTGGAAGAGGGAAAGGTCGACATCATTGTGGGAACACATGCGCTGCTGGGGAAAGACATCAAGTTCAAGGATCTTGGCATCCTTGTGATTGATGAGGAGCAAAAATTCGGTGTTGCCCACAAGGAAAAAATCAAGACACTCAAGACAAATGTCGATTGCCTTACACTAACGGCAACGCCCATTCCAAGAACATTGCAGTTCAGCCTCATGGGGGCAAGGGACCTCAGCATCATCAATACTCCTCCTCCCAACAGACAGCCAATCCAGACAGAAATAATGGTTTTCAATGAAGACCATATCAGGGACGCCATCTACTTTGAAATTGAAAGGGGTGGGCAGGTTTTTTTCATCCACAACCGTGTGAGTGGTTTACCGGAAATGGCACAATTGATCCGTAGTCTGTGCCCTGATCTTAGCATTGGTTTTGCGCATGGCCAATTGGAAGGACATGAACTGGAGGAAAGAATATTTGACTTCATCCACAAGAAATATGATGTATTGGTATGTACCAACATTGTTGAAAGCGGAGTTGATATTCCGAATGTGAATACCATTATCATCAACAATGCGCACCAGTTTGGTCTCAGTGATTTGCATCAACTGCGGGGAAGGGTAGGACGGAGCAACAAGAAGGCTTTCTGCTACTTGATGGCGCCTCCCATCAGTGTATTGCCTGCAGATGCAAGAAAGCGTTTGCAAACACTCGAACAGCATGCAGAATTGGGCAGCGGATTCCAGATTGCCATGCGTGACCTTGATATTCGTGGAGCAGGAAATATGCTTGGTGGTGAGCAAAGTGGTTTCATGATTGAAATTGGATTTGAAATGTACCAAAAAATCCTGGATGAGGCCATTCGTGAATTGAAACGCACCTCTTTCAGTGATGTGTTCAAGGAGGAGATCAGCAAGCAAGACGACTATGTGCATGATTGTACCATCGACACTGATCTCGAGATACTGATTCCAGACGAGTATGTGGACCAAATTGCAGAGCGCTTGCTCTTGTATACACGGCTCGACAATTGTCGGGATGAAATGGAACTGCAGGCATTTCACGACGAAATGAGAGACCGTTTTGGTCCAATCCCTTCTTGTGTTGAAGACCTGTTTACCACAGTCAGGTGCAGGCGAAAGGCTGTGGAACTTGGTTTCGAGCGCATTACCCTAAAGCAAAAAACCTTTCGTTGCTATTTTGTCAACAATCCTGATTCCCCTTATTTTCACTCACTGACCTTCAATGCCATTCTGCTGCATCTGCAAACTAAAACAAACAAGAGTCACCTCAAGCAAGTGGGCAAAAACTTCATGCTCGTCACTGAGCAAGTCCACGAAATGAAACAGTTGCAAACGATTCTTGAAGAAATGCTTGCAACTGTCAACGAAGTAAAGGCAAGTCAGCAGGATTAAAGCTCCCTGATCCAGATGTTCCTGTAGCTTACAAGGTCTCCATGGTCTTGCAGTGTTATCGGTTCCTTTGCTGCATGTGGCTTGTATTCCGGAATGCCAATGTATTCTGTTCCTCCCCAGATTGCTGCATTGTTTTGGACCAGAACACCGTTGTGGATTACAGTAATTCTCGCTTGGGATTGCAGTTTTCCATCCGCCGAAAACTTGGGGGCGATAAAAATTACATCATAGGTCTGCCATTCGCCAGGCTGTCTGCTTGCATTGGCCAAGGGAATCAGTTGTTTGTAAATGCTTCCCACCTGTCCGTTTGAATAGGTTTTGTTGTTGTAATTGTCAAGCACTTGTAATTCATAGCGGCCCATCAGGAAGATGCCGCTGTTTCCACGTCCTTGTCCTTCTCCCTTTACCACAGAGGGAGTCCTCCATTCAATGTGCAGCTGACAATCGCCAAATCCCCTTTTTGTGGTGATGCCGCCACTGCCTTTTTTTACGGTCATGGCATTTTCCTCCAAGGTCCATTCCACGGCACCTTTGCTGCCACTCCAGGCTGAAAAGTCCTTGCCGTTGAACAATACTATTGCATCAGAAGGAGCATCCTGGGCGGTTTTGCCGGGTTGGACAACAGGGGGTACCGGATCCCATATTTCAGTCAGTTTTGGATCGCCGGTATGCGCTTGGGAGAAGGCTGACATCGAAAAGGCCATGCCAAAAACAAGGGGGAAGAACTTTTTCATGTTGGAATTGTTGTTATTATGTTTGGGTTAACAAATCTGAGCATCAAGTTACAAAAATTATAATGCATAATTTTTGATGAGGATAATTTTTATATTTGGACAAACCACAAAAGGATGGACTCGAAAGTGACAGAGGGTATACGCATCAGTGTGGAGCAATTCTATCAACCGGATTACTCCAATCCCGTGCAACATGAATTCATGTTCGCCTACAGGATTACCATTGAAAACAACAATACATTTCCTGTACAGCTCCTGCGCCGCCATTGGTTCATACACGACAGCAACACCGAGCAAAAAGAAGTGGAGGGCGAGGGTGTAATAGGTGTGCAGCCGGTTATTCAGCCCAATGAACAATACCAGTATATATCCGGGTGTAACCTGAAGTCGGAAATCGGTCAGATGTTCGGCACCTATCTGATGGAAAACCTCAATACCAAACACCGGTTCCAGGTAAGGATTCCTGTTTTTCAACTGGAAGCCCCCAGTAAAAGAAATTGATGGGTGCTATCCCATCAAGCTGTAGATTTGCATATTCTTCATTCGTTAAGGCAAAAGATTTTTATGGCATATAAAGTTTCGTTCAACAACAAGAACAAGGTTTTTTTCAATGCGCTGAAAGCTGAGGTGGATGCATATTTTGAAAAAAACGGGTTTCGCAAAACAGGAAACTGGAAGTTATATGGCAAAACGATGATATTGCTGCCAGCAGCCATTTCGTTGTATGTTGTATTGATGACAGTCGGCATGCACTGGGTCCTTTCCTCCCTGCTTTGGGTGGTTTTCGGTCTCAACATGGCGGCCATTGGTTTCAACGTCATGCACGATGCCTGTCACGGGAGTTTTTCAACGAAAAGTTGGGTGAATGATATTTTCGGACTCACGCACAATTTCCTGGGTGGCAATGCATTCATGTGGAAGCTCAAGCACAATATCATTCACCATACCTATACAAATGTTGATGGAGTCGATGATGACATCAACAACATGCCGTTCATGCGGCAATGCTCTACGCAACCTTGGAAGCCCATGCACAAATACCAAAGCATTTACATGTTTGCCTTGTATGGCTTCACTTCCCTGTTCATGTTCCTGATGGACTATACCAAGTATTTTTCCAAAAAAATACATACCACATCCTTGAAAAAAATGGATACCAATGATCATCTTGTATTCTGGTTTGGCAAACTCTTTTTTATAGCATTCTATATTGTGGTTCCAATCCTCCTGATTGGATGGCAGGCCTGGCTGATTGGTTTTGTCATTAGCCAGTTTACATTGGGCGTAACCATTGCCGTTGTCTTTCAGCTTGCCCATGTGGTGGAACATGCCGAGTTTGAAGCAGCAGGTGTTGATCCGGTAAAAATTGAAAACGAATGGGCCATCCATCAAGTGAAAACCACTGCCAACTTTGCGTTTTCAAACAGGATCATTACCTGGTTCGTGGGCGGATTGAACTACCAGATTGAGCACCATCTTTTCCCAAGAATAAGCCATATCCATTATCCTGCCATCAGCAAGATTGTCAAGGACACCTGTGAGCAGTTTGACATTTATTACAATTATTTTCCGACCACCAGGGCAGCCATCGCATCACATGTACGCTTTATGCACAGCATGGGTCAGAGACCCATTGCTATTTAGGCCGGTAGCCCGAGTCTGAAAGGATCTTTTTGGCGTCCAGCGACAGCAATGCATTCAGGCTTGTTGTCGGATGCTTCTTCATGTAAACCCTGATCATTTGCCTACCAGTGTAAAGTGATATGAAACCCGGTGACCCAAGACCAAACACATCAGTGGAAGGACCATCTGTAACAAAGGAGCGGATCTTAAGGAGATCGGTTTCAAAAAGCAAATTGTTTTCACTGAAATAATTCCAGACAAATCCTTCAGCTTCCTGGACTGCTTTCATTTGTTGTTCTGTATATCCGAGCTTTATTGCTTCTTCCACATCGGGAAGGAAAATGTCCAGCAGGTACATTCTTTTGCCATGGTCAACTAGAATATCAACCATTGTTCCACCCGGGTTGAGTGGTGGATAAATGTCATCAATGATGTTTTTCATGCAATTGACCACAATGTTTTCGGTATTGAATTTTCTTGAAATGTATTCGGGATACAATTGCAATCCGGCATCACTCTTGTAAACCATTGAGTTGCTTCCGAGGTGAAGTTGTAGGCCAGCACACAACCCAAATCTTGTGATGATATCACCTGATCCACCGGTTTGTCCGTATGCAAATGCATCAATGGGGCCAATAAAACTGATGAATTCCTCCGGCAATTTGTAGTCAGGGAAATAATATTTCACATGGCGCAAACCCTCTTCAGTTTCAGTTTCAGCCATTTGTATCCCCTTGTCAATTTTTTGTGCTGAATCGTAGATGGGCCTATAATCGCGGATAAATGTCTTTATGGCAAGCTCCCATTGTGAAGTATCTTTTCCTTCCAACCCAAGAATTTTTCCTGTAAAGTCGTTCAGGAAATCATGGTAATCGAGCCTTAGTTTTTCAAACCCCTTGTCAAGGTTGTTGGTATCTAAAGCAAAAAAGTCCTTTTCAAATCGCTTCATTTTCAAATCAACCTTGATGTTGCTCACATCCGGTTTTATGGGTTTTTCATCACAGCTACTCAACAGGAATCCTGTAAAAAAAACAATGACCATCAACATTGGGGTGGGCTTGCTCAGTGTCATTTGCTCGTATTTTGATGGATAAAAATAATCATTCTCCCAATGACTGCTGGCCCCCTTTTTCTTTTTAACAAAATTTCCCTTTTATTCCTCAATTTTGTTGCATGAAGATCTTTATTGCCCAGCAAAATTATCATATCGGCAATTTTAACCTGAACCGGGACAAGATGATTCTTGCGGTGGAGGAAGGAAGGAAACGAGGGGCTGAATTGGTTGTTTTCTCTGAGCTGTCAGTCTGTGGATATCCACCCCGAGATTTTTTGGAGTTTGATGATTTCATTCAGCAGGCGGAGAACACCATCCATGAAATTGCCGCCCATAGCCATGGTATCGGTATTGTTGTTGGTTGTCCTACACGAAACCCGCAAAAGGAAGGAAAGGATTTGCTGAATTCGGCCCTGTTGCTTTATAACGGTGCTGTACAAGGAGTGGCCAACAAAAGTCTTCTTCCCAATTATGATGTATTTGATGAATACCGGTATTTTGAACCGGCATCCAGTTGGAACTGTATTGATTTCCTGGGCAAACGATTGGCCATTACCATTTGTGAGGACATCTGGAACCTTGGAGACAATCCACTGTACCGGATTTGCCCCATGGATGAATTGATGAAGCAATCTCCGGATATCATGATCAACATTTCTGCATCTCCATTTGACTACGACCATGACGAGGACAGGAAGGAAGTGATGCGCTTGAATGTGAAAAAATATGGCCTGCCGATGGTTTACTGCAATGCCGTTGGAGCCCAAACAGAGTTGGTATTTGATGGAGGCAGTCTGGTATGTGCAGACAATGCTGTTATTGCCCATGAGATGAAATATTTTGAAGAGGACCACCTGTTGGTGGACATGGAAAATCTGGTCGGTGGGGTATCGAATCCAAACCATGCGGAGCAGCATATCATGACATCCGATATGCGCGTAGCCAAAACAGAAGACCCCGATACCATTGTTGCATACCTTACCAAGGAGAACAACATGTCACAAGTGAAATCTGCACTGGTATTGGGCATTCGAGATTATTTCACCAAAATGGGTTTTACAAAAGCGATACTGGGTTCGAGTGGGGGCATTGATTCTGCAGTGGTTTTGGCACTTGCCGTTGAAGCCCTGGGGAAAGACAATGTTACGGCAGTGCTGATGCCTTCCGGTTTTTCCAGCAGCCATTCTGTTGATGATGCTGTTGCACTCAGCAAAAACCTGGGCAATCCCTATCATGTTGTTCCCATACAGCCGGTATATGAAGCACTGCTCAGTACGCTGGATCCTTTGTTTGCAGGAACAGCATTCGGATTGGCAGAAGAGAACATGCAAAGCAGGAGCCGTGGTAACATCCTCATGGCCATTGCCAATAAATTTGGACATGTATTGTTGAATACTTCCAATAAAAGTGAGTTGGCGACCGGCTATGGAACCCTCTATGGTGATATGGCTGGTGGTTTGAGTGTACTCGGGGACCTTTACAAGACACAGGTCTATGCCCTTGCGCATTTGCTCAACAAGGGTGGAGAAATGATTCCAGGGAACATCATCACCAAGGCGCCCTCCGCGGAGCTGAGACCCAATCAGAAGGACAGTGACAGCTTGCCCGATTATGATCTGTTGGACAGAATGCTCTACCTCTATATTGAACGAAGGAAGGATCCTGCGGACATCATTGCAAGTGGTTTTGATGAACAGCTGGTTCAGCGGGTATTGAAACTGGTCAATGCAAGCGAATACAAACGGAATCAATTTTGCCCGATCATCAGGGTCAGTACCAAAGCCTTTGGTGTGGGAAGAAGATTTCCTATCGTTGCAAAATACCTCAGTTAACGGGTTATGTTTACCTTGCAACAAGCATGAAGGGAACCATTTACAAATCTACGGGCAGTTGGTACTCCGTCAAGGGAGAGGATAATTTCTTTTACAAGGCCCGTTTGAAAGGCAAGTTTAAGATTGATGGCATCACTTCAACCAATCCCATTGCAGTGGGTGATGACGTTTCATTTGAAATGGAAGATGCCTTGGAAAACAAGGTCATGATCACTGAACTTTATCCAAGAAGAAATTATGTCAACCGGATCTCACCTGCCAACAAGCGGCTGCACCATATCATCGCATCCAACATGGATCAATCGCTTTTGGTGGCAACCCTCAAGGATCCAAGGACCTCTGTGGGTTTTATAGACCGTTTTCTGGTTACCTGTGAAGCCTTTCATATCCCAGCAATTGTACTGTTCAACAAGGCGGACATCTATGGCGAAAAGGAAATGGCGTTGTTTGAAGACAGAAAGGCCATGTACGAAGCAGTTGGCTATACGGTGCTGCTGACATCTGTCAAGACAAAGGCAGGCATTGACCTGCTAAGGCATGCATTGCAAGGCAAGATGACACTGATCAGCGGACATTCTGGAGTTGGAAAATCAAGCCTGATCAATGAGATCCTAGAAAATGAAAACATCCGCACCAGTGAGGTAAGCGAATGGAGTGGCAAGGGAATGCATACCACCACATTTGCGGAAATGTATGATTTACCCAAGGGAGGACGACTGATTGATACTCCCGGCATGCGGGAATTCGCAATAGCAGATATACCTAAGCAGGAACTCTCCCATTATTTTCCTGAAATGCGTGCGGTGATGAACGATTGCCAATTCAACGACTGCATGCACATCAACGAGCCGGGTTGTGCGGTCAAGAAAGCCGTTGTCAAGGGAGATATCCATGAAGAACGCTATGTCAGCTATCTTACCATTTTGGACAGCATAGAAGAAAAGCAATGGTAGCCGCTATTTGAACCAGCTGCTGTACATGGTGTAGTTGTTGGCAATCCTTTCTATTTCGCCACTGATTTTTTCCGGAGAAATGTCTTTCACTTTTTTTGCTGGAACCCCTGCAAAAATGGATCCTTCGGGAACGATGGTTCCCTCCAGTACAACCGCACCTGCTGCAATGATGGAATTGCTTCCCACCACAGCCCTGTCCATCACAATCGCACCCATGCCGATCAATACATTGTCTTGCACCGTGCATCCATGAACAATGGCGGAATGTCCAATGCTGACGTTGTTGCCAATGGTCGTGGCATTTTTTTCATAGGTGCAGTGGATGACGGCATTGTCTTGCACGTTTACCTTGTTGCCCATTTTTATGCCATTCACATCGCCCCGTATAACAGCATTGAACCAAATGCTGCAATGGTCACCCATGCTCACATCCCCGACGATGGTGGCGTTGGGAGCAATAAATACATCATCACCAAATGAGGGGGAAATTCCTTTTACTGGAAGAATGACCGGCATATTTTTTCTTAAAGTTATTGCATATTGTGGAACTTTGTATGCATGAACCAACGGGAACTTTTCTTGCAGCATGTTGCACAAACCTCGGATGCTCCGCTGGCATTGGAGATCGTTGCTGCAGAAGGGTGCAAGATGTACGACAGGCATGGCAAGGAATACATTGATGTCATCAGTGGCATCAGCGTCTGCAATGTGGGACACCGCAATCCAAAAGTTGTGCAAGCCATCAAGGACCAGCTCGACAAATACATGCACATCATGGTATATGGGGAACTGATTGTATCTCCCCAGGTTCAATATGCAACAAAACTTGCCAGCCTGCTTCCTGCAACACTCAACGCTGTGTACTTCACCAGCTCCGGCGCTGAAGCTACAGAAGGTGCAATGAAATTGGCAAAACGCCTGACCGGACGCAGCAACATGGTAGCCTTCCACGACTCTTACCATGGATCAACCCAGGGTGCTTTGAGTGTCATGGGCAGTGAATATTGGCGGAATGCCTACCGCCCCTTGATTCCTGGCATTCGGCATGTACAACACAATAGCATGGCATCCCTTGATGCCATTGATGCACACACTGCCTGCGTGATTGCTGAACCAATACAAGCAGAAAGGGGTGTGATGGCGCCTTCCCTTGAATGGATGAAATGTCTCAGGCAGCGCTGTGATGAAACAGGTGCCTTGCTTGTTTTGGATGAAATACAAACAGGGTTCGGCCGAACCGGTTCCATGTTTGCATTTGAACAATATGCAATCGTGCCAGATATCATTCTTTTGGGAAAGGCGCTAGGAGGTGGCATGCCCCTTGGTGCATTTGTTGCATCAAAGGAGATGATGGACAGTTTTACGTTAAATCCAGTACTGGGTCATATCACCACATTTGGGGGGCACCCTGTATGCTGTGCCGGAGGACTTGCAGCATTGGAGTTTTTGGTTGAGGAAAACCTGGTGGCTCAAGTCCAAAGAAAGGAATTGCTTTTCAGGGAATTGTTGCAGCATCCCGCAATCAAATCATTTCGATCCGCCGGTTTGCTAATGGCCATTGAATTTGACACTTGGGAGACCAACAAAAAGATCATTGATCTCTGTATTGCAAGGGGCATTTTTACGGACTGGTTTCTTTTTGCCGCCCACTGCATGCGCCTTGCTCCCCCATTGACCATTGATGAAGGAGAAATAAGAAAGGCCTGTGCAATGATCCTGGATGCCTGTGATGCATTGCACCATTGATCCCATGAATTGCATGTTTATCAGAAGGTAAACCTGAAGCTACCGAAAACACCAAAACGTTTGTAATCCTCTGCTGGTAAGGGTCTTGGAGCAAGTCTCCATACAAGGTCTATGCGAAAAAACCGGAAAATATTGTCAATGCCCGTTCCCAGCTCCATGTATGTTTTTCCATCGAGGCTGGTGAAGGGAAATCCGCTTTTGAGGTTCAATGCCCTGTTCTCCTCTTTCAATCCACCCCAAAGCATTTTTACATTCCAAAACTGTCGCAGCTTCAAGACCTTGTTCATGGGCAGGAATCTAAACAGTCCGCTGCCGAAAGTATGTTCGAAATTCAATCCAGCATATTGGTCAAATATGTATTCGTACCGGTTCATCAGGTTGAACGCATATTTGTTGTAGTAATAAATCTCATTTCCAGGAGCCACACTCAACAACATGTACGGCAATCTGCCATGCACCTTGCCTGCATAGGCATTGAAATAGATGCTTCCTGCAGGGGGTATTTTCAGGTAATCACTGATGCTAAAGGTAAATTTTGAATATGCATAATTGCTGTTGAGTAGACCTTTGAGGCCCTTGGTATAATAGAGTTCCACAACAGGAAAATCGCTTCCAAGGCTGGTCCTGAAGAAATCGTCCTGAAGGAATCTCTCAAGATATGCGAAGCGGAATTTTGCATTGACCTGAAAATCATTGAAATTTCCCGCGTTGTCCAGTGTATTGAATGCTGTTTTCCCCGGCAGGTTCCTGACGGGGTTGTACAATTTTCTGTGCAGGTTGATATTGAAAGAAAGTCCAGTTGGCCACTCCTTGAAATATTCAATTTTTTGTTGTTCAATCTTGATCAGTTTGATGGGTACATTTGATTTCCTCGATGTCAGTGCAAAGAGGTTGTCGTATCCAATTTCGTCATAATAGGTTTGGCCATAATCCATGTCGTTCTTGTAGAGCAGCCGGATGCTGCTGCGTGGATTTTTCCCCAGCATGAACAAGGCTTCCACTTTTCCTTTCCATTTCCTGTCCCTTGTGCCATAGGCAAGGTAGGAAGAGAGGTAAATGTTTTTATTGAAATGGTAATTGGTGCCCAGGTCAAACCTGAGCCGCAAACCTTCATGCACATTGCCACTGACCCAGTTCATCCAGGGACCAATTTCATAATTGCCAACATAGCGGTATCCTGTTCCAATGAACTTCAGCCAATCGGTATATTTCTCGAACAAGGGCATTTTCATCAGGGTATCCGCCAGTTTGTAAAAATTGGTTTCGTTCTTGTTCAATCTTTCATGCCTGTTGTTTGTCCAGAAGCTGTCAGGCTGTTCCATGGCGTTGTTGGCAACAATCACCAGTTCCCTTCTCTTGTCATTCAACAGATCCTCCGGCATGGAACTGGGGCGCTCAACTGCACCGATATTTATTTTTGAGTAAGTGGTTGTTTTTCTGCCAATCAGGCTGAGATTTTTTTTGCCTGTCAAGTTGATATTGGCCACAAATTTATCCTTCGCAAGAAACCAAATGCTGTCCCTGACCAGTTGGTACTCCTGAACCAAGCTTAGTTTTTCAATAAAATTGATATTGGATCCTGGGCTGACCTGAAGGCTCATTTTCTGCACGGCATAGCTTGAATCAGCAATCCAGGCGTCTCCTTGAAATGTGCTTTCTCCCTTGCGTTTGGGAAAGAAAAGTAGATGAAAGAATTTTTTCCCTCCTATGTACTGTGTATCAGGAACCTTGTAGTGGTAATAGAGGTCCCCATCATTGCTGATCGGGCTTACATATTGCCTGTCAAAAACAGGAATGAAATTTTTATAGACATTGATGTTTTGGTACATGCCGCCCAAAAACTTGGAAACACTTTCATTTTTCAATCCCACCGTCTTGCTGGCACGGATGACCTCCCTGGTAATGTGGGGGTCTTTTTGTGCATAATAATCAGAGATGTTTTCTATCAAATAAACCGGCAGGATTGGTGATGTTTCTGAGTTGGTATCAACATTGTTGAGGATAAACTTGAATGGCTTGGGAGGGAGTATGCCTTTTTGCATTTTCTCAACATTGACATTGTTCAGGTCAATTTCAAGTTTGTTGTAGAGTTCGTAGCTGTAGCTGTCAAACCGGTTCCTATCGTTTTGTTCCTTGTTTTTTACGATTTTCCGCCACAACAGAAAACCTTTGTTGAATTTGCTTTTTACCACCACTTCACTGGCATCCCGTTTTCTTTCCATTTGGACAACAATGTCAATCATGGAAAGGCTGGTGTCCAGTAGCAAGTACAGGTCTTCAAAGCCTGCATATGTGATGACCAACGTATCAGAAGGCCATTGGCTCAAGATGTAGGTGAATTTTCCGGACGAATCACTGGTTTTTGTAGATTTTCCACCATTGAAAGAAACAGTGGCAAATGGAATGGGTTCATCTGAATGCCTGTCTCGGATTTGTGCATGAAGTCTCTTTTGTTGTGAAAAGCCTGCAAAAGAGAGCAACAAAAAAAACAACCCCAAGCCGATCAACCGCTGTATTCCCAACATCATTATTATTTACACTAAGACCCAGAAAGCACCAATAGGTTTATTTGCTCAGGTGCATGCTGCGTTCTTTGTACAAAGTTCTGAAATAGGGATCCCTCAGGTCTTTGATGAAGCGGATGGCTTCTCCTGTTGATTTCATTTCCGGTCCAAGCTCCTTGCTTACGCCGGGGAACTTGTCAAAGCTGAATACAGGTTCCTTGATGGCAAATCCATCCAGTTTTTTCTCGTACGTGAAATCTGTCAGCTTATGTGTCCCCATCATGATCTTTGTTGCGATGTTGAGGTATGGTATTTGATAGGCCTTGGCGATGAAGGGAGTTGTTCTGGATGCGCGTGGGTTGGCCTCGATGACAAATACCTGACCTTTCTTGATGGCAAACTGAATGTTGATCAATCCCCTGATGTCGAGGGCCCTTGCAATTTTTTCTGCGTAGAATTCCATGGTGGTCACTTCCAGCGGGGTGAGGTTGAAGGCAGGAAGCACGGCATTGCTGTCACCACTGTGGATGCCTGCGGGTTCAATGTGCTCCATGACACCCATCACATGGAAATTTTCCCCATCGAAAATTCCATCGATTTCTGCCTCTTGGCAGCGGTCCAGAAAATGATCGATCAGGATCTTGTTGTCCGGCAAATGTTTGAGCAGGCTTACAACAGCAGATTCCAGCTCATCGTCGTTGATGACAATTCGCATTCTTTGTCCCCCCAAAACATAGGACGGACGAACCAGCACAGGATATCCAACTTCCTTTGCCACTTCCACCGCTTCATCAACAGTATTTGCTGTGCCATAATTTGGATAAGGAATTTCAAGACGCTTCAGCATATCGCTGAACCTTCCACGGTCCTCGGCAATGTCCATGTTGTCAAAGGAAGTACCAATAATCCTGATTCCCTTATTGTGTAATTTTTCTGCAAGCTTCAAGGCAGTTTGTCCACCGAGCTGCACAATGACACCTTCTGGTTTTTCAAATTCAATCAATTCCCACAGGTGCTCCCAGTAAACGGGTTCAAAATAAAGTTTGTCTGCAATGTCAAAATCAGTGGAGACGGTTTCTGGATTGCAGTTCACCATGATGGCCTCGTAACCACATTCCTTGATGGCCAGCAGTCCGTGAACGCAACAGTAGTCAAATTCTATTCCCTGCCCAATCCTGTTTGGACCTGAGCCGAGGACAATGATTTTTTTCTTGTCACTGCGCTTGCTCTCATTGGTGCCATTGTTTTCGAAACTGCTGTAGAAGTAAGGTGTTTTTGCTTCAAACTCTGCAGAGCAGGTATCCACCATTTTATAAACCCTAGTAATGCCAGCTGCTTTTCTTTTTTCATAAACGGCATCTTCTGTTCCGTCTTGCATGATCTTGCAAATCTGCTCGTCGCTGAAACCGTGGTGTTTTGCCTTTTTGATCAGTTCGATGGGCAAGGAATCAAATTTGTACTTTGCAATTTCCTTCTCTATTTCAACGATTTTCTGGATCTCATAGATAAACCATCTGTCAATCAAAGTGGCCTGACAAATGGATTTGACACTGATGCCCATCATCAGTGCATCCTTGATACGGAATATCCTGTCCCATTTTGGAGTCTTGAGGTATTCCAGTATTTCGTTTGCATGCATCATGCTCTTGCCATAGTATCCCAATCCTACTGCATTGTTTTCCAAACTCTGGCAGGCTTTCTGAATGGCCTCCGTGAAGCTTCTTCCAATAGACATGACTTCGCCTACAGACTTCATTTGGAGTCCAAGGGTGTCATTTGCGCCCTTGAACTTATCAAAATTCCACCTTGGAACTTTTACAATGACATAGTCGAGGGCTGGCTCAAAATAGGCCGAGGTCGTTTGTGTGATTTGGTTCTTCAGTTCGTCCAGACTGTATCCCAGGGCGAGTTTCGCAGCAATTTTTGCAATTGGATATCCTGTTGCTTTGGATGCAAGCGCTGATGAACGGCTTACGCGAGGATTGATTTCAATGGCGATGATTTCCTCTGTTTCAGGATTGAGTGCAAACTGAACATTGCATCCCCCAGCAAAATTGCCAAGATCACGCATCATGCGAATTGCAGTATTCCGCATCAATTGGAATGCTGTATCACTCAATGTCATTGCAGGGGCAACGGTGATGGAGTCGCCTGTATGGACCCCCATGGGGTCAAAGTTTTCCACTGTACAAATAATAGCAACGTTGTCATTTGCATCCCTGAGCAACTCAAGTTCATATTCTTTCCATCCCAACACAGCCTTTTCAACAAGTACCTCATGGATAGGGGAGGCGGACAAACCACGGTTCAACGCCTCATCCAGAAACTCTTTGCTGTGTACAAATCCACCGCCTGTTCCACCAAGGGTAAACGAGGGTCGGATTACAAGTGGAAATCCAATTTCTTGGGCAAATTCTTTCCCTTCCAAGAAGGAATTTGCCGTTCTTGCAGGAGCTACCTGGATACCCATGCGGATCATCCATTGTCTGAACAATTCCCTGTCTTCAGCCTTGTCAATGGCCTTGATGTCAACTCCAATGAGTTTCACATTGTATTTTTCCCAAAGTCCAAGCTCTTCAGACTCCTTGGCCAAATTCAATGCGGTTTGTCCACCCATGGTGGCCAGCACGGCATCGATTTGATTTTCCTGCAGTATTTTTTCAATGCTTTCTGTGTTCAGCGGAAGCAGGTAGACCTTGTCTGCCATCATCGGATCGGTCATGATGGTAGCAGGATTGGAGTTGATCAGGATCACCTTGATCCCTTCCTCTCTGAGGCTTCTGGCAGCCTGGGTACCTGAATAATCAAACTCACAGGCCTGTCCTATGATGATGGGTCCTGATCCTATGATGAGTACCGAATGAATCGAAGCGTCTTTTGGCATGGGATGGTCTTGAGATTATTGGTTATGGGGCATAAAAAAACCGGGATGTACCCGGGGGGCAAAGGTAATGTTTGGACATAACTTTGCGAAGTAAAAGTTGATTTATTCCCCAGGAAAAACCCAGCTGTTGAAACTTGGTGGGAAATTCAGGCCTGGTTGTGGTAAGCAGCGATCTCAAAATCTTCAAGAACAGCATTTTTACCCATTCCAGGTAATTTTACTGCGTCATTCAGGGTTTCAGTATCCCTTTTTTTGGTTGCTCCAAAAACTGAAGCCAACGCTGCCCAGACCAAGACAATTTTTGTAAGTATATTTTTCATGTTGACAGTACTCTCATATATAGACAAGAAATTGATGGATTATGTTGTATCCAAAGGGTTTTTTTTCAAAAAAATCATGGTAAAAGGCCAGGCATCGTTTCCAAAACGAAACAATAGGCTGATAAATTCACCGGTCAGTTTAAAATACCGCCAAGCAGAAGTAGCTTTGCCCAATGAAATCCTTTTTCTCCTTATCATTGGGTGGCATCTTTATCCTTTTCCTTTTTGGAAAGTCACTTGCACAGCCACCGGGCGGGGTGGCTTATTTTTCGTATCCACTGTCCATCAAGCCCAAGTTGAATGCCAATTTCGGCGAAATGCGCAACAATCACTTTCACATGGGGCTGGACCTTTCAACAGAAGGAAGGGAAAACCTGCCTGTTTTTGCTCCTGCTGAAGGGTATATAGCCCGAATCAAGATTGAGTCCGGAGGATTTGGCCGTGCCATTTACATCAATCATCCCAATGGAACCACGACACTTTATGCACACATGAACAGGTTTATTCCTGCTGCGGAAACCTTCCTGAAATCGAAGCAATATGAGCAAAAAACCTGGAAAATTGATGTTGTGGTACCAGAAAACCTCATCCCCTTGAAGAAGGGCCAGCTGATAGGATACAGCGGCAACACTGGTGCATCACAAGGCCCTCATGTGCATTTTGAAATCAGGGACACCAAAACAGAAAACTGCCTGAATCCCTTGTTGTACAGGTTCCCTCTGGCGGATGTCACTCCCCCGGACATTTATCGGCTTGTCTTTTATGACCGGGACAAGAGCATTTATGAGCAATCTCCAATCACCTGCAACTTGATCAGGCAGGGAAATGTTTTCAAAACTGCTGGCACAATTGGATTGCCTTTTGACAAGGCCTTCATTGCCATTCAGGCAACCGACCGAATGACTGGCATTCCCAATCCAAATGGCTTTTTCAGCGCGACCCTGCTCAAGGATGACCAAATGGTTACCGGCTTCGAACTGGACAATATCGGTTATGACAAAACCAGGTACCTCAACGGACACATTGATTATATGACAAGGGCCAAAGGAGGGCCATACTACCAAATGTTATTTCCCGCCAAGGGATTTGGTCTGAACATGTACACCCTTGGCAATGCGGAAAAGGATCATATTGATGTACAACCTGAACCGTCAGCATACAGCATAAAAGTGACAGATGCTTATGGCAACAGCGCTTACCTGGATTTTCGGGTGTCCAGAAAACCCGATGATCGACCCGGCCATGTTGTACCTGGCGATCGGATGGAACCCTTGAACGTCAACATTTATGAAGACGAAAACATCCAGTTTGTATTCAAGGAAGATGCGTTTTACGATGCTTTTCACTTCAGGGTCAATGGGTATTATGCCAACACGGCAAATGAACTTTCCTCTGTCTATCAAACACTGCCCGCAGATCTTCCTGTTCAAAGCAATTTTACGGTTCGTTTGAAGCCCAACAGAAGTGCTGCGCTGGTCAACGGGGACAGGGTGCTGATAAAACGGACCTATAAAACCAAAACAGAACTGAAGAAAGCCATGCCAGAGAAAGGCTGGTATACAGCAGCTTTTCGTGATTTTGGGTATTTTCAATTGTTGGAAGATCTGCAGCCACCTACCATATCTGCATCGGTTCAGTCGGGTGCAGCGTTGCGAACAGGGTCAAGGGTTGTGGTAGATGTTGCTGACGACAACAAAATGATCAGGGAGTTTCGGGGGACAGTAGATGGCCAATGGCTGATGTTCCAGCCTTACGGGAACCGATTTGTGTATACCATTGATGAACATTTCCCCATGGGTGAACATAAACTTTCCATTGTTGTTTATGATGAAGCGGGAAACAATTCCACCCGAGATTTCATCATCAAACGCAATTAAACCGATAGCATGTCACTCATTGAAGGCAAAAAGGCACCTGCATTTACAGCGGTGGACCAGGATGGGCAGAAGCTCAAATTATCAGACTACAAGGGTAAAAAACTCGCCCTCTACTTTTATCCAAAGGATGCCACCAGCACCTGCACCGTACAGGCCTGCAGCATCAGGGATGGATACAAGATGCTGACCAAAAAAGGAATTGAGGTGGTTGGAGTAAGCCCGGATGATGAAAAATCACACCTCAAATTCATTGCCAAGCAGGCTTTGCCTTTCCGCATCATTGCAGATACGGAAAAATCATTGTGTGAGAAATTTGGCGTTTGGGCTGAAAAGTCGATGTATGGTAAGAAATACATGGGTGTGTTGCGCACTACATTTCTCATAGATGAGGACGGTGTTCTGGTGAAAATCATCTCCAAGCCCAATACCAAAGCGCATGCAGATGAAATTGCAGAGGGTTTTGGCTTATAGCACCCAGCCTACTTCACCCAGTGTCACTGCCTCTTGAATTCCATGCTCAATCACCAGCTGTCCCTTGGTATTCACTTCCTTGACCAAGGCATGAAACAGGAGATTGTCCTTTTTGAATTGCACTGTTTCATGTCGCTTGAACAGGTGTTGGTTGTATGCTGAAAGCGCAATGTCAAAGGGTGCTGATTGGAGCATGGTAAACCGGTAATCAAGGTGACCACAAAGTTCCTTGGCCAGTGAAATCGGGTCAAATGTCTGACCAGTGATTTGTTTCAGAGAAACGGCACGTTGTTCCATCCCTTGGAAGGAGGTTTGGTTGACATTGATGCCCATTCCTATGATAGCCTTGTCCCACTTGTTTGATGTGATGATGTTTTCAATCAGGATTCCCCCTGCCTTTCTGTCACGCCAATAGATATCATTGGGCCATTTGATCCTGGTTTCGTCACCTGCATAAGAAGAAAACAGGTCAAAACAAGCCAATGCAACTGCGCAGGAAAGTTCAAACTGTGATTGAATTTGCAAGTGTGTGCAAGTTTTGACCACGGAAAGGATGATGTTTTCTCCGGGTTTGCTGGACCAGGCCTTTGCCCGCTGGCCCTTTCCCTGTTGTTGGTCAAGCGCAAAGTAAGCCGTGCCATCTGATGCCTTTCCTGTTCGGGCTTCAACCATGGCATGGTTATTGGTACTGTCAGTTGTGGGCAATATGTTAAATGGTTCGCCAGTCATGATGCTCTCCCCAAGGGATGGAAATAATCCTTATTTTTGGGCAAGTTACTTAAGGAACAATTAAAATTATATCATTGGCATCAAGATCCGAGTCAGCAGCATCACCCAAGAGAATTTCGAGATTAACCAGAAGCAGCAAGATCCTGAAGGTGATCATCAATGCTATCCACGATAAAAAGGGGGAAAATGTGGTATCCCTGGACCTCCGAAAAATTTCAGAAGCAGTTTCCGATTTTTTTATTGTCTGCGAGGCACCTTCCACTGTGCAGGTGAGGGCGATAGCAGACTGGGTAGAGGCTGAAGTAAAACGTGAATGCGGAGAAAAGCCCTACAAACACGAAGGGCATGGTGCCGGTCAATGGGTATTGATCGATTATGTCAATGTGGTGGTGCATGTTTTCCTCGCTGAAACAAGGAAGTTTTACAAGCTCGAGGAAATGTGGAGCGATGGCGTCGCCGAAGACGAAAATGATGCCCCCGTTGAAGCGCCAACCAAAGTGAAAAAATCCGCCAAAACAACAAAAAAGACATCCACGAAATAAAGTGCTCTTATGAATCAGCAAGACAACAGTAGCGAAAAAAGATCCAATCCCTTCAGTGCTTTCAAGCGCAACAAGGGTGCTGGAGAAAATGGACCTTCTTCAAAGGGGCCAAAGTTCAGTTTCTATTGGATATATGTAATTGCAGCAGTCATGCTGATTGGCTATCAGGTCATGAGGGGTGTGAATCCTGATGCGCGCAACATTACTGAATTGGAGTTCAAGCAGAAAATGCTTGTGCAGAACGACGTTTTAAAAATTGAACCTGTAAAAAACAAGGGTGTTATCAGGGTATACATCAAACAGGACAGCCTTGTCAAGCCAGCCTACAAGGAATTGTTGGGAGATAAGCTCAAATATGCACAGGCTTCCAAGGGACCACATTTCCAGTTCAGTTATTCCAAAGTGGATGACTACCAGGAAAACCTTGATGCTTATTTTACAGCCAATCCTAAGGTTGATCCGGTTCCTGTGGATCCTGTCAGCGATCCTGAATTTTTCGGCCCATTGCTCAATGTACTTTTCCCATTGCTCATGTTCGGTTTGTTGTTTGTTCTGATGATGAGAAAAATGGGTGGTGGTGCAGGTGGCGGCGGCGGTGGCGGCGGCATATTCAACATCGGCAAATCCAAGGCCCAGCTGTTTGACAAGGGTACAAGGGTGAACATCACATTCCAGGATGTTGCAGGATTGGATGAGGCGAAGCAGGAAGTGATGGAGATTGTTGATTTTCTGAAACATCCCAAAAAATATACAGCGTTAGGAGGAAAAATTCCCAAGGGCGCATTGCTGGTGGGTCCTCCTGGCACGGGTAAAACACTCCTTGCAAAAGCCATGGCTGGTGAGGCCCAAGTACCTTTCTTCTCCATGTCGGGCTCGGATTTTGTAGAAATGTTTGTAGGTGTCGGTGCCAGCAGGGTTCGGGACCTTTTCAAACAAGCGAGGGAGAAGGCGCCCTGTGTCATCTTCATCGATGAAATCGATGCCATTGGTCGTGCCCGCGGCAAGAACATGATGATGAGCAACGATGAGCGTGAAAACACACTCAACCAGTTGCTGGTGGAAATGGATGGTTTTGGTGGAGACAGCGGCATCATCATCCTGGCAGCAACCAACCGTCCTGACGTGCTTGACAGTGCCCTGCTGAGGCCGGGCAGGTTTGACCGGCAAATCAGCATTGATAAACCGGATGTGAAGGGCAGGGAAACAATTTTCCTCGTGCACCTCAAGCCCATCAAGCATTCCGAAAAACTGGATATCCATAAACTTGCCGAACAAACGCCCGGATTTGCTGGGGCAGACATCGCCAATGTATGCAATGAGGCCGCCCTGATTGCGGCCCGAAAGGGGAAAGAACAGGTGGACATGGATGATTTTCAGGATGCCATTGACCGTGTTATCGGTGGGTTAGAAAAGAAGAACAAGATCATCCTTCCCGAAGAAAAGAAAATCATTGCCTACCATGAAGCGGGACATGCTGTTTGCGGGTGGTACCTTGAACACGCTTATCCATTGTTGAAAGTGACAATTGTTCCGCGTGGTGTAGCAGCATTGGGATATGCACAATACACGCCAAAAGAACAGTACCTCTATAATACAGAGCAGTTGACCGATCAAATGTGCATGACATTGGGAGGCCGGGCCAGTGAAGAAATTTTCTTTGGCAAGATCTCTACAGGAGCACAGAATGACCTTCAGCAGGTGACCAAAATGTCTTACGCAATGGTTACTGTTTATGGGATGAGCGAAAAAGTGGGCAATGTGAGTTTCTATGATCCTGCACAAGAAAGTACATTCACCAAACCATACAGTGAAGAAACCGGCAAGCTCATTGATACTGAAGTAAGGGTATTGGTTGACAATGCATACAAGCGTACTATTGCGCTGCTGACAGAGAAAAAGGCGGAGGTAGAAAAGATTGCGTTGGCATTGCTTGACCGTGAAGTGCTCCACCAGCAGGATGTTGAAGACCTGATTGGTAAACGCCCATATGAGGAAAAGAAAATATTTGCAACAGATACAGAACTCATCACACCTCAGGAACCCGTCGTTGAACTTCCAGAAACTGCACCAGTTGCAGGTATTGAACCAGCGCAAGGTTTGGATGGGGAACAACAACCTGTTTGAGTATGGAAGCATCTTTGGGAAAGGAAGGCATATTGAAAAACATCCGAAAGGCACTTATCCAATCGGCAGATCAACCCTTTCCTGGAATTGAAAAAATTGATTTTGCATTTGAAAAAGGAGAAGATGATCTTTCCATTCAATTTGCTGAAAAATTCACTTCGTTGTTGGGAAGATTTTCCTTTTGTGAGAATGAGGAAGACCTGGTGAACCAGCTGCTTGCATTGGTCGAAGAAAGGGGGTGGACTGAAATCCATTGTGCTGATGAAAACATCAAATCAGCTTTGTCATCATTTGGATTTCCTGCCTTTTCAGAAAAACAATTGGCTGATGTTGATGTGTCCATCACAAAGTGCGAAGTGCTGGTGGCCCGCACTGGATCTATGGTGCTGAGCAGCACTGAATCCTCGGGAAGGTTATCCAGTGTATATGCCCCCATTCACATCTGCATTGCCAAGACCAACCAATTGGTTCATGATGTAAAGGATGCCATTGTATTCATGCAAAAAAAATACGGCGACAGGCTCCCTTCCATGATCTCTTTTGCTACAGGACCAAGTCGCACTGCAGACATTGAAAAGACCCTTGTGGTTGGTGTACATGGGCCAAAAGAGGTCTATTGTTTTTTGCTGGACAAATAACCGCACAAACGCAATTCCCAATAAGCAGTATCTTTGAATATGCACATTCCTGAAGGAAAAAAGGTTTATTTTTTATCTGATTTTCACCTGGGTGTTCCTGACCATGCATCAAGCATTGTCCGCGAAAGAAAAATTGTTGCATTTCTCAACAGGGCCAGTGCTGATGCAGCAGTGATTTTTGTGGTGGGAGATCTCTTTGATTTTTGGTTCGAGTACAGAAAAGTCGTTCCCAAAGGCTTTGTGAGAATTCTGGGCAAGTTGGCCGAGTTGACTGACAGTGGGATTCCGGTTCATTTTTTCATTGGCAACCATGATATGTGGATGACCGGGTATTTTGAAAAGGAATTGAACATCCCGGTATACCACGGGCCAAAGGAATTTGAATTCAATGGGAAAAGTTTTTTAATTGGGCATGGAGATGGCCTGGGCCCCGGTGATTATGGCTACAAGACCATCAAGCAAATCTTCAGGAATCCGGTATCTAAATTTCTTTTTGGCTTGATTCCACCATTCTTCGGCATTTCCCTGGCAGAATATTTCAGCAAAAGCAGCCGGGCATCCACGGGAACGGGCGATGAAAAATTCCTGGGTGAGGAGGGCGAATGGCTGATTGTTTATTGCAGAGAGATGCTCAGGCAAAAAGAATACGATTTTTTTATTTTTGGACACCGCCACCTTCCCATTGATGTCAAGCTGAATCAACAGAGCAGGTACATCAATTTGGGTGATTGGATAAAGTATGACTCCTATGCAGTCCTGGATGGAACGGATCTTCAATTGAAATTCAACTGAAATAAAAACCCTTCAAAAGATGCTGGACACCTTGAACAGGACCATTCTTGACAACACGCTGAAAGACTACCTTATTGTGGCAGGCTTCATCCTTTTGGTGCTCATCCTGAGGAAGGTCGCCAGTAAAAAAATCACCCGCTTGATTTTTTACCTCTTCCGAAAAATGGGTCGCAAAATCAATGAAAAGGAATTCTTTGACCTGGTGCTTGCCCCACTTGAAAATTTCATCTTTTTCCTCGCTTCCTATCTGGCCATCAATAGCCTTGAATTTCCAAGGGAACTCATGTTCAAGATCATGAAAATCAAGTCTGATGTATTGTTGGACCGGGCAGCTTCAGGCGTGCTCATTTACTTCTTTTTCCATACGCTTTTAAGGGTCACGGATTACCTCGCCATCGTGATGGAGAAAAAGGCAAAGACTACGGAAGATTACAGTGATGATCAGCTGATTATTTTTTTCCGGGAATTCCTTAAGGTCATACTCATCATCATTTGCGTTTTGGTCATGATACGCTATGTGTTCAACCAGGACATTACAAAATTGCTGGCAGGCTTGAGTCTGGTTGGTGCAGCCATTGCACTTGCTGCGAAAGAAAGCATTGAGAACCTGATTGCCTCTTTCATTATATTTTTTGACAGGCCTTTTACAGTTGGAGACCTTTTGAAGGTGCAACAGATCAATGGGACCGTTGAGAAGATTGGGTTGCGCAGTACCAGGATCAGGACAACAGATCGCACCTATGTAACCATTCCCAACAAGCAGATGGTAGACAGCATTGTAGACAATCTTTCACTCCGCAACAAACGCCGCGTTGAGCTGGTATTGGAACTGCACCCTCGTTCAACAGTAGACCAGTTGAAGTTGGTCTTGAAGGAAATGGAATCAACATTGTCGTATCCCGGCTTGGAAGAAAAGACCATCCTGTTGAGCGATATCAGGATGGATGCCTATGTTGTTTCCATTGAATATTATACAGGGATGATCACCATTGCGGCGTTCAACGCATTAAAGCAAAAAGTCAATTTCGATGTCCTGCAATTGTTGGAATCACATGGAATTGCTGTTGCAGGGAAAGATAAAAAATAATGAAAATCTATTGAGATAGACCAGCCCTCAGCTCCACCAACATGGCGCGAATGTTTTTAAGGCTTTCGATGGCTTCAAATCGCTCATTTACTTTTTTGCCACTTTTGATAAAGCTTTTTGCACCGCTGATTGTATATTTCTTTTCTTTCAGCAGAAAATAAATCAGTTTGAGGTTTTTCACATCCTCCGGTCTGAAAAACCGGTCTCCTTTTTTGTTTTTTCTTGGTTTGAGGATGTCAAATTCATTTTCCCAAAAGCGAATAAGGGAGATATTTACCCTGAACATGGCTGCTACATCTCCAATGGGATAATATTGCTTGCTGTAAAGGACGCTGTCCTCTGGAACGTCCAGCATTGCGATATCCGTTGTTGCCCTGACGGATGCAGGTCTTCCCCTTTTCGCCTTTTTTTCTCCAACCACTGGTATGGGTTTGTCAGAAAGTTGAGTGGCGCTTGTTGAATCTTCCGCTGGTTCATCAACAGGGAAATCTTCCACCAACTGCGTTGGGGGTGCAATCTTGTAGGATTTTTTTTTGGGTTCGGCAGGCTTGCCTGTCACTTTCGTGGGTTCACCGCCAAAAAGGTCTAACTGTTGGAGCATCACAACAAAATTAGGAACTAATTTTTCCCGGTTATCATCGAGTTATACACAAAACTGATCAGTCAAAGGACTGGTTCCTGGATGCAGCGAGTTTCAGGATTTGCTGGTATTGCTCGGGAGTTAGGTCGTTGTAAAAGAAGTAAATGGGATCTAAGCGCTTTTTGCCCTTGAAAACCTCATAGTGAAGGTGCGACCCTGTGGATTTTCCTGTACTGCCCACATACCCAATGACCTCGCCTCTTTTCACCCGTTGGCCCCTTTTTGCCTTGATCCTGGACATGTGTCCGTACAGCGTGCTGTAGGCGTATCCGTGCTGGATGACGATATGGTTGCCATATCCATTGCCAAGGTTACCTGAGGTTTCAACAACGCCCTCTGCTGTTGCATAGATAGGTGTTCCCTGTGGGGCACTGAAATCCAGCCCGGGGTGAAACTTAACGGTCTTGTAGACCGGATCAATCCTGTATCCAAAGCCAGAAGACAACCTGTTGAGGTTGCGGTTGCTCAGGGGTTGTATGGCGGGCGTACTGGCCAACAGCTTTTCCTTGTTTTTGATCATCCGCTCAATTTCTTTGTATGAGCTTTCCTGGTGGGAAAGCCTGTTGTAAAGGGTATTGAGGCTATTGAAAATACGCTCGGCCATTTCACTGTTTTCCATTCCAGCAACAACCTGCAATTCTTTTTTCGATTCAATTTGTTTGGCACGGGCACTGTCGGGTATTGGTGTAGCTTCAAATACAGACCGGTAGACTTCATTGTCCCTTCTTTCCAGCAGTTTCAGGCGTTCATCTATGTCATTGTAGCGGGTTGCATAGATCCGGTTTACTTCTTCCGCTTTCTCAAGCTGCACTTTCAAGAGTTTTTCTTTGGGGGAATCCACAAAACGAAATGCAATGGCAACAATGATCAGTCCAGTAACAATGGCAGTGGAAATGAAGGCCAATACCCTTAGCAGTGCCACCCTGAGGGGCACCACCTGCTTCTCATACCGAAGCGTGTGGGTATTGTAATAATATTTGATCTTCTTCATCCGCTGCCCATCTTTTAAAAAATGTATTTTTGCTGGCCTGGCGAATTGCAAATATAACCCATTGATCCTAGATGGATCCTTATAAAAGGTTTAAGAAATGACATCAGCGGAGATCAGAAATCGATTTTTAAAGTTTTTCGAAGGGAAAGGACACCAGATTGTTCCCTCTGCCCCCATTGTGTTGAAAGATGACCCAACACTCTTGTTCACCAATGCGGGGATGAACCAGTTCAAGGATTATTTTCTAGGAAACAAGTCTGCGCCCTTTAAAAGGGCTGTTGATACCCAAAAGTGTCTGAGGGTGAGCGGCAAACACAATGACCTTGAGGAAGTGGGTGTTGATACATACCACCATACCATGTTTGAAATGTTGGGCAATTGGAGTTTCGGCGATTACTTCAAGAAAGAGGCAATTTCATGGAGTTGGGAACTCTTGACAGAGGTGTATAACATTGAAAAGGACCGCCTCTATGCCACTGTTTTTGAAGGTGATGCCAAAGAAAATATTCCAGCATCGACCATTGCACTGGGCATTTGGCAGGAATTGCTTCCACCCGATCATATTGTGCTGGGCAACAAGAAAGATAATTTTTGGGAAATGGGGGACACCGGTCCCTGTGGCCCATGCAGTGAAATCCATGTGGACTGCAGATCAGCAGAAGAAAGGGCCGCTGTTCCCGGACATTTGCTGGTCAACAAGGATCATCCCCAGGTCATAGAAATTTGGAACAATGTATTCATCCAATACAACCGATTAAAAGACGGCAGCCTTCAGCCACTTGCTGCCACACATGTGGATACGGGTATGGGCTTGGAAAGGCTGGTCAGGGTATTGCAGGGAAAGTCTTCGAATTACGATACAGATATTTTTTCAGGGTCCATCCAAACTGCAGAACGCATCGCAGGAAAAAAATATACAGCAGGTGATGCTAAGCAAGATGTTGCCTTCAGGGTCTTGGCCGATCATATCAGGGCCATTGCTTTCACCATTGCTGATGGGCAACTTCCTTCAAATACAGGAGCAGGATATGTCATCAGAAGAATCCTGCGCAGGGCAGTGCGCTACTATTATTCTTATTTGGAAGTCAGGGAACCCATGTTGCACAAGTTGTTGCCGGGATTGGCTGAGCAGTTCAAGGATGTGTTTCCAGAACTGGCTGCGCAACTGGATTTTATTTCAAAAGTGGTGAAAGAAGAAGAGGAAACATTCCTGCGTACCCTTGGCAAGGGTTTGAAAAAAATGGATGATATTCTTGAAGTGGCCAAAGATACAGGGAGCATTGAAGGGGCTGCGGCTTTTGAGTTGTATGACACGTATGGCTTTCCCATTGACCTTACCCGGTTGATTGCATTGGAACAGGGAATAAAAGTGGATGAGGAAGGTTTTGAGCGTGAGATGCAGGTACAAAAAAACAGGAGCCGTGCAGCAACCGCTTCTGATGTCGAGGATTGGGTTGAAGTCTCCAGCCAAGGGATCTCATCACAGCCTTTTGTGGGATATGGCGAACTGTCTTGCAGTACGAACCTCCTGCGCTACAGAAAGGTTTCCGCAAAGGGACAATCCAGTTTCCAGTTGGTATTGGAGCAGACCCCTTTTTATGCTGAGAGTGGCGGACAGGTGGGCGATACAGGCAGCATCACCATGGGTGACCATGTCATTGAAGTGTTGAATACAAAAAAGGAAAACGACCTTATTGTGCATACCGTGGCTTCATTGCCACAAGACCTGACGCCGGCTGTTTTTGCAATGGTCAATGAACAAAGGAGAAAGGAAATAACCAACCATCATACCCTTACACACCTGTTGCATGCAGCACTGAGAAAGGCATTGGGAACCCATGTGGCACAAAAGGGATCACTGGTAACTGAAGGTGGCATGCGGTTTGATTTCTCGCATTTTTCAAAAATGACGGATGAAGAATTGGCAGTTGTTGCTGCAATGGTCAATACAAAAATCCGTGAAAACATTCCGGTTGTTATCAGGGAGATGAACAAGGATGAGGCAATGAAATTGGGCGCCATGGCACTGTTTGGCGAAAAATATGGCGAAAAGGTAAGGGTGGTAACGATTGACCCCAATTATTCGGTTGAACTCTGTGGGGGCACGCATGTGTCCAATACGGGTGAGCTGGGTCACTGCATGATCATTGCTGAATCCGGTGTTGCAGCCGGGGTAAGGAGAATTGAAGCAGTTTGTGGGTTGGCGGCAGATAAAAAACATCTTGAAGAGCAGGCACTTCTGAAGGAGATCAGTTCTCTGCTCAAAAATCCACGTGAATTGGTTCGTTCCATTGAACAGCACCTGGAAGAGTCCTCAATGTTGAAAAAGCAGCTTGAACAAACGGAAAGCAGGCTGCTGGCCTACCTCAGAACAGACCTGGTACAAAAGGCCGAAGTGGTGAATGGGGTTAACTTTATTGGGGCCATTACAGAAGCATCATCTTCGGATTCATTAAAAAAACTCTGCAATGACCTGAGGGGTACCTATGCATATACCACTGTGGTACTTGCTGCCAATATTGCCGGAAAGCCTGCCGTTGCGGTGGGGCTGTCGGATAAACTGGTGACTGAAAAAGGCCTTGATGCAGTGGCTTTGATTAAAACCCATGTTGCCGGACCCATCAAAGGCGGGGGTGGAGGTCAAAAAACCTTGGCCTCTGCAGGAGGTCAGGATACCAGCGGTTTGACTGCAGCCATCGCTGCCATAAAGAATGCCCTCGTGTAAACAATGCTGGTTTACTTTATCTAATTTGCGAACAAACAGAATAGCATGCCGGAGGACCTGACAACGAAATATGAAGCCGTGATTGGTCTTGAAGTGCATGCACAAATTCAGACAAAGAGCAAGCTTTTTGCAGGCGATGCTGCTTCGTTTGGTGCCGATCCCAATACCCATGTAAGCGCCATAACACTTGGCCATCCGGGCACCCTGCCAAGAATGAACAAGACGGCAGTGGATTATGCCATCAGGATGGGGTTGATATGCCATTCAACCATTGAAAAGAACAATTACTTTGCCCGAAAAAATTATTTCTATCCTGATCTGCCCAAAGGCTATCAGATTTCACAACATACTACCCCTATTTGCAGTGGGGGTTTCGTAACCATTCATACATCATCTGGAGCCCGAGACATTCAACTTACGCGCATCCACATGGAAGAGGATGCTGGTAAAAGCATTCACGATCAGCATGAAAGCCTGACAATGTTGGATTACAACAGAGCAGGGGTACCCCTTATTGAAATTGTGACTGATCCTGTTTTGCACAGTGCAGAAGAGGCCTCTGCTTATTTGAGCCAGATCAGGAAACTGGTGCGCTGGATTGGCATTTGCGATGGGAACATGGAAGAAGGAAGCTTGCGTTGTGATGCAAACATTTCGGTAAGGCCAAGGGGCAGCAAGGCTTTGGGAACAAGGGTGGAAGTGAAAAACCTCAACTCCATCAGGCACCTCAGGCATGCCATTGAAATCGAAATTGAACGCTTGTCCATCTTGTGTGAAAACGGGGAGACAATTGTCCAAGAAACCAGGAGCTATGATGCAGCGGCAGGAATCACTTTCTCCATCAGGACAAAGGAAGACGCAGAAGATTACCGCTATTTTCCTGAACCTGATCTTGCACCCTTTGCATTTACGGATGATTTTATCAACAACATCAGGGCATCACTTCCAACCATGCCGAGCCAGCGTGCCCTTCAATATGTAGATGAATTTGGTCTTTCTGCATATGACGCAGAGCAATTGACTGAGGAGAAAGAACTCAGTGATTTGTTTGACCGCATTGCAGCCAATACAAAACACAAAAAAAACCTGGCCAATTTTTTAATCGGCCCTGTACGTTCACACCTGAATACAACTGGCGCAGATTGGAGCAGTGTTGCAATTTCTGGAGAGCACTGGAACAGTATATTGGCGCTTGTTGCAGATGGGAAATTGGGGTTCTCTGTTGCTGCACAAAGGCTTTTACCATTGATGTTGGAAGACAATGGTGCAGACCCCATTGCGTTGGCAACAACACTGAACTTGCTTCAGGATGCGGGGAATGATGAAATTGCATCATGGGTAAAACAGGTATTGGTATCGATGCCCGAGAAGGTTAGCGAATACAAAAAAGGGAAAAAAGGGTTGATGGGTTTGTTTGTTGGGGAAGTGAAAAAAATATCAAGAGGAAAGGCCGACCCCAAGGCCACCACTTCCTTATTGGACAAATTTTTAAATGAAAAACATTAAGATGAAAAATGTATTGATGGCAGGTGCTTTGCTCGTTACCGCAATTGCCTTTTCCTGCAAGCGCACAGAAAAAAATGTCACCTTCAAGTTCAATGTTCAGAACAATACAGAGAAACAGGCTGTATACCTTGATTTGATTGAGTTGGAGGGAGAACCCCTTACGATGGATACTGCCATTGCCGAAAAAGGGAAGGCTGTATTTGAAGTAACAGGCGGCAACGTAGATCCTGAAGCCCTTTACAGGGTCAGGTTTGAAAAAACACAGGCTTATTTTCTGGTGATTGCAGACAAAGGACAAATTACTGTTGAGGCCGACCTTGGCAATCCGGATGTTTTTTCAACAAATTCTGATGGAAGCAATTCCTTTAAATCGCTGTTGACGGGATTCAATGCACGCCTGCAGGAAATTGATTCCATTCGAAATGCAATTGTTGCAAAGGGTGAAGCAATGGACAGCAGCAGGGTAGTGCTTGAAACCAGTTTTCGCAATAAAGTTACTGCTGCAGGATCATATTTGTTGTCGTATGCCGACAGTACCCAAACCCCTGTAGTCGCTATTTACGCGTTAGGGATGTCAAGAAATCTAGTAGCGCCAGAACAAATTAAGCCTGCAATCAGCAGTTTGGCAAAGCGATTTCCATCATCCTCCAAAATCAAAAAACTGGCTGGAGATTTTAACAAAGAAACTGCACCCCAAAAGGAGGTAGATCTGGTGGGCATGGAAGCTCCGTCTTTTGAATTGCCTGGAGTTGACGGAAAGCTGATTTCGCTGGCATCGTTGAAGGGGAAATATGTTTTGGTGGATTTTTGGGCCAGCTGGTGCAAGCCTTGCCGCATGGAAAATCCCAATGTTGTGGCTGCCTATCAACAATTTAAAGGCAAGAACTTTACGGTGCTCGGCGTGTCCTTGGACAAGGACAAGGATGACTGGCTAAAGGCGATAAAGGATGATATGCTGGATTGGCCGCATGTCAGCGATTTGAAGCAATGGGAGAGTGCAGTAGTGCCCCTTTATCAGATTGAGGGAATCCCCTTCAATGTGCTTGTTGATCCCAATGGTAAAATAATTGCCAAAGGGCTGAGAGGGGAAGCGCTTCAAGCCAAGCTTGCTTCAGTATTGAAATAAATTTCATGCCTTTTCACACAGGCAAACCAACCTGCTTGCTACTTTCTTTTTTTTGCTGCCAACAGCAAAAGTGCAGGCAGCAGGATAAGATTGGTCAAGGTTGCTACAAGCAAGGTAAAGGAGGTAAGCCAACCCAATGCCTGCGTGCTTCCGAATCCGCTAAAGACAAAAATCACGAATCCTGCAATCAGCACCAATGAGGTATAGACAATACTGATACCCGTCTCCCGAATGGTTTGCACCACCGTTTCATGTACCTGGCCATTGAAATGAGGAAGCTCTTGTTTGTAATTGACGAGAAATCGAATGGTGATGTCTATGGCAATTCCCAATGCTACACTGAAAACCAATACGGTAGAGGGTTTTATGGCAATCCCCATCCAGCCCATCAGTCCGGCTGTCATTACCAGTGGAATCAGGTTTGGTATCAGGGAGCACAAAAGGATACGGAATGACCTGAAGAGATAAAGCATGCAAAGGGAAATGAAAAGAAAGGCCCAAAAAATACTTTCCTTCAGCCCCTTGATGATAAACCTGCTTCCCTCAAGAAAAGTGATGCTGGATCCTGTCAACCTTACGGAGACCTTGCTGGTGTCAAAATATTCAGGGATATGGGCCTCCAGGCTATCAATCAAAACGGGCATGCGCATGCTGCCCACATCGGCCATGTTTACACTGATGCGGGTGATTTGTTTGTTGCTGTCAATGAAAGAGGACATCAACTTTTCAAGCGATCCCTGGTTGGTGGTCTTTCCTTTTCCTGGCTTTAGATAGTCCGCCAGGAATGCACCATCAAAAGCATTGGGCATGGAATAGTTGTTGCTGTCTCCGTCATAGAATCCTTGGCGTGCAAACTTCAAACCTTCCGCCAAGGAAAGCGGCCTTGCCAATTCAGGATAGGTTTCCATATAGGAACTGAAAGAGGAAACCTTTTCGTAAACGGAAAGTGCCCTGGCGCCTGCAATGCCATTCTTTTTTTTGGTGTCTACAAGAATTTCCAACGGCAGGATACCTTTGAAATTGGATTCAAAAAACCGCAGATCGGTAAATATTTTGTCTTTTTTTGGAAGGTCATCAACAATAAAGGATTGGGTTTTCAATTTGGAAATGCCCACCACAGAAAATACCAACGCAATTGCTGTAGCCAGGTAAACTGTACGTTGATTGGAGAATACCCATTGCTCGATTTTGGTGAGCAATGTTTGCAGCCATTTGTTTTCAAGGTATAGTGTGTGTTTTTTCTTGGGTGCTGCCATATAATACAGCGCGATGGGAATCAGGACAAGTGATATGAAAAACAATCCCATGATGTTGATGCCCGCAACGATTCCGAATTCTTTTAGGATAATGCTTTTGGTAAGTGCAAAAACAGCAAAGCCCAGCGCTGCACTGATGTTGCAGAACAAGGTGACAATACCCATCTTGCCAATCATTTCCACAATGGCCTTTTTCTTGTCACCCGTTTTCATGAATGCGGTATGGTACTTGTTCAAGAAATAGATGCAGTTGGGAATGCCGATGACCACTACCAATGGAGGAATCAATGCATTGAGCAGGGTGATCCTGAATCCGAGCATGTGAATGGTGGCCAGGCTGTATACCACTCCAATCATTACCACGGCAAGGGAAAGGAACGTGGTACTCAATGACCTGAAGAAGATGAATAGAATCAAGGCAGAAAGTAGAATTGATCCAATCAGGAACCACTGCATTTCCTGCGCTATGCGCAATGCAACGTTCGTTCTGATCAGGGGTAGCCCACTCAGGTGAAGGTCAAAATGGGTTGATTCAGCAAAGGCCGCCGACTCTTTTTCGATTGCACCAATGACCCTTTCCCTTTCTTTTGAACCCAACACTTCTCTGTTGATCCTTAATCCGAGCAAATAGGCATTGGTGTTGGGATTGTACAGCAGTCCCCTGTAAAACGGAAGGGTATAGAAAATATTTTTGAGGCTGTCCAGCATTGGTTGGCTGGCAACAGGGGTAGGAAATATCTTGATGGCATCCAGCTTGCCAGTACTATCATTTTTTTTCAGCGTTATTGCCCCATTCACACTGAGGATATCCTCGACGCCATCAATTTTTTTCAACCGCTCTTGAAACGCGGTGACAGCATTGAAGTTATTGATGTTGAAAAAATCTTTCGTAGTGAATCCGATGGTCAACAGGTTGCCGTCTTCACCGAATGTTTTTTTAAATTCAAGATATGCCTTGTACTTTGGATGATCTGTTGGAATGGCTCTTGAAAAGTCGTAGCTCATCTGTACCTTGCTTGCATGGTAACCCATGAAGGCGGTAAGCAACACCAATGCAATCATCAATGGTATGCGAAATCGAAGAACCGCCTTTCCCAATGCCTGCCACATATGATAAATTTTTTACAAAGGAAAGGATTTTATACCGCTCCTTTTCAATCTTTTTAAGGATTGGTGTCATCGGCCAATTCGTTAATTTTATGGAATGAAACCTGCTGCGATCCTTTTGTTGGCCTTATTTTCCCTGGATTGTCTCCAGGGACAAAACTTGCCGGCAATTGGTCAATGGCGTGATCATTTGCCCATGCGGAACTTGATTTCGCTCAATTCTTCAGGTTCCTCTATTGTTGCAGGTACGTCTTTTGGCTATTTTTCTTATGCTCCTGAAAGCAACTCGTTTGTTGTCAAAACAAGATCGACAGGGCTTTCCGAAGTCCGCATGCGTTGCATGGCAAAAGACCCACTCTCTGAGAAATTCATCATTGTTTATGAAAACAGCAATATCGATGTGGTGGATGGTGATCAGATCAGAAATATTCCTGATGTTCTCTTGAGCAAGATTCAGGGTGACAAAACCATTCACCATGTACTTTGGACAGGCACAGATGCGCTGCTTTCTTCCAACCTGGGTATCATTTCAGTCAACACCCAACGAAAAGAAATAAGGGACACTTACAGGCCTGGGACAAATGGAGCAAATGTCAACATATATGCACTTGCACTTTTGAACAACCAACTCTATGCAGCAACCTCCGAGGGCTTGAAAAGGGCTGAATTCAATGTATCGACACTGGGTGATTTCAGGTCATGGCAGCCTGAAGCCATTCCGGGGATTGGGGGGAGCATTGATCATGTGCTCCAGTGGAATGATCAATTGGTGGCCCGAAAGAACGATACTTTATATGTCAGGACAAATGGCGCCTGGCGACTGCTTTTTTCCTCCGCCAAGCAGATTACTTGCATCAGTGCAATTGGCAGCAGTCTTTACATCGGCTTATCTTTTCAAAAAAAGGGCAGTGCTGTTGTTTTTACTGATCCAGGTGCTGCCCCTCAAACCATGGAAACCCCATCCATGACTTTTCCTGTTTCTTTTTTAAGACACAACCAGGAAATTTGGATTGGAGACAGCAACAATGGACTCATCAAAACAACCCCCAACGGGGATGCAGTTTTTTTACCCAATGCACCGTATGATCTTGCCCTCGGAAGGGGAAGTCATGCCTATGAAACTGTTTGGGCTCCGGCCGGCACCATTGGACAAGATGGCAAGGGCAAAATGAACATGAGCGGTTTTTTTGGTTTTGTGGAAGGGCAGTGGAAGAACTACAATTCAACAGCCATCAAAGCATTGGACTCCATGCCTGATGTCAATGTCATTGCAGTTGACCCTGCTACAGGGCATATTTATGCAGGCTCTTATGGAGGAGGCTTGTTGGAAATCAACAAACAAAACAAGCCCATTGTCTATAAACAAGGATCTTCAATTGGAGCATCCCAGGCAGACTTCAGGTCCTATCGGGTAAGTGGTTTGTGCCATGATTTGGACCTCAACCTGTGGATTGCCAATCATGGGGCTGCCCAAGACCTTGTGGTGAAAAAAAGAGATGGCAGTTGGAAAAAGTTTACTGTACCATTTGCCCATGCTGGCAACGCCCTTTCCACCATAGTGGTGGATGACCAAAACAGAAAATGGATAATTTCTCCACAGGGAAATGGTCTTTTTTGTTTTGATGATGGTGGAACGATTGACCAGACCAATGACGACAAGTGGCGGTATTTTCGACAGGGGAGGGGCAATGGGAACCTGCCTTCCTCAAATGTATTGAGTGTGGCATGTGATAAAAATGGTTTTGTTTGGGTGGGGACGGATCGAGGAGTAGCCATCATCCAATGCGGTGATGACCTTTTCAGCGGGTCAAGTTGTGAAGCAACGTTACCCGTTGTTCAACAGGATAATTTTGCCGGCTTGCTGCTCGGTGAAGAAGTTGTAAATGACATCAAGGTGGATGGTGCCGACCGGAAATGGGTTGCCTCCAAAAATGGTGTTTGGTTGTTGGGCGCTGATGGTCAAAAAACAATTTATCGGTTTACTTCGACCAACAGCAATTTGCTCAGCAATGATGTGTTGTCCATCTCAATACAGCCTTCCACTGGTGAGGTTTTCTTTTTTACAGCCAATGGCATATGCTCCTTCAGAAGTACTGCGACTGAACCGGTGACTGAAAAAAGAAAGCCTTTCGTATTCCCCAATCCGGTACCATCAGGATATTCTGGCACCATTGCCATCAGGGATTTACCATCCAATGCATGGGTGCGCATTACCGAACTGGATGGGCGATTGGTTTTTCAATCCCGGTCTTTGGGCGGACAAGCGATATGGAATGGTAAAAATTACAAGGGTGAACGTGTCAACAGTGGGGTATACCTGGTTTACGTTGCAGACGAAAACAACCAGCAACAAGTGGCTGCAAAAATATTTTTTCTGAACTGAGATGTCAAATGTTCATACTACAAAAGGCATCATCATCCGCACCGTAAAGTATGGTGAGACCTCTTTGGTGGTCTCTGCTTTTACTGAACTTTTTGGGCTGCAGCAATACATGGTGAACGGAGTAAGAACAGCTAAAAGATCAACAGGTATTTCAGCAGCCCAGCTTCAGGTAGGTAATATCCTTGAGATGGTGGTGTATCAAAACGAAAGGAATGCGCTGCAACGGATCAAGGAATGCAAGCAGGCCGCCCATTGCCATGCATTGCATGCAGATGTCACCAAAAATGCAGTAATGCTTTTCATGGTTGAGCTGTTGCAGAAATGCCTTAAAGAGCCAGATCCGCATCCTGAACTTTTTTATTTCATTGAAGACGTATTCAGGGGGTTGGACAGTGGAACTGCTTACCAGACGGCCAACCTACCACTGTTTTTCGTTTTGCATTTGTCTCATTTTTTTGGTTTCAGGATGATGGACAATTACAGCCCCGAAAACAATATATTGGACCTGCATGAGGGCCAGTTTGTTGCAGCATGTCCGATTCACCAAATGGTGGTTCCCCATCCGCAAAGTGAATGCATTTCCATGTTCCTGAGGGTTATGCAATTGGACGAATTGGACCAGATCAGGCTAAACAGGCAAATGAGAAATGAACTGCTGGATGCATGTCTTCTTTTTTATGGGCTGCACATCAACCCTTTTGGCAGCATGAAATCACTGCCTGTCATCCGCATGGTATTGGAACAGTGATCAAAATATGCTGCGGGCATTCAGTGTGGAGTCCAGGAGTACCATTCCGGGGCGTTTCCCTGTCTCAAAGCTTCCCAGGGCATCACTTCTTCCCAATGCTTTCGCCCCATTGATGGTGGCCCACTGCAACATCTGTTGCAAAGGAATTTCCGGCATTTTCTCCCTGATGGTTCTGATCTCCGCCGCAATGCTCAGTTGCCAATTGCTGCTGTAGCTGTCTGTGCCCAAAACGATTTCTGCCCCATTGCGGATCAACATGCTGATGGGGGGCATGCTATTTTCTATGTAAAGGTTTGCATTGGCACAGATGCAGAAATGGATTCCTGCAAGGTGTTCTTTTGCATAGCTGATTGCAAAGTTGACATCTTGTTCAGCAGTGAATGTATTGTGTACGAGTATCATCCGTTGGTTCCTCTTGAAGTGAGGAAGGCATGATTGCAGGGATGATTTTCCAGTTACAGGGAAAGGAGATGATTGAAACCCGAATACGTTGAAAAAAGGAATGAATTCTCCTGTGCCTTTTTCATAGAGTTGGTCCTCCATCGGGTTTTCCTGGTTGTGCATTGAAACCACAGCATTTTCTGTGCGTTCATTGATCGCCTTGAAAGTTTTGCTGCTGATCGTGTATGGCGCATGTGGAACGAGCGATGATTTGAAATGATCCTTTTCTAGGTCTTTTTCTGCTTCAATGAAAGATTCCAGGACATTTGAGTAATGGTGCATGTTCGATGCTGATCCCTCATCTGTAAAGCTGAGTACTTCAACAAAATTGTTCCAGACAATCCTGCTTTTCTTTTTTGTATGAAGTGTGTTGTTGGTATTTCCGATATCCCCAACCGCAACGATACCGGCCTGCTCCATTTCCTTTTCGGCCTTTTCTATGCATTCCAAAATGATTTCAGGTTTGAAATCACGCTTTCCCACTACATCCCTTAAAAAGGGAACAAGGCCTGTATGCGGCGGGATAACATCCTTGAGGTGACTGAGCTCCAGGTGACAATGTGCATTGATGAACCCTGGGCAAATGATGCCCTTGTGTCTTTCAATACCTTCACCGGCATCCATTTCGGCGATGATTTCTACGACCCTTCCATTGTCTTCCACGATCAACACATGGCCTGGGTCGAGGAATTCAAATCCGTTAAAGATCTTGTCGGCCTGAAACTTGCGGTAATTCATCTCTTGAAAAGAATTAACTTTGCAAACGAAATTAAAGATTAAATACCGGATGGAGTCCGCCCAAACATATGCTGGATAAATTAGAAGCCATAAAGGCCAAATTTGATGATATCGGTGTTGCCCTCACCAATCCGGAAATCGTGGCCAACAACAAGCGTTTCAGCCAGCTTTCCAAGGAATACAGAAGCCTAGAAAAGGTGGTGAATGCATTCACACAATACAAGCGATTGCTTTCGGATATTGAGTTCAACCGGGAAGCCCTGATGGGAGACGATGAAGAACTGAGGGAGCTCGCAAAGATGGAGACCACAGACCTGGAGCAACAAAAGGAGACCCTGGAAAAGCAGATCAGGAACATGTTGATCCCAAAAGACCCTCAAGATGACAAGAATGCCATTCTTGAAATCCGTGCGGGAACAGGTGGAGACGAGGCATCACTGTTTGCGGGAGACCTTTTGCGCATGTACATGCGTTACTGCGAGGGCAAGGGATGGAAAATTGCGCTGCTCAATGAGAATGAGGGCACCATGGGTGGATACAAGGAAGTACAGCTTGAGGTTACGGGTGACGAGGTATACGGAACATTGAAATTTGAAAGTGGGGTACACCGCGTACAACGGGTACCGAATACGGAGGCCAGCGGACGGGTGCATACTAGCGCTGCTACTGTCGCTGTAATGCCCGAGGCAGAGGAGGTTGACGTAGAAATAAGGGAGGCAGATGTGAAGATGGAAACCTCCCGAAGTGGTGGTGCAGGCGGACAAAACGTGAACAAGGTGGAAACAAAAGTAATGTTGACACATGTGCCCACAGGCACTGTGGTGATATGTCAAACGGAACGCACCCAGCTGGGCAACAGGGAAAAGGCCATGCAAATGATGCGTACGCGTCTTTATGAGGAACAGGTCAGAAAACAAGAGGATGAAATTTCGAGGCACCGAAAAAGCCTGGTCAGCTCTGGTGACCGTTCTGCCAAAATTCGGACATACAATTTTCCACAAGGCCGTGTTACCGATCACCGGATTGGCATGACCCTCTACAATTTGCCAGACGTCCTGAATGGCAATATCGGAGAGCTTATTGAGGCCTTGCAGTTTGCTGAAAACGCCAGCAAGCTCACCCAATAGGGCAACATCGCCTGTTTTCTTGTAAAAAAATATTTTCCAGGTTTATATTGTCTTTAACAACCTTGAGGACAGTTGTTTCGTCTATATATTGTGCAGGTATAAACGTTGCACATTCAGAATTTAGAAATCTTTAACGAAAGAAAGCATGGAAAACAGCTTTCTCCAGCATCAAACATGTAGAAACGATTTTTTCTCATAAGCAGTTAGTTTTGGTTACGGCCCCTATTTCCATAGGGGCTTTTTTTTACTGCCCATGAACCTGCGGCTGCTCCTAGTGCATCTGCAAGCCCATCCCAATAGGAAAAACTCCTGCTTGTAAAGAATTTTTGATAGTATTCCATGCCCATGCCATAAGCGGCTCCCAAGGCAATCACCAGCAGCAGCAACCTGTTTTCATTGTCAATTGACTTTTCGTTGAGCCTTGCTGCCCAAAGAAATGAAAATACCGCAAACAGAATGAAATGGATCAATTTGTCTATTCCATCGACTTTCATCAAGCTCATTTCTCCCATGCCTTTGGGATCCATGCTCAATGCATAGAAGATAAGGCAGGTCCAGAGCAATGCCGGCCAATTGCTGGATTTGAGCATTTTCATTGGATCAGGCACCTATAAGTGCCTTGTATGCATTGACATCCAGCAATCCAGAAAGTTGGGAAGGATCACTGATGGTCATCTTGATCATCCAGCCATCCCCATAAGGATCCTGGTTGACCAGTTCTGGCTGGCTGTCCAGCAATGGGTTCTTTTCGGTGATGGTACCTGAAACGGGTAAAAAGAGGTCACTTACAGTTTTAACTGCTTCCACACTGCCAAATACGTCATCTGCGCCCAATTCTTTTCCAGTGGTTTCAATGTCAACATAAATGATATCACCCAACTCGCCTTGTGCAAATTCAGTAATGCCAACTGTTGCAATATTTCCTTCCACTGAAATCCATTCGTGTTCTTTGGTATAATGCAATTGATCTGGAAAAGTCATGTTCTTTATTTTGTGCAAGTTTACAATAATTTGTACCCACGGAGAAAAATCTTTCAAAAATCAGCCCTTTCTGCTGTAGCCTTATGTTGTTGGCATCTTTTGTAACAATTGTCAATGTTCATTTCAGCCTTCTTACCATTTTTACTTCCCTGATCCGGATGGCCACCAGGGGCTTGTCACCGCCTTGTTTACCACTGGTTTTTGTTCCTGCAATTTTGTCCAGTGTATCGTAACCACTGACAAGTTCTCCAAAGATGGTATACTGCTGGTCAAGGTGGGGAGCACCTCCCTGAACCTTATACTGACTCCTGTGTGCCTCTGGCAGCTTTCTCCCTTTGAGACGGAAGGTCTCGACAGAGTCCAGTGCCTTGTCATCGAATACCTTGCCTTGAACGATGTAAAATTGCACTCCGCTGCTGTTCCTGTTGGGGTTGACATCATCACCCATCCTGGCCGCAGCAAGAACACCTTTTCGGTGATACAGTTCCGGGCGAATCTCTGCAGGAAGTGTATATTGTTCTTGCATCCGTGTAGAATCAAAGTCAAGCCTTGTTTTTTCATCACCCGCCTGAATCATGAAGCGGTTGATGACCCTGTGGAAACTGATTCCCCTGTAGTATTTGGACCTGACCAATCGAATGAAATTGTCCCTGTGCAAGGGTGTTGAATCATTCAGCCTCAGCACCATATTGCCTGAGTCTGTTTTCACCAGGATATCCCTTTTGAAATCCGATTTTCTAACCTTCCCAGTTGTTTGTGCAGTTGTGGCCATGGTGAGCAGCAACAGCCAAGTGAAAAGCACAAATGAAAGGTTTGATTTTTTCATTAAAATTCATTTTGGGAAAAATAAAACAGAATATGGTCTTTCATGAAATTTTCCTGTTGCATGAATTCCATGGCCGGCAATTCCTTGATTTGTTTAAAATGAGGCCATCCATCCTCATCCCAACCTTCGTGCTCGTAAAATCCTCCGGGAATGAGGATGCTGCAAACGGCAACATGCATCAGGTCCTGTTTTTGTTCCTTTGTGAAACTGTGACCAACGCCTCCCACTTCCTGCACCCCAATCAGAAAAAGAATGGACTCCATGTCTGGCTTTTTGCCAAATCGCTCAATCAGTTTTTCTTCAAGTTTCCACCACCTGGCTTGCAAGTCGTCAGATATCATCATGCTGCAAAATTAGTGCATCTGTAGCGATTGCTTATCTTTGTACAAATTTGTTAGCATGCTTCAGCTTGGTTTTATTCGCAGCAACAGGGAAAAAGTGCTGGAAGGATTGAAAAAGAAGAACTTTAAGGATCTTGAACTGGTTGACAGCATTATTGGGTCAGACGACCAACGCAAAAAACTGCAAATTCAATCCGATGCGTTGCTTGCCCAACGCAATGCGGCTTCTAAGTCTATTGGAGCACTGATGGCCCAAGGAAAGCACAGCGAGGCAGAAGCCAAGAAGGCTGAGGTTACTGTGATGAAAGAAACGATTGACCTGTATGCCGGCCAACTCGCAGAAGTGGAAGCCATTCTTGACGGAATGTTGCTTCGATTGCCCAATTTGCCCAACGAAAGGGTCCCTGCAGGAACCTCTGCCGAAGAGAATGTCATTGTGCGCCAGCATGGAGAAATACCAAAACTTCACGGGGCTGCTGCGCCCCATTGGGACCTGATCACAAAATACGACCTGGTTGATTTTCAAACCGGTGTTAAAATCACTGGCAGTGGTTTTCCTTTGTACAAGGGGAAGGGGGCTAAATTGCAACGAGCAATGATCGAATATTTCCTTGATTACAACATTGCTGCGGGCTATACCGAGTACTTGCCTCCACATGTGGTAAACTTCGCTTCTGCATATGGTACCGGACAATTGCCCGACAAGGAGGGACAGATGTACCATATGGCAACCGATGACCTTTACCTGATCCCGACCGCTGAAGTGCCCATCACCAATATTTACCGCGACGACATCATTCCTCCCGCATCCCTTCCCATTAAAATGACAGCATATACACCCTGCTTCAGGCGAGAGGCGGGCAGCTTTGGCAAAGAAGTGCGTGGGCTTAACAGGGTGCATCAGTTTGATAAAGTGGAAGTGGTGCACATGACAGAGGCATCTACCAGTTATGAAGTGTTGGAGGAAATGGTACTGCATGTGGAAAAGCTCATACAGTCTCTGGGTCTTCCATACAGGATCTTGCTGTTATGTGGTGGAGACATGGGATTTGCGTCTGCCATGACCTATGATTTTGAAGTGTACAGTGCAGCACAAGAACGTTGGCTTGAAGTCAGTTCAGTTTCCAACTTCGAAAGTTTCCAATCGAACCGCATGAAAATCAGGACAAGGGATGAAAATGGCAAAACCCAATTGGTCCATACCCTAAACGGAAGCTCACTTGCCTTGCCAAGGATTCTAGCAAGCATACTCGAAAATTGCCAGATCCCTGAGGGCATTGTCATTCCCGAGGTGCTCCGTCCATATTTTGGGGCGAGCATGATCTCGTAGACAGGACACTTGTTATTGTTGCAATGATTTTTTCTTTTGGTAGCTATCAATTCTTTTGTGCATGATGCCAAACCAAACAGGAGGAACCAATGAAAGCAGTACCATACCGGGATAGCCTGTTGGCATCTGTGGTGCATGCTCATGGTGCCGGAGTACTTGGTATTTCCTGCTGGCCATATAATGATGATCGCTGTGCCTTGACAATTCAAAAAGCATCAATCTCCCTACGATGTGGCTGCTGTTCCAGCTGTGTTCAGGCATTGCCCTTTCATATCCTTCATGGGTTTTTTTCCTTTCCAACCCATAGTGTTCTATGTAGTTGACTGTTTCCAGCAACAAAATACCCAATCCAGCGGCTGCTAGAAAACAGAAGAGTGCTGAGCTTCCGAAATACATGAAAATGGTGGTGATCAGAACAAGTTGAATGGCTTGGAATTGAAGCATTTGGTTGCTGTAGTGCAATACAGGAAGGCCTTTTTTCCTCTGTTCTTCTGCCGCAATTTTCCAAGCAGATGCAAATCCCATTGCAATGGACCTGCAATAAAAAAAGTAAACAGTTTCTCCTTTTCTGGCGCTGCTCGGATCTTCATGGGTAGAGACATTTTTATGGTGCCCCTTGTTGTGTTCAATGTAAAAATGCATGTAGAGTGAAGTCAGCAAAAGTGCTTTGGCCATCTGTCGCTCGTAGCGTTTTTTTCTGTGTCCAAGTTCATGTGCCACATTGATGCCGAAAGTGCCACAAAGCAGACCCATTGCGATGATCCTGCCAATTGTTTCAAGTGCCGTGAGGTTGGATTCCCGTATGGTTTTGAGGAACATGAACAGCGCAGCATATTGCAGTGGAACCATGATGTAGAGCCAAATATCGTAAAGCCGATCCTCTTTTGCAACCTGTTCCTCGGCTTCACTGAGGTTGTCAGGAGAAGGAGGAAAAACAAGTTCAACCAATGGAATGAAAAGGAACACATAGATCAACGGAAGTGCAATCGTCCACCCTTCTTGGCTGAATGCGCAACAGGAAAGCACATAAATGCTGAGTGGGGCGGCAAATTTCAGGGCTCTTGTCTGCATGGTGTTGGATGGTTGATGCGGCTTGGGAAAAAGCGTTCAATGCAAATTCCCTTATCATGTTTCAGGGTCAACAAATGGCTGGCTTTTTTCATCCCTAAAGGTACTTGCTGACAACTGTGTTTAGGAGTTCATCATTTTTTGCAACCATTTGGTCAGGAAGAACAGGATCAACGATGCAATACCAGAAAGGATCACAAACAGCATGAAGAAGTCATACATGTTGTGCATCTCGAATCCAAGAAATGAAGTGGATTTGTTTTCAGGATACAATGCACTGAGCTGACCAGCCAATTTGTTGGCGAAGGCGCTCGCCAAAAACCAGACCGCCATCAACAATGAAGCCAGCTTCAATGGAGCAAGTTTATTGACAAGGGATAACCCGATGGGTGAGAGACAGAGTTCTCCCCAGGTGTGGAGCATATAAAGCCCCGCAAGCCAGATCATGGTTACCTTCATGCCAGGTTGAATGTTTTTTACACCCACGCTGATCCACAAATATCCCAAGGCAAGCAAGAACAGGCCTATGGCCATCTTGGTGGGAGAGGAAGGTTCATGCTTGCCAAGCTTGATCCAAAGCCATGCAAAGACAGGAGCAAAAACCACCACATATGTAGAGTTGAGTGATTGGAAAAAGCTGGCTGGCACTTCATCAAACAACAACGACGGAGCGCCTTGTGCAAGGATATTGAAATTCAGGTAAAAAATGCCCACTGTCAACAGCAGTAGCAAGAGGTACACAACATTTCTCAACAAAACGTCCTGTGCAGAGAGGTTGTTTTTAGCGCGATGGTACAGTTTGAAGATGAAGAACAACAGACCCGCAGAAGCAATATAAATTGTCCAAACGGGGATTGACCAGCCCAGGGTCCTGTCAGTTTGTTCATCAGCAAAAAAAGTAAGGGATGCGCCCGCTTGTTCAAAGGCACTCCAGAAGAAAACAACAAAGAATGAAACAATAAAAATCACGCCAACCTTTTTCTTGTCAATGACAGAAAGGCTTTTATCGCTGAAGATCACAAACAGAATCAAAAGCAAAGACCCGATCAGCAGGTAAAAAAGAAAGCTGAAAATCCTTGCATCAATGTACAACAACGAAATCATGAGGGAGGCAAAAAGGCCAAGTCCTACAGTCATTAGAACAGGGTTCAGCAATGCTGCCTTAGTGCCTTCCGGCACTTCTCCAATTGGATTCCCTTCATGGTTCACGAGGTATTTTTCCTGGAACATCCTTTGTACCAGCACACTCAGCAACATGCCAATGCCTGCAACAAGAAATGCCCACTTGAAATCGGCTGGATTGCCGGTGTCGCCAAAAGCGCCGCACAGGAATGGTCCCAGTGCCCCGCCCACATTGATGCCCATGTAGAAAATGGTATAGGCAGGATCAATTCTCCGGTCTCCAACCGGATAGAGTTGTCCTACCATTGAGGAAATGTTGGGTTTGAAAAAACCGTTGCCTGCAATCATGAAACCCAAACCACTGAAAAACAAAAAGGTGGAGAGGGAACTGTTGGTGTCATATACTGATGCGCAAAAGAACAGGATGAATTCTCCCAAAGCCATGGTGAGTCCACCAGCGATGATCGACTTCTTGTTTCCCCAATAGCGGTCTGCCATGAATCCTCCAATCAATGGCGTCAGGTATATAAGGCTGGTATAGCTTCCGTAGAGTTGCGATGCGAGGGTTTTGTCAAACATCAGGGCCTTGGTCATGAACAGCACCAGTATGGCCCGCATTCCGTAGTAGTTGAAACGCTCCCACATTTCTGTTGAAAAAAGGATATAGAGGCCCTTCGGATGGTTTGTGTTTTGGTTGGAAGACATGCTACTGTATTTGTTGATTTGCCTAAAATAAGCAATTTGTATCTTCGCGCGACGCTTTTCGGAAAACAATAAACAACAACCATGAATATATTGCTTTTGGGTGCTGGCGGCAGGGAACATGCACTTGCCTGGAAAATCAAGCAAAGTAAACATTGCAACCGCCTCTACATTGCACCTGGCAACCCAGGTACTGCAGCCATCGGTGAGAATGTTGCCATGGGGGTGGGAGATTTCAGCGCCATAACAGCTTTTTGCAAAGCACAAGCCATTGGAATGGTGGTGGTTGGTCCGGAAGATCCATTGGTGAATGGCATTTACGATTACATCAAGGCGGATCCTGCGCTCTCCAATACCATTGTGGTGGGGCCCTCTGCAGCTGCAGCAAGGTTGGAAGGCAGCAAGGCTTTTGCCAAGGCATTTATGGAGCGCCAGGGCATACCCACAGCGGCATACAAGGAATTTACAAAGGAAAATTACCTGGACGGCATCGCCTATCTGAAAGCACACGCACTGCCCATCGTCTTGAAGGCAGACGGACTGGCAGCCGGAAAAGGTGTTGTAATTGCAGCAACCCATGAGGAAGCACTTTCTAATTTTGAAGCAATGATCCTTTCTGCACGTTTTGGTGCAGCAAGTGAAAAGGTGGTGGTTGAACAGTTTCTTGCAGGTGTTGAAATGAGTGTGTTTGCCTTGACCAATGGCCGCCAGTTTGTTTTGCTACCTGAAGCCAAAGACTATAAGCGCATTGGGGAGGGAGACATGGGTCCTAACACAGGGGGTATGGGCGCCGTCAGTCCGGTTCCATTTGCCCAGGGTGCATTCATGGAAAAAGTGCTCGAAAGGGTTGTCGTTCCTACCATTTCGGGTTTGGAAAAGGAAGGACTTGTCTACCATGGCTTTGTATTTTTCGGATTGATCAATGTTGGGGGTGAACCCTTTGTGATAGAATACAATTGCCGGATGGGTGATCCTGAAACAGAAGTTGTGATGCCCAGGTTGGAATCTGATTTGGTGGATCTGTTCCTGGCCATGGACCAGAACAGGCTTTCTGAAGTCGAGGTGAAAATAGATCCAAGGGCTGCTGCTACAGTGGTTTTGGTGAGCGGTGGATACCCAGGTGAATATGAACGGGGGAAGACCATACACGGCCTTGATACTGTGTTTCCAGCAGAAACCATGGTATTTCATGCAGGGATTGGCCAGCAAGGCGAGAACCTGGTTACAAGTGGTGGCCGGGTTGCAGCAGTAACTTCCTATGGTGAAAGCATTGGATCTTCCGTCAGCCGATCGTTGCAAGCCATTCAAAAAATAAGCTTTGAAAACATGGCTTTCAGAAAAGACATTGGCCATGAGTTTAAGCCCTGATTGCTATTCTGCTTTCCCAGACATACAAAATGGGATTTCAATAAAATTCATGATTGTTTATTGATTTATTTATTTGAACTTTGTGAAGCGCTTAAAATACAGCAATAATGGGACTTTTTACATGGTTTACACAGGATATCGCCATTGATCTTGGCACTGCAAATACGCTGATCATCCACAACGATGAAATTGTGGTGAACGAGCCTTCTATTGTGGCACTGGATAGGAACAATCCAAAGCAGTTGTTGGCAGTGGGAAAAAAGGCTTTGTTGATGCATGAAAAAACCCATGAAAGCATTAGAACGGTAAGACCTTTAAGAGATGGTGTAATTGCAGATTTCAATGCTGCAGAACTGATGATAAGGGAAATGATCAAGTTGATCTACCCCAAGAAGCCATTGTTCCCCCCAAGTTGGAAGATGATGATTTGTATTCCATCCAGCATCACAGAAGTGGAAAAAAGGGCCGTCCGGGACAGTGCAGAACAAGCCGGTGCAAAAGAAGTGTACCTGATCCACGAACCGATGGCTGCTGCATTGGGTATTGGCATTGATGTGACGGAACCAATCGGAAACATGATCATTGATATTGGTGGCGGAACCACAGGCATTACCGTTATCGCATTGGCTGGAATTGTTTGCGACCAATCCATCAGGATTGCAGGAGATGAATTCACTGCCGATATCATGGAGGCATTGAGGAGATACCACAGTTTGTTGATTGGTGAGCGGACTGCTGAGCAGATCAAGATTCACATTGGTGCTGCAATGAAAGACCTGGAATCCCCTCCCGATGATATCCCGGTGAACGGTAGGGATTTGGTGACAGGAATTCCGAAGCAAATCATGGTAAGCTACCAGGAGATTGCAGAAGCATTGGAAAAATCAATTTTTAAAATTGAGGAAGCCATTTTAAAGGCGCTGGAAACAACCCCCCCTGAACTTGCTTCAGACATTTACAAGAGGGGGCTATACCTAACCGGTGGTGGTGCATTGCTGAGGGGTCTGGACAAGCGCCTGGCACAAAAAATAAAGCTACCTGTTCATATCGCAGAAGATCCACTGAAAAGTGTGGTGAGGGGTACTGGTCTGGCTTTGAAGAATTACCATAATTTCCCTTTCATCATGCGCTAGTCATTGGAACATTAAACCCTTAGGAGCAAGATCTCCATGCGCAACGTTTTTTTATTTCTCAAGCGATACTCAGTCTTCATTTTTTTTCTTGTCATGCAGGGAGTGGCCCTTTCAATGTTGTTCAGCTACAACCGGTTTCACCAAACTGCATATGGTATGTTTTCCAACGAGGTTGCAGGAGAATTGAACAAAAAAGTCAATGGTGTCGAAACATTTTTTACGCTGAACAAGCAAAATGAATCACTTCGGGAGGAAAATGCCAAGCTGCTTTCTTACCTGCCCTCTGGCAGTCTTTATGCTGATACGGCCTTTCGCCTCGTATCTGATACTGCTTTGGTTGATTCATTGGCAGGCTTTCGGCAGTTTCAATATTTTTCTGCCAAAATCATTTCCAACTCAGTGTTTCTGCAACAAAATATCATCGTACTCCACAGAGGCAGTGATCAGGGCATAGAACCCAACATGGCCGTAGTGGGGACCGATGGATTGATTGGAACTGTAGTCAATGTCAGCAAGAACATGTCCATTGTGATGAGTTTGCTTCACAGACAGTCGAAGGTAATTGCTGTTTTGAAAAAAGGCAGCGGATTGGGAGAGGTCAGTTGGGATGGCAAGGATCCCCGTTTTTTAGTCCTCAATAAAATTCCAAAGACCATTGAAGTGAAGAAGGGGGATACTGTGGTGACCAGTACATATTCAGACAAATTTCCGCCCGGGTTGCCGATTGGTTTTGTCGAAAAAGTTGAACAAGACCAGGAGACGAACACCTACAAGCTGAAGATCAAGACCGCTGTAGACTTTTATACGGTTCAACACGCTTATGTGGTAAAAAACCTGTTGCAAGAAGAAATGGACAAATTGAAAAGTACACTGATCAAGGAATGAGCCTCATCATAAAAAATATTTTCAGGTTCGCTGTGATGTTGTTCATCCAGATTTTTGTGCTCAGCAAGATTCCCCCCTTGCACCAATTCATTGTTCCTTATTTTTATTTTGCATTTATTTTGTGGTTGCCATTCAGGATTGGCAGGGCTGCACTGCTCTTCATTGGATTTGCAGCAGGGATGACAAGCGATATGTTTTTCAAGACTCCAGGCCTTCATACCGCCGCTTGCGTATTGATTGCTTACATCAGGCCATTCCTGGTCAATTTGTTGCTTCCAAAAGAAGCGACAGATTGGGGAAACGAAGAACCGTCCAAGAAAACAATGGGGCCTGTGCCCTATACCACCTATCTGGTCATGCTCACGTTGCTGCACCATTTCTATCTTATATTGCTCGAATGGATGCAGTTCGGAAGTTTTCTTTATTTTCTTGGAAAGTTGATTGCAACTACTTTGGTGAGTCTTTTGCTGATATCCATCACAGACCTCTTCCTCAACCGAAAATCAAAACTGCGCTAATTTTGCAAAGCTGTAATTTTATAGCGTAATCCTATTTCATTTATGCCTGCATTCAACCAGTCCAGACAAAACGTCATCAAGCTGCTCTTCTTGGTTTCCTTTGTAATCCTGGGCATCAGGTTGCTTTTCCTGCAATTTGCTTCAACCAAATATGACCTGCTTGCGCTTGACAATGCGGTAAGCAAGAAAATTGTTTATCCAGACCGGGGAATCATTTTTGATCGGAAGGGAAGATCAATTCTTGAAAATACACAGACCTATGACCTCATGGTGATGCCAACCCAACTCAAGGGTTTGGATACATTGGGAATTTGCAACATTCTTAAAATTGACCTGGAGGAGTTTCGGGAAAGGGTGATTGGGGCCATTGTTAAAAATGGCCGGTACCGTCCTTCCATATTTGAATCTTCCTTGTCGCTTGAAACATTTGTGCAGTTGCAAGAAAACATTTTTCGCTTTGAACCTGGTTTTTTTCTTCAGGAAAGACCAATTCGTTCATACCCATTCAAAGCGGCAGCCCACATACTTGGCTATGTTGGGGAGGTGGACTCCAGCATTTTGAAAAAAACCAATTACTATTACCAAATGGGTGATTACATGGGTTTGAGTGGGTTGGAGCGATTTTATGAACCCATATTGATGGGGCAAAGGGGCGTGAGATACCAAATTAAAGACAATAAAAACAGGATAGTGGGGTCTTATGAAAAAGGGCTCTATGATTCCGTTGCCATAGCCGGGCGCAACCTGAGGACCTATATTGACATCGATGTACAGGTCATTGCAGAGCGCATGCTGAAAAATAAACTTGGCGCCATTGTAGCCATCGACCCCAGATCCGGTGGAATCATTGCGATGGCAAGCGGTCCCACCTATGATCCGAACATGTTGACCGGGAACCAAAGAAAAAACAATTTTTCATGGATGTTGCGGGATACGGCGAGGCCCTTGTTCAACCGGGCCATCAAAGGTCAATATCCACCTGGCTCAACCATCAAACCAACGGGAGCATTGATTGCACTCGACGAGGGGGTTATAACACCGTCTTTTGGATTGGGTTGTGGAGGAGCTTATTTTGGATGCAGAAGGCCCATAGGATGCACACACAAGACACCAGGACATGCAGGCAATTTGAGGGTGGCTTTGGCCAATTCATGCAACAGTTATTTCTCACATCTCTACAGGCTTGCCGTGGACAATCCCAGGTTGGGCGGCACAGCCAAGGGATACCTGAAATGGAAGCAGTACATGAACTCGTTTGGGATGGGAGTAAGATTGGGGGTAGATCTGCCGAGCGAAGACAAGGGGTTGATCGTTGATACCAGTTTTTACAACCGCTTGTACAACAGGTCCTGGAGTTCCTGCACCAATGTATTCCTGGGCATAGGGCAGGGTGAGATGCAGGCAACGCCGCTACAGATGGCCAACATGATGTGCATCATTGCCAACAAGGGATATTATTATACTCCCCATTTTGTGAAATCAATTGATGGCCAATTGCAGACGGATACTGTATTGAATCCCTATAAGAAAAAACACCAGGTGACCAATATTTCAGCAGAAACCTATGAGATCGTCCAGCTTGGAATGCAGGATGTTGTTGAGCAAGGAACTGGTGGTGTTGCAAGAATCGAGGGCATTTCTGTAGCAGCCAAGACGGGCACTGCAGAAAACTATGGCATCATTTATGGGAAGCGGGAAAAATTGAAAGACCATTCATGGTTTGTATGTTTTGCTCCCAGGGAAAATCCGACAATAGCTGTTGCCGTTATAGTGGAAAACGCCGGGTTTGGAGCCACATGGGCTGGCCCCATGGCAGCGCTGGTGATGGAGAAGTACCTCCGTGATACCCTCTCTGCTGCAAGGTGGAAAGAAGTGGAGCGGATAGAAAATACTGAGATTATCCTACCGATTGTCAGGCAGAAACGCAGCAGGCTGGATTCTCTCCGGAGGGAAAAGATGCGAAAACTGCAGCTAAAAGCAACAGCCTCAGGCAATCTTCCCCAACGTCAAAACCAAGACAAAAAGTCAAGCATCACGGTATACCATCTTTCAGCCATTAAACCCGAAAATGAAGAACAATTCGTTTGATATGTCCAAAGGGGTTGATTGGACCTTGGTTGGCGTCTACCTGGTCCTTGTGTTGACTGGCATTGCCAGCATTTTTGCAACAACATACAGGGATGAAAACATCATCACTGGATTTCTTTCCTTCAAGACGGACTACAGCAGACAGCTCCTGTATTTTTTTCTTTCTGCAGTACTGGCAGTATTCATCTTGCTCATGGATAGCAAATTTTTTACAGCCACTTCCAATATACTTTACTTTGCAGGGTTGATCCTGTTGATACTGGTCTTCCCTTTTCATACTGACGTAAAAGGGACAAAGTCCATCATACGGTTTTCAGGGTTCCAATTGCAGCCTGCCGAATTATGCAAGGTATTTGTCAACCTTGCACTGGCAAAATACCTTTCTTCGACGGACCTGAACTTCAGGAAGCTGCGGTCTCAGTTGGTTGCTGCTTGCCTGGTATTGGTACCTGCTGTTTTGACAATTCTGCAAAGTGAAACAGGACTCGCATTGGTATATTTTTCATTTTTTCTGGTCATGTACCGGGAAGGGCTTCCATCTGCCGTTTTGGTGATCGGTTTTTCAATTGCAATGCTTGTGGTGATGACCTTGTTGATTGACCAGAATGTATTGGCCATCATCCTGTCTCTTGGCGCCATTGGATTCATCTATGGATTGCAAAGGCTGATCAAACGGAATAAGTCAGTGCTGGTGCTCATCATCAGCATTTGGGCCATTGCGGTTGGCATTCAAAGGTTTGCTGTTCCCTATTTTTTCAACAATGTCCTAAAACCCTATCAGGTGCAGCGCATTTATGCCACTGTTGGAAAGGATTTTCAGGTAGATACAGAATCCATGTCTGAAGAAGACATCAAGAAGATGGAGGATAAGAAAAAAGCAGGCAACTATAACGTAAAGCAAAGCAAAATTGCGATTGGTTCTGGTGGATTTTGGGGCAAAGGATTGATGAAGGGAACACAAACAAGGTATGACTTTGTCCCCGAACAAAGGACGGACTTCATTTTTTGTACCATCGGCGAAGGCTTTGGTTTCGTCGGCAGCATCGCTTTGCTGGGTCTTTATCTCTTTATGCTGTTCAGGATCATCCATATGGCTGAAAGACAAAGGAGCGTGTTCAGCCGGACCTATGCCTATGGTGTAGCCTCCGTGTTTTTCTTTCACGTTTTCATCAATGTTGGAATGACCATCGGCATCATACCCGTCATTGGGATTACCCTTCCCTTCATGAGCTATGGCGGTACATCCCTGATTACCTTTTCTATACTTCTTTTCATCCTGATTCGCCTAGATGCTGACCGTCAAATGGTGCTGCGTTAACTTTACTGCATGAAAATCATACCGCTGTCTGAGGGTTCATTTACAATTGACCACACCAAAATATTTGTTCCGTTTGACACGGGGAAAGATGAACTGCAGCAAAGGCCCAAGGGAAGTTTGCTCGTAGAAATACAACCATTTTTATTGGTCACACGAAAAGACATTGTTCTTTTGGATACGGGGCTGGGATTTTCTAAAGACGGTATTTTGCAAATCTACCATAACCTGGCAATGCACGGTTTTTCGCCATCAGATATTACGATGGTTCTGATGAGCCATTTGCACCGGGATCATGCAGGGGGTATGATTGTTCCTGATGACTACAACGGTTCATTTCACCTGAGTTTTCCCCAGGCAGAACATTATATTTCCCAATTGGAATTGGACCATGCACTGAATAAAGGAAGTGCATCTTATGATACCAAGGGGCTTTCCATCCTGGAAAACAATGAAAAGGTCCATTTAACTGGTGAAAACGGGCAAATCAACGGATACATTGAATATGAGCAGAGTGGGGGACATTCGCCATTCCACAGGGTTTTTTGGATCCGGGAAGATGATGAGGTGGTCTTTTTTGGTGGTGATGAGGCACCCCAATTGCAGCAGATGAAAACGAGGTTTGTTGCCAAATACGATCACGATGGCAAAAAGGCCATGGAGTTGCGTCAACAATGGTGGGAGACTTCACACACCGAACATTGGAAGTTCCTTTTCTATCATGACATCAAAACCCCTGTCTATCAAACATTCTAGAAGAAAAATCAGTATAAATACGTAATCAAATTAAGTATTGAGTGTGTTTTTTAATGCCAATTAAAAAAAAGAGGCCGGCTCTAAAAAGAGCCAGCCGTTGCTAACCTATGAAAAACACCGCATTAAAATTACGTTATTGTATAAAATAATCAAAACCCTTTTTTCCGGGGTTCAAGCTGTTTTTTCTCAATTTGCCGCTTTTGAAACTCTCTTCTGACCAATGATTTGAACTCTTCTTCTGCCCCAAAGACCTTGTTTGCCCTTTCATGGCTCATTACTTTTGTAAAGTCCTCTCTGTATTTTTTTCTGATGTCCAGCATTTTTTGCTGCTTTTCCAGCTGGTCTCCATGCTTTCTTTCTATGGCCATGCCTTTGAGTTCTGTTCTGTACTGGTTGAATACAGGCCAGAATTTTTGTGCCTCGTCCGGGGTAAGGTTCAATTCCTTTGTTATGAATGCCATTTCCATGGCCTGGATTTTTTTTATTTCTGCAGTTCTGGTTTCCCGGTCAAATTTACCTTGGGCCTGGGCAGCATATCCCATTAGTACAACTGCAATGATAAACAATGGTTTTTTCATGGTTCTGTTGATTTTAGCCATTAATTGAGTGAACGTACATCCCCAAAATCATTTTGGGCCATGTACAACGAAATTTCATTGTCTGGTATTTCTTGTAAAATTTCTTTTATTGTTGAACTGTTGATGTCAACCAAAAGATTGCTTTTGGATGAAAATACTTCATTTTCAGCATCTTCATCAAAGGAAAGGTTGTCCATTTCTTCCAGGTAAGAGGAAATGGCATCCGGCGAAACCTGGGCAGCGGGTATTTCAATGTCTGTTTTGGCTACCGCCGTTGAAATGCCATCTTTTTTACTGCCAATTAAAAATACTGTTGCCAGGATACCAATCAAGCAAGCAGCGGCAGCGTACCGGGCAAAAATACCCATGGTGAACACCTTCACCACTGGAGCCTGGGGCTTGGAGATCGCAACTTTCAAGGTGTTGAAATATCCTTCGGGTATGGCATAAGGATTTTGGTCCTGAAGGGACCTGAGCAGGGGTGAAATTTCTGCGGATTCCGACTGGGATGATTCATCCATAAGTCGATCCATCAATCTACCATGAAATGATTCCATATATCCATTGGGCATCAGAAAAGGGGTGTTGTTCTGCAGGTTGGCAACGTGCTGGCTTATTGAGGACAATTCTTGCTGTATGGAAATGGTAGTTGACATGCATTTCTTAGACAATGTCGTTCTCTAAGGGTTTAATGGTTTAAGATATATTCCTCGATTTTCTTGACCGCATGGTGATAACTGGCTTTTAGGGCCCCCACAGAAGTGTCCAGGATTTGGCTCATCTCTTCGTAGGGCATCTCTTCAAAATAGCGCAAATTGAACACAATCTTTTGTTTTTCAGGGAGTTGTTGAATTGCCAGTTGCAGTTTCCAAACTGCCTTGTTTTCATCAAAACCCTTCTCACTGCGCATTTTGTCTTCAAGATTGGCGCTGATATCATCAAATGAAACCGATGCCTTTTTCTTTTGCTGTTCCAGGAAGGTCAGTGATTCATTGACCGCAATCCTGTAGATCCAGGTGTACAATTTGGCATCTTCCCTAAAATTCTGCAGTCCGTTCCAGGCCTTGATGAATACGTTTTGCAGCACATCATCTGCATCCTGGTGATGGATGACCATTCTTCTGACCTGCCAATAAATTTTCTCCTGGTATTTTTTTACGATGATGGTGAATGCCTTATCCCGCTGCGCATCATCCTTGAACAGCCTGACCAATTCGTTATCGTCCTGATCGGGAATCATGTTCATTATCCTTTCTTTCTGGACATGGCTTTTTCTGCAGCTGCAACAATGAATTCAGTATCCAGGCCATATTTTTTAAGGAGTTCAGTGGGTTTTCCGCTTTCCCCAAAAGTATCTTGTGTGCCGACCATCTCGATGGGAATTGGAAATGACTTGGATGCGGTTTGTGCAATGCTATCGCCCAGGCCACCCAGCACATTGTGCTCTTCTGCCGTTACTGCACATCCTGTTTTTTGGATGGAAGCGATAACTGCTGCTGTGTCCAGGGGCTTGATGGTATGGATATTGATCACTTCTGCATGAATTCCCTTTTCCTTCAGTATTCTTGCCGCTTCGATGGCTTTCCATACAAGGTGTCCACATGCAAAAATGCTGACATCAGTTCCTTCTGAAAACTTTTGGGCCTTGCCAACAATGAAGGGTTCCGTTGCGCTGGTAAAAATTGGCCATACAGGTCTTCCAAAACGCAGGTATACAGGTCCCTCATGATCGGCAATGGCTATGGTTGCTGCTTTTGTTTGGTTGTAATCGCAGGGCACAATCACTGTCATCCCTGGCAGCATCTTCATCAAGCCGATGTCTTCAAGGATTTGGTGTGTTGCACCATCCTCTCCCAGGGTCAAGCCGGCATGAGATGCGCAAATCTTGACGTTTTTGCCGGAATAGGCAACGGATTGCCTGATTTGGTCGTAAACCCTTCCGGTTGAGAAGTTGGCAAAGGTGGTGGTATAGGGGATTTTTCCTCCAATTGTTAGTCCTGCTGCAATGCTGATCATGTTTGCTTCGGCAATTCCACATTGAATGAAACGTTCTGGAAATGACTTGATGAATGCATTCAACTTCATCGAGCCTGCAAGATCAGCAGTCAGCGCCACAACATTTGGGTTGGTTTGCCCCAATTCAAAAATGCCATCTCCAAAGCCGCTTCTGGTATCTTTTTGTCCCGTTACTTCAATTGCATCCAACATGATAATTACAGTTTGTTGCAAAATAACATTAAATCAAGCGTTATTTTGGTTGCAATTGGTTAATTTTTATTCCTAATTCAAACGGTGCGCCCTCAGGTCAAGATGCTTTGGCTGGTTTTGAATGTACTGTTCCCATTTCCAGGCGCTGGTCATGATGTCTTTCAGGCCAAACTGGGGAACCCAGCCAAGTGCTGTTCTTGCCTTATCGTTGTTCGCGTAAATGGCCACTACATCCCCTGGTCTTCTTTCACCAATGGTATAATTCAGTGGTACCCCGGTACTTTCTTCAAATGCCCTGATGGACTCAAGCACCGTGATGCCATCACCAGACCCAAGGTTGAATACTTCACAATTTGTCTTGTTCTTTTTGTTAAGCAAAAAGCGAATGGAAAGGGTATGCGCATGTGCCAGGTCACACACATGAATCAGGTCACGTATGCAGGAGCCATCCCTGGTTGGATAATCGTTGCCGAAAACGGTCAGCTGCGGGATTTTACCTATGGCAGTTTGTGTAATGACAGGCGTTAGGTTTTGTGGTCTGTCTATCGGAAGTTCACCAATCAGTGCAGAAGCATGGGCACCTGCAGGATTAAAATACCTGAGCAAGACCGAGTTGGTTGTTGCGTTGGAAGCGGCAAATGCCTCAATCATTTGTTCTCCCATTTGTTTGGTCAGGCCATAAGGAGATTCAGCGTTTTTCCTTGGCGTATCTTCTGTAACTGGTATTGCATCAGGGTTGCCATAGACCGTACAGGAAGATGAAAATACAAAATTGGGAATTTTGAACTCTTCAATGCACCGCAAAATATTGACCAGCGATCCCATGTTGTTGTGGAAATAAAGCAGGGGTTTCTCCACAGATTCTCCGACGGCTTTGTACGCTGCGAAATGGATGATGCCTTCAATATTGTTGTTTTCTTCGAATATGGCCCTGGTTTCATCGAAGTTGCAGAGGTCAACATTGTAGTTCTTGACCTTTACTCCTGTTATTTTTTCAACACCCTCCAACATGCCGATGGTTGACCGGGAATTGTTATCGGCGGAAATCACCTCGAATCCATGCTCAATCAGGTCCACCAATGTGTGGGATCCAATATATCCGGACCCTCCGGTGACAAGTATTTTTTTTATCATGTGGTATTAGTTAACGAGTTCCATCAGGTATTTTCCATATCCGCTTTTGAGTAGCGGATGTGCAAGCTTAACAAGCTGATCTGTATTGATAAATCCTTTTCTCCAGGCGATTTCTTCTATGCAGGCGACTTTTATGCCTTGCCTTTGTTCAATTACTTGGATGAACTGTGAGGCTTGCATGAGCGAATCAAAAGTTCCGGTATCCAGCCATGCGGTACCCCTGTCGAGCACGGAGACACTGAGTTTTTCTCGGTTGAGGTATTCCAGGTTGATGTCGGTGATTTCATACTCACCCCTTGGGGATGGCTTGATGTTTTTTGCAATTTCCACGACATTGTTGTCATAAAAATAAAGCCCCGGCACAGCATACCTGCTCTTGGGATGTTCGGGTTTTTCTTCTATTGAAATGGCTTTCATTTGGGCATCAAATTCAACAACACCGTACCTTTCGGGATCACTTACCTGATAGGCGTACACAATGCCACCATCGGGGTTCGTGTTTTTCTCAAGCGTTTTTCCCAATCCCGCCCCGTAAAATATATTGTCCCCGAGCACTAGGGCACAGGGATCATTGCCGATGAAATCCTTTCCAATTACAAATGCCTGGGCCAACCCATTGGGCAGGGGCTGTTCGGCATAGCTCATGTTCAAACCGATATGGCTTCCATCACCAAATAATTTTCTGAATTGAGGGAGGTCTTGGGGAGTGGAAATGATCAGGATATCTTTTATGCCTGAGAGCATGAGCGTTGAAAGGGGATAATAGATCATTGGTTTGTCATAAACAGGCATGATTTGCTTGCTGATCGCATAAGTGATGGGGTAAAGCCTGGTACCTGAACCGCCTGCTAAAATGATTCCTTTCATACAATAATTTTCTAGATACAAAGATGCGATTTTTTAACAAGATTTTCTGCCCTTAACATTGGCGTAACATACCCGTTACAATTGGTTAACAAGGCGCTAACGGTGGGGTAATGACAAGCTTGTTTTTTTGTGTTTCAAATTAATTTATGTTCAAGCAGCCAATATCCCGATTATTCTTTGTTTTGGTCCTCTCTTTTTTGGCCTCTTCAACATCGCTCGCACAGGTTCAAATATTCTTGGGTAAGGTCATCAATACCCAAAATGAACCCATTGCCGGTGCTTCAATCATGGTTGAAGGTTCGAGAAACACTGTTGTTGCTGATGTACAGGGAAACTTCAGTATTAAAATGGAGCTTGGAAAAAAATATAGCATTGTAATCTCCAGTGTGGGATTCAACTCAAAGTCCGTATCAGACCTTGAGTTTTCTTTATCAGGTGAAAATTCCATTGTAGTAGTGCTTGAGCCCCAGTCTAAAAACAGCGACGCGATTGTCATCAAGTCCACACGCCGCCAGGAAAGCAGTATCGCATTACTGACTTTCCAGCGGAACAATCCTGCCATGTCCAGCGGACTGGCTGCTGACTTTATCAGGAGAACACCAGATAAGAATACTGGAGAGGTGTTGAAGCGTGTGAGTGGAGCATCAGTTCAAGACAACAAGTTTGTCATTGTGCGTGGATTGTCTGACCGCTATAATTCAGCCATGCTCAATTCAGCCCTTTTGCCTAGTAGCGAGCCCGACAAGAAAGCATTTTCATTTGACATGTTTCCCGCTGCTTTGATTGACAACATTGTCATCAACAAAACTGCAACTCCTGAGTTTACAGGAGAATTTTCAGGTGGGCTTGTTCAGGTAAATACAAGAGACATTCCTTCAAAGGATCTGTTGACGGTTGGTTTTGGTCTGGGATACAATACCCAATCCACTTTCAAGCCATTTGTCAGCAACCAGCGCAACCAGTATGATTGGCTGGGATTTGATGATGGAACCAGAGCCCTTCCTGATAGCTTTCCTGCAACTGCACAGTTGTACAGGGCGTTGGGTAAAGATGCAGGGGGATTGAACAAACAAATTGAGCTTACGCAACTTTTCCGTGGGGATGTATATCAGCAACATACAATGAATGCCGCTCCAATCAAAACCTTCAATATCACCTACGCACAAAACCATAAGTTGAAAAATGGTTCAAACCTTGGTGTTCTGGTTGCGGCAAATTACAGGAATTCAATGTTGGTCTACAATGTAGAGCGATCTTTTTATGAGACCAATGGAACAACGATTTTCAATTATAACGATAACCAGAATCGCTACCAGACCAATCTGGGTGCAGTGGCCAACATCACTTGGGTTAAAGGCAGGCACAAGGTCTCCTTGAAGAATCTCTTCAATCAATTGTTTGATGACAATTATTATACGAGAAAGGGTTATAATACCAGCCGGTTGAATGATATCCAATTTTATTCATCCAACATGAGCCAGCGCTCACTCTACAGCGCTCAGCTTGAGGGGGAGCATCAGCTCACTGCAAAAGGTATCAAGTTCAAATGGAATGGAAATGCAGGTTATAACCTTAAAAAACAGCCAGACCTCAGAAGTGCATTGTATGCAAGGGCCATCAACACGAACAATAAATTTGAAATTGATCCTGACGATACAAGGAGGTTTTACAGTGCTTTAAAAGATTATAGTTTTGGCGGTGGGGGACAGTTCATCGTTCCGATGAACTGGGGTGGCAAGGACAAGCAAACCCTGAAGATTGGTGGTTCAAGTCTTGCACGCATCCGCGACTTTAGGAGCCGAATTTTTAGGTACAACACCACCAACATCAACTCTTTCGTTGCAGCAAATGCCTTCAAACCTATTGAGTCTGCGTTTTTCTATGATAACATGGGCCAGAGTGGTTATGTTTTGGAAGAGTTTACCAACAACCAAGACAGGTATTTCGGTGTTTCTGTTTTGAATGCAGGATATGGTATGATGGACAACAAATTTGGTCCTGCAAGGATTATTTGGGGGCTGAGGGCAGAAAATTTTCAACAGTTGCTTTCATCAAAAGATCAAACCGGCAACAGGAATACAAGGCTCACTGAAAAGTTGGACCTGCTACCTTCCATTAACCTTTCTTTGAATGCAGGCGACAAGCAGAACATCAGGTTGTCTGCTAGCAGGACTGTTGCACGCCCTGAATTCAGGGAAATAGCAGAATTTGCATTTTATGATTATGAAATGAACTATGGAGTGAAGGGTGATACGGGACTGTTGAGAAGCTCCATCCTAAACTATGATGTCAGGTATGAGCTCTATCCCAAGGCAGGCGAAGCAATCACGGTTGGTGCTTTCTACAAAGATTTCTCCAATCCGATTGAATTCAGGCTCGACCCTTCTAGCAATGGAGATTCCCGCAGGTATTTCTATCAAAATGCCATCAATGCAAAAACTTTTGGCTTCGAGTTGGAAGCGAGAACTGGGCTAGAATTCATTTCTCCCGTGCTGAAGAATTTCGCATTTTTTGGAAATTATACCTATATCCGATCTGAAGTCACCTTCAATGATATCAGTGCTGGCAACAAAGCAGTTAAGGCAGACAGGCCCTTGCAAGGACAATCACCATTCCTCATCAACGCAGGCTTACAGTTTAGTAGCACACAATTCAATGCATCCCTATTGTACAACAGGGTTGGAGAACGCCTTGCATTGGTCGGTAATGAGGAGTTTCCCAATGTATTTGAACGCCCAAGGAACCAGCTGGACCTTCAGCTCTCCAAAAAGGTCATTGACGGCAAGGGAGAGATTAAAATCAATTTTGCAGACATTCTCAACAATGCATTTTATTTCTATGAAAACGTTGATGGCCCCACTGCCTTCAAAAGTGGAGTTGACAGGTTGTTCAATTCCTATACACCAGGATCAACCATTTCAGTAGGATTTACTTATGACTTTAATATCAGCAAAAAAACAAAATAAATTCAATTAAAATCAGCAAAAACCATTGTATGAAAAGAGTTTTCTTGGCAATTGTAGCCATTACCTTGTTCTCAGTCAGCTCTTGCATTAAAGTCAATTTCGAAGAAACCGTTAATAATACTACAGGTGGTGGAACTGTTTCTTCTGATCCACAAGACCCTGCTACCAATGGTGGAATCATTCAGGGTATTTTAAACAAAAGTTATTATTTGCCCAAGGGTAAATATACACTGAAGGGTTATGTTTATATCACTGATGGCAACACCTTCACAATTGCTCCAGGGAGCGTAATAGTGAGTGATATTACTGAGAAAGGAGCTTTGATCATTGAACGAGGGGCTAAATTGATTGCTGATGGTCGGGCGACTGATCCCATCGTATTCACCAGTGGGAAGTCCATTGGGCAAAGGACGCCTGGCGATTGGGGTGGAATCATACTCTTGGGTAAAGCACCAACCAACCGTCCCCAAGATCCTGCTCCAACCGTTGAGGGTGGTGTAGGCAGGAAATTTGGTGGCACTGATGCAAACGACGAAAGTGGAATTCTTCGTTTCGTTCGCATTGAATATGCTGGAATTGCAGCCGAACCCGGATCTGAAATCAATGGTCTTACCATGGGTGGCGTTGGTTCGGGAACCATCATCGAAAACATACAGGTTTCTTTTGGTAACGATGATGCCTATGAGTGGTTTGGTGGAACAGTGAACTGCAAGAACCTGATAGCATTTGCCACTGCTGATGATGATTTCGATTTTGACTTCGGCTATACTGGTAAAATTCAATACGGTATTGCCTGTCGCAAACCTGATTTTGTTGATGCTGGTGATGCTGGAAATGGCATTGAGTGCGACAATGATGGAACTGGTACTACTGCAACTCCATTTACTAGACCTCAGTTGAGCAATTTTACGATTGTGGGGGCCAACAATGCAACAGGAACAGCAGCCAACCACAATTTTGGCAACCGGTGGAGGAGGTCCACTCAGTTTGTATTGAGAAATTCTATTGTTATGGGTTGGCCCAAAGGTGGTCTTTCTTTTGAATCTGCAAATACTGCAAAGGCCTACTATGTAGACAATCTTTCTGAATTCAAGAATAACCTGCTGCATTCCAATGATGCTGCCAATGTTTATAGGAATGATGCAGCAGCATTGGCCATTGTTACACCTGCACAAATGAAAACCAAGGCTGAAACTGATGGATGCATATCATTGTCAACAGCTGATGCTGCCATGTTGAAGTCTCCATTTTATTCTACAGCCCCCAACTTTTTGCCAAACACCGGTTCTCCTGCACTTTCCGGTGTAAGCTTCACCGGGATGAATTCATATTTTACGCCCACTACCTTCCGTGGCGCCATGGGTACTACAGACTGGACCACCGGTTGGACAAACTGGGATCCGCAAAACAAGGCGTACTAAAAAATCATTGTTTTCAAAGCCACTTCTTTTGGAGTGGCTTTTTTTTATTTTTTTATCATGAGATGCATATTCAAATCATTCTTCGTCTTGGCATTACTTTCTTCGTGCTCCAGTAGGAACACAGAACAAAGAACTGATGTTCCAGAGATTGCTTATTTGCCAATGAAGCCAAAGGGAGTTATGGAGCAAATTGAAAAGGCAGACAGTGCGGCAGTAATTTATTATAACCAGCCTGCAAACCCAAGATTTTTTAGGGTTGTAAAATTGCGTAACCTAAGTCTTTTGCAGGGCACAATGGCGGAAATCAATGGGGAATTTTTATATGGGTTTGAAGAATGTCCTTCCATGGGTAAATTTTATTTTTATGGCAAAGGAGACATTGTTGATGTTGTTTACTTTTCAATCATAGACTCCTGTATGACATTTTCATTTATAAAAAATGGTGATAAGCATTTTACCCGCATGGGTTTGTCGTCAAAAAAATTGATTGATTCATTAAGTATCCATGCTATAGCGCCCAAAGCAAGCAACTAGTTCTTTTCAATTGTTTTTGGGTTCAAATACGTATACAATTTCATGGGGTTGTTTTTCGGTTTTTTTTGCCATTTGACCTAGGTGAAGATTTTTTTTCTGTGGTGTAGGTTCACAAATGGTATATTCAATGCCATTGTGAAGGATGGTTTTGTATTTTGGCTTCTTCAAAGCCACCCCTACATTGACGTGGTCCGGATAGCTGAGTACGATCATTGGAATATTGTACACTTCACGTATAAGGGAAAAAAACAATCCTGCGTAATCTTCACAATCACTTCTTTCTGAGGCCAGTGCCTCTTCAGGTGAAAATCTTTTTTCCCTGCCATACAGGGTCGAATCCGCTTCATAGAAAAATGCATTTCTTACTAGAAACAGGATATACTCTACGCCGTATGCAACTGTTTTGTTCTCTAGTTTTCTTTTAAGAGGCAAAATGATAGAAGCATAAGTGGCTTTGCTGAGAGGTATATTGAATTGAAACCTGTAGTCTGTTACTGGATAATTCTTGAAGTAGTCTTTTATTTCGGGGAATACCTTGATGTCAAATTTTTGAATAGTATTCTTGTATTTGAACTCAATCTTTTTATCGATGTATTTTTCAGCTGGTAAATCTGGCATGACGCTGATTTCATAGTCGAAAGCCACCCCATTTTCATTATTTGATTTTTCAATGATTCTCGGCACCTCTCTCTCAAGGGGGACGTCAAAATCATGGTCATGAAAGTTCAGGCATACATATTGCTTTCCTGAAACCATCTTGATGGGAACATTGTAGATTGTTGAGTTGCTTTGAATGTATAGAAGCAGTTTATTATCAATTGTACACAGCAAGGGATTGAACCCGCAGCTTGCCAAGAAAAATCGTTTGCAATAGGTGTATCCCCAATAATCCTCTTCTTTTGGAAACAACTGTTGTGATACCTTCCTTATGAGTTGATAGTATAACCAATCAGACAAATCAAGCGATTTTTTGATGGCGGATATCTCAGGAATTATCCCTGCACAATTTTTCTCTAAAGCCAAAGTTATTTCAGTGAAGCTCTTTTGGCTGCTATGGCTTTTAGGAAAGCCGCCAGGTATTTCTTTTGCTTTAATGGAGTATTCCTTGCCAAGAAATGAGAATTGGATGCGGTTTTCTTGGATGCTTCCAAGACCCAGGACTATATTGCCCCAAAAGAAAGCCAAAAAATACGTCAATATGGACTTTTTGGTTGTGTTCATCCATTATTAAGTTACTGTAAACAATTTGTATTTCAATCAATTTGTTGGATAATGATTTAATTTTCACATGAATAGTAATCGGAAAATCGATCTTATGGTGAACAAGTCAGGTTTTGTGCAACGAGACATCAGTTGGCTGAGTTTCAATGCGCGGGTATTGCAGGAAGCCAACGACCCTTCTGTCCCCACCAATCAACGAATTCGTTTTTTGGGAATATTTTCAAATAACATGGATGAGTTTTTTCGTGTGCGGGTGGCAACTTTAAAACGAATGGCTGAGTTGACATCCAGCAAGACTAGGCTCAACATCCATATGGAAAATGATGTGTCTGAGGTTTTGGTTGACCTGTTGCACATCGTATTGAAACAGCAAAGTGAATTTGATCGCATCTGGGCCAATATTCAACTTGAGATGAAAAAGGACAGGATTTTCATTAAGAACGATCAACAGCTTACAAAGGATCAAAAGATGTTTGTGATTGAATATTTTGAAAATGAGGTGCGGTCCAACATCATTCCTCTGATGATTGAAGGTTTACCTGAACTGCCTTATCTGCGGGATAAAAGCATATACCTTGGTGTGGTAATGCAAAAGAAAAATTCTGCATACAAGCAAAAATATGCTTTGATTGAAATTCCCTCTAAAACACTTGGCAGGTTTGTGAAACTGCCAACTCCCAAAGGCGAAACACATATTATCCTGTTGGAGGATATCGTGCGGGTCAACTTGCCCTATATATTTTCCTATTTTGGATATGACCATTTTGAAGCAAATATTTTCAAGGTGACCAAAGATGCCGAGATTGACCTGGACAATGACGTCAGCACTTCATTCGTTGAAAAAATACAAAAGGGTTTAAAAAAACGTCGAAAAGGAAAACCGGTCCGGTTCGTGTATGATAAGGAGATGAACAGTGGGTTGTTGAATTACTTGATCAAGAAATTGAAACTCAACAATAAATCGAGTATTATCCCGGGAGGCAGAATCCACAATTTCAAACATTTTATGGATTTTCCGGATGTATTCCCTAACAGCAAAAGAAAGACGGTTGCAATTCCACACCCGTCCCTGAATTCTGCCATCCGGGTAACGGATGTAATTGTGAAAAAGGACATATTGCTTCATTTTCCTTACCATTCTTTCAATGCAATTATTGATCTCTTGCGGGAGGCGGCAATTGATCCTGATGTTAAATCTATCAAGATAACCGCTTATAGGTTGGCTTCCGAATCCAAAGTCATCAATGCACTGGTCAATGCTGCCCGCAATGGTAAAAAAGTTGAAGTGATGTTGGAATTGAAGGCGCGCTTTGATGAAGAGGCAAACCTTGAATGGAAAGCAGTCCTTGAAGAGGAAGGCGTCAAGGTGATTTTGGGCATTCCAAACATGAAAGTTCACGCAAAGGTCTGCATCATCAATAAACGCATGCATAATCGTACCGTTCAATATGGATTTGTGAGTACAGGAAACCTGAATGAAAAAACTGCCAATTTCTATGGTGATCATTGCCTGCTTACGTCCAACCGGAATATCATGGCAGATATCAACAGGATTTTTTATTTCCTGGAAAATCCATTGTCACATGCAAGTGCATTGCAGGACTGTAAGACAGTTTTGGTGAGTCCTGTCGGCATGCGAAAAAAGATCAATGAATTGATTGACAAGGAGATAAAGGAGGCAAAAAAAGGCTTCCCTGCATCGATAACATTGAAATTGAATTCACTCAGTGACGTATCGCTGATTGAAAAGCTCAATCAAGCCACTGTTGCTGGAGTTGAAGTCAATCTGATCATTCGGGGGATTTATTCAGCAAAAAGACAAACAAAGAAAAAGCCATTTTCATCACCATTTGCCATCAGCATTGTAGATGCATACCTGGAACATGCAAGGGTATTGGTTTTCCACAATGGGGGCAATGTGCTGATGTTTATTTCAAGTGCCGACTGGATGGTGCGAAACCTTGACCATCGGGTAGAGGCCGCTTGCCCTATTCTTGACAACGACCTGAAAAAGGAGTTGTTGGAGATTTTGAAGATTCAATTGAGTGACAACGTCAAGGCAAGGATTTTAGATCCGGAGTTTATGAACAACTATGTATCTTCACCAGGTAGAAAACGCATACGCTCACAACAGGAGATTTACAATCACCTGTTAAAAAATAACCGGTAAGAATACGTGCGACTGGCAGCAATCGATATAGGTACAAATGCAAGCAGGCTCCTTATTTCCGAGGTGCTTCCATCTATTTCGGGGAAGCCTGCCTTTAACAAGCTCAATCTCATCCGGGTTCCACTTCGTTTGGGGTTTGATGTTTTTGAAACAGGTGAGATTTCAAAGGAAAAAAAGCAGATGGTGCTTCAAACCATGAAGGCGTATGCCCATTTGATGAGTGCATACGGAGTGGAGAAGTCCATTGCTGTGGCCACAAGTGCCATGCGTGATGCTAGAAACAGCAGTGAAGTAGTGAGAAAAATTTATCTGGAAACTGGCATAAACATCAAGGTGATTACAGGAGATTTTGAGGCTGCATTGATCTATGAATCACATGTCGCGGAGAACCTGAATGTCAATAGCAATTACCTTTACGTGGATGTGGGCGGCGGAAGCACTGAACTTACATTGTTCAGCAACAATACCCTGATGTACAAACGCTCATTCAATATCGGGACCATTCGGTTGTTAAAAAACATGGTTTCTGACGAAGACTGGGCGGAAATGAAAGAGGCCTTGCGGGAACACCTGCGTGGCCTGAAAAATACCATTGCTATAGGCACAGGAGGCAATATCAACAAGGTTTTCTCCCTCAGCAAGAAGAAAGACGGCAAGCCGCTACACATCGATGTCCTCAAAGATTATCACAAGGAGTTTTCATCCTGCTCAGTTCAGGATCGCATCAGGCTTTACAACCTTAGGGAGGACAGGGCAGATGTCATCGTACCAGCCTTGATGATCTATACTCAAGTTATGAAATGGGGAAACATGGAGGAAATGCTGGTTCCCAAAATTGGATTGGCTGATGGCTTGATCCAACACCTTTATGCCATTTCTGGTTCATAACATTCGCTTTACCTTTTGGTCAGGATAAATTCATCAGCAGCTAACATTCACTTCATGGTAACATGGGAATTTCATGAAATCCCTTTTCATGAACAAAAGAAAATTAGAAGTAGCAGTCATCAGCGACCTTCACTTGGGTACCTATGGATGTCATGCGGCTGAACTGGTTGCATACCTCAGGTCCATTCAGCCCAAATTGCTTGTTCTAAACGGTGATATCATTGACATTTGGCAATTTAGAAAACATTATTTTCCATCATCCCATATGCAGGTTATCAAGGAAATATTTGGCTTGATGTCCAAGGGTACACAAATTATTTATGTCACTGGAAACCATGATGAATCACTCCGAAGATACAGTGGAATACAGTTGGGCAATTTCCAGCTGGTAGATAAGCTGGTCGTGGATATTGATGGTAAAAAAACATGGATTTTTCATGGAGATGTTTTTGATGCAACGACAAAGGGGAGTGCCAAGTTTATTGCAAAACTTGGAGGACATGGTTACGACCTGTTGATTCTGTTGAACAGGTTCATCAACTGGATACTGAAATCCTTGGGCCGTGAGAAAATGAGCTTTAGTAAGAAAGTGAAAAATGGTGTAAAAAAAGCAGTGGCATGGATTGGGAATTTTGAAGACACTGCTGCTGAATTAGCGATTGAAAACGGATATGCCAATGTCATCTGCGGTCACATCCACCAGCCTCAAATCAGGGAAGTGACCAGCCCAAAAGGTTCTGTTGTTTATATGAACAGTGGGGATTGGATAGAGAATCTCAGTTCCCTTGAGTATTCAGAAGGCAATTGGGATATCCACTTCTTCGAAGAAACAGCAGATTTCCTCAAGGATCAAAATGCCTTAACCACAGTAAACAAAATTCCAATGTTGAACGTCTTGACGGATGAAGTTGCCCTATTTTTCACCTCAATTGCAACAGCAGCGCACTGAAGAAAATGAAAATATTTTACGCAGTTCAGGCAACCGGAAACGGCCATATCAGCAGGGCCAATGCAATTCTCCCATTGCTAAAAAAATATGGAACAGTAGATGTTTTCCTGAGTGGCAGCAACAGTGCCTTGAGGACCAACTTGCCTGTGGCTTACAGAAGCAAAGGCGTCAGTTTGCAATACGAACTTTCTTCCGGCGGTATTGATATTTGCAAGACCTTGGCTTCCCTACAATTGCAGAAATTGTGGAACGAGGCCAGGTACCTTCCAGTGGAGAAATATGATTTGGTCATCAACGATTTTGAATGTGTCACATCTCTGGCCTGTAAACTCAAGCGAATTCCTTCAGTGCATTTTGGTCACCAGGCTAGTTTCGCAAGCAAAAAGGTGCCCCGACCGGAAAAGAGAAATAGAATTGGAGAGTGGGTGCTTGCCAATTATGCCGGTGGTTCAAGGTCCGTTGGCCTTCATTTTAAACAGTATGATGCACAAGTCTTTTCACCCATCATCAAGCCATCCATTTTACATGCCAATCCCAGCGACGAGGGCCATATCACCGTATACCTCGGACAATATGCTGATGAGATCGTTTTACAACAGTTGCTCAAATTGAAAAAAACCAGGTTTCACCTTTTTTCAAGGAAGTCAGAACACATTTGTCAATTAGAGAACGTTAATATACTTCCAATCAGCCAGTCGCTTTTTGATAAAAGCATGATCAATTGTCATGGTATTATAACAGGAGCAGGTTTTGAAACACCTTCAGAAGCGTTATTTCTGGAAAAAAAACTCATGGTCATGCCCATGAAGGGTCAGTATGAACAGGCCTGCAATGCAGCTGCGTTGAGGGATTTTAATGTAAGCATTGCCACTAACATGGATGATGATTTTCCGGTTTTTTTCAACAAGTGGCTCTTCGATGCTGGGCCGGTTGAGCGGTTGGAACTGTCCAATCCGGTTCAATCCATTATTGGTGAAGTTGTTCATCCCTTAAATTCTTGTTTGGAGCCAGACAAGATAGAGGATTTTAGCGCAATTGTTCCTTCCCAACTTTTAATGTAAATCCAAATGTTGTTCCAATGCCAGGAGTACTTCTTGCTTGTATAAATTCTCCGTGGGCCTCAATGATGTGCTTGCAGATGGCCAATCCAAGTCCTGTGCCCCCTATGTTTCTGCTTCTTCCATAATCAGTCCTGTAGAATCGTTCAAAGATCCGGGGAATATGTTCTTCCGCAATTCCAATGCCATCGTCTGTGATTTCCACCAACACGTTGTTGTTCTCAGTTTTGTACATGCTGGCTTCTATTTTTCCCTCCTGGTTGCCATATTTGATGGCGTTGTGAACAAGATTGATCAATACCTGTCTGATTTTTTCCTTGTCTGCATACACTTTGATGGGTTGTTCACAGCCTTTTTTGATCAGGCAACGGATCATTTTTGCCTCTGATTTAATGGTCAGCGCTTCATAAACATCTGTAACAAGGTCTTGTATGATGAAGTGCTGATAATGGAGTTCCTGTTTGCCACTTTCCAATTTCGTGATTTCATCAAGATCTGAAATCAGGTTGATCAATCGCTCTGTGTTTTTGAATGCATTGGAAAGGAATTTTTGGCTCACTTCCGGATTGTTCATGGCGCCGGACAAAAGAGTTTCCAAATATCCTTGAATGGCAAATGCAGGCGTTTTGAATTCATGCGAAAGATTTTGCAGGAATTCCTTTCTGAATGCCTCGTTTTTTTCAAGGATTTCCATTTCTGTTTTTCGCTGATCTGCCCACTGCAGCACTTCCTCCCCAACCTCCTCCAGGCTTTGTTTGGGCAGTACTTTTTTCAAAAAAAACTCTTCTCTCTTGGATGCCTTGGTTTGATGAATAAATTTGTAAATCAATTTAATTTGCCTGTGGATGAATTTTTCAATGAGGTAGCGGGAAATGAAATAGGTGGAAAAAAATACCAGCAGCAAAATGATGGCACCCAGTACAATATTCTTGGACCCCAAGCTACCAGCAATTGCGGCCAACAAGCCTGCTACCAGGGAGGTCAAAAAAGCGATTTTTACGGGCGAATAGTTCTTGGAATCGAACATACCGCAAAGTACGGCATTCGTTGTTGAATTGAATGAATATCAGACTTCAAATTTGTATCCAACCCCTTTGACGGTGGTTATGCAATCGATACCTAACTTTTGTCTGATTTTTCTGATGTGTACATCAATGGTGCGGTCTCCAACAATAACTTCGCTTCCCCAAATCTGGTTGAGTATTTCATTGCGAAGAAATACCCTACCAGGTTTTGATGCGAGATATCCAAGAAGTTCAAATTCTTTCTTGGCAAGGTTGATGGGCTGCCCTTTGAAATACACCATGTATTCTTCGGGCTCAATTCTCAGTTCCCCAATTTCAATGGCCTTGCTTTCTTCGGGCTTGAGCAAGCGCCTGAAGAAAGCATTGACTTTAGAAACCATGACTTTGGGAGAGATGGGCTTGCTGATGAAATCATCTGCACCAAATTCAAGACCCTTGACATGCGAGAGTTCGTCGTTCAAGGCAGTAAGAAAAACAATCAGGGTTTTTTCAAATGCAGGTTGGGAACGGAGTATTTTGCAGACTTCTATGCCATTTTTATTGGGCATCATGATGTCAAGAATGATGAGGTCAGGATTGATTTCTCTGGCTTTCTGCAGTGCCTGGTCTCCATCTTTGGCTGTAACCACCTCATATCCATGCAGTTGCAGATTATAAGCGATGATCTCCAGGATATCTGGCTCATCGTCTGCAATAAGGATCTTTTTTGCGGCTGGCGCCATGGCTGGTATGTTTATGTAAAGTTAAACTGCTGTTTCCGCAAATCGCAATTCATCAGGATTATTAAATTGTTAAGCCAAAGGGGTAAAGCGTGCTGGAAATTAAATCTTATTTTTGCAGTTGATGTTGTCCTTTCGTTTGTTTCTGCTGCTGCTCTTGCCGTTTTCGGCATTTTCGTTGTCCCAGCAAGACAGCATACGCCCCATTGTGGACATTCGGCGCGTGAAATTGCACGAAGACATTGATGTGCTGCAATCCCGAATTTGTGCCTTGGATGGCAAGCCCGACAAAATGATTGCCATCAGTCGTGATGTCGATTTGGATCTCTTGTTGACGGATATTTATACCCGCCAGACCGATGATTTGCAGCAGGATATTGAGAGAAACATTTTGGCAGACCACCGCATCAAGGTAAAATACCTTTCTGGTCTGCACATCCTGTTGGAAGAAATGGCCAAATCATTTCGGGGCAGTGCTTTGTCCGTATCTGAAGCCCTGGTGCTGTTGGATGCCTACAAACAGTACATGGGCCGCGACCTGATTGGTTTGGGCATCTATGGCCTCGTTGAAAAGTTTCCATATGGGGTCAACAGAATTTTGCTGGGAGAAAACAGTGTTTTTTTTGAAAACCCCGACTTGACATCAGCAAGGCTGCTGCTTTTCCGTCAGTTTGCAGGGCTTTATCCTGAGCAAGTGCTTTCCAGGATTGAACCTTATCTGGCGGCTCCCTTTGCCGACAGTCTTATTGCCGCAGCTGCTCACCAGTTTCCATCACGATTTTATGACTATGCAGCAGCAACAGAAACAGCCATCGGAAAAAAAATCAGAACAATTGATGACAGCCTGGTTAAAATGATTACCGGCATTGCTGAAGAAAGCGCAGGAAGGCTCATCTTCCCTTTTTTACATTCCATCCTCAAAAGAAAAATTTCCATCGACAGCATCAAATCATTGGTCAGCAATGATCTTCAGTATTATCAGTTGTTGATTCGTACACAGCTGCAGTACATGGACGACATGCAGGCAAACGATACACCGATATTGTTTCAGGAAATGGGATTGACCATCAAAAGAAAGGCAGAAGAAATATTCATCAATGAAATCAATGCCTTGCACGATGCCCCCGACGAAGTGAGGTTCAAAATATTGGCACCCCTGGGTCCAGCAGAATTGTACTATATCATTGTAACTGGTGAGGATGTATTGTACACATCCAGTTATACCGGGGTATACAACAGGATGATGGCACGGCTGCAGAAACTTGGTGGCGATGACCTGCTGGTGGAACTGCGTTTTGACAAGTTCAAGAAATTTGTGCGCATGGCAGCTGCCTACAACAAGCTTGATCATTTTCTTTCAACCATGCCTGCAGAAAATGCACAATTGTTGATGAAAAGTTTTGTGAGGGGTTTGGAGAAAAATTTCAATCTTGAAGACGCCGTTGATGTTTCTGACTCTTATGGTAGCATCAGCAGCAACAGCATCAGGGAGCTTATCAAAGCCGAAATCGAGAAAAACCTTGAACAGCAGCAATTGCAGGGCAATGCCCGGGGAACAGCCATTTACGATATCCTAAAACTCTTGTTCAAGTCTGCTACAGACAGTGCGCAGCTCCTGACCCAAAAGTACCATATTCCTCCCGTCTATGCTCTTCCCCTCTCAGCGCTTTCTGATGTTGGAGGTCGTGTTGTTCAGCAGGTTTTTTTCTATGGCGATAAAGACGGAAAAGAATCATTTGCCAATTTCATTTCGATGTTCAAGGGCAAGAAAGAATGGAAGGTGGTTCAACTGGAGCATTGGGTTGAAATCAAATCCTTGTTGGGTAAGCCTGTATGGATTTTCGCCAATTTACCTTTGGACAACACACAGGGCGACGATCCGGATGCAAAGGCACAGGCCTTGTTGGTTGAGTACCTGAATGAAAATGGTCTGAAGCCTACTATTGTGATTCACCGTGGACACAGCTATCACCTCAAGTACACCATCCAACAAATGCCAGCTTCAGCGAAAATTATCATTTTGGGATCGTGTGGAAGTTATCAAAACCTCAATACTGTTCTTGATCTTTGTCCTGACGCACACATTGTTTCATCAAAGGAAGTGGGAACCAAGCTTGTCAATGAGCCTGTGCTGAAACAAATCAATGAATCTGTACGGTTGGGCAACGGTGTCAACTGGATTTCCATTTGGACTCAATTGGAAAAGCAGTTCAATGCAGGCGTTGCAAAGGAACGGTTTGACAATTACATTCCTCCTCACAAAAACCTTGGCGCCCTTTTTATCAAAGCATTTAACAACAGACCACAGTAAGCGCAGGCGCTACCCAAGATGGAAAACACAGGCAAAGCATCCAAAAAAAAGATTTTCGACCTTCCCTTGTTGGCAAGAATATTTGCCTTTGCAAAGCCATATAAAACCATTTTTTACCTTTCTATTGGTTTGGCCTTTGCACTGGCCTTTCTTTCTCCTTTGCGTCCCATGATGATCAACTTAACACTTCAGCGCATCAATGCCGCTGGTGTTTTGGGCATGCAGGTGGTTTTGGATTTTTTGTTCTTGATCACTGTTGTTCAGGTTGGCTTACTGCTTGTGGAGACGGCAATGCGCTTTTTCTTTTCTTATGCAACGTCCTGGCTGGGACATCGTGTGGTCAAGGATATCCGTGTAAAGGTTTATGAAAAGGTGCTTTCATACAACCTCAGACAATTTGACAAGACACCCATTGGAACCTTGACCACAAGAACCATCAATGATATTGAGGCAATCAATGATATTTTTTCAGAGGGGCTTGTGCCAATTGTTGCTGATTTTCTTTCAATCATAGCCATCCTTTCTGCCATGTTTTACACCAACTGGCAATTGACCCTTGTCTGTATCATCCCTTTTCCTCTTCTGATCATGGCTACTTATTTTTTCAAGGAAAGTGTCAACAGGTCTTTCACCAGTGTCAGGAATGCCATTGCGGCGCTCAATGCGTTTGTTCAGGAGCACCTTTCCGGCATGCAAATCATCCAGGCTTTTACCGCAGAAAAAAGGGAGCAACTGCGTTTTGAAGCCATCAACAAGAAGCACCGGGACGCCAATATACAGGCTATTTTTGCCTATTCGGTTTTTTTCCCAGTAGTGGAAATTGTCTTGGCTTTTTCAATGGGAATTCTTGTATGGTATGCGGCGAAAGATGCATACCATTTGAACCCGGAAGAAGCCATCAAAGTGACTGGCAACATAGTTTCTTTTACACTCTTGTTGAACTTGCTTTTCCGCCCGCTTCGGGTCATTGCAGACAAGTTCAATGTGCTGCAGATGGGCATGGTGGCAGGTGAAAGGGTATTGGTTGTTTTGGACAACCAGGATATCTTACCCGATGCGGCCCATGCAATGGACATAAAAATCAGCGGCAGGATTGAATTCGATCATGTGGGATTTCATTATACCGAAGGCCACCCTGTGTTGACGGACCTCAGTTTTAGCGTCTCGGAAGGCGAAACCTTGGCCATTGTGGGGCAGACCGGAAGTGGAAAATCAACCATCATCAGCCTCATCAACCGGCTTTATCAACACCAATCAGGCTCCATATTGATTGACGGGTTGCCCATAGAGGCATTTACCATCAACAGCCTTCGGACCGGGATTGCAGTTGTGCTGCAAGATGTATTTCTTTTTCCGGGGTCCGTTCACGATAACCTGACCCTTCGAAATCCCTCCATCAGCAGAGCAGAAGTGGTCGAGGCAGCCAAAATGATTGGAATCCACGAATTTATTGAGCAACTTCCTGGTGGCTATGATTTTGATGTCATGGAGCGGGGTGGCACACTCTCAGTAGGGCAAAGGCAATTGTTGTCATTCATCAGGGCACTTTTGTTTAAACCCTCAATTTTAATACTTGATGAAGCAACTTCTTCTGTAGATACCCATTCTGAGCAACTGATCCAAAATGCCATTGCCGTGCTGACCAAGGGCCGGACTTCCATTGTGGTGGCCCACCGCCTGTCCACCATTCGTCAGGCAACCAGTATTTTGGTCATGGACAAGGGGAAAAGGGTGGAAATGGGCAGCCATGACCAACTTGTTGCCCAGGGTGGCAAATACGCGCAGATGATTTCCCTCCAGCAGAGGAAAAATGAGCAATAGATTTTTAAAATTTTCGGGCAATTTTAACCCACTCAGTGCTATCTTTGCGCAAAATTTTAAGGCGTATATGCGTGTACATAGGCTAAAATCCTTGCTGGTGGCTACTCTAGGGCTATTTTTGGCACTGGTTTCCACATCCGTAAAGGCAAATGAGGAACCGGGAGGCGAGAAGCTGGACCCTGCAAAGGTCATTATGGAGCATATCCAGGATTCTCACGAGTTTCATTTTTTTACACTCAAGAAGGAAAATGGCGAGGAGTTTCACGCAACTTTGCCCTTGCCGGTGATATTGTGGAGTGAAAAAAAGGGTTTGACGGCTTTTTCCTCATCCCAATTTCACCATGGTCACAGCAGCCATCAAGGCTATACCATGGAACATGACAAAATCCATTCCACCGACCCTTCCGAACACGTGTATGACCTTTCTTTGACCAAGAATGTTGTGCAAATGCTGCTTTCTCTCATCATCCTGGTGATGTTGATGATCAGCGTGGCCAACAAATACAAAAAAGGACAAGGCATCACTTCAGCACCCAAGGGCTGGCAGAACGCCATTGAACCCGTCATTACTTTTGTGAGGGATGAGGTGGCAAAGCCCAATCTTGGAAAAAAATACACCAAGTATCTGCCTTATCTGCTGACCGTTTTCTTTTTTATCCTTGTCAATAATTTATTTGGATTGATTCCTGGATCTGCAAACGTTACGGGCAATATTGCCTTTACTGTTGTTCTTGGTGTCATTTCTTTTTTTGTGATACTTTTCAGCACCAACAAGCATTTTTGGGGGCATATTTTCTGGTTTCCCGGCGTTCCTACACCGGTCAGGATTTTTATCATGCTTCCCGTTGAATTGTTGGGCGTATTTACAAAACCATTTGCCCTGATTGTGCGTCTTTTTGCCAACATGGTTGCCGGACACATTATCATCCTGAGTTTTATCACATTGATTTTCATTTTCGGGTCCATGAGTGCGGTTGCCGGTTGGGGATTCTCTCCGTTGAGCATAGCATTTGCCGTATTCATTTACCTGATCGAAATAATGGTTGCCTTTATCCAGGCGTTCATCTTTACCAACCTGACCGCCGTTTTCATCGGCCAGGCTTTTGAAGGTGGGCATGAGGAAGGGCATCACTAAGTCTTTTTTTAATTATAAAACCAAGTATCATGAGTCTGATGAACATTCTGCTCGACGTTAGCGTTTCCCACCTTGGTGGTGCAATTGGCGCTGGTCTTGCTGCAATCGGTGCCGGTATCGGTATCGGACAGATCGGTAAAGGTGCAGTTGAATCAATTGCCCGTCAACCCGAAGCTGCCAACGACATTCGTGCGAACATGATCCTGACTGCCGCTTTCGTTGAGGGTGTTGCCCTTTTCGCGGTAATTGCAGGTCTGCTGGCTGTTTTGAAAACCGCCTAGTCGTTTCGCAAAAAAACACTGCATCCAAAGCACAGGGCGGAGGATGCAGTACTTTTAACATTGTTATTCAAACTATAGAACATGGATCTCTTATTACCTGGTATTGGCCTTCTGGTATGGACCCTCTTGGCATTCCTGATTGTTTTTTTCATTCTCAAAAAATTCGCCTGGGGAATCATCATCAAGTCCCTCTCGGAGCGTGAGCAAGGCATTACCGATGCCATTGACACTGCAAAGAAAGTCAAGGCTGAAATGGCCCAGTTGAAAAATGAGAACGAAGCACTCATGGCCCAAGCAAGAGAGGAGCGTGCGCAATTGATCAAAGAAGCAAAAGAAACAAAGGATAGAATGATCAATGAGGCCAAGGATCAGGCCAAGGCAGAGGCTGCAAAAATTATAACAGATGCCCAGGCTGCAATACAGGCCCAAAAAATGGCGGCACTCACCGATGTCAAAAACCAAATAGGCAACATGGTGATTGAAATTTCTGAGAAAGTAATCCGCAAACAACTCGAAAACAAGGCAGAACAGGAAAAATATATTCAGCAAATGGCTGGTGAACTTCATCAGTTTGGAAACCAATAATCATGCGTCAAACCAAAGTTGCACAACGGTATTCAAAAGCACTTTTTGACCTTGCCATTGAAACAGGCAAGCTTGAGGAAGTAAAGAATGACCTTGACCTGATCAAGGGCATTGGCCACAAGGAGCTCAGCATTTTGCTGGTTTCACCTGTTGTTTCTAGCGAAAAGAAAACCGCCATTTTTGATGCCATCTTTTCAAAGCATGTGCAACCACTTACAGCATCATTTTTCAAGTTGGTTTTTTCAAAAGGACGCTCGGTTGCCGTTGATGAAATCATTGAAGCCTATGCTGACAAGTACAGGGAACACAAAGGCATTAAAGTGGTGGAACTCACTACAGCCATCGCAGCAACAGATGAAGTCAGAAATGCAGTAAATCAGCAATTGAAAAACAACAAGTTCCTGCAAGGCAAAACCATTGAGCTGAGGGAAAAAGTGGATTCTTCCATCATTGGGGGGCTCATTGTACAAATGGACGACAAGTTGTTTGATGCAAGCATCAAGCACGACCTGCAGCACATCAAGCGCCAATTCATCAAAAACATGTACGTAAGCGAGTTAGGATAATCAATAAACAGATTACAATTTAAATCAGCAGTTATGATAGACATTAAGCCCGACGAGATTTCAGCGATACTCCGCCAGCAGTTGAGCAACTTCAACACATCAGCAGAATTGGAAGAAGTGGGTACAGTTTTACAAGTGGGTGACGGTATTGCCCGTATCTATGGTTTGAACAATGTAAAATCAGGCGAACTTGTAGCGTTTGAGAATGGTGTAAAGGCCATTGCACTTAACCTTGAAGAGGATAATGTGGGTGTTGTATTGATGGGTAATGGGGCCGGTATCAAGGAAGGGTCAAAAGTAAAGCGTACGGGAATGATTGCTTCCATCAAGGCAGGTATGGGGCTCGTTGGCCGCGTGATCAATACCCTCGGAGAACCCATCGACGGAAAAGGTCCGATCGCTGGTGAACTCTATGAAATGCCATTGGAACGCAAGGCGCCAGGTGTTATTTTTCGTGAGCCTGTGAAAGAACCTTTGCAAACAGGTTTGAAAGCCATCGATGCCATGATTCCAATCGGCCGTGGTCAACGTGAGTTGATCATTGGAGACCGTCAAACAGGGAAAACTGCCATCGCGATAGATACAATCATCAACCAAAAGGAATTCTTCAAGGCCGGAAAGCCTGTTTATTGCATATATGTTGCGATTGGTCAAAAGGCATCAACCATTGCAGGTGTGATGAAAACACTGGAGGACAACGGTGCAATGGATTATACCATTATAGTAGCTGCTCCAGCCGCTGATCCTGCACCACTCCAGTTCTATGCGCCTTTTTCCGGTGCCGCAATTGGAGAGTTCCTCCGTGACACGGGTAATGCAGCGTTGATTGTATATGATGATCTTTCAAAACAGGCAGTAGCCTACCGTGAAGTGTCACTGCTCCTTCGCCGCCCACCAGGCCGTGAAGCATACCCAGGTGATGTATTCTATCTTCACAGCCGCTTGCTCGAGCGTGCGGCAAAGGTCATCGCCAAGGATGAGGTTGCAGCCAAAATGAATGACCTGCCTGACTCCATCAAACATCTTGTAAAAGGTGGTGGGTCGCTGACCGCATTGCCAATCATTGAAACACAGGCGGGTGACGTTTCTGCTTATATTCCTACCAACGTGATCTCGATTACCGATGGTCAGATATTCCTTGAGTCGAACCTCTTCAATGCAGGTATTCGTCCTGCCATCAATGTTGGTATCTCGGTAAGCCGTGTAGGTGGTAACGCACAGATCAAGTCCATGAAAAAAGTTTCAGGTACCTTAAAACTTGACCAGGCCCTCTACCGCGAGCTTGAGGCATTCTCCAAATTTGGTGGAGATCTTGATGCTGCGACCAAGTCGGTGATCGACAAGGGAGCCCGTAATGTTGAAATCCTCAAGCAAGGTCAATACCAGCCTTCTGCTGTTGAGAAGCAGGTAGCCATCATTTATCTTGGTACCCAAGGCTTGTTAAAGGACGTCGCTGTCAGGTCAGTAAAGGATTTCGAAGAACATTTTCTGCTTGAAATGGAAAACAAGCTCCCCCATGTTTTAGCCGAATTTAAAAAGGGCAACCTTCCTGAAGACGGAATCAAGCAAATGGTTGAACTTGCACAAGGCCTGATGGCACAGTACAAATAATTTGTAAACTTCACCATACCAAGGTCCGGAAGACATCTTTCGGACCTTTTTTATTTGCCCACTCTGCCAACCATTGGTATTGCATTTTTGTTGTCACTTTGTTGTGATTAAAATCTTTTCAACCCCCTGCGTCAATCCTCAATGAGCATGCTCCTCGAAGTTACCCACCTTACAAAATCATTCGGCAGTTTCACCGCTGTTGATGACCTTTCATTTTCTGTGAAGGAAGGTGAGGTTTATGGGTTTTTGGGTCAAAATGGGGCTGGAAAATCTACAACAATCCGAATGATCCTTTCCCTTATTCGTCCTACCGGGGGAAGCATCAATATTTTCGGCATGTCCATCGAAAAGGAACGCGAAAAAATTTTGCATCAGGTTGGAGCTGTTGTTGAAAAGCCCGATCTCTACCGTTATATGACAGGATACGAAAACCTTAATGTTTTTGCCAAACTCAGCAACAAGAAAATCGCCAGGGCAGAATTGATGAAATGTTTGGAGTTGGTTGGGTTGGACAAGCGTGCAAAAGACCCTGTAAGGGTATATTCACAGGGCATGAAGCAACGCCTGGGCATCGCTGTTGCGCTGGTGCACAATCCATCGTTGATCATTCTTGATGAACCCACCAATGGACTTGATCCACAGGGTATTGCGGACGTAAGAAACCTTATCCTTATGCTCAGCAAGGAGCAGGGAAAAACCTTGTTGGTCTCATCCCATCTTCTATCGGAAATGGAACAAGTAGCCGATAGCATGGTCATCATCAACAAGGGAAAAAAATTGGTGGAAGGAAAGGTAAACGCATTGTTGAATCCTGACAAGGTGCAATTAGAAATCATTACAGACAACAACATGCTGGCCAAACAATTGATTGCCAACTCAGCATGGTCCAAAGGTTTGAGGAATGCTCCCGACCAAAAAATTCTTGTAGATACGTCTGCCGATGCTGTTCCCATCTTGTCCAGGTACCTTGTAGAGCATAACATTGGCATTTTCAGCCTGCGCTCCATGAATTCACTTGAGGCTTATTTTCTATCCCTAACATCCGGCAATGAAGTTTAGCAATATTGTACACATTGAATTGTATAAAATCTTCCGTAAGCCGAGGACCTACATTGCATTTGGTGCGATAGCTGCAATCGTAGGTCTGATCCAGCTGGGCTTTTACGCAGATGGAGAAAGTTACATGAAGTTTGGAATGCAATCCCTTTCTGATTCATTTGACGTCAATGGGAACATCATGAATGGTTACTTGATGGCGTTTATCATCCTTCAAACCTTGTTGGTGCATGTGCCGCTGTTGATTGCCTTGGTTGCTGGCGACATGATTTCCGGTGAAGCCAACCAGGGCACCCTTCGCCTGTTGTTGACAAAGCCGGTGAGCCGCGCAAACCTGATCATAGGCAAATTCATTGCATCTGCAATATACACGATCGTTCTGTTGCTTTGGATGGCTGTATGGGCACTGGCCATCTCCATCATGATATTTGGTGCGGATGACATGTTGATTCTCAAGAGTGATATGGTTACCCAAATCCTTGCCTCAGATGTGATGTGGCGTTATGTGGCAGCTTTTGGATTTGCTGCATTGGCCATGTTGACTGTATCCTCATTGAGTTTTTTCCTGAGCCTGTTTGCCGAAAATTCCATCGGTCCCATCATGGCTACCATGAGCATCATCATTGTATTCACCATCCTCAACACCCTCGATCTTCCCATCTTCAATGCTGTCAAACCTTATCTTTTCACCAGTCATATGCTGGGATGGAAGGGTTTTTTTGATGTAACAGTTAATGAGAGCAACGAACAAATTGTGGGATCCATTGAAAACCTCCCAGCGGTGCTTTTTTCGGCGGGGATATTGGTCCTGCATGTGATTGGTTTCCTGCTTGCTTCTGTCATCGTCTTTAAGCGCAAGGACATCATGTCCTAGTATTTTAAAGCAGTTACCTTTATTGCAATACGCCTTTTTCAACGCGCCTGCCATCACTGCACAGGTCGTCCCAAAAGGGAAGGCTGAGATAAATTCCTTATTTTCATGGGTAAATCATTTCCCATGAAAAGAATGCTGATGTCCATTGCCCTTGTGCTTTCAACCACCGCAACTTTTTCAGCTGTGCGCCTACCCGCCATCATTGGGCCTCATATGGTATTGCAACAGAAATCTACTGTAAAGCTTTGGGGTTGGTCAGCGCCCGCAGAAAAAATCGTCATACAGCCAAGCTGGGATACCACAACCTATACGGTTGTTGCAGGACGCGGTGCCCGTTGGACAGCAACCATCCAAACACCTGCGGCAGGTGGTCCATATACCATTAAAATCAAGGGTAACAATGAAATCATGTTGGATGATGTTTTGATTGGTGAGGTTTGGATCTGTGGGGGGCAAAGCAACATGGAATGGTCTGCTGATCAGGGTTTAAAGCAGGCGAAGGAAGAGTCGCCGAACGCCGTTCAAAACAAAATCCGTTTTTTTTATGTTCCGAAGTCCACTTCTGCAACACCACAGGATGATGTGCATGCAAGGTGGGTGGTCTGCAATCCCCAGGACATGCTTCATTTCAGTACCATTGGATATTTCTTTGGGAAAGATATCAATGCAGCAACTGGTTCACCTGTTGGCCTGATCAACAGCAATTGGGGCGGCACGCCTGCGGAAGTGTGGACGCCTTCTGAGGTGGTCGACAACGACATGGCCCTTAGGGAAGCTGCGGACAAGCTGAAGCCCACGGCTTGGTGGCCACATGTAAAGGGTGAGGCTTACAATGCGATGATCTATCCCATTGTCAACTACAGCATTGCCGGGGCCATCTGGTACCAGGGGGAAAGCAATGTTGGTACACACCATGCATACAGAAAACTGTTTACTTCCATGATTGACAGTTGGCGAAAAGCCTGGAACATTGATTTCCCTTTCTACTATGTTCAGATTGCGCCATATGCCTATGGGGATGACCATATCAATGGAGCATTGCTTCGGGAAGCACAGACTCGCGCAGCATCTCACCCCAAGACAGGCATGGTCGTCATCAGTGATTTGGTGGATGATGTCAAAAACATCCATCCTACCCTTAAAAAAGAAGTTGCCGGCCGCTTGGCAAAGTATGCCCTTGCCGAGACCTATGGCATGCAGGGGTTCGTTTATAAAAGCCCCGTTTATGCATCACATCAGGTTGAAAAAGGCGCTATCAGGATTTCTTTTGATCATCTGCCCACCACACTCAAGACAAGTGGCGGTGCACCAACTGAATTTTACATTGCCGGTGCTGACAAGAAATTTGTTCCTGCAGTTGCCAAAATCGAGGGTAAAACCATTCTCGTATCGAGCAAGGATATAAAAGAACCCTCTGCCGTCAGGTTCGGATTCAGCAATACTGCTATTCCCAATCTTTTCAGTGCAGAGGGTTTGCCCGTTAACTTGTTCAGGACCGATCAGTAAAACCTGGTCACGCCTGGAACGGCAATCTTGTATTTGCCGTCAGCATCAGGAAGTGATTTTGGTAATGTATCCCATGTGTATGCAGCAGGTTGAAGGTTCATGCCGCAGTTGAGGGCCTTGTCCCATTCAACAACCTGACCACTGTAGGTGGCCATTCTTCCGAGTATGGAGGTCATGGTACTTTTTGCACCGTTCTCGGCATCTGCAAACTTGTATTCACCTTTCGCGATGGCAGCAAAAAGCTCAACGTGTTCATTTTGATATCCATTGTTCTCGGTCTTCTTGTCAAACTGGTACATGATATTGCCCTGGTGATCCCTGATGTTGGCAGCACCACAGTAGATTTTACCTTTGGTTCCGACCAAAAGCTCATCCACCTTTGCTGATGTTTTGGGAATGTGGCGGCATTGGCTGTTGAGTATTGATCCGTCAGCATAGGTGAACTCTACAAAGTGGTGGTCAAAGATTTCACCATGGTCCTTTCCTTTTCTTACTTCCCTTCCGCCCAAGCCTTGCGCCTTCACAGGATAACTTCCCTTGAACCAATTGATCACATCAAGGTTGTGGATGTGTTGTTCTGTGATATGGTCTCCGCAGAGCCAATTGAAATAGTACCAGTTGCGCATTTGGTATTCCATTTCAGTTTGACCAGCAGTTCTTGGCCTGACCCAAACACCATCATTGTTCCACCATGCCTGTGCTGATGTGATGTCACCAATCATGTCCTTTCTTTTGAACAATTCACGGTAAGAATTCTGGTAGTGACGCTGAAGTCCAACTACAACATTCAATTTTTTTGTCTTTGCTTCCTCTGCAGCCACCAATACCCTTTTTATGCCCTCAGGATCAGTTGCAACAGGCTTTTCCATGAAGATGTGCTTGCCTTGTTTTACAGCCTCTTCAAAATGGATGGGCCTGAAACCCGGAGGGGTTGTGAGGATGACGACATCTGCCAATGCGATTGCACGCTTGTAGCCATCAAATCCGACGAACTTCCTTTCTTCAGGGACATCGATCAGTTTTTTAATATCACTGGCAATGCCTGTTTCCGTGAGATCCCCAGTAATGCTTTTATATGCATCATCCAGCCTGTCGCGGAATGCATCTGCCATGGCCACGAGTTTCACATTCTGTTTGCTGAGAAGGGCCTGTACTGCAGCGCCAGTGCCACGTCCTCCGCAACCAATCAAGGCAACCTTGATCGCATCGTTGGACCCAGAATAAAAGTTTGCGTTGGTCATCAAGGGTGCAGCAAGCACTCCACCCGAAATGATGCCCGTTTGTTTGACAAAGTCACGTCGACTCTTGCCGGAGAAAGGCATGTTGTTTTGCATCGTTGTTGTTTTAAGGTTTTAATTACCGAGATACAATTTATAAAATTTTTCGGCTTCTTCCGCAGTTGGTTGCTTTACTGGACGAACTATTCTGAATCCGGCAAACATTCCATCTGTCAGCCACCACCTGCTCTTGGGAATTTGCGGATCCCGTTGGTTCCAAAAGGGTTCAGAAAACTTTCGCGTAAAGACTTTCAGGTCAGCTGCAATATCCATGTACGAACCTCCCCGAACACTTCTGGGATAACGTGCTGTTGGAGGATTGGTAGGGTCCAATTGCCCTTCGCTGATCTGCTTCAGGTAATCAGCTGCATATTGGTCCATGGTCCACTCCGACACATTGCCAAGCATGTCATACAGGCCCCATGCATTGGGCTTTTTTGTTCCGACCTTCTGGTATTTTTCCTTGCTGTTGGCCTTGTACCATGCATATTGTCCTAAAAGGGCAGGGTCATTGCCGTAATAATAGTTGGTCTTGCTTCCCGCCCGGCAAGCGTATTCCCATTCCGCTTCAGTTGGCAGCCGGTAAAATACCCCGGTATTGTGGTACATCCATCTGCAAAACATCATCGCAGCATCCACACTCATGCTGTTCACTGGAAAACCACCGCCTTTTCCCATGTCCCAGCTCAGGTCAATGTATTGTGGCGTTGGCCTTGTAACCGCATCAACTTTCGAACCCTGCGATGTATTTTCATCCTTGAAAAAAACATCAAACTGGTCATGGGTGATTTCAAAAGCTCCCATCCAGAACGCCGAAATTTTTACGTTTTTTGCAGGCTTTTCATTGGGTTTTGCAGATGCGTTGTTTCCCATGGTAAAGCTGCCTTCAGGTATTGAGACCAATTTGATCTTGAGCTCGGACATCGGCATTTTGACCTCTTCGGTCTTTGGCACTGTTGGTTGTGCGAATGTTGGGTTAGATAAAAACAGGGACAAAAAGAGCAATGAAGCGATATTTTTTTTCAATGCATTTGATTTGCTGCAATTTTAACTAAATTGTTCTAAGTATTCATATTTCAAACAATTAAATTTCTATAACAATGGAACGCAGGGGCTTTCTCAAACGATCATCAATGGCAGGTGCTGCACTCATACCCGGTATGGCCGCTTTTTCTTTCGGTCAAAACGATAAGCCAGCAGAAAAAACCTTCAACCTCAACTATGGTTTTCATGACGGCATGTTTGCTGCGCATGCAGGAAAGGATTTCATTGACCAGATCAAATGGGCCCATGACCAGGGATTCAGGTCAATCGAAGACAATGGCATGATGAACCGGACTCCGGAAATGCAGGCCAAAATAGGAGATACCCTTGCCAAATTGGGCATGCAAATGGGTGTCTTTGTGATCACCACCGACGGTTGGCACTGGAAGATGAGCCTGGCTACAGGAAAGCAGGAATTCAAGGACTTGATCGTGCGCGACTGCAATACGGCAGTAGAAGTGGCAAAACGTTGTAATGCAAAACACATGACGGTGGTTCCCGGTAATTTCGACCGCACACTCCCCATGGACATACAAACTGCTAATGTGATTGAAGCTTTGCGTGGCGGAGCCGGGGTCCTGGAGAAAAATGGATTGGTGATGGTGCTTGAGCCCCTGAGCGACAACCCGGATTTGTTTTTGCGCTATTCCACCCAGACCTATATGATCTGCAAGGCAGTGAACAGCCCTGCATGCAAGATTCTATTTGACATGTACCATATGCAGCGCAATGAAGGCAATATCATCGCCAACATCAACCGTACCTGGGATGAAATTGGATATTTCCAGATTGGCGACAACCCTGGCAGAAAAGAGCCAACAACTGGTGAAATGAATTACAAAAACATTTTCAAACACATCCACCAAAAGGGATACAGGGGTGTGATGGGAATGGAACATGGCAATTCAAAACCTGGAAAAGATGGGGAACTCGCACTGATCAAGGCATACAGGGAATCGGATGCATTTCTATAATGCAATTTTGAACTTTTATGCTGAGGCATTGTTTTAATGTGATGAAGAAATTGGTGTTGTTGATCCTCTGTGCAACTGCTGTTGAGTGCTCCTTTTCGCAATCTGCTGATGAGGTGGTCTCCAAGCTCAGGACCAAGTTGGTTTCCGTCAAGGATTATGAAGCAAAAGGCTTGCTGAAAACAGATGTGGCATTCCTAAAGCTTCCCATATCCACTGTCCGTATTTTTTACAAATTCCCCGATTTGTTCAGGATCAAGAAGGATGGGGGAATTTCAGTACTTCCCAAGGGAGGCATCAGGATCAACATGAATTCGCTGATCACGGAAGGCAATTATACCTCCTTGTCTGCCGGCAGGATCACCTGGAAGGGAGCAGACCTTTCAGTGCTGAAATTGATTCCGAATGGGGAGTCATCGGAGATTGTCCTGACCACTCTTTATGTCGATGACAAGGCCATGTTGATCAGACGTGCCATCACAACCACAAAAGACAACGGCACCTATGAAATGGAAATGGAATACGGCAAATATGCCAAGTGGGGGTTGCCTGACAAGGCGGTCATGATTTTCAATACAAAAGATTACAAGCTGCCCAAGGGAATAACATTTGAATACGATGCCAGCGTAGCAAAAAAACAAAAGGACAAGAAGCCGTTGAGCAAGCAAGGGCGGATTGAAATTTCCTACACTTCCTATGAAATCAACAAGGGGCTGGGATTTGAACTGTTTGGTACGAAATGAACATTGGGTTATTCATCAATCTTTTCATCGACCACATTGGCCAGTACCTTTGAGGAAATTTTTCTGAGGGGATTCCTTTTCATGTCTGCCAATTCCATCCTGGTATCAAAAATTTCAACAGCGGCAAATACAGCAGCCCTGAAAGAGGATGCATCAGCAATATTTTTACCTGCAATGTCAAAGGCAGTTCCATGGTCTGGTGAAGTCCGGATGGCTGATAAACCAGCTGTAAAATTGGTGCCTTCTCCCAAGGCCAGTGACTTGAACGGAATCAGGCCCTGGTCATGGTACATGGCCAGAACTGCATCAAATTTTTCGTGGCTTCCTCTTGCAAAGAATGCATCTGCACTGTAGGGGCCCATCACCACACAGTCATTTTTCTTGGACTCCAAAACCGCGGGGCGGATGATTTCTTTTTCCTCTCTTCCCACCAATCCTTCATCGCCTGCGTGAGGGTTGAGGCCCAGAACAGCAATTTTTGGACGCTCTATCCCGAAGTCTTTTTTTAGGCTTCCCTTCAAGAGGTTGATTTTTTTGATGATCTGTTCCTTTGTGATGTTTTTTGCAACTTCCCCGATGGCGACATGCTCAGTAAGCAATGCAACCTTCATGTTTTCTGCAATCATGAGCATCAGTACCTCATCTGCATTGAATACTTGCTTGAGGTAAGGAGTATGTCCTGTAAAGTTGAACTCACTGCTTTGCATGGTGTACTTGTGCAAGGGTGCAGTAACCAGGGCATCAATGCTATTTTCCTTCAGCGCCTTAACTGCAGCCTGGAGCGATTTCACACCATACAATCCACCCGTATCTGTCATCTGGCCGGGTTGAATGTCTACGTCTTCTTCCCAAACGGTGAACACGTTCAGTTGCTTGGGATTTGCTTTTGTAATGTCCTTGATGTTGTTGTAATTGATGTTCAGCTCAGGCATCAATTTTCTGTAAAAGTTGAGCACTTTGTTGTTGCCAAAAACAACAGGTGTGCAGAACTCCATGAAGCGGCTGTCTGAAAAGGTGTTGAGGATCAGCTCGATACCTATCCCGTTCAGGTCACCAATTGAAATTCCAATAACCGGTCTTTTTTGGGCACTCATCTCTTCTGCTTTCTTTTGAGTCGTAAAGGTACAAGGAAAACGGGGATCTTTGTCTTAATTTTGGCGCACATGTATACCCTCAAAAAATCACTCGGTCAACACTTTCTCAAAGATGAAAAGGTTTGTCTGCGCATCGTCGAGGCCCTCAAGGACCAGCCATTCAGACAACTCCTGGAAGTGGGACCTGGTGGGGGTGCAATCACCAAGCATCTTTTGGCATTCAAGGAGATTGACTTTAAGCTGGTGGAAATTGATACGGAAAAGATTGAATTCCTCAATAAAGCCTATCCTGGGGTCAGGGGCAACATCATTGAAGCCGATATCCTGCAGGTTAATGCTCCCTTCGAAGGTCCTTTTACATTGATAGGAAACTTTCCTTATAATATTTCCACACAGATTGTTTTCAAGGTGATTGATTGGCGGGAACAGATCGAAAAGATGGTTGGGATGTTTCAAAAGGAAGTGGCGGTCCGAATATGCTCTGGCCCCGGGTCAAAGGAATATGGAATCCTTAGCGTCATATCCCAAGCCTATTTCAAGACCAGTTACCTGTTTGATGTGGATGAGGATTGTTTTAATCCGCCACCCAAAGTGAAAAGTGGTGTAATCAAATTCGAGGCGATGGGCAATCCCTTTGGCATCAATAACCACAGAAAGTTCATGGTATTGGTGAAAGCGGCATTTGGACAAAGGAGAAAACAATTGCGCAACCCTTTAAAGCCTTATTTCAGCAAGGAAGCATTGCTGGATCCCATTTTCACAAAGCGTGCAGAACAATTGTCAGTACAGGATTTTGTTGGACTTTTAAATCGGATGAATTGAAACCCAAGGTAATCATCACCGCATACGCACATTCTTCACTTGCCCAGGGATTGGAACAAAGGGGATATGTTGTTGAACTGCATGAAAAAATCAGCCATAACGAATTGCTGGATGTTATTGACCAATATGAAGGGATGATTGTGAGCACCAGGATCAACATTGACAAAACCTTGCTGGACAAGGCAAATTCCCTCAAGTGGATTGGTCGCCTGGGGAGTGGAATGGAGATCATCGATGTTGCACATGCAAAGGCAAAAAATATTGTTTGCATGAGCAGCCCTGAAGGGAATTGTTCCTCTGTTGGAGAACATTGTCTCGGACTTTTGCTTTCCCTCATGCACAAGATTAACAGTTCTGCCATTGAGGTGACAGCAGGTAAATGGATCCGTGAAGCCAACCGCGGAATGGAATTGGGGGGCAAGACGGTAGGCATCATTGGGCTGGGCCATACTGGTACATCATTTGCGAAACTGCTTTCCGGTTTTGGTGTCAGGGTGCTTGCACACGACAAATACAAGACTGGATTTGGTGCAGGGCATGTTGTTGAGTCAACATTGGAAGCGCTACTAAAGCACGCAGATGTGATCAGTTTTCACCTTCCATTGAATGAGGAAACGCATCATTATGCAAATGACTTCTTTTTCTCAAGACTTGAAAAAATGCCTTATTTCCTGAATGTCAGCAGGGGTGGAGTGGTGGATACCGCTGCATTGATAAGCGCACTTGATCAACGCAAAATTGCAGCAGCAGGTTTGGATGTGCTTGAAAATGAGGACCTTGCAACATATTCAACAGAAGAAAAGGCCAGGCTTCAAGACCTGGTCATGCGGACGAATGTGATTGTTACACCACATATCGCCGGTAGCAGCGTCGAAGCGCTTGTAAAGATGGCAGACCATTTGCTTCGAAAGCTGGATTTGCTGTCTGCAGGTTGATTTTCCAAAAATTATTTACATTTGCATCACGCAACGCTTCAGAACCATCTGGGGCGTTGCTATTTTTTTCTAACTGACCAACCGAAAGATTTACCATATGAGCGTAATGTATGTAACCAAAGAAACCTTGGAGCAGATGAAGGCAGAACTGCAGCACATGAAAAGTGTAGAACGTCCTGCTGCTTCACGTGCCATTGCTGAGGCAAGGGAAAAGGGTGACCTCAAGGAGAATGCTGAATACGATGCAGCAAAGGAAGCACAGGGTTTGCTGGAGGCAAAAATCAACCGCATGGAAACTGAATTGGCCAGTGCCCGCATCCTGGATGCTTCTACCATCGACACGAGCAAAGTCTCCATTTTGACAAAAGTCACCATCACCAACAGGGCTACAAAAAAGTCTGTAACCTATCAAATTGTTTCTGAAAAGGAAGCAGATTTGAAACAGCAGAAAATATCAGTCACTTCCCCCATTGGCAAGGGTTTGCTTGGTAAAAAAGTGGGTGATGAGGCTGAAATTTTAGCACCCAATGGGAAGGTGATATTTTCCATTGATAACATTTCAGTCTGATCACCATGTCCAGTATTTTTTCCAAAATCATTGCTGGCGAAATTCCCTCTTACAAAATTGCGGAGAATGATATGTTCTGTGCATTCCTTGACGTTTTTCCACTTGTTGCAGGTCATACCCTGGTTGTTCCCAAGAAAGAAACCGACAAGTTCTTCGACCTTGATGATGCTGAACTCGCTGCAATTTTGAGTTTTGCCAAGCCCATCGCCAGGGCCATAGAACGTGCCTTTCCCTGTCAGCGTTGTGGTATTGCAGTGGTAGGATTGGAAGTGCCACATGCGCATGTGCACCTGGTGCCCATCAATGTTGCAGACGACCTCAATTTTACGCGACCAAAGCTTAAACCCACCCAGGAAGAGCTGATTGAATCCCAACAAAAAATTATCGCACAACTCACCTAAGTGACTGAACACCAACCTGAAAAAAGCAAGGACCTTTTTTTCATGATCCTGATCGGATGCCTCTTCGCATTGGGATTGTTCGATATTGCATATGCATTTACCGGGGCATATGCCAGGTTTGGCATACTTTATCCCTCTGCACATGCCCTGTTGAACATCATTTTATTTCTTGCGCTTTCTTTCATCTGGTCAAAAGAACGTTGGTCAGTATGGTTGTTTTTGGGAATTGTGTTGTCTCACATAGGGCTTGACTTCTTCGTTGGTGCATTTGAATACACCAAGCTTCTGTTGCTGATTCCTGCATTTTATTTTATCCAAAAAGTCAAATAAGGATCCTCGCATGGAGTTTAGCCAATCCTGTCAGGGTTGTTCTTGATGAAATCCTCCCAACCATTTTGTTTCCTGTTCTTTTTGGATTTTGTTGTCGTTGAAACAGCAGTTGTCAAGCCATGCGCATTGAAGTGGTGACAAACAGCCACTGCCAGGGCGTCTGAAGCGTCAAAGTACTTGATGGTATTGGTCAATGGCATGATACTGTTCAGCATTTTCCAAATTTGCTCCTTGTTGGCGTTGCCATTGCCTGTGATGGATTGTTTTACTTTTTTGGGAGAGTATTCTGCAACAGAAAGTCCATTGGACATGGCAACTGCAATTGCAACACCCTGGGCCCTCCCAAGTTTGAGCATGCTCTGTACATTTTTTCCAAAGAATGGTGCTTCAATGGCCATATCGTCCGGCTTGTATTTTTCAATGATTTCCTGTATTACTTGGTTGATGGCTCCCAGGCGTTCGAACATGTCTTTTTTGCCGTTAAGTTTGACCACATTCATCTCCAGCATCCTGATCTTGTTACCGGTAACAGCGAGGATTCCATAGCCCATGATCACCGTGCCCGGGTCGATCCCCAAAATAATTTTACTTTTCTGCGCCAACTGGGTTTATTTTTGAAGGGATAAGCTAACACACTGAACAAAAGTATTAAAATATTACTCAATTACCTGCTGGGACCAATACTCTTCCTGTGGTTGTCGTACCGTGTTTACAAGCAAATAATTTCGCAAAAGGACATTGGCGTCCACTTTTCAGGGATTTTGTCCTCTCTCGACGGCAATGGAAAATGGATCCTGATCCTGGTGGCGACCATCATGTTGTTTCAATGGATGCTCGAAGCCAGAAAATGGCAAATCATGTTAAAAGGCATAAATGACATTTCTTTTCTGTCTGCTTTCAAGATGATTTTCTCAGGCATTGCCATTTCAATTGCCACCCCCAACAGGATGGGAGAATTTGCAGGCAGGGTGCTTTATTTGCCCAGTGGAACAAGGTTGCAGGGCACGGCATGTACAGTGATCGGAAACTTTTCGCAGTTGATCATAACCTGTTTGGCAGGAAGCATTGCACTGGTCATGGAGCGGCATGATCAGCACATCCGCATTGCCCAAAAGGGAATGGAGGAAGTCCAGTATCTTTTGCTTTGGCTTAGTCCTTTGGCAATGGTTTTCTTCCTTTTGTTGTATTTCAAGGCGGGGCCTATTTTTAACAAGGTCATGTCTTTTCGGTTGTTGCAAAGGCTCGGGAATGGGCTTTCCGAAATGAAATCTGTTTCAAATCCAGTGTTGTTGAGGGTTTTGCTGCTCTCTGGCTTTCGTTTTTTTTTATTCATTTTGCAATATTGGCTGTTGTTTGACATCGCAGGAACAGGCATTGATTTTCGGGATGCCTTTGTAGCAGTATCCATCATGTTGTTGTGGCTTGCCATCATCCCCACTTTTTCATTCTTGGAGTTGGGGCTTCGCTGGGAATTTGCCATCCTGTTGATGGCCTCACTGACAAGTAACACATTGGGTATTGCCATTTCAGTAACCGCGGTTTGGTTCATCAACCTGATCCTTCCTGCTGCAGTTGGAGCAATTGTACTGTTTTTCTACCGGCAACGCTAAAACATCCACTCATTTTTTAGGAAAACATTATTCTTCTGCTTGGTGGAAGAACAAAAACCAAGCTGCAATGTTTTTTATATTTGTAGCATGCGTTCATTACTTAAAATAGCATTGGTTTCGATCTTTTCACTTGGTCTGGTCAGGCTGAGTGCCGGAAACGATTTCTGTGGTTTAAGCAACCTGTCTTTTTCTTCAGGGGAGGTGATTTCCTATAAGATTTTTTACAATGTGATTGGACTTTACGTTGATGCAGGGAACGCTTCCTTCAATGTTTCCAGCGAAAAACTGAATTCTAAACCTGTCTATCATGTTGTCAGCCTTGGCAGTTCAAATCCTTCTTACGATTGGATTTTCAAGGTGCGGGACCGTTATGAAACCTATATTGATACCGCCACACTGAAGCCCTACAAGTTCGTAAGGCATGTTGAAGAAGGCGGATTCAGGAAAGATGAACTCGTGCTCTTCAACCATGCAGAAAACAAGGCAGTGAGTACAAAGGGGACTTTCCCCATTGCCGATTGCATGCAGGATGTACTGAGTTCCATTTACTACGCCCGCAACATCAATTTTTCAAAATACAAGGTTGGTGAAAAGATCCCATTCAAGATGTTCCTGGATGATGAGGTGCACGATATTTATATCCGTTATATGGGAAAGGAAACCATCAAAACCCGCTACGGTAAATTCAGGGCCATCAAGTTCAAGCCAATGCTCATCAGTGGCACCATATTCACGGGTGGTGAATTGATGAGTGTATGGGTATCTGATGATGCGAATCATGTGCCATTGCGCATTGAAAGTCCCATTACCGTGGGCAGCATCAAAGTGGACATGATGGGGTACAGGAACCTCCGGTATCCTTTGCAATCGATGATCAGTTTCAAATGATCAGAATAAATCTTCCAGCCTGATCAGCGCTTTTTTCCTGAAACCCTTTTCTGTCTTTTCCACGGTGCAACACATTGTTGTCGCATCATGCTCCAGGAAAAGAACATGCTGCCCTTCAACAGCTTCATTCAGGTATTTTTCCTTTTCTTCCAAACTGGTCATGGGATACATGTCATACGCCATTACATAAGGAAGGGGTATGTGTGCAACTGTTGGAATGAGGTCTGCCATATATGCAAGGATTTTTCCATTGATGCTGATCATTGGTAGCATCATGGACCTGGTATGTCCATTCACGAACATGATTTCAATGTGTTCACTGAACCTTGTTCTTTTACCGGGAATTTCTGCAACGAATTGCAACTTTCCTTTTTCTGCAATTGGCAAAATGTTCTCTTTCAGGAAGGATGCCTTTTCCCTTGCATTCGGTGCTGTGGCCCATTGCCAGTGTGCTTCACTGCTCCAATAGGTCGCATTGGGGAAGGTCAGTTCGGGTTCCCCGTTTTTGGTGGATACTGCGCCTCCACAATGGTCAAAGTGCAAATGTGTCAGTATCACATCGGTAATCTCTTCTGCCTGAAAACCCACTGCATTGATGGATCCCAGGAGGTTGTCATTTCCATGCGGATGGTAATGGTTGAAAAACTTTTCAGGCTGTTTTTCTCCCATGCCTGTATCAATGAGAATTTTTCTTTCACCATCCACCACCAGCAGACAGCGCATGGCAAAACTGCAGAGGTTGTTTTCATCTGCCGGAACCAGTTTTTGCCAGATCTGTTTGGGAACAACACCAAACATGGCGCCACCATCCAACTTGAAAAGACCGGTATCAATGGAATAGACTTGCATATTTTTCTCTTGTAACAACAGCCTTGGTATAGAGCAGCGCAAAAAAGCTAAGGATGAAAAACACCATCAATACCAGGATGGAATTCCGCATGCTTCCGGTGAGTTCCTCATTATAGGCAAAAAGAAACAATCCAATGGTCAGCGCAATTTTTTCCGTGACATCATAAAAACTGAAAAAGGAGGTATTGTCTGATGTGGGGGGGAGCAGCTTTGCATAGGTGCTTCTGCTCATGGATTGAATTCCTCCCATCACCAATCCTACACATGCTGCCAAAATGTAAAATTCAGTTTGTGATGTGATAAAATAGCCCCATATGCAGATGGCCACCCATACCACAATCCCGAAGAGCATGGTGGGAATGTTCCCTATTTTCTTGGACAGTTTACTCAATGCTATAGCCCCAAAGATGGCCACTACCTGGATGAGAAGAATGGTAAGGATAAGTTTTGGCTCGTCTTCGTCTTTGGGGAAGATTTGTTTTTTACTGTATCCTGCTGCTACCAGCATGACCGTTTGAACACCTACACTGAGCAGGAAAAAAGCCAGCAGATAACGTTTCAATGCCGGTATATGCTTGGCTTGCTTCCAAACCAGCTGCAGTTCGTGAAAACCATTGACCAGAATGTGTTTTTTGAGTTTTTTATTGATGGCAGTATTGGAGGGTAAAACGCGAAATGGGATCTGTGAGAATCCAAACCACCAAAGGCCTACCAGTAAAAATGATATCCTTGGACCAAGTGTTTTATCGCCGTTGTCCAATCCAAACCAACCGGGCTGAAGGATGATGACAAAACAAATCAGCTGAAGCAACACACTGCCGATGTATCCCATGGCAAAGCCTTTTGCGCTGAGCCCATCACGTTCTTCAGGTGTTGCAATTTCCGGTAAATAGGAATTGTAGAACACAAGGCTGTTCCAGAATCCAAGGGCAGCCAGTGAAAAAAAGATGATGCCATATTCAATCTTTTCGGGTGTGAAAAAAAACAGGGCCACACAGGAAAGAGAGCCAATGGTGGTGAAGGTTCGCATGAAAGCCTTTTTGTTTCCCCTGTAGTCTGCTATGGACGACATGATGGGAGACATCAATGCAACCAGAAAAAAAACGATTGCCAGTGCATAGTTTTGCAGGGCGGTGTTGATGATTTTTATTCCGAAGAAGTTCACATAGGAAAGTTCAGATGGAATTTTACTGCTGGTCACCGCAACATAGTAGGCTGGAAAAATCGTGGAGGTGATGACAAGATTGTAGGTGCTGTTTGCCCAGTCATACATTGCCCAGGCATTCTGCATCTTTTTTTTTGTTGCATTCATGTGCTAAAGCTTGTCCATCAAGATAAGCAAAATCAGGACAGTACCGAGTATAATTCTGTACCAGCCGAAAATCCTGAACCCATTTTGTTGCAGAAAGCGGATAAAAAACCTGATGGCAAGAAGGGCCACAACAAAAGCAACGGCACTCCCAAACATCAAATAATTGAGCCCTTCAGTATTCAGGAGTTCTGGCTCGTCTTTCCAAATGTCATACAGGCTTTTGAAAGTGGCAGCTGCCATGGTGGGAACTGCAAGAAAGAAGGAGAAGTCCGCAGCCAATGACCTGGTGAGCTTTTGTTGCATTCCTCCAATGATCGTGGCAGCGCTTCTGCTTAAACCCGGAAACAGCACAGCTAGCACTTGGTAGATTCCAATGAAAAAAGCCTTCCTGTAACTGATTTCCTCTTCTTTTTCGACTGATCCATTCTTGAACCAATTGTCAACAAAAAGCAGGACAACCCCGCCGGCAAAGAGTACAATGGAAATAAAGAGGGGTTTTTCCAACACCGCTTCAATGTGTTTTTTAAACAAAGCTCCGAAAGCCAATGCCGGAAGGATGGCTACAAAAAGTTTAAAGTAGAAAGTGGCCCTTTTGAAATCAAGGAATTTTTTCCAATACAGCACCACTACAGACAATATTGCCCCAAACTGAATCACGACCTCAAACAGCTTGGTGAAAGGCTCGTTTCCAATATTGAAAAAGGCGGATGCAATGACCATATGTCCTGTTGAGGAAACCGGAAGAAATTCAGTGATGCCCTCAATGACTGCCAATGCAATGGCTTGAAATATATTCATGGGAGGTGTGTAAAAATCGGAAGGCTATTTCTTTCCCTTTCTCATGATGGCATAAACCTCGATGAGCAGTCCCGTCACGATCAACAATGGTGCAACCGTGATGCGCCGCATGCTATAGACTTCGTTCTCTGCAAATACGTTGGGATTATCTCCTTTTCCACCAGCCATCAGTACAAGACCGATGGCAATGATGACCAGTCCAATCAGCATCCATTTGAGGTTGTCCTTTCCAAAAAGCATGTTGTTCTTCGTTTCCATGTGTTGTATTTTATCAATATAGGTCGTCCAGTTTCATTTTGAGGTACTTCGTCACACTCCTGTGTGTGCTGATGAAGGTAATGCTAATTCCAATAAGGATGAGGCCAGTGAAAAGCAGTGCCAGCATGCCATTGTCCCTCAAGGCCTTGATTTCGGGAAGCCACCAGTTTTCCACGCCATAAATGATGACGACAAGTGCAGTGATGGCAATGATGGCGCTTGCAAACCCATTCAACACAGCTTTGGTGTCAAAGGGTTTTGATATGAACCACCTGGTCGCCCCGACCATTTGCATGGTCTTGATGAGAAATCGGTTGGAGAACATGGCCAATTTGATGGTATTGTCGATCAGGACAATCACAATCAATGCCAAAACCCCTGCCAATGCGAGCAGAAAGTACCCTGTTTTTTTTACGATATTGTTGAGGTTGCTGACCACTGCATCGGGGTATTTCACCTCGCTGATAATGAAGTTCTTTTTTATTTCAGCAGTAATTTTTCTTAGACTGTCCTTGTTCACAAACTCGGGTTCGAGGTAGAAGTCGATACTTGCTGGGAGGGGATTGTAGTCAAGCACCTTGTTCCAATCCTCATTTCCCTCCCCAATGAACTTTTTCCTTGCAGCCTCCTTGGTGACGAACTCAACATTTCTAGCAAATGGCTTCAACTCAATTGATTTGATCACCACATCGATTTCCCTCTGTGGGCTTCCGTCGCGTACAAATGCATTGACCTGAACGCTGCCCTTGAAATAGGTTTCCAGTTTACTGGCATTGATGATCAGCCAGCCCAGCATTCCCAGGATGAATAGCACAAGTGCCACACCTAAAATCGCCATGAAATAGGAAGGTTTGCTGCGTTTCATTGATGCCTTGCTCTGTGATGTCATGTTCGGTTTGGATTTTGTTGCTCAATTTGCCGTTGTAATCCTGTCAAAAATAGCAATTTTAAAGCGTTTGTGTATTTTTGCGCTTCCTTCAGGAAAGGTTAATTTTTTACATGCCCGATTAAAGCAACAGAAATGGAATACGCATTCAGGAACATCGAAAGAAAATGGCAGGAGAATTGGAAGTTGGGCAATGCGTACAGGGTGTCAAATCAGAGCGCAAAGCCCAAATATTATGTGCTTGATATGTTTCCCTATCCAAGTGGAGCAGGCCTGCATGTGGGTCATCCTTTGGGATACATTGCCAGTGATGTCTTCAGCCGGTACAAGCGGCTGAAAGGTTTCAATGTATTGCATCCCATGGGCTACGATTCATTTGGGCTTCCTGCAGAGCAATATGCCATAGAACATGGTATTCCTCCGGCAGTATCCACAGACCAGAACATTGCCACTTTCCGCTCACAACTGGATAAAATTGGCTTCTGTTATGATTGGGAACGTGAAGTGCGTACTTCTGACGAAGGATACTACAAATGGACACAATGGATTTTTCTTCAGTTGTTCGACAGCTGGATGGACCGCACGGCACAGAAGGCCCGAAAGCTGAACGAATTGGTCGAAATTTTTGAAAGGGAAGGAAACCTGAACCATCCATGCCCTGGCGAAAAAAACCTTGCATTTGCACCAATGGAATGGAATGGGTTTTCTGCGCATAGAAAGGCGGAAGTGCTGATGCATTACCGCCTAGCCTTTTGCGGAATCGGTGAGGTCAATTGGTGCGAAGCATTGGGAACAGTGCTTGCCAATGATGAGGTTATCAATGGTGTAAGTGAACGTGGAGGGCACCCCGTGGTTAAAAAGAAACTGCGCCAATGGTACTTGAGGATCACTGAATATGCAGAGCGCCTTCTTGCGGGTCTCCAGACCGTGGATTTCAGTGATAGCATGAAAGAAATGCAATCCAATTGGATTGGAAAAAGTTTTGGTGCTGAGATTGATTTTGAACTTGTTGCTGAAAATCCATCCGCCGAAGGCAAAAAATTAAAGGTCTATACCACCCGACCAGATACCCTTTTTGGCATTGATTTCATGGTCATTGCTCCCGAACATGCATTGGTTGAACACATCACATCGCCACAGCAATCCGCTGGTGTTGCCGCTTATCTTGACTACGTGAACAGCAGGAGTGAGCGGGAGAGAATGGCAGAAAAAAAGATAACGGGGGTATTCAGTGGGGCATACTGCAAACATCCTTTTGAAGAAAGAAACATCCCGGTTTGGATCAGTGAGTATGTTTTGGCCGGTTACGGGACCGGAGCCATCATGGCGGTACCTTGTGGTGATGAGCGTGATTTTAAATTTGCCAAGCATTTCAATATTCCCATCACAAACATCATCGGGTCGTACTATGATGGAACTGCTGCCAACCCAACCAAGGAGGCCACACTCGAGAACAGTGGATTCCTCAATGGATTGCTCATGACAGATGCAATGGCAGTTGCTTTGGATCAGTTGGAAGCGCTGGGCATCGGCAAGCGCCAGACCAATTATAGGATGCGTGATGCGGCCTTCAGCCGCCAACGCTACTGGGGTGAGCCCTTTCCCATTGTGTGGAAGGATGATGTGGCCGTTCCCCTTCCTGAATCCTCATTGCCTGTCGTTCTCCCTCCCATGACCGACCTGAGACCGGGGCCGGATGCCCAAGGGCCCTTGGCAAATCTTCCGGAATGGGCTGCTGTTGATGGGGGTACCAGAGAGGTGAACACCATGCCAGGATATGCCGGAAGCAGTTGGTATTTTCTGCGTTACATGGATCCCAAAAATACCGATAGTTTTTGCAGCAGGGAGGCCAGTGATTATTGGGGACAGGTTGATCTTTATATTGGTGGAACGGAACACGCTGTTGGGCATTTGTTGTACAGCCGGATGTGGACCAAGGCACTGTATGACCTTGGGCATATTGGATTCGACGAGCCCTTCAAACGCCTGGTGAACCAGGGCAAAATAGGCGGTGACTCACGGTTGGTCTATAGGGTCAGGGGAACCAAACAATTTGTTTCCGCAGGATTGAAAGACCAGTATGACACCGACGAATTGCATGTGGATGTGACAATGGTGGATGGCCTTGATCTGGACATGGAAGCCTTCAAGCAATGGAAGCCCGATTTTGCTGATGCAACTTTTATCACCGAAGATGGCGTGTACAAGTGTGGAAGCCGGTTGGAAAAAATGAGCAAACGCTATTTCAATGTGGTCAATCCCGACGACATTGTAGAGCGATATGGTGCAGATACTTTCAGGATGTATGAGATGTTCCTTGGCCCGGTTGAACAGGACAAACCCTGGGATACCAAGGGCATTGAGGGGGTTCACCGTTTCATCAAAAAATTCTGGCGCCTGTTCTTTGACACAGAAAAGGGATTGATGGTAGTGGATACTCCTGCTGCTGATGCTGCTTGGAAAGCGTTCTACAAAATGGTTAAAAAGGTGGAGGATGATACTGCAAGGTTTTCCTTCAATACCGCGGTGAGCAGTTTCATGATCGGAGTGAACGACCTCACAGAACTGCATTGCCATTCAAAAGACCTGCTGACAAAGTTTCTTGTGGTATTGTCACCATATGCGCCGCATATTGCCGAGGAGCTGTGGGCGGCAACAGGACAGCCAGGATCGGTCCTGGATGCAAGCTATCCCTTGGTCGAAGAAAAGTACCTGGTTGAAACATCCAGGGAATATCCATTGGCCATCAATGGCAAAACAAGAACAACACTGATGATTGATGCGGATGCAAGCCAGGCGGATGTTGAAGCCTTGGTATTGTTGGACCCGGTCGTTGTCAAATGGCTGGAAGGAAAGGCCCCCAAGAAAATCATTTATGTGAAAAATAAAATGATCAATGTGGTACTGGGGTAGTCGTTGCCATACAACGCTTTCCTTAACGGAATCTTTTGACTTCCTTCCATTTGAATGGCGTAAATTCACTTTCGATGAATCCACATTTAGACCCCTTGGGCAATTCTTCCGTTTCACCGGATGCGGCGTTTGAAAACTCCATTCGACCCTCACAGCTGGAAGATTTTTCCGGACAGCCGGGAATCATTGAAAACCTTAGGATTTTCATCAAGGCCGCACAGATGAGGTCCGAGGCATTGGACCATGTATTGTTTCATGGCCCACCGGGTTTGGGTAAAACAACCCTTTCACGAATTGTTGCCAGGGAAATGGGGGTGAACATCAAGGAAACATCGGGTCCTGTCATTGAAAAACCCGCAGACCTTGCTGGCCTGCTGACAAGCCTGGAAACCAATGACGTATTGTTCATTGATGAAATCCACAGATTGGGAAGTGTTGTTGAAGAGTACCTGTATTCTGCAATGGAGGATTACAAGATTGACATCATGATTGACAGTGGTCCCAGTGCAAAAACCATCCAAATCAACCTGAATCCCTTCACGTTGATTGGTGCAACCACAAGGAGTGGGTTGCTGACTGCTCCATTGCTCTCAAGGTTTGCCATCAAATCCCGCTTGGAGTATTATACCAATGAAGTGCTTGAAAGGATCATCATCCGGTCAGCGGGCATTTTGAACACAAAGATCACATCAGATTCAGCAGGAGAGATTTCCCGAAGGAGCAGGGCTACCCCCAGGATTGCCAATGGTTTGCTCAAGCGGGTCAGGGATTTTGCGCAGGTGCTCGGCAATGGTGTAATCACCTTGGACATTACAAAACACGCATTGAAAGCATTGAATGTAGATGAACATGGATTGGATGAAATGGACAACAGGATACTTACCACCATCATTGACAAGTTCAAAGGTGGGCCTGTTGGACTGGGGACCATTGCCACCGCAGTGGGTGAGGAGTCCGGAACCATAGAGGATGTGTACGAACCTTTTTTGATACAGGAAGGTTTTCTTCAAAGGACCTTGCGCGGAAGGGAAGTTACTGCACGGGCATACGAACACCTGGGAAGAACTCCGCAGCGGTCAAATGAAAATTTGCTGTTTTGATGCCATGTTTTGTGTTGAGCATCAGATGGGTGGAAACCCTCCCTAAAAAAATCAATCTGATCGCCTAACCTTCCTTGACAATCAACCTGAATCCATTGCCATGGATGTTGACAATTTCAACATTGGGATCATCCCTCAGGTACTTTCTGAGTTTTGCGATGTAAACATCCATGCTTCTTCCATTGAAATAATTGTCATTTCCCCATATTTTTTTCAGGGCCAACTCCCTCTGAAGCAGGTCATTTTTGTATTCGCTGAGCATTTTCAACAGCTCATTCTCTTTTGGTGATAGCGTAACTTTTGCGCCTCCTGCAGAGAGTTCACGAAGCTTTGGGATGAAGTGGTATTTCCCCAGGTCATATTCTGTATTTTCCTGCTCCCTGTTTTGTTCTTCATTTCTTTTGAGAATTGCCTTGATCTTGAAAAGCAACAATTCCGAATCAAAAGGTTTGGTGATGTAGTCATCCGCACCAAGCTTATAACCCTTGATTTGATCTTCTTTCATGGATTTGGCTGATAGGAAGAAAAGCGGAATATCTGGATTGGTGTCCCTGATTTCTTCAGCCAACATGAAGCCGTCCATCTTGGGCATCATGACATCCAGCAGACAAATATCAAATTTCTCACGCTGAAACGCGGCAAGTCCAAGCCTGCCATCCCTTTCCAGTATGACCTCATACTCATTGAGTTCCAGAAAGTTTTTCAAGACAATTCCAAGGTTTGGATCGTCTTCGCAAAGAAGAATCCTAGGTTTAGTGTGGGATGTCATATGAGTATGTTTTCAACAAATAAAAATATTAAAGTTGGATATAATCAACTGGAGGCCAATAAAATTTTGTTAAACAGGGAAAATGTAAAAAAGAAATATTGTTTTCAGCGCTTCAAAGGACATGAACTTGAACATGCATGGGTAATTTCAAACGGCATAACAATTGCCTGGATTTTTTCCAGACTTTATTTACCGAATGGAAAAAAGTCCTGTTTTGTCCATGAATGCCTTTTCTTCAGCAAGCATTGTCTTGAGTACTTCTTTCACGGTGCATTCATCTGTTCCCGTTTCTTTTACAATTGCAGCAAATGTGCTTGGTTGTTCTTTCAGCAATTGGATGATCTTTCGGGATGCTGTCGAAAATGCTGCAATGCCCGGCTGTACATTTTTTTTGTGCTCGCACGCATCACAAATTCCACATGCTTCTATGGCATCATCACCAAAATAGTTGCCAATGAACGAGGCCCTGCAGTCCGTGGATGTTGCATAACAGACCATGTTATCAATCCGCTGGATAAATTCCTTTTTTCTTTTGAGGTAAGATGCATGATCGATGTTCAGTTCATCTGCCTTAATTCTGTCTTGCAGATAACATATCTGTGGGGTATCTTTTTTGGGTTGGTACCGGATAATTCCTGAGCGGTGAAGGATGGCCAGTTGTTCATGGATGGTCATCATGTCTCTTTTCAACAACCAAGACAGTTTTGTTTCACTGATCTGTACTGCAATGTCAAAAATGCCAGCATAATTCCTCAACAGGCCTTTGATCAGTGGCTCCAGTGCTGGGTATCCGGTTTCAAAATCATTGAGATATGATTTGTCTGTAGTGAACTGTACGGTCGAGGGCATGTACACCCGTTCGAGGTAGGAGATGACATGTTCTTGTTTTAGCGCCTGCAGGCTGTAGACAACTTCATTCATGTTCAGCTTGAACCTTTCCATGAAATCCTCCATGTCAAAATCAAAATAGCGTCCCTGCCCCAATCCTGTAGGCACCTGGTGGTAATTGGCCAGTGCATGGTAAATTTTCCGGATGGTCTTCAGTTCTGGAAATCTAGTGCTGGGAAGCAATTGCATGTCATTCAATTCAGATTTCCTGTAAAGCAGGTAGGCGTTTGCGTGCTTGCCATCCCTTCCTGCACGTCCAGCTTCCTGGTAATAGTTTTCAAGGCAATCTGGCACATCCGCATGGATGACAATCCTTACATCGGGCTTGTCAATTCCCATGCCAAAAGCATTGGTGCATGCAATGATCCTGGTTTTTCCATGGATCCAACGCGCTTGTTTTTCTTTTCTTGTTTCCTGATCAAGCCCAGCATGGTAAAAGTCACTGTTGATACCGTGTTGACTGATCAGGTCGCTGATTTCTTTGGTCCTTCTTCTTGTCCTGCAATAGATGATGCCCGATCCTTCGACCTCTTTCAACAAGACCAGGATCCTGTTGATTTTGTCGTCGCAGTTTTCAGCAGCATATGCAAGATTTTTTCTGGCAAAGGAGCCCATGAAAACCTTTGGACTTTTCATCTTCAACTGAAGCACAATATCGTCTTTTACCTTTGCAGTTGCAGAGGCTGTCAACGCGATAAAGGGAACGTTTGGAAGCGATTGGCGTATGGCTGCAATATGGAGATAAGATGGACGAAAATCATATCCCCATTGCGAAATGCAGTGTGCCTCATCTATTGCAATGAGGGATATGGGGAGGGATGCAAGTCTGCTCAGAAAGGCTTTTGTTTCCAGCCGTTCTGGGGATACATATAGGAATTTCAGTTCATCATTCATGCATGCATCCAGCGCTTTCTCTGCATCTTGAAAACCCATGCCAGACATAATGGCCAATGCAGGAATTCCCATTTCCCCGAGGCGCTTTACTTGGTCTTCCATCAATGCAATCAGGGGCGAAATGACAAGACAACAACCATCCATTGCCATGGCCGGCACCTGAAAGCATACCGATTTGCCACCGCCGGTGGGCAGTATGGCAAGGGTGTCCTTGCTTTCAAGCACTGCATCAACGATTTCTTCCTGTAATGGCCGAAATTGACGGTGCCCCCAATAGTCAAATAAAATCTCTTTGGGTGTAGACTTGTTGTGATTCATTTGCGTCAGATCACTTTTTTAAAGAAAAGCCTGACAGAATTGATGGCCAGCACAACATCACTCAGGCCCATCACCAAGGCACCTACTGTTGGTGTAAGCAAACCAAAAGCTGCCACCGGGATGGCAATGATATTGTAGAAGAATGCCCAAAAAAGATTCTGTTTGATGGTAATATAGGTATGCCTTCCCAGGCCCAAGGCAATCGGCAATTGCTTGAGCCCTGCGTTCATCAATACAACCTGTGCACTTTGAATGGCCAGCTGGGATGCATCACTCAGGGATATTCCAATGGTTGCCTTTGCCAATGCTGGGGCATCGTTGATGCCATCCCCCACCATTGCAGTGGGCGTACTTTTGTTGAGGTTGTCTATGGTGGAGAGTTTTTCCTCTGGGCTTTGGTCAGCAATAACAAGGTCAATTCCCAGTTGATGCGCAATCAGGTCACATTTTTCCTTTCTGTCTCCACTCAGCAAAATGGTTTTCAGATTTCTGTTTTTCAGGTAAGTGATAATTTCTTTTGCCTCAGGCCTTAACTCGTCCTGTACATCCATCCACCCAATCAGGGAATCGTTCTTCAAGAGGTATACATTGTGATTGGCTTCCTGCGTGAGGGCTTGGGCAATTTTGTACGATCCTGCCCAGAAAACATTTCCCTCCCTGTCAGTTCCTTTCATTCCAATCCCTTTTACCTCTTCAATGCTGTTCCATCTGATTTCTGTCTTGGTCTTGAAAGCGGCAGACACGCATTGTGCAATAGGATGGTTTGAATATTTTTCAAGAGAAAATACAATGCTTTTCCATTCTTGTTCGTCGATACCAATGGCCTTGTATTCTGACAGAACAAATGATCCTGTGGTGAGGGTTCCCGTTTTATCGAATACCACCTGTGTGATGTTCCTGAAGTTTTCAAGGCTTGTCGCATTTCTGAACAATACCCCAGACCTGGCAGCCCTTCCCATCCCCACTGCAATTGCTGCAGGCGTTGCCAGCCCCATGGCACAGGGACATGCAATGACCAGTACTGCAATGCTGCGCATGAGTGCATGGGTGAATACATCTTCCGCATTCGGCAGGTTGGTCAGGTAAACATAGTTTGCCAAAAAAGTAATCAGGCCAATGCCTATTACCAGGGGAACGAAAATTGCACTGATTTTGTCGGCCAAGTGCTGGATGGGTGGCTTTTCACCCTGGGCCTGTTTGACAAGATGCAGTATGCCTGCAAGTACCGTATCCTTGCCTGTTGCGGTAACTTGTGCCTTGACGGAACCCGATTCAATGATGCTGCCCCCAATGATGGTATCCTTTGCCTTTTTGTGGACAGGTATGCTTTCACCTGTCAACAGGGCTTCATTGACGTGCGCATCACCCCATAAAATCTTGCTGTCAATGGGCACCTGTTCACCGCTCCTTACCAAAACGAGATCACCCACCTTGAGCTGTGTGTTTTCAATTGGAAATATCACTTCCTGGTGGTGCTCATCAAATGCGATCATGTTGGCCATGACCTTTTGTGATTTCACCAGGGCCTTGAGCGCCCTTTGGGTAGACTGCATTGAAGCATCTTCAAGGTAGTTGCCAAAAAAGACCAATGTGATGATGGTGGCAGCAGTCTCATAGAAAAGGTATTGTTCGCCCTGCCCCATCAATGTTCCGATGAGGCTATAGAAAAAGGCTGCCGATGCTCCCAGGGCAACCAGCACATTCATGTTGGGCAAGCGGTTGCGGATGCTGCTGATGGCACTTCTTCCAAAAAATGACATGCCCACCACATAAACAGGGATGCACAAGGCCAGTTGCAGCCACGGATTCATGAGCCAATGCAGGTGAATCCACCTTTCAAACATGTGCAGCATCAGCACCAAGGTAAAAGGAAGACAAAAAAGCAACCTGTGTGTTTGGGTAGACAGGAATTTTACTTTTGGAGATTCCACTGAAGTGTTTGATTCCACTACATGGTAACCCAGGTCATTGATTCCCTGTTTGAGCACATCTATGCTAGACCCTTCAACAACTTCGAATGAAACATCACCATCGATGGGATTCACCTTGATGTTTTGCATACCCTTTTTATCAAGGTATTTGTTGATGGCAAGGGCACAGTTTGCACAGGTCATCCCATCCACTTTCCATTCAATTGTTTCCATACTACGAATTTACTGATTAAATTATCTTTGCAGTATATGGAATTGATGGATAAAACCTATGATTTGGCAGCATTGCCCGAAATTGCTGCACTGCTGGCCGAGCAGGTAAGCCATTTCGAGGTCGTGACTTTTGAGGGAGACCTTGGAGCTGGAAAGACAACATTGATAAAAGCCCTTTGTCAGGTGCTTGGCGTAACAGAGATGGTAAGCAGTCCAACCTTTGCACTTGTAAATGAGTATGAAGCATCCCAACTTGGCAACAGAAAAAAAATCTACCATATCGACCTTTACCGTTTGAAGGGGGAGGATGAGGCCATTGCTGCAGGGATAGAAGATCATTTCTTCAGCGGTGATCTCTGTCTGGTGGAATGGCCTGCAAGGGCAGCCGGAATCATTCCAGACAATGCACTTCATGTGATGTTGGATTCCCCAGACATTGATCATCGTCACATCAGGGTGGTGTCCGGCAAAAATTGATTAACTTGGACATTATTCATCCACGATGCCAAGGAAACCTTTTATCAGTTCAGGAATCAGTTTTGAGCCGCTTGAGGAAACGCTTGATGTAAAACCATTGGCTTCCTCCTTGTCCATCGCCATCCCCAAGGAAAATGCCTTCCAGGAAAACAGGATTGCCCTGACTCCAGACGCTGCAGGTGTTCTGGTCAACAATGGTCATACCGTTGCAGTTGAACACAATGCGGGTGAAGGAGCCCATTTTTCTGATAAGGATTATGCCGAGGCTGGGGCCAGCATTGTCTACGATAAGAAAGAAATCTTCAGGAATGAGCTGATCGTGAAATCCGCACCTGTTTCTGATGAGGAGTTGCCGTTGCTGGCAGTTGGGCAAACCATCATTTCTCCCATTCACCTTCCCGTAATGAAATCGCATATCCTGGAGAAGATGATGGAGAAAAAAGTGACAGCCCTTTCTTTTGAAAACCTGAAAGATGAGGCTGGTCACAATCCGATTGTGAGAAGCATGAGTGAGATTGCAGGCAGCGCTGTAATGCTCATTGCTGGCCAATACCTCAGCAGCGCCAACAATGGAAAAGGAATGTTATTGGGTGGCATTTCCGGAATTCCCCCTACAAAGGTCATCATCATTGGTGCCGGTATAGTAGGGGAATATGCTGCAAGAACTGCCCTAGCCATGGGGGCAAGCGTAAAGGTTTTTGACAACAACATTTACAAATTGAAAAGGCTGCAAAACAACATTGGAGTACGCTTATGGACTTCAGTACTGGAGCCCAAAATCCTTGCCAAACAGTTGAAAACCTGTGATGTTGCCGTTGGTGCACTCACTTCCTCGGGTGGAAGGACACCAGTGGTGGTCACCGAGGAAATGGTGTCCATGATGCGGCCGGGCAGTGTTATCGTGGATGTCAGCATCGACAGGGGAGGGTGTTTCGAAACTTCTGAAGTGACTTCTCATGAAGAACCTGTTGTTTCAAAGTTTGGGGTCATCCACTATGGAGTTCCCAACATACCCTCCGGGTTCGCAAGAACAGCATCACAGGCCGTCAGCAATGTGTTGATGCCTTTGTTGCTGACCATCGGAGATGAAGGAGGACTTGAAAAACTGGTATGGCACCAGTTGAACATACGCAATGGTGTTTACCTTTTCAAGGGTTCACTCACCAATTTTCACCTCAGTCAACGCTTCAACCTGAAATATACCGACCTGAACCTGCTCATTGCAAGCCAGCGTTAAAACCAAAACAAGATCAGATGAAAGCGATCATACCAGTTGCGGGTGCCGGAACAAAGCTGAGGCCCCATACCTATACACAGCCAAAGGCCTTGATTCCTCTTGCAGGCAAGACCATTCTGAGCATCATCATTGATCAGCTTGCTGATGGCGGCATCAGGGACCTCATACTTGTGGTGGGTTATCTGGGTGACAAGATTCAGGATTATGCCAAGACACATTATCCCCACCTTAACATCACAATCATCCAGCAGAATGAACGAAAGGGGCTAGGACATGCAGTCTACCTGTGCAAAGAGGTTGTTGGCACTGATGAAGTAGTCATCGTATTGGGAGATACGATTTGTGAGTACAATGCAACAGAATTCTTGGCCAGTGAAGGATCGGTCCTTGGTGTAAAGAAAGTGGATGACCCCCGCGACTTCGGTGTGGCAGAAACAGATGAATCAGGCAATGTCATGCGGGTGATCGAGAAGCCACAGATACCGAGAACCAACAATGCCTTGGTGGGAATTTACAAGATCAAGGATACTGCAATGCTGTTTGATTGCCTTGGTACGATGATGAGCAAGACCAATACGGAGGGTGAAGAATTTGGTTTGACACCTGCTTTGGATTGCATGATTGCTGGTGGAACCCAATTCACCACTTTCAAGGTTTCCAATTGGTTTGATTGTGGCAAAAAGGAAACGCTGCTGGAAGGGAATGCCACCTTGTTGAAAAAGTGGGGCGGGGACCTACCCCAAGATCATTCATTTGAAAACACCATCATCATTCCGCCAGTGAGCATCGCTCCGGGTTGTCAGATCAAGAATTCCATCATCGGTCCAAATGTTTCCATTGGAGAGAAGACACTGATTCAGTATGCCATCGTCAAGGACTCTATTGTTGGAGCCTTTTCCAAGTTGTATGATGTAGTGCTTCACGATTCCCTTATCGGTTCTGATACTGAAATCAAGGGGGAGACGAGAACCCTTAACATTGGGGACAATACTGAAATTGACCTGGGTTGATCAGCTTCAGCTGATTTTTCCTACCATGTCGGATGGAACAACCCATGCATCAAATTCAGCTTCGGTCAGGTAGCCCAACTTTACTGCCATTTCTTTCAACGTTGTGCCTTCCTTGTGTGCCTTTTGTGCAATTTCAGCTGATTTGTAGTATCCAATCCTGGTATTGAGTGATGTGACCAACATCAATGAATTGTTGAGGTGCTTGTCTATATTGTCGTACAAAGGCTCTATGCCAATGGCACACTTGTTGTTGAAGCTTGTACATCCGTCTCCAATCAGTCTTGCACTGTGGAGAAGATTGTAAATCATCATGGGCTTGAAAACGTTCAATTCGAAGTGTCCGTTGGCTCCGCCGATGTTGATGGCCACATCGTTGCCCAGTACTTGTGCCGCAATCATGGTCAGTGCTTCACACTGAGTTGGATTTACTTTTCCCGGCATGATTGATGACCCGGGTTCATTGTCTGGAATAAAAAGTTCTCCTATGCCACTCCTGGGCCCGGATGAAAGCATGCGCACATCATTGGCTATTTTCATCAGGCTTACTGCTACCGTTTTGAGCGCACCATGTGCTTCAACAATGGCATCGTGTGCTGCAAGTGCCTCAAATTTATTTTCTGCGGTAACAAAGGGAAGTCCTGTCAGTGCTGCAATGTGTTTGGCAACCTGCACAGCATAATTTTCAGGCGTGTTGATACCTGTACCTACAGCAGTTCCTCCAAGTGCCAGTTCGGAAAGATGCTCCAGGGTGTTCTTGATGGCCTTGATGCCATGGTTGAGCTGTGAAACATAGCCACTGAATTCCTGTCCTACCGTCAAAGGTGTTGCATCCATGAAATGGGTTCTTCCAATTTTCACCACATGCATAAAGGCCTTGCTTTTTTCAGCAAGGGTATCCCTTAGCAATTCAATTCCTGGAAGCGTGACTTCCACCAGCATTTTATATGCAGCGATGTGCATGGCAGTGGGGAAGGTATCGTTGGACGATTGTGATTTGTTGACATCGTCGTTGGGGTGAAGGAATTTTTCCTTGTCACTCAACGATCCTCCTTTTTTTACATGGCCCCGGTAGGCAACGACTTCATTGACATTCATGTTGCTTTGGGTTCCACTTCCTGTTTGCCATACGACAAGCGGAAAACAGTCATTCAGTTTTCCTTCCAGGATTTCATCACATACCTCACCAATAAGCATTGACTTTTCTTCAGAAAGTACACCTGCCTCAAAGTTGGTGCGTGCGGCTGCCTTTTTCAGGTATGCAAACGCATGAATGATTTCCTTGGGCATTCTGTTGATGTCCTGGGCTATCTTGAAGTTGTCGATGCTGCGTTGGGTTTGGGCTCCAAAATAGGCATTGACAGGCACGTTTACCTCGCCCATTGTATCTTTTTCAATCCTGAATTCCATGTAGTTGATTTAGTGGGATAAAATTAATGAATGTTGCTCCATTAAAAGGACCTGTTTTTGCTGGTCCAGTCTTTGATGTAATCGGCGATGAGGGTGGAAGGTGTTCCTGGCGGGAAAAGCTTTCCAACACCCACGGATTCAAGCTCCAACATATCCGCTTCGGGTATAATTCCACCACCCGTCAGCAATACGTCGTGCATGTTTTTTGCCTTCATCAGTGCGATGATTCTCGGGAAAACAGTCATGTGCGCGCCCGATAAAATACTCACGCCAATGGCATCAACGTCTTCCTGCAGGGCGGCCTCTACCACCATCTCTGGGGTTTGTCTTAGCCCAGTATAAATCACCTCCATTCCTGCGTCCCTGAGTGATGTTGCAATTACTTTTGCACCCCTGTCATGCCCGTCCAATCCCACTTTTGCAATGAGCACGCGGAGGGGCCTGGTTTTGTGTTGATTTTCCATGTTCGGTTATTGTGCCAATAGCTTAAGGCTGTTTTCTATTCTCCGGGTGGTTGCCTGCTTTCCAATTTGATGCGCAATGTCAAATACAGTTGGACCGAACTTTGCTCCAACCAGCATGATGCGCAACGGAAGTTGCAGCTCTCCGGGTTTGATTCCGGCAAGGGCTGAAGCTTCTTTGAATGCGCTTTCTATGTTCGCCATTTCCCAACTTTCCATTGCATCGAGGGTAGCAATCCAATCCATGAAAAATGAATGTTTTTTTTGATCCCATTTCGACTGGACGGCCTCAATATCAATTTCTACAGGATCTTTAAAAAAATAGGAGAGTTGTGGAATAAAATCATTGATCAATTGGCATCTTTCTTTCACCATTGGGATAAGTCTTTCGAGCACCTCATCGTTGGCATGGATGCCATTTTTGTTCAAAATTTCTTTGACCAGCGGCAAGAGACGTGTTGTTTCGCTTCTTTTAATCCATTCCTGGTTGAACCATTTGGCCTTTTCAAAATCAAACTTTGCTCCACCCTTGTGGATGCGTTCGATGGAAAAACGCTCAACGAGTTGATCCAGGCCAAAGATCTCTTCACCTGTTCCATCATTCCAACCCAACATGGCCAGCATGTTGATGAATGCTTCTGGCAAGAACCCCATTTCCTTGAAGCCCCTGGTCAACTCATCAGATTTCGGATCTTTCCAGTCCATGGCAAAGACAGGAAAGCCCAGTCTGTCGCCATCTCTTTTGCTCAATTTTCCCTGGCCGTCCGGTTTGAGTATCAGTGGAAAGTGAGCCCATTCAGGCATGCTGTTTTTCCATCCCAAATAATCCCATAGCAACAGGTGTACAGGTGCTGAGGGAAGCCATTCCTCCCCCCTGAAGGCATGGGTGATGTCCATTGCATGATCGTCCACCACCACCGCAAGGTGATAAGTGGGCATCCCGTCGGCCTTGAGCAGCACCTTGTCATCCACCAAGTCCGTATTGAATGCTATTTCTCCCCTGATCATGTCGCGCAAAATGATTTCAGTAGCGCCAGGCATTTTGATGCGCACAACATGGGGTGTTCCCAGTTCCAACAATTCGTCTACCCTTTCTTTTGAAAGGGTGAGGGAGTTGTTCATCTTCATGCGAATCTTGCCGTCATATTGTGGGGATGGATTGGTTTCGGAGCGGAATGTTTCTCGCATTTTTTCCAGCTCTTCGGGAGTATCAAATGCATAGTAGGCAAACCCCTTTTCAATCAGCATTTCAGCATATTCTCTGTAGCTGCTTTTTCTTTCACTTTGCCGATAGGGTCCATAATTGCCTTCCTTGTGTGGACCCTCGTCAGGAGAAATGCCACACCATGCAAGGCAATCAACAATATATTGTTCTGCACCCGGAACAAAACGTCCTTGGTCGGTATCCTCAATCCTGAGAACGAATGTTCCTTTGTTTTTTTTGGCAAACAAATAATTGAATAAAGCAGTTCTGACCCCCCCGAGATGGAGACCTCCTGTGGGGCTGGGTGCAAAGCGTACCCTGATGTTTGATGCTGTCATGGTGCAAAGATAAGCAGATAAGGCTGTAGGCAGCATGTCCTAAAATGATCCAACCGATAGCATGACCAGTGTGCAGCCTTCGATGGTTTCTATTCCTGCGGATGATGCCATTGCAAAAAAAGCGGGGTTCTCAGCACCAGGATTGAAGATGATCCGCTTGGGATGAAGCGAGAGCAGATAGGCCTCATATTCTTTTTGCCTGTCCTTGTTGAGGTATATGGTGATGGTGTCAATGCCTTCGTGCTGCTGTTTGGTATTGGCAACCTGAACTCCATCGATCTGGAAAACATCTCTTCCGATGGCTTCAACGGAATGTCCTGCTGCCAATAATTTTTTCACCGCCAAATGACTGTATTGGGCTGGGTTGGAGGATGCGCCAAGAACAAGTGTTTTTTTTATTGACATGGGTTTTACAAATAAAAAAAGCCGGTTGGAAACCGGCTTTAGGATGAAGGTATTGGTCAAACCAGCATGGTTACCGGATTCTCCATGTATTTTTTAAGGGTTTGCAGAAAACCTGCTCCAACCGCACCGTCGACACTCCTGTGGTCACAACTCAAAGTGAGTTTCATCATCTGTGTAGTGGTGAAACCTTCGCCTTTCTTGACCACGACTTCCTTGATCTTTCCAACAGCAAGGATACAGCTGTCTGGCGGATTGATGATCGCAGTGAATTCATCAATGTCCATCATTCCAAGGTTGGAAATGGTGAAAGTATTGCCAGTGAAATCTTGTGGTTGGATTTTCTTGTTCCTGGCCTTGTCATAAAGCTCCTTGGATTCGAGGGCTATTTGTGATAGGCTTTTCTGGTCTGCAAACCTCAACACAGGAACAATCAATCCTTCTGGAAGCGCAATGGCAGAGCCAATATGAACATGATCATAGGTTCTGATGAATTCTCCCATCCAACTGCTGTTCACAGCAGGGTGTTTTTTCAGGGCAAGGGCAGAGGCCTTGATGAGCATGTCCTGGAAAGATATTTTTGTAGGGCTGACCTCATTCATCTGTGCACGTGCCTTGATGGCATTGTCCATGCAGATCTCCATGGTCAGGTAGAAATGTGGTGCAGTGAACATGCTTTCACCCAACCTTCTTGCGATGGTCTTGCGCATGGAGGTAAGCTGTGTGTCTGTATATCCCTCTTGTCCTGCAACAATTGTTTTGACAGGCGAAGCTGCGGATGCAGCAGCAGTGGCTTCTGGAGCAGCCTTGAAATCATCCACGTCTTTTTTTATGATTCTTCCGCCATCACCAGAACCAGTAACCTTTGAAAGGTCTATTCCTTTGTCCTTTGCAAGTATTTTGGCCAAGGGAGATGCTTTCAGCCTTCCGTCACTGCTTTCAACAGTGTCATTTTGTGAACTTGTGCTGGCAGCAACTGTTGTTTGAGATGTGCGCTGTGCAGGGGCTGCAACAGGAGCAGCTGTTTGCGTATTGTTGTTCAGTGCAGCAAGGAGCCCTGAAATATCAGTGCCAGCTTTTCCCACTATTGCAATGATATCGTTGATCTTGGCGGACTCACCTTCCGGAACACCAATATGGAGCAGGGTTCCATCGGCATATCCCACCACTTCCATGGTGGCCTTATCGGTTTCCACATCAGCCAGGTTGTCGTCACTTTTGACTGCATCACCAACTTTTTTGTTCCATTGAACGATTTTACCGGCAGTCATTGTATCGCTCAACAGCGGCATGCGAATGACGGTTACACCCAATTGCTCCGGAGTTATGGATGGTGCCTGTTGAACAGGTGCTGGAGCCGCTGTTGCACCCGCTGGGGCTGGAGCAGGAGCTGATTGGACGGTCTCCGCAGCCAAATATCCCTGGATGTCTTCGCCCGGCTTGCCGACAATGGCAATGATTTCATTTATTTTGGCTGCTTCGCCTTCTTTGATGCCCACGTACAACAATGTCCCATCAGCATAGCCTACCACTTCCATGGTAGCCTTGTCCGTTTCCACATCTGCCAATACATCATCACTTTTAACAGTATCGCCTACATTCTTGTTCCATTTGACGATCTTGCCTTCGGTCATTGTATCGCTGAGGAGAGGCATCCTGATCACTTCGGCCATGTCCTGAATATGTTAAGGTTATAAAAGAATTTGAAGGCCGAAATTACGGCAAAATGGGGAAATCAGCACGCCTGATTGCAAAGATTTGCCCATTGCTTTAGTAATCAAGGTCAAGATTGAGCTGATCCCGCATTTCTTTGACGATGGGATAGCGTTCAATCATCTTGAAATATTGATCCCGAAGAGAGAGTGGTTGTTCTATTCCCACTTCTTCGATGTCAGCGGCAGGGTTCAGCTGAACCTGAAACTGGACTTTTGGATTGTTGAAAAAATCCTGCATGTGGATGAGCAATCCAACTTTCTCACTTTCTATGAATTGTTGTTGAATCCTGCTGTCTGCATGGATTTCAAAAACACATTCATCGATGATATTGACCTTTGCCATCTTGAGGTTGCTCAGGCTTGTTACCTGGTTGTTTTCCTGTAATTTTTGCAAATATGTATTCCAGGCTTCTGCAAGCAGTGTTTCATTCAATACATGCACCGGGGCAAGGTCTTGCTTTCTGTTTTGAATCTGTTCCCTGATTTTTTTCAACGACCCGATTCCTCCCGAACTGAGCGCAGTGGGCGTATCGACAGCGGTTGAGCCATGGGGCAGCTTTTGTTGAAGAGGTTGTTTTGGGGGAGTTGCAAGTTGCTCCAGCTGATCAGGCAATTTTACCTTCGCTGTTTCAACGATCAGCTTTGCCCCCGGCCTTGGTTTTTGGGCCACAAAGCTGATTTGTTTAAATGCTACTGGTTTGATGTCGTCAATGTGTTTTTTTTTTACAGCGCCGTCTTCTTCAACAAGGGTAACTGCCTGCTTAAGGTGTGTCAGTCTGATGAGATGGAATTCAACATGCAATTTTTTATTCCTTGCCTGTTTGAATCCAATTTCAGCATCATTCAGGATATTGAGCGCACCAATCATGTAGGCCGGTGATATGGTTGATGCTGCAGCAATGTAACGGTTTCTGAATCCTTCCACCACCTGGAGCAGGTTGATGGACCTGGGGTCTCGACTGACCAGGAGGTTCCTGAAAAACTCAGACAGGTTGTTCAGTACCATGTCTCCCTCAAAGCCTTTTTTGTCGATTTCATCGTAGGTTGTCAAGACGCCCGGGAGGTCCTCATTGTCCAACAGCTCCAGCAATTTGAAGTAATAGTCTTCGTCCAGTAAATTGAGGTGTTCAAGGGTATTGCTGTACGTAAGGTTGGCATTTGTGAAACTTACGATCTTGTCCAATATGCTCAGTGCATCTCGCATACAGCCATCACTTTTTTGGGCGATGACCTGGAGGGCTGCGGGTTCCGCATTGATGCTTTCCTTGGCTGCAATCTCATCCAAGTGCGCTGAAATGTCGGATGGGGTAATGCGCTTAAAATCAAATATCTGACACCTGGAGAGGATGGTGGGGAGGATCTTGTGCTTTTCAGTGGTGGCAAGGATGAAAATGGCATGTGCGGGTGGTTCTTCCAGTGTCTTCAGGAACGCATTGAATGCATTCGCACTGAGCATATGCACCTCATCGATGATGTATATCTTGTATTTACCAGCCTGGGGTGCAAAGCGAACCTGCTCGATCAGGTCCCTGATATCGTCTACTGAATTGTTGCTCGCTGCATCCAATTCGTGGATATTGAATGAGGCCCCGTTGTTGAAAGACTGGCAAGAATTGCATTTGTCGCAGGCTTCACCATCTTTGCCAAGGTTTTCGCAATTGATGGTCTTGGCCAGGATCCTGGCACAGGTGGTTTTCCCTACACCCCTTGGCCCACAGAACAGGAAAGCATGTGCAAGATGCTGCTGGAGAATGGCATTTTTAAGGGTAGTGGTGATGTGGGATTGACCCACTACTGTCGAAAAATGCTGTGGTCTGTATTTTCTTGCTGAAACAACAAAGTTTTCCATTGGGTGCAATTTAAGGAAAATGGTTTAGGGCCATATCGCTTTGGGCTTTATTCGGTTTAGATTTTTTGAAGTAATTTAGAAGGACAAAAATCTGTAACCCCTCATCCCTCACCCTTATTCCCTCATCCCTCACCCCTCACCCCTCATCCCTCATCCCCATGACCCAATACATCCTATCCCTGGACCAAGGAACCACCAGCTCACGTGCAATCTTGTTTGATGTCAATGGCGCAATTGCTGCTGTTGCGCAAAAGGAATTTACCCAATATTTTCCCCAGCCAGGATGGGTGGAACATGACCCCATGGAGATTTGGGTCAGCCAGGCATCTGTTGCGAAGGAAGTCATGCTTAAACTTGGTCTCAAACCCGCAGACATTGCCGCAATTGGCATCACCAACCAGCGGGAGACCACCTTGGTATGGGACAGGAAAACAGGCGAACCCTTGTACAATGCAATCGTATGGCAAGACAGACGTACCGCAGCATATTGCGACCAACTGAAAAAAGAAGGCAAGGCAGACCTCATCAAGGAAAAGACAGGCTTGGTATTGGATGCTTATTTTTCAGGAACAAAGCTGAAATGGATGCTTGATACAGTGCCAGGAGCAAGGGAGAGGGCAGAAAAGGGTGAGTTGGCTTTTGGTACTGTTGATACCTGGTTGTTGTGGAAACTCACTGAAGGAAAAGTACACGCCACAGATGTGAGCAATGCGTCCAGGACCATGATGTTTGACCTGCAGAAGTTGGATTGGGATGAAGAACTCCTTCAACTCTTGAACATACCAAGGGCAGTGCTTCCTCTTGTTAAAAGCAACAGTGAAATTTATGGATACGCGACTGCCATTGGCATGCCAGAGATTCCAGTTGCCGGTATGGCTGGGGACCAGCAATCTGCCTTGTTTGGGCAAATGTGCACCAGGGGTGGCATGGTAAAAAACACCTATGGAACAGGTTGTTTCATGCTCATGAATACCGGATCAGCTGTTGTCAAATCCAACAATAATTTGCTTACTACAGTTGCATGGCAAATCAATGGCAAGACCAGCTATGCACTGGAAGGAAGTGTTTTCATCGCAGGTGCTGCAGTACAGTGGTTGCGCGATGGGCTCAAGGTCATTCGCCATTCAGCAGATGTGCAAGCGCTTGCATCTTCAGTGGAAAGCGCAGCAGGTGTCGTTGTTGTTCCAGCATTTTCAGGGTTAGGGGCACCGCATTGGAATCCATACGCACGTGGTACTGTCTTTGGCATCACCCGTGGCACCACGGATGCACATATCGCCAGGGCAACATTGGAAAGCATTGCTTACCAAACACATGATGTTTTGAAGGCCATGGAAGTTGATGCCGGACTGCCCATTGTGGAACTCCGTGTAGATGGGGGCGCCACCGTCAATGACTTGCTCATGCAATTTCAGTCGGATATCCTGTCCGTCAAGGTCCTGAGGCCGGCAGTAGTGGAGACTACTGCGCTGGGGGCAGCGTACCTGGCAGGTCTTGCAGTTGGTTTTTGGGGAAGCATTGAGGAGATTTCATCACAATGGAAAGTTGCTGGTCATTTTACACCTTCCATGGACGATGCAGAAAAAATGAACCATATCCGCAACTGGCAGCGGGCTGTAAAAGCAGTGCTTGCATGGTCGAATGACCCCAATTGACATTAACGTTACAAGACATACATTTGAAAAGAGACACTGCCATTGGCAAATTGAAGTCAGAGGGGGAATGGGATATCCTTGTGATTGGAGGAGGCGCTACAGGCCTGGGTGCTGCTGTTGATGCGTCCCAGCGCGGATTCAAGGTGTTGCTCTTGGAAAAAAATGATTTCGCAAAGGGTACGTCCAGCAGGAGTACCAAGCTTGTTCATGGGGGTGTCCGCTACCTTGCCCAGGGCAATATTAAATTGGTGGTTGAAGCACTTCGGGAAAGGAGTTTTTTATTGGCCAATGCCCCACACCTCACGCGGGTACAACAATTCATCATTCCCGCCTATTCATTGTTCGAAAAATGGTTTTATGGCATAGGTCTTTTTCTGTACGACCTCTTGGCGCGGCGGCACAGCATTGGCCATCCCCGGGTTCTGGGTAAAAAAGCTGTGATAAAACGATTGCCAACCCTCAATAAACAAGGCCTCAAGGGTGGTGTTGTTTATGCAGATGGCCAATTTGATGACGCAAGACTGGCAATGGCCCTGGCAAGGACGGCAAGCGATCTTGGTGGCACCTTGTTGAACCATTTTAATGTTACAGGACTCCTCAAGGAAAATGGAAAACTGATTGGTGTGACTGCACAAGATGAGCTGGATAAAGCAGTGTATCATTTGAAGGCCAAGGTTGTGGTCAATGCAACAGGTGTATTTGTAGACAGTATTCTTGACTTGGATGACCCGACATCAACAGCTGCAGTGATGCCTTCTCAGGGGGTTCACCTGGTGGTAGGGAAGCATTTTTTCCCTGGCGACACAGCACTGATGATTCCCAAAACAAAGGATGGAAGGGTTTTGTTTGCATTGCCCTGGAACAACGCAGTGGTCATTGGAACCACTGATACCCCGATGGATCAGATTGTTGAAGAACCCGTTGCAAGGGACGAGGAAATTGATTTTATCATTGCGCATTTCAATGCGTTTAACGAGAAAAAGATTGACCGGTCTGATTTGGTGTCGGTCTTTGCGGGCTTGCGTCCGTTGGTGAAGACGTCCAACAAAAGCAATACTGCACTGGCTTCCCGGGACCATACCATTTTGGTATCTTCCAGCAACCTGGTAACAATTACGGGTGGAAAATGGACCACATACAGAAAGATGGCCAAGGATGCAGTCAACAATGCGGCATTTGTTGCGAAATTGCCGGTGGTCAAATGTGGCACAAGAAAGTTGCGTTTGCATGGCTATGCACCTCTGGTGAAGTATGGTAGCCCGTTTTCAGCCTATGGAACTGATGCTGCATGGATCAAAAAAATGATTTCTGACGCACCTGGATTGGCAGAACGCATTCATCCGGCATTCGATTACTGCAAAGCAGAACTTGTTTGGGCTGTTGAAAATGAAATGGCGATGACCATTGAGGATGTACTTGCAAGGAGGTCGCGCATGTTGTTTTTGGATGCAAGGGCCGCCATTGGCTCAGCAGAATTGGTTGCAAAAATGATGGCGGAATTGCTGCAGAAAGATGAGGCATGGAAGACCGATCAGGTAATGCGATTTTGTGAAATGGCAGAACAGTACCTTGGGTGAGTACAGGAACCTAAAATTCCTTATTTTACGCACAAATACATTCACATGACTCCATTTATTGCTGAACTCACCGGGACAGCTGTACTCATCACATTGGGATCTGGTGTGGTGGCCAACGTACTGCTGGACAAGACAAAGGGCAACAATTCAGGTTTGATTGTTATCGCCTTTGCCTGGGCAATTGCTGTTTTTGTTGGGGTATATATTTCTGCAGATACCAGCGGTGCGCACCTGAATCCAGCAGTGACCATCGGTCTGGCAGTCGCGGGCAAATTCAGTTGGGCTGAAGTGCCTTCATATCTCTTGGCACAACTCATGGGTGCATTCATTGGGGCGGTTCTTGCATGGCTCACCTACAAGGATCATTATGATGCAACAAAAGATCCATCCTTGTTGTTGGCCACCTTTTCAACCGGACCTGCCATCAGGAACCCTTTGAGCAATTTGATCACAGAGACCCTTGCCACTTTCGTCTTCATGCTGTCCATATTTTTCATCCAAAAGGGTGAAGTCAGGCTGGGCGCTTTGGATGCTCTTCCGGTTTCTTTGTTGGTTTTGGGGATAGGCTTGAGCATGGGGGGGCCAACAGGGTACGCCATCAACCCCGCCCGCGACCTGGGTCCCAGGATTGCGCACGCAATGTTGCCGATACCCCACAAGGGGGGGAGTGACTGGAAATATGCACACATTCCGGTGGTTGGACCAGTACTTGGCGCTGTATTGGCGGCACTCCTTTATAGCTGGCTTTGAGCCATTTTAAGGAATATGAGAAAATTCTTGCACGCAATTTTTCTAATCATCCCATCCTGCTTACCTTTGCGGCCGGAAATCGACTTTTATCCAAAATAAACAATAATCATGTCCAGCAGAGGTAAAATCAAACAGGTGATCGGCGCGGTCGTTGACGTACAATTTGAAGGTCAACTCCCTGAGATCTACAATGCCCTTGAACTTAACAAGGAAAACGGCGATAAGCTTGTAATGGAGGTGCAACAGCATCTTGGTGAAGACAGTGTGAGGTGTGTTGCCATGGACGGAACGGAAGGGCTTGTAAGGGGTACAGAAGTTCTGGACACCGGCAAGGCCATTTCAATGCCAGTTGGCGCAGCCATCAATGGCCGACTTTTCAACGTTACAGGAGATCCAATTGATGGATTGCCTGCAGTATCAAAGGAAAATGGCAGGGCCATTCATGCCAAGCCTCCCCGTTTTGAAGACTTGAGCACTGCATCTGAAATACTTTTCACAGGTATCAAGGTAATCGATCTTATCGAGCCTTATGCCAAGGGGGGAAAGATCGGGTTGTTTGGAGGTGCTGGTGTGGGCAAGACAGTACTGATACAGGAATTGATCAACAATATCGCAAAAGGGTATGGTGGTCTTTCGGTATTTGCCGGTGTGGGAGAGCGTACCAGAGAAGGGAATGACCTGTTGAGAGAAATGATCGAGGCTGGAATCATGCAATATGGCGATGATTTCAAGCACAGCATGGAAGAAGGTGGATGGGACCTGGACAAGGTAGACATGGAAGGCCTGAAGGATTCAAAAGCAACTTTTGTCTTCGGCCAGATGAACGAGCCTCCTGGGGCCCGTGCCAGGGTTGCCTTGAGCGGTTTGACCATTGCAGAATATTTCCGTGATGGTGATGGTGAAGGAAAGGGAAAAGACATCCTCTTCTTTGTGGACAACATCTTCCGTTTTACACAGGCAGGTTCTGAAGTATCAGCCCTTTTGGGAAGGATGCCTTCGGCGGTGGGTTATCAACCAACCCTTGCTACTGAAATGGGATTGATGCAAGAACGCATCACCTCCACAAGGAATGGTTCAATAACTTCTGTTCAGGCGGTTTATGTTCCTGCGGATGACCTTACAGATCCGGCTCCTGCAACCACATTTGCCCACCTTGATGCAACCACGGTATTGAGCCGTAAGATTGCGGATTTGGGTATTTATCCAGCAGTGGATCCGTTGGATTCCACCTCAAGGATCCTGACGCCAAACATTGTTGGTGAAGCCCATTATTCCTGTGCAAACAGGGTCAAATTGATTCTTCAGCGCTACAAGGAGCTGCAAGACATCATTGCCATCCTGGGTATGGATGAACTGAGTGACGAAGACAAGCTTACGGTGTCCCGTGCAAGAAGGGTACAGCGCTTCCTCAGCCAGCCCTTCCACGTAGCAGAACAGTTCACTGGCTTGAAAGGTGTATTTGTAGGCATTGAAGATACAATTCGTGGTTTCAACATGATCATGGATGGTGAAGTGGATGAGTATCCTGAGGCTGCTTTCAACCTGGTTGGAACCATTGAAGATGCCATAGAGAAGGGCAAGAAAATGATGGCTGCTGCGAAAGGATAACCATTTCTAACAATAAGACAAGCACATGCAGGTAGAGATATTGACGCCAGAAAAGAAATTGTTCGCAGGAGATGTCTATGGGGTTCAGCTCCCCGGCGTCAGCGGATCATTTGAAGTCTTGGAAAAACATGCACCCATTGTAAGCGCCCTGGGATCAGGCATTGTAAAAATATTGCTCGATAAAGCGGGCAAAAGCAATGGATACAGCATATCAGGGGGATTCATTGAAGTCCTGGACAACAAAGTGTCGGTATTGGTGGAAGGTGCAACAGCACTGTAACCCATCTGCAAAAACGCATACCAAAAGGGGACCATCAGGTCCCTTTTTTTATCACAACAGCGCATTTGTAAACCATGCCCAGAGTTGCCATTTCCTTGTATTTTTTCTTCTCAGGCTTGGTCTTTTCCAGTTGGGCATCCAGGATTCCAGATGTCAAGGACCTGTTTGGACTGAATGAGGCTGAACTGGGTGCCATGCTTTTCATGTTGCCGTTGGGGTCTTTACTGACCATGCCCATCGCTGGGTGGGTGGTACATCGTTTGGGAAGCAAAATAATTTCAGTGGCTGCCTTGTTCTTGTATGCAGTTGTACTTTATTCCATATCAATGGCCAACACGGTTTCAAGCATTTCTCTCTTGCTTTTCTTTTTTGGTGTCATTGGAAATTTTACCAATATCGCCATGAATACCCAAGGCATTTCCATGCAGCATGCGCTTGGGAGGCCAATTTTATCAGGATTGCATGCCATGTGGAGCCTTGGCGTTTTTCTAGCGGCGGGAATAAGTGGATGGACAATGTCTGCCGGCCACTCCATTCAAACGCATTTTGCCATTATCTCCATTTCTACCACCATCATCGCTATTTGTTTTTCATTTTTCCTGGTCAAGGATTATGCTACGGATGCAGTGATGCAGAAGGTGTTTACCCTCCCCAACAAAAGTTTGTTGTTGTTGGGAATATTGTGTTTTTGTGTTGCCATGGCAGAAGGGGCAATGGCCGATTGGAGCTCGCTTTATTATCGGCAAGTTGTTCATCAGTTGAACAAAGTGAGTACGCTTGGCTATACAGCCTTCGCCCTTTGTATGGCACTGGGAAGGTTTTTCGGAGACAGGCTTCTCCAATCATTCAGCCATTCATTTGTATTGAAACTCAATGGCATGCTGATTTTGGCAGGCATGACCGTGGCGCTTTCATATCCCACTCCAATCGTTGTAATCGTAGGATTTGCATTGGTAGGTTTTGGCGTGTCTTCCGTGATACCGCTTGTGTACATGTTGTCTGCGAAAAGCAAATCCATGGCACCTTCTGCAGCCATTGCTGCGGTGAGCAGCATAGGATTTTCCGGATTTCTTTTTGGACCTCCACTCATTGGTTTTATTGCACAAGAAACCGGACTAAGGATTGCGCTTTCTATTGTTGCTTTTCTAGGTTTGATGATTTGGGTGCTTTCTCTTCGGGTCAGAACGGACAACATCAATTGAATGAGGGGTCCAATGGGTAGTTGATCATTGCGGTGAAATCATTACCCAGTTGTCTGACAGCATCTTTCCAGACAAGGCTTGGATTTTCATGGAATACGAGTTCTTCCATTGCTGGTATTGAAAGCCAGCTTTTTTCTTTCATTTCCTGTTTCAGTTGCCCTGCCTCCCAGCCAGAATAACCAATGAAAAAGCGTATGGCATCGTTGCCCACAAGTCCGCTGTTGATGAGGTATTTTGCCGCTTCAAGGTCACCACCCCAATAAATGTTTTCAGCAATTTTTTTACCTCCGGGGATTTGGGAGGGCAGCCTGTGCAGAAAGTGCATATGATCCAAACCCACAGGCCCTCCTTCAAACAAAGGGATTTCATGGTTGCCGATTCCTTCAAGATAGTTGGCAGCAATGTCATCGATGGTTCTGTTGATGGCAATTCCAAAGCTTCCGGTTGCCTCGTGTTCACAAAGCAATACAACAGCCCGCTGAAAGTTTGGGTCTTTCAGAAATGGTTCTGCAATGAGTAGCATACCCCTTTCAATGCTGTTCATAAACCTAAGTTAAATAAACTACCAATATGTAACTTCATGGTTGGCTCAACTTATTTTTGTTTATTCATGAAGCGCATATTTACCCTTATCACAGTACTCATCACCATTTCACTGGTAGGAATCATTGTCATACAATATTCCTGGTTGAAAAATGTTGTGGCCATCCGCAAGGAACAGGTAAGGTTCAAGGTCCAGGAAGTGGAGTACGAGGTAGTAGAATCATTGGTAGAAGAAAAAATGCGCATGGCACCGGCATTGCCCATTGAAGCTTTGCCAAAGGAAAACCAGGAACAGTTGCTGAAAATGCTTCATCCACAAACCCTGGCAGAACGGTTTACGGTTGAAGAAATCAGGAAAATAATTGAAAAATCATTTGAATCCAATGGATTGAAAGGGGCTCATTTTCAGTTTGCAGTATTGTCCAATGTCAACGGCAGTGGGCCAGACCTGCAGACACCTGATTACATGAAGTTGTATGATATCGGTACAAAAGATACAACCAACTATTCTATCCACAGTTGGCCATTGGTAAACTTGTCTGGAGAGCAGGAAATGGTTTTTTTGCCTGATGAAACCCTGATTCTCATTACTTATGGAATGCAGGATTTTGTGCTGCGTTCCGTGGGTTGGGTCATACTTGCCGCGCTTCTTTTCACGCTCATCATCATTGCTGCATTTTATGTAACGGTCAGGACCATTCTGACGCAAAAAAAGCTGAGTGAGATGAAGACGGATTTCATCAACAACATGACACACGAATTGCGTACACCCCTTGCAACCATTGCCATTGCTGTTGATACCCTGAAAAATGAAAAAATAATTGGCAACCGCGAGCAGTTGCTTTCTATCGGTCAGATCATCAAAGCCGAAAACAACAGAATGAATGTTCAGGTAGAACAGATTTTGCAGGCTGCACAATTGGACATCAACCAGGTATTGAAAGACAAACAAATGCTCCATCTTCATGAAGTGCTGCACAAATTGGAAGACAAGTTTGCCTTGCAAGTGGCAGAAAAAAATGCTACAGTTGCATATGCACTGCATGCTGAAAATGACAAGGTGATGGGCCATCCGGTACATTTTGTGAACATGATCAGCAACCTCATTGATAATGCCTTGAAATATGCAAAAGAAGATGTAGCCCCCATCATCACCATTACCACCAAAAACCAGAAGAATACCATTGTATTAACTGTCGAGGACAATGGCATTGGAATGAGCAGGGAAACAGTGTCTCGTATTTTTGATAAATTTTACCGTGCACATTCAGGTAACATCCACAATGTAAAGGGTTTTGGGCTTGGCCTCAATTACACGCGAAAGATGGTGGAAGCACATGATGGCACCATTGCTGTTCAAAGTGAACCAGGTAGGGGAAGTACGTTCACCGTTACTTTGCCCTTGTGTTGATCACGCTGTTTCTTCGATGAAAAGCAGTGATCCATCCCCATAGCTCAAAAACCTGTATCCCTCCTCCAGTGCTGCCGCATACATGCTTCTCCATTCATCACCCATGATGGCTGCAATGATCAGCAACAATGTGGATTGGGGTTGGTGAAAATTGGTAATCAGGGCCGTCGCCACTTTGAAGGAATAGCCCGGAGCAATGCATATTCCGGTATAGCCCTGTACCATTGAAATGTTTTTTACCAACATTTTTTCTTTGAGGGCATTGAAAGCGATGTGCCTGGAGGGCAGCTTTTCCTTGTACATGTCAAGGTGCTCCCATTGTCCAATGTGTTGATGGGATGAAAGATCATGGTGCTCATTTTCCATGGCTTTTACGGCAATCCAGTAAAGGCTTTCCAATGTCCTCAGCGATGTTGTTCCCACAACAATTATCTTTTTTTCTGCATCTGCCAATTGGCTGATCAAGCCAATGTCTGCCTGGAAAAATTCTTCATGCATGCTGTGGTCGCTGATGACTGCAGCTGTCACGGGTTTGAATGTTCCTGCACCTACATGAAGGGTCACGAATCCATGTGAAATCTTTTGTTCCGACAGCGCATTGATCAGGCTTTCTGTAAAATGAAGTCCTGCCGTGGGTGCTGCAACTGATCCTTCCAGTGCTGCAAATACCGTTTGGTATCTTTCTTTGTCTTCTGCATTTGCCTCTCTTTTGATGTAGGGCGGAAGTGGAATCATTCCGGCAGTTGAAATGATGGATTCAAAATTCTTTTCACTGTTCCAGGAAAAATTGATCAGGAATGAATCGTCTTGTTTTCCAACGCATTTGGCATACAACATATTATTTTCCTGATCCAGAACAGTGTTCAGTATTTCACTGTTCTTCCATTTTTTAGCACCCCCGACAAGACATTTCCAAGTGGTGCTTTCAGTGTGGTGAAGACAAGCATAGTTGCCATCTGCAGGTTCAAGGAGAAAGATTTCAATCTCCCCGCCAGTTGATTTCCTGAACTTCATTCTTGCTGCAATGACCCTGGTGTTGTTGAACACCAAATGTGCATTTGCTGGAAGAAGTTTGGGAAGATTCTTATACCATTCATGCACCAGTTCATTGTTTTTTCTCAACAACAACCGGGATGCATCCCTTTCTGCTTCAGGTGCCATTGCAATTCGGTCACTTGGCAGGTCATACTGGAAAGCTGCCATTTCGATATGGGGGATTGGGGTTGCTTTTTTCATTTATTCACATGTAATTCACAGGTAATCCACATCTATCTTGGGGCTATCCACAGCGTAAGGGGTAAAAACACCTGAAAGCCTTTGCTGTATTGGCTTTTGGCTGTGCATAAATATAGCATCTCAAATCAGTGTTTGAAAGTGGGAAATTGTGTTAATTTGTGTCATTAAATGTTATTTTTCTTCTAAAACAGCGTAAATGGTCGGATTCATAGGCGAATATGAGGCTACCCTCGATAGCAAAGGTAGGTTTCTTCTGCCGGCAGGCATAAAAAAACAGCTGCCGGAAGCCGAAGAACCTGTGTTTGTTATCAACAGGGGCTTTGAGAAATGCCTTACCGTTTATCCAATGCAGAGTTGGAAGCCGATTTACGAGAACATCAGTGCGCTCAATGATTTTGATCCCAAGGTCCGTGAGTTCAGGCGTTATTTTTTAAATGGGGCCACACAGATTGAGCTGGACAGTGCTGGAAGAATGTTGTTGCCGAAAAGCCTGATGGAGCATGCTGGTCTTGAAAAAGACATTGTGTTGGTTTCGGCAATGAACAAGTTGGAGATATGGGATAAAAACAAATATCAGCAGTTCTTTGACAATTTTTCTCCCGAGTCCTTCAGTGGCCTGGCTGCTGAAGTGATGGCAAGGAAAGTTCAACCGTGAAAAAAGGAGTATAATCATGAATGAAACGCATAACATGGATGAGGTGGCTGAACATGCGGTACAAGCCTATCACATCCCTGTCATGCTGAAGGAGGCGGTTGATGGCCTGAACATCAATCCTTCCGGAACATATGTTGATTGTACGTATGGGGGTGGTGGACATTCGTTGGAAATTCTCTCTAGGCTCAATGCCTCAGGTCGGTTGTTTGCCTTTGATCAAGATGAGGATGCAAAAGCCAACCTGGTCGAAGATGCTCGCCTGGTTTTCATCCCCCACAATTTTCGTCACTTGGCCAGGTTTCTTCGTTTACATGGCATTTCAGAAGTTGATGGAATTTTGGCAGATCTCGGCGTCAGCAGTCACCAATTCAACAAGGCATCGAGAGGTTTCTCCATTCGCTTTGATGCACCATTGGACATGCGGATGGATCAATCTGGCGCATTGACTGCAGCAGATTTCCTCCAACAATCTTCTCCAGAAGCCCTTCAGCTGGTTTTTCAGGAATATGGTGAGGTGACAAATGCAAAGACCCTGGCTTTGCTTCTTTGTGAGCACTGTAAAAAGAGCCAAATCCGAACCATCAACGAATTGAAGGCCGTGATGGCTCCGGTGGTAAAGGGAAATCCCAAAAAATATTTTGCCCAGGTTTTTCAGGCACTGAGGATTGCAGTAAACGATGAACTGGCAGCATTGAAGGACCTGATGGTTCAGTCTGCAGCACTGATCAGGCCGGGGGGCAGAATGGCGGTGATTACCTTTCATAGCATAGAGGATAGGATTGTGAAGCAGTTTTTCAAGTCGGGAGATGAGGACATGCGGGCGGTTGATCCAGTATATGGTACAAGAAAAGACATTCCCTTCGAACCACTCAATAAAAAGCCGATTGAGCCTTCAGAAGAGGAAATCAGGAACAACCCAAGGTCGAGAAGTGCAAGGCTGAGGGTTGGAATTAGAAAATAAAAAACAGGGTCGAATGAAAGTCAAAAAGAATGATGGCAAATGGTTTTTTATCAACCAGGTATGGTTGGTGAAAAATGTTCCATTTTTTCTTTTTCTCTCTGCACTGGCCGTGGCGTATATCTACAACGGGCATCATGCTGAAAGGGCTATCAAGGACATCAACCGGACGACAAAAGAATTGAAGGATTTGCAGTATGAATTCAAGATGGTAAGAAAGGATTGGATGTTCATGACAAAACAATCTGAGGTAGTGAAATCGGTTGCAGTTTCTGGGATAAAGGAAATTCTTGAGCCTCCTGTAGCACTGATTGATTCATCAAATAAAACGCAGACAAAAGCGAAGTAGGAATTGGAGACAAAAAAAGACATATTGTGGCGCAGTTACCTGATGTACATGCTCATGCTTGTCTTGGGCATTTGTATATTCTGTAAAGCCTTGTTCATTCAGCGTGCAGAAGGTGCTTATTGGATGTCGCTCAGCGACAGCCTGCATCTTGAGTACCGCGAGATGGACGCTGAGCGGGGAACAATTTACAGTGAAGATGGCAGGATGCTGAGCAGCTCTATTCCGTTTTTTGACATTTACCTCGATTTTGGAGCAGAAGGTGTACAGGAAAAAAATGGTGCTAAATTCAAAAAGGCATTGGACAGTCTTTCTATCCAGCTTTCTGACATATTGGGTGGTGGAACACCGGGCTCTTACAAGCATGAACTGTTGGGCGTCTTCAACCGTGAAGACCGTTATCACCTGTTGAAGAAAAATATTGATTTCAAACAGTATCAACAGCTGAGAAACATCAGCTTTATCAAGACAAACAGAAACAAGAACGGTTTTATCTTTATCGAGAAGGAAAAAAGAATGGCACCATTTGGTTTGCTGGCCAACAGGACGATTGGCTTATCCCGCGAGTATGTGGATTCTACGGGAAGACTGATCAGCAAGAATGTTGGGCTGGAAAAGACCTATGATAGCCTGCTGAAGGGGGTTACAGGCAAGCGTTTGGTAAGGAGAATTGCAGGTGGTGCTTTTGTTCCGGTTGAAGGATCTGAGATTGAGCCTGAAAATGGGAAGGATATCATCACCACAATCGACATCAATATACAAGATGTTGCTGAGCAGGCGCTTTTGAACATGATGCAGTCCAATGAGTGCTTGAATGGTACCTGTATTGTAATGGAAGTCAAGACTGGTAAAATCAAGGCCATTGCAAATCTTGGAAGACAGCAAGATGGTTCCTATGCCGAAGACATGAATTATGCCATCACCCGTTCTGAACCCGGTTCAACATTTAAGCTGGTTACAATGTTGGCTGCTCTTGAAGATCAATACATCAACTTGAACAGTCCGGTCAATTTGGAAGGTGGAAAGTGGGATTTCGGCGGAAGAACAGTTTGGGACAGTGAAAGACACTCCCATACCATGGTTACTTACAAGCGGGCATTTGAGTTGAGTTCAAATGTGGGAATGGCCAAACTTGCAGTAAACCACTACAATAAAAATCCAAGAAAATTCATATCGCATCTTCAAAGGTTGAACCTTCACAAGCCTTCTGGCATTGAATTGCTGGGTGAATCTGTTTCCATGATACCCAACCCCAGCGGAAAAAACTGGAGCAATGTAACCCTTCCCTGGATGAGTTTTGGGTACAATATTTCAATAAGTCCTTTGCAGACGCTGATGGTGTATAACGCTGTTGCCAACAATGGGAAAATGCTCAAACCCTATTTGGTCAATGCCATCATGAAAGATGGAAAGGCGATACAGGAATTCAAACCATCGGTGCTTCGCGACTCCATTTGCAGCAAATCCACTTTGTTGCAAGTAAAATCCTGTCTTGAGGGGGTTGTATTGGCGGGAACTGCAAAGAGCATGCGGAACCAATTCTATTCATTGGCAGGAAAAACAGGAACGGCGCAGGTCGCGAATGGAAACAAAGGGTATACTGACCATATCTACCAATCGTCTTTTGCAGGATATTTTCCCGCCGACAATCCCAAATACTCCTGTATTGTGGTGATCAAAAACAAACCATTTGCACAGAAATATTATGGTGCACTTGTTGCCGGCCCGGTGTTCACTGAAATCGCAAACAAGTTGTTTACGGTCGATGCTGATCTCTATGCCAGCTATCGACATCCACAATTTGCAGACAGCAGCAAGACTGAGTGGATTGGATCTTCCAATGATTTCAAAACCATCGCCAAAGGAATCGGAAAGCAGTTGGTCAGTGTTGGAAACAAAGGAGAATGGAGCAAAGTGACCACAAGTGAAAAAAAATTGGCATCAAGCAGTTGGAGTGTAGAGCGTGGGAACATGCCTGACCTGAAAGGCTTTGGCTTGAAGGATGCTTTGGAATTGCTGGAGCGTCAGCAATTACAGGTGATTGCTACAGGAAAGGGCAAGGTCCTTGCACAATCCATCCCTGCCGGTACAGTTGTTCAAAAAGGGCAAACCGTTTATTTGAATCTTGGTCAAACAACCGAATGATGAGCATGCAATTGTTGCAAGACATATTATACAAGGTGAGGATCCGGTCATTGGCAGGAAGAACTGATGTGTTCATCAGTGATCTGCAGATTGACTCGAGGCTGGTTGGAAAGAACAGTTGTTTTATTGCCGTGAAGGGTACATCCCAAGATGGACATGATTACATTGGTCTCGCAATTGAAAATGGTGCAGTAGCCATTGTATGTGAAAATCTCCCATCTCTTTTGCATCCCGGTATACAATATGTTCAAACAGATGATGCTGCAAAAGCTGCAGGTATCATGGCACATGCATTCTATGGGGAACCAAGCCACCATCTGAAATTGGTAGGCATAACAGGAACCAATGGCAAGACAACTGTTGCAACACTTTTGTACAAATTGTTTACTTCACTTGATGCAAACTGTGGCCTGATATCCACTGTGAACAACATGATTGGTGAATTGGTTTTGCCATCCACCCATACAACCCCGGATGTGATTTCACTGAATATTTTGCTGAAGCGCATGGTGGATGCCGGTTGCAAATATGTATTTATGGAAGTGAGCAGCCACGCCATTCATCAGCAGCGAATTGCAGGGCTTGAATTTTCAGGTGGAATATTCACCAACATCACACATGATCACCTTGATTATCACAAGACTTTTGACGCATACATTAAGGTAAAACGTAATTTTTTTGATGGTCTTTCTTCATCAGCATTTGCAATATCCAACATGGACGACAGAAATGGAGCCATCATGTTGCAAAATACTGCTGCCGACAAGTTTTATTATAGTCTTCGGTCCATTGCAGACTTCAAAGGCAGGATCATCGATAACAGCATCAATGGTTTACAAATGCTGATCAATGAGCAGGAAGTGCATTTTAGGCTGATCGGTGAGTTCAATGCTTACAATTTACTTGCCGTATATGCAGCCGCAATCTGCTTGGGTGAAGACCGGCTGGACGTGCTCCAGGCCATGAGCAACGTTACAGGTGCAGAAGGTCGCTTTGATTATATGGTTTCACCAAAGCAGGGAATCATTGGCATTGTGGATTATGCCCATACCCCCGATGCACTGTTGAATGTACTCGCTACCATAAAAAAATTCCAAAAAGGAGGTGAACAGATCATCACTGTTGTGGGATGTGGTGGTGATCGCGACAAGTCAAAACGAAAGCTGATGGGAGCGGCAGCGGCTGAGTTCAGTACCCGTGCCATCTTTACCTCAGACAACCCCAGGAGTGAAGACCCATCGGCAATATTGAACGACATGCATGAGGGAGTAGACGCGTTGCTCTTGCGAAAAGTATTGGTGATTGAAGACAGGAAAGAGGCCATACGTACCGCCGTAATGATGGCAAGGGAAGAGGACATCATACTGGTTGCTGGCAAGGGTCATGAAAAGTACCAGGAAATCAAGGGGCAGCGGTTTTCGTTTGATGATAAGGATGTTCTTGTGAAGACTTTCAATGAATTAGACAAATAAAACGGCATGATTTATCAACTCTACCAATGGTTGCAAAGTGAACATCTTCGGTTTCCGGGGATGGGACTTTTTCAATTCATCACATTTCGGGCGATGATGGCTGTTTTGCTGTCGCTTTTCATCACAATGGTTTATGGCAAGAAAATCATCCAGTTTCTTCAGCAAATGCAGGTGGGTGAAAGTGTGAGGGAGCTTGGACTTCAGGGAGAGGAGCAAAAGAAAGGAACACCTACGATGGGAGGATTTATCATCTTGCTTGGAATATTGATACCAACACTTTTGTTTGCAAACCTTGACAAGGTGTACATCAAACTGTTGTTGTTGAGCACCATTTGGTTAGGGCTTGTTGGGTTTGTGGATGATTATTTGAAGCTCCGTGCAAAACGCATTGCACAAAAGCAAGGGACACCATACAAGAAAGGAGATAAGGATGGTCTTGCAGGATGGTTCAAGGTATTGGGGCAGGTTGGCTTGGGTATCATCATCAGTGCCACCCTACTTTTCAATGATCATGTGAAAGTGATGCGGGAATACAAAGGCAAGGTAAAACCTGCGAATGCGATTGAGGTGAAATACCAGGGTGTTTCTCGGTATTTTGTCAAGGCCAATGAACCCGTAACGACCATTCCTTTCATCAAGGACCATGAATTCAATTATGCAAAATTGCTCCCTGCTTCCTTGCGTGAATATGGTTGGATCGTCTACATGCTGGTCATCATTTTCATAGTAACAGCTGTCTCCAATGGTGCAAACATAACGGACGGTCTGGATGGATTGGCTACTGGTGTTGCTGCGTTGATTGGTGCCTGTCTGGCATTGTTTGCCTACGCCAGTGGCAACTTGATTTTTGCCGATTACCTCAACATCATGTACATCCCTAATTTGGGTGAAGTTTCAGTATTCATCGCTGCCATGATTGGTGCTTGTATTGGATTTCTTTGGTACAATGCGTATCCAGCACAAGTATTCATGGGAGACACCGGTAGTCTTGCACTCGGGGGCATCATTGCCGCCTTGGCCATCATCGTTAGAAAAGAATTGTTGATTCCATTTTTCTGTGCCGTTTTTCTGATAGAAAACATGAGTGTAGTGATTCAGGTAGGTTATTTCAAGTATACTAGAAAAAAATATGGTGAAGGCAAACGTATTTTCCTGATGAGTCCATTGCACCACCACTATCAAAAAAAAGGATACCATGAAAGCAAAATCGCTGTCCGATTCTGGATTGTCACTTTGCTTTTCGTGGTATTTGCAGTGATGTCATTGAAAATGCGATAATAAAATATTTAAATCAGAAGATTGAACAAGAGAATTGTCATATTGGGTGGTGGTGAAAGCGGAGTAGGATCTGCGCTGTTGTGCAAGCAACAGGGCTATGAGGTGTTTCTGTCCGATGGCGGCAACATAAAGGACCATTACCAGCGTGAGCTTGAGGCCAATTTGATTGATTTTGAATTTGGCGGTCATACACCTGACAAGATTCTCAGCGCAGATGAAGTGATGAAGAGTCCGGGAATACCTGGCAACAATCCCATGGTGCTTCAGGTGGTTGGCAACAATATTCCAGTGATCAGTGAAATGGAGTTGGCATACAGGCACAAGGGGGAAAGCAAGATCATCGGCATTACCGGTAGCAATGGAAAAACCACAACAACCTCACTGATTTATCAGATCCTTGCATCTGCCGGAGTTGATTGTGCGATTGTTGGAAATATTGGTAACTCTATCGCGCGTCAAATTGCAACTGATCCCAAGCCGGTATATGTGGTGGAGATCAGCAGCTTTCAATTGGATGATATCATTTCATTCAGGCCTGATATTGCTGTGCTGACAAATATCACGGAGGATCATCTTGACAGGTATGATCATGATTTCAAAAAATACATTGCAGCAAAATTCAATATTGTCAAACACCAAACTGCGGAAGATTTTTTCATCTACAATGCTGATGATGCTGTAACTGTGCATTACCTCGACCAATACCCATTCAATTCAAAACCATTACCTATTAGTATGCAAAAAGAATTGCCAAAAGGCGCCTTCATCAGGGAAGGACAGATGAACGTGAAAAATGGCGATGCATTTGCCATGAGCATTTTTGATTTTGCACTCAAAGGGAAACACAACCAGTACAATACCATGGCTGCTGCTGTTGCATCTTCTGTGGTTGGCATTCGCAAGGACAAAATCAGGGATGCTGTTGCATCTTTTGAAAGTCTTGAGCACCGGATGGAAAAGGTTGCGACGGTGAAGGGCATCGATTTTATCAACGATTCCAAGGCCACCAACGTCAACAGTGCCTGGTTTGCGCTAGAGAGCATGGACAAACCGGTGACCTTGATTTTGGGCGGTGTTGACAAAGGGAATGACTATGACCTGATCAAGGAGATGGTTGCCGAAAAAGTCAAGGCAATCATTTGTCTGGGTACCGACAATGCTAAGATCCACGCAGCATTTGACAATGTTGTTGCTACCATCATCGATACCACAAGTGCAGAGGATGCTGTGCGCCATGCATATGCAGTATCCCAAAAGGGTGATGTGGTCTTGCTGAGCCCTGCATGTGCAAGTTTTGATTTGTTTAAAAATTACGAGGACAGGGGGGAACAGTTTAAAAAGGCAGTCAAAGCACTTTAATATAAATAAAATGCAAGAGGAAGGACTCAATATAAAGCAATACTCACTGGGAAGCATTTCCAGTAGAACCCGTGGTGACAAGGTCATCTGGGCAATTGTGGTGTTGCTCACCATGATGAGCCTTCTTGCAGTCTACAGCAGTACAGGTACATTGGCATACAAACTGTCAAAGAGCACAGAGTCCTATTTGTTCAAACAGATCATGTTCATAGCAGCTGGTGTTGCCATCATATATTTTGCGCATTTGATGAATTATACCATTTACTCCAAAGTTGCACAAATCCTGTTCATAGTCTCAATACCATTGCTGATGTACACCTTGCTTTTTGGTACAAACCTCAACGATGCCAGCCGTTGGATAAAGCTTCCCATCATCAACCTTACTTTTCAGACATCAGACCTTGCCAAACTTGGATTGTTCATGTATTTGAGCAGACAGTTGAGCAAAAGACAAGATACCATCAAGGAGTTCAAGGCGGGATTTCTTCCTGTAATCCTGCCGGTTTTGCTCATCTGTGCACTTATTGCGCCAGCCAATCTTTCTACTGCACTCCTGACCGGTGCAACCAGTATTTTTCTTCTGTTCATTGGAAGGGCCAGCGTCAGGCATATTGGATTGGTTGTTCTTTTGGCGGCCATCCCTGTTGTCATGTTGATTGCTTGTGCAAAAATCTACCATAACGAGGAAACTGGAAAATCTGATCCTTTGCCCAAAATGCTCACGAAGGGGCGTATCGAAACCTGGATTAATCGGACCCAGGATTTCATGTATTCTGATAAGAAAGAATCATCTTATCAGGTGCAACAGGCAAAGATTGCCATTGCAAAAGGCAGTTGGGTGGGCATGGGACCTGGAAACAGTCAAGCGAGAAACTTTTTGCCCCATCCTTATTCTGACTTCATTTATGCCATCATCATTGAAGAATATGGACTGATGGGCGGTGCGGCCATGTTGCTGATTTACCTGCTTTTTCTTTACAGGTGCATCAGGATCATGCGAAAGTGTCCTTATGCCTTTGGTGCATTTCTTTCGCTTGCCCTTGGGTTTACACTGGTCATACAGGCCCTCGCCAACATGGCGGTAAATGTCAATCTGTTTCCTGTGACAGGGGTAACCTTGCCGCTTGTCAGCATGGGGGGAAGTTCTTTTCTGTTTACCTGTCTATCGATTGGAATCATTTTAAGTGTAGCAAGAAATGTTGAAAAACTGGAAGGGGAAATTCAACCTGCAGTACAAAAGGAGGGAGGTGTACAATGAAATTGAATAAAATCATCATAGCAGGCGGAGGCACTGGCGGGCATATATTCCCTGCGATAGCAGTTGCAAATGCATTGCGCAGGATCAACCCTGCTGTTGATATTTTATTCGTTGGTGCAAAGGGTAAAATGGAAATGGAAAAGGTTCCATTGGCGGGGTACCGCATTGAAGGATTGGACATTGCGGGTTTCAACAGGGCATCCCTTTTGAAAAACTGGAACTTGCCATTCAAGTTGTTGAGAAGTTTTTTTCAGGTGAAAAAAATATTCAACGCTTTCCATCCTGATGCAGTTTTTGGTGTTGGGGGTTACTCCAGTTTTCCAGTCCTCAAGTATGCCCAACAAAAGGGCATAGCAAGTTTTCTTCATGAAGCCAATTCATTTGCAGGAAAATCCAATATCCTGTTGGGGAAAAAGGCAGACCTGGTTATGGTGGCCACCACAGGAATGGAAAAATTCTTTCCAGCCAGCAAAATCGTTCTGACAGGAAACCCCGTAAGAAGAGAAATTGCTGAGTCCACCGTGTTGCGCAGTGAGGCACTTGAACATTTTGGAATGAAAGAGGGGCGCCCAACGGTGCTTGTCATGGGAGGAAGTCTTGGTGCAAGGAGCATCAACAATGCGATTTCGCGGCAGATCAATGCATTTATTGAAGCTGGAGTTCAGTTGATATGGCAAACAGGAAAGGGAAATCTTGAAAAGGTGCCTGCCGAAACGAAACAAAGAAAAGATATCTGTGCAACTGAATTCATAGCAAAAATGAATTACGCATATGCCGCCGCAGATCTCGTGGTCTCCAGGGCTGGTGCCATTGCATTGGCAGAAATATGTGCATTTGGAAAGCCGTCTGTGTTGGTGCCTTACCCACATGCGGCCGAAGACCACCAGACTGTCAATGCCATGCAATTGGTGAATGCCGGCGCAGCAATGATCGTAGCCGATGACGATGCTGAGCCCCAACTTGTAAGTACAGTTATTGGTTTGGTTGCCGACAAGGAAAAGTGTGCAGCATTTTCCGTGGCGGCATCAAAAATACATGTAAAGGATGCGGACATGGTCATTGCAAATGAGATCATCACAATACTGGAAAAAAGAAATGGTTGAGCAATTGAACATAGCAGATATTCGTAAAGCCTATTTCATTGGAATAGGGGGCATTGGAATGAGTGCCATTGCACGCTTCTTCCAAAGCCGCGGTGTGCAGGTTTCTGGCTATGACAAGACACCCACTTCACTTACCCAAGCATTGGAAGAGGAAGGCATTTCAGTGCATTATGTTGATGATGCTGCACATTGTCCTAAAGATGCTGATGTGATCGTTTATACGCCAGCCATCCCTCACAGCAACAAGATCATGACATTCTGCAGGGAGATGGGGTTGAACCTGTTGAAGCGCAGCGATATCCTGCAAATCATTTCCAAAGGAACCTTCAATATATGTATTGCAGGAACCCATGGGAAAACCACAACCAGTACAATGGTTGCGCATATTTTAAGGGATGCCGGATTTGGATGCAATGCGTTTCTTGGCGGCATTTCTACCAACTACAATACCAATTTCTGGAGTGATCCCAATCCGGTTTGTGTGATTGAAGCGGATGAATATGACAGGAGCTTTTTGAAACTCTATCCCAATATCATCTCCATTTCCTCCATGGATGAAGATCACCTTGATATATATGGAACAGCAACAGAGATGGAAAACGCCTTCATACAGTTTACTGGAAATCTCAAGGAAGGCGGATTGCTGTTGACGCACAAAGGATTGAAGCGAGAACATGAATTCAAGAAGAATGGACATTTTACCTATGCACTTCAGGATTCAGGCGCAGATGTTCATTCATTGGCCCTGGCTACAGACAATGGCGCTTATACTTATGCTGTGCAAGGTTCGGGTTGGAGCATTGATGGACTTCGGCTGAATATGGGAGGTATGCACAATGTTGAGAACAGCCTTGTTGCCATCGCCATTGCAAAGCATTTGGGTATTGATGATGCAAAAATAAGAAACGCAGTTGCCTCCTTCAGGGGTGTCAAAAGAAGGTTTGAGTATATCGTGAAAAGCAATTCTTGTGTTTTTATCGATGACTACGCACACCATCCGGAAGAACTGCGGGCATTGATTCTTGGAGCCAGGGCCATGTTCCCCGGAAAAAAATGCACGGTTGTTTTTCAACCCCATCTTTATTCCCGTACCCGTGATTTGGTAGATGGATTTGCTGAGACGCTGGATCTTGCAGATGAGATCATTCTGCTTCCTATATATCCTGCAAGAGAACTTCCCATTGATGGCGTAAGCAGCAATATGATCATGGAACGGATGAAAGGAAATGTTGTACTGAAAAGCATGGATGCGTTGGAAGGTTATCTGCTTGAATCACGACCTGAGCTGTTGTTGACCGCAGGTGCAGGGGACATTGATACATTGATTGAACCTTTAAAAAAAGCCATGCTCAAAGGATGAAAATCAAGATGAAAATAGTGTACAAGGTCTTGACGATTATTCTCTGGACGCTCATCAGCTCAGGAGTGCTTGTGCTTTTGGTGAGTGCGGTAAAAAAAGAGCGGGCAATGGTCTGCAAGGAGGTGGTTGTGGTATTTACGGACCAACAGCCCTTCAGGATGTTGGATGAGACGGAAATCATTTCTGCATTGTGGCCTGATGCCAAGAGTGGACTTCCGCAAGGGAAAAAAACAGTTTCGATTGACCTGTTTGCACTGGAACGTCAGTTGGAAAAAAATCCCTGGATACTTTCGGCTGACCTGTTTTTTGACCAACACCATGTTTTGTTCATCCATGTCAATCAAAGAACTCCGGTTGCCAGGTTGTTTACTCCAGAGGGGAATTCTGTTTACATGGATGAAAATTTTACCATTCTTCCAGTCAAACCCAGCGATGTGGTAACACTGCCGGTGTTCAGTAATTTTTACATCAATCCCTCTGGTGCCAATGCAGAAGATTCCATTTTGATGGAACGTGTTACAGGACTTTCAAAACACATCCTTGCCGATCCTTTTTGGATGGCGCAGGTAGAGCAAATCAACATCAATGCAGACAAGAGTTTTGAATTGATTACCCAAGTGGGTGATCAAACCATACAGTTGGGCAAAAGAAATGATTGGTCGGCGATGCTGCAAAAATTGAAGTTGGTGTATAACCGCATCAGCAATGAAAATGGATGGACAAAATATTCCACCATCGATTTGCAGTTTAAAGATCAGGTCATCTGTGTTAAAGGCAACAGCCTTTATAAGGTGGCCGATACTACAGCATTGGTTGATTCGCTCAACCAGGCAGTGGCAATAGATAGCTTGAAAAACAATAAAAATAACGTACAGACACTAATCCCAGTAAACAGAAAGTTATGACAAATGAACAACCCATCATCGTAGGCCTTGACATTGGCACCACCAAGATTGCAGCGATTGCAGGCAGAAAAAATGAATTCGGAAAACTTGAGATTCTTGGATTCGGTTTGGCCAACAGCAATGGCGTGCAGCATGGCATGGTACTGAACATTGACCAAACCATCAAGGCCATTGAAACTGCCTTGAAGAATTGCTATGCCTCCAATCCAGGACTTGAAATCAACGAAGTCTATGTTGGTATTGCCGGTCATCACATCAAGAGCCTCCAAACCCGGGGAGACATTGTGAGGCGTTCAACCGACGATGAAATCAAGCAGTTGGAAATTGATCAGCTCGTTGCAGATCAATACAAAACCTATATTCCTGCTGGTGATCAAATCATTGACGTCATACCCCAGGAATACACCGTTGATAACATTCAAAATATCGTAGATCCGATTGGTTACACTGGGGTAAAGGTCGGTGCGAATTTTCATATCATTACGGGAGACCGGAATGCCATCCGCAACATCAACCGGAGCGTTGAAAAAGCTGGGCTGAAGGTAAAAGACCTGATGCTACAGCCGCTTGCCTCTTCAGCAGCAGTAATGAGTGAGCAAGACATTGAAGCAGGCATTGCCATTTTGGATATCGGTGGTGGAACCACTGATCTGGCTGTTTTCTATGAAGGGATACTCAAACATACTGCGGTCATTCCATTTGGTGGAGAGAACATCACCAATGACATCAAAATGGGATTGGGTGTATTGAAAACGCAGGCAGAGCTCATGAAAGTCCAATACGGGAGTGCACTTTCGGAGGCTGCACAAAACAATGCATTCATCAAGATTCCCGGACTCAGGGGTTTGCCTTCCCGCGAAATCAGTGTAAAAAATCTTGCTTCCATCATCCAGGCAAGGATGAGCGAGATCCTTGCATTTGTAACTTTTCACCTCAAGCAAGTTGGACTCGACAACAAAATGTTGAACGGTGGTATTGTCCTAACTGGGGGAGGCTCACAGCTCAAGCACCTTATTCAGCTTACAGAATATGCCACTGGATTGAATGCACGCATTGGTTTTCCGAATGAGCATTTGGCATCGAACCATATTGCAGAATTGGAAAAACCCATGTATTCAACGTGCATTGGATTGATCCTGAAGGGATACAATGTGTATGAGAACAACCAAAACAGGTTGAATCCTGATCAGCGCAGAACAACGCTCAAGCCTGATGCTGTGGTTGAGGATGAACCTGCAGTTGAAGTGGTGGTCAAGGCAATCCCAATATCAGAAAGAAAAACCCTGAAAGGATTCATGGACAGCATCAAAGGAGGATTGATAGATCTCTTTAAGGAAGAAGGTGATCGAGACCTGTAAAAAACCACTTCGCATAAATAAAAACACAAACCCAAAAACTTACTAACACACATTAAATTCAATCAGTATGATACAATTCGATTTGCCAAAAGAACAATCATCCATCATCAAAGTAATCGGTGTAGGCGGAGGCGGCAGCAATGCAGTAAATTACATGCACAGCCTCGGCATTGACGGCGTGGATTTTATTGTTTGCAATACGGATGCGCAGGCACTCGCCTTGAGCAAGGTTCCCAATAAAATTCAACTTGGGCCTTCACTTACGCAAGGTTTGGGTGCAGGCGCCAATCCTGAAATTGGAAGACAGGCTACCGAAGAAAGTCTTGATGAGATCCGAAGAATCCTTGAAGTCAATACCAAGATGGCCTTTGTCACAGCTGGCATGGGTGGTGGAACAGGAACTGGAGGGGCACCCATCATTTCCAAGATTTGCAAGGACATGGGCATTCTTACAGTGGGCATCATCACAACTCCTTTTTCTTATGAAGGAAAGAAAAGGGCATTGCATGCCGATAGTGGCATTCAGCAAATGAAATCACAGGTTGACACCCTGTTGGTGATCAGCAATGACAAATTGCGTCACCAGTTTGGCAACCTGACCATGAGCGCAGCATTGTCAACGGCGGATAATGTTTTGGCAACCGCTGCAAAGTGCATAACGGATGTCATCAATACCACTGGTCAGATCAATGTGGATTTTGCCGATGTCTGTACAGTCATGCGCAATGGTGGTGTGGCCATTTTGGGTAGCGCCCGCGCACATGGTGAAGACAGGGCACAAGTGGCCATTCAGCAGGCCCTCAATTCACCCTTGTTGAACGACAGTGACATCAGGGGTGCAAAGTGGGTACTGATCAACATCAATTCCCGTCTTGGTGAAAATGAGTTTACCATGGACGAGGTAGAGACTATTCAAGAATATTTGCTTACCCAGGCAGGTCCTGATGCCGATGTGATTCTTGGTTTGGGTTATGACGAGTCACTGGGTGAAGAAATCAGCATTACCATCATTGCAACAGGCTTTGATCAAAAGGCACCATTGGGCGAACCGCAGCAGGAGGCAAGGCTCGAGCCTAAGGATGAGAGAATCATGTTTACCTTGGATGTCAACCCACAACCCAAGCCTGAAGTGGTAAGCATTGCACCGGTACAGGAATTGGTACAGGAGCAAACAGTGTTGGTTGAAGAAGCAATAGAAGAGCAGCCCGTAATTGCAGCAGAAGTGGCAGAGGAGAATCAAACAATAGTTGCCGCAGTGATGGAAGAGGTTTTGGCTCCTGAGGTTTTTGAATTGCAGGATCTTGTCCCAACAGTGGAAAAATTTGAGCTTCAGGCGGAAGTAGACTCAGCAGTTGAAACCCCGGTTTTGTCAACACCAGACCTGGAAACGCCAAATTTCCATGTTGAAGAAGTGGAGGCTGCAGTTGATGAAGGGCCCTTTGTTGTTGAACTTGATTTGACCACCATGGAGCTTCCGGTCTTCACTTCATTTGACATTGTGCCTCCAGTCGAACCTGTTGCAGTAAAACAGGAAGAGGAAATCACCGCAAAGGCAACTGAACCAGCACCAAGCTCAATGGGCTCTTTTTTGAGGAAGCCCGCCAACATTTATACCAATGACACCATTCAGGAGAGCATTGTTGCCGAAGCCAAGGAAGAGACTCCCCAAGCAGAGAATCTTTCTCCAGCCATTGAAGAAATAAGCGTTCAAACTGAAGAAATAACATTACGGGTTGAGGAAACAATTGAAAAGGTCGAGGAAGTTACGACCTCAATCGAGGACAGCAATCCTTCTTTCGAAATGGTATATCATGAAGAACCGGTTTCAACGGTTGTGGTTGCGGAAGAGCCTGTAGCGAGCAGCCCATTTGTTCAGGAAATTGCGCCATTGGATGAAGCTGAAATGCAGAAGGCAAGGGCGGAGGAGAGGTTGCACAAGCTGCGTAACCTGTCTTTCAACTTTGGCACGTCAGATACCAAGAATGAATATGAGAATATTCCGGCATATGTGAGGCAGAATCTTCAAGTACATAATACAACATTGGCTTCAGTAGAGAAATTTTACAGCAGCTATGCAGTCGGTACTGATGAGAACAATATCACACAGATCAGCACCATCAATACTTTCCTGGAAGGAAAAAAGCCTGATTGATCAAGGTAATTTCGAATAAAAAGGCTCCAGGTTTGATCTGGGGCCTTTTTTTATTTTTTGATTTATGCAATTGTCGGGTTTCGCCGTAATTTTGCACAAAACACACCCATGCCAACAGTTTTGATTACGGGAGGAACAGGAATGATCGGTACAGCCCTGAGCAGGCACCTGCTGAACCAAGGGTATGATGTGATTATCCTGTCAAGGAATCCAATTGAAACTGCATCGGTCTACAAAACCACTTCACTGCAAAACAGCTTCAGGCCCAGCGGCAATATTTATTATGCCAAATGGGATACTGATAAAATGATGATTGATCCCCAAGCCATCGCAAAGGCCGATCATGTTGTGCATCTTGCCGGCGAAGGTGTGGCAAAAAAAAGGTGGACAAAGAAGCGCAAGGAAGAAATCCGTTTAAGCCGGACAAAGTCCAGCGAACTCTTGTTCAATTGCCTTTCCACAAAGCCCAACAAGGTCAAGTCTGTCATCAGTGCTTCAGCCATTGGATGGTATGGTCCAGACCATGGTAAGGTTTTCACCGAAGACGATCCCGCTTCAAACGACTTTCTTGGACAGACCTGCATGGCCTGGGAAGAAAGCATTGACAAGGTAGGAACACTCGGGAAACGACTTGTAAAAATGAGGTTGGGCATAGCTTTGAGCAATGAGGGTGGAGCATTGGCAGAATTCAAAAAGCCTGCCAGGTTTGGCGTTGCGGCTGTACTGGGATCCGGCAACCAGGTGACCAGCTGGATCCATATAGATGATTTGTGCAGGGCATTCATCCATGCCATTGAAACACAGGAAATGCATGGCGTGTACAACCTTGTTGCACCACAACCCGCTACCAACCGTGAGTTGACCCTTCTTATCGCAAATGCAATGAATGGAAGATTTTTCATTCCTTTTAAGGTGCCTTCCTTTTTGCTAAAGTTGATCATGGGAGAAATGAGCGTAGAAGTCCTGAAAAGCACAACGGTTGATTCGGGAAAACTTCAAAAAACGGGATTCAATTTTATCTATACCAACATCCACTCCGCCATAAAACACCTCATTGGATAAGCAACTGACAAAAAGCAGGTTTGCCTTGCTTTTTTTGCAACCGCATTGAGTCAAATCTACACTGTATTTACGCTGGTGTCGCTGTATTTGATTTATAAGAGAACAGCTAACATTTTATTGTACGTTGATTCCGTTCAAGTCCGTTGCATGCCCGGGAAAGGACCCAGCCTCAGAACAGGACTGCCATATCGCTGTTGATGTCCAGCGTATATTGTTGACCGATGGCAATGGCCACATTTTCTCTTTCATGGCTGATGGGAAACCCAAAGCAGAGAGGATACCTGTATTCTTTAACCGCTTCGGCAATGATCTCATATGCAGTTTTTCCAAACGGTCTATCCGTGTCCTTGTTGTCAGAAAAACCGCCAACGATCAGACCTTTGAGTTTTTTCAATTTCCCAGCCCTTTTCAACTGCAACATCATCCTATCAATGTTGTACAGTTGTTCTCCTACATCTTCAATGAACAATATCTTTCCATCGGTTTTGTACTCGGCATTGCTCCCGATGGAGTGGGCCATCAGGCAAAGGTTTCCGCCAACAACCGGAGCCTTGACCTTTCCGTTTCTATTGAGTGGGTGTGCAGTAGAAATGTATTGAACCGGTTTGCCCTCCATTGTATCTTTTAATGAGAACGTGAACCTGTCCTCGCCATTTCCATGGTTGAAAGCACCTGCCATGGGCCCATGGATACTGGCAATTCCGAGTTGCTCATGCATGTATCCATGGAGTACGGTGATGTCGCTGAATCCGATGATCCATTTTGGATTTTTTTTGAAGGCTTTCCAATCGATGCCATCCAATATCCGCGTGGTACCATATCCACCTCTTCCACAGAGGATTGCATCAATGTTCGGGTCATCGATAAATTGCTGTAGGTCTTGCAGTCGTTCCTCATCCGTTCCGGAGAAATAATTTTTTGATTTGCCACCAAGCGTCTTTCCCTTCACAACCTTATACCCCCATTTTTTCAGGGTCTGTATGCAGGCCTTGGCTCTTTCTGCTGGCATAAAGCCCGCTGGACAAACAATCGCAACGGTATCACCTGGTTGGAGGTATGGAGGGATCTTCATGCCATAAAATTAGGTCTTATGGCCAAAAAATGCCCCAAATCCTTCATTACATTTGGCTATTTTTGCAGACACGAAACAAAGCAAATGAACAATCTTCCCAAACGATACCTCGTCACCTCTGCACTTCCCTATGCAAACGGACTGAAGCATATTGGTCACCTTGCCGGTGCCTATATCCCAGCTGACATCTATGTCCGTTATCTCCGTGCCCAGAAAAGGGATGTAGTATTTGTATGTGGAAGTGATGAACATGGTACTGCGATTCCCATCCAGGCCATGAAAGAAGGAACCACTCCACAGGCAATCATCGATAAGTATCATGCGGCGATGAAGGAAGACTTTGCAGACCTTCAGATCAGTTTTGATGTCTACCACCGCACTTCAGATCCGCTTCACCATGAAACCTCTAGGGAGTTTTTCACTTATCTGCATGAAAGAGGAGAATTGGAGACAAAGGAAACGGAACAGTATTACGATGAAGCTTCATCTACATTTCTGGCCGATCGTTTCATCAAGGGAACATGTCCGCATTGTAAGAGCAACAGGGCTTTTGGTGACCAATGTGAATCTTGTGGAACAGCACTGAGTCCTGACGAACTCATCGATCCTGTCAGTACGATCAGTGGCAACAAGCCCATCAAGAAGAAGACAAGCCATTGGTACCTTCCGCTGGCAAAGCATGAACAGTTTCTAAGGGATTGGATCCTTGACCATCACAGGGAAGATTGGAGGCCTTCAGTGGTTGGGCAGTGTAAGAGTTGGATTGATGGCGGACTGCAGTCCAGGGCAGTGACCCGGGATTTGAATTGGGGTGTTCAAGTACCTCTGGAAGATGCCGCAGGAAAAGTTTTGTATGTTTGGTTTGATGCACCCATCGGATACATTTCAGCTACAAAACAATGGGCCCTTGACCATGACACGGATTGGAAGCCCTATTGGTACGACAATGATACGCAGCTGGTGCACTTCATTGGAAAAGATAATATAGTTTTCCATTGCATCATCTTTCCAGTGATGCTCAAATTGCACGGCAACATTCTTCCCACCAATGTACCCGCCAATGAATTCCTCAATCTTGAGGGAGATAAAATGAGCACCAGCAGGAATTGGAAGCTCGAAATGCGCGATTTCATCACTGATTTTGTGAAGAAAGAAAATGGAGGTGACCAGTGTGTTGATATGCTCAGGTATTATCTTACACAAATAGCTCCAGAGAGCAAGGACAGTGAATTCACCTGGAAGGGATTTCAAGATGCAGTGAACAGCGAACTTGTTTCCATTTTTGGCAACTATATCAACCGTGCATTTGTGTTGATGCACAAGCTTTGCGGAGGAAAAGTGCCTCGCTTCGTTGAAGAAGTGGCTGATGAAAAGGACCATCAGCTTGTGCGTGATATCACCGATATCAAGAACAACGTGGAGGCTTCGCTTGAAAATTACAAGTTCAGGGAAGCATTGTTTGATGTCATAGACCTTGCGCGAAAAGGGAATAAATACATGCAGGAAAAGGAGCCGTGGATCCTGGCAAAGTCGATTGCAGCGCAACCCGGTAACCAGCAAATGATTGACAATTGCATGCACCACTGTTTGCAACTCGCTGCCAACCTGGCCATCATGATCAATCCGTTTCTTCCTTCCACTGCAAAGAAAATCTGTGGTATGATGAAAGTGGTCGACAAGATGCTGGAATGGCAAAACGCCGGTAGCATGAAGCTCCTTAGTGTAGGATACAGCCTGCGTGAACCACAGTTGTTGTTCAGAAAAATTGAAGACGAAGAAGTCGCGCAACAAATGGAAAAATTAAAGGCTGGATTGATTGCAGCTGAAGAAAGTTCAGCAGCGGACAAAACCGATGAAGCGCAGGGGCCACAAGCACTCAAGGCCGAGGTCGTTTATGATGATTTTGCCAAGATTGATCTTCGGGCAGGCGTAATTACCTCCGCACAGAAAGTGCCCAAGGCTGACAAGTTGTTGCAGCTTGAAGTTGATCTTGGTTTTGAAAAACGAACCATCCTCTCTGGTATTGCAATGCATTTTCAGCCCGAAGATGTGGTTGGAAAACAGGTGGTGGTGGTGGCCAACCTTGCGACACGCAAGATGCGCGGCATAGACAGCAATGGCATGATCCTGATGGCGGAAGACCAGGAAGGTAAACTTCATTTTGTCCATCCTGAAAATGCAATTGCACCTGGTGCAACAGTATCCTGATGACATCAACCTTTCAAAAAACAGAAGGATCATACCCTCTGGCATGCATTTATGAACCCTCACATTAAAAAAGTTGCTGTCCTTGGAAGTGGTGTCATGGGATCAAGGATTGCCTGTCATTTTGCTGGCATTGGTGTTCCTGTTCTGCTCTTGGATATTGTCTCTCCTGATGCCAAGGATGGCGCAACAAAAGCTGAGCGAAACAAGTTGGTCAATACTGCGTTGCAGACTGCCATCAAATTGAATCCCTCTCCGGTCTACACCAGTGAAGCTGTAAAAAAAATCACAACAGGAAATTTTGCGGATGACCTTTCTGGGATAAAAGACTGCGATTGGATCATTGAAGCAGTGGTTGAAAAATTGTCGGTCAAGCAGCAGCTGTTTGAAAAAGTAGAACAATTCAGAAGGCCCGGAACCTTGATCAGTTCCAATACTTCAGGCATTCCCATACACACAATGGCAGAGGGAAGGTCAAATGATTTTCAACAACATTTTTGCGGAACACATTTTTTCAATCCACCCCGTTATTTGCGGTTGTTGGAAATCATTCCTACCGTCCATACGCTCCCTTGGGTGATTGAATTTTTCATGCATTACGGAGACTTATTTCTGGGAAAGACAACGGTGCTTTGCAATGACACGCCCGGATTCATTGCCAATCGGATTGGCATTTACAGCATCATGTCTCTGTTCGCTGTAATGGAGAAAATGGAATTGTCAATCGATGAGGTGGATGCACTCACCGGTCCTGTATTGGGTCGCCCTAAATCCGCCACTTTCCGGACCGCAGACGTGGTAGGCATAGACACATTGGTTCATGTGGCAAAAGGTTTGTTTGACAATTGTCCGAATGATGCATCCCGGGAGCAATTCAGGGTTCCTGCATGGCTGCAGAAAATGATCGACAACCAATGGCTGGGTGACAAGACCCGCCAAGGATTTTTTAAAAAAGCAAAAACCATTTCAGGCGAAAAGGAAATACTGACCCTCGACCTGAAAACGATGGAATACGGACCAAAGAAGAAGATAAAATCTGCAGCCCTTGATGCGGCAAAACGCATAGAGGATCTTGGCACAAGGATCAGGACCCTTTGCTCTTTTCCAGATCGTACCGGAGATTTTTACAGGAGTTTTCATTACCATCTTTTTGCCTATGTTTCCAACCGGGTTCCCGAAACTTCAAGCTCCTTGGTCAGCATTGATGATGCCATGAAGGCGGGATTTGGATGGGAAATTGGTGCCTTTGAGACATGGGATTTACTGGGCGTGGAAAAGACCCTGAACGAAATGAAAAAGGCTGGTCATCATGTCGCGCCATGGGTGGAAGAAATGCTGGAATCAGGGTTTACAAGTTTCTTTACTGTGAAAGATGCGAAGCGCTTTGTTTATTCTCCGCTCAGCAGGTCTGTATATCCTGTGTATTCACCCGAACGGGAAAGGGCATTCATCGTGATGCGCAATTTTGAAGGGAATTCGATTTGGAAAAACAGTGCATGCAATACCTACCTTTTAGGAGATGATGTATTGGGCCTGGAGTGGTATACCAAAATGGGAAGCATTGACGGTGAAGTGCTGGAGGGCATCCAAAAAAGCATTGGCATTGCTGAAGAAAAATACAAGGGATTGGTTATCGCCAACGAAGGCAATAATTTTTCCGCTGGGGCAAATGTTGGCATGATTTTCAAGTTTGCAGTGGAAAACGAATTTGATGAGCTGGATCTCGCCATTCGCATGTTCCAACAGACGATGATGCGGGCACGTTATTCTTCCATCCCAGTTGTTGTTGCTCCCCACTCACTTTCTCTTGGGGGCGCCTGTGAACTCAGTTTGCATGCAGACAAGATCTGTGCAGCCGCAGAGTCTTACATTGGACTCGTGGAATTGGGTGTAGGCCTGATTCCTGGCGGTGGTGGCACCAAGGAATTTGTTTTGCGGGCCGCGGATGAAATGCATCCTGATGAGCCGGAAACCATCACCTTGAAAAACAGGTTCACCACCATTGCCACAGCTAAAATGTCCACGTCCGCTACAGAAGCTTATGGCCTGGGTATCCTGAGAAAAGGACTCGATGAGGTGGTAATGAACCAGGACCGCAGGATAGGCAGGGCCAAAAAAAGTGTAATTGAATTGTATGAAGCTGGATATGCAATGCCATTGCAACGCAATGACATCAAGGTTTTGGGGCGCAGCGGTCTTGGTACCCTGCTCGCAGGTGTACATGGGATGGCGCAGGGTGGATATGCAACAGCGCACGATGCCCTTGTAGCCAGAAAACTGGCCTATGTGATGTGTGGTGGAGACCTGAGCGCACCTGCCCTTGTAACGGAACAATACCTGTTGGACCTTGAGCGGGAAGTCTTCCTCAGCCTTTGTGGAGAAAGAAAAACCCTGGAAAGGATCAAGTCGGTACTGACGGCCGGCAGGCCCGTCAGGAATTAATTCCTCAACATAAATAATCATAAAAAGCTGGCAACAATAAACCTTCCTGCATTTTTGGTGTTTTAAGCATGTACCTACAAAATCAAAACAGGATGGAGAACAAATATTTACAGCAATTAGAGCATGATATAGCAGACCTGAGAACCCAGCTGGTAGACCATCCTGTCTATGCTGAAATCAAGGACCTTGACAACCTGCAATCCTTCATGGAACACCATGTCTATGCAGTTTGGGATTTCATGTCCTTGTTGAAAGCACTTCAAATCAACCTTACTTGTGTATCAGTTCCCTGGGTGCCTGTTGGCAATCCGGCCACCCGTTTTCTCATCAATGAGATTGTTGCGGGGGAAGAAAGTGATGTTGATGAGGCCGGTGTAAGGACCAGTCACTTTGAATTGTACATCAAGGCGATGGAACAGGCAGGGGCGAATACGGAGTCCATACTTGGATTGGTCAGGGCATTGAACACAGGCAGCTCCATCGAATATGCATTGGGGAGCATGGAGATTCCGGATGCTGCTAAAAAATTCATGTCTTTCACGTTTGATACCATCGCCACATCAAAACCACACTTGATGGCTGCTGTCTTTACCTTCGGCCGCGAAGACCTGATACCCGATATGTTCATTAGCCTGATCAAGGAGTTGAAAAAACAGTTTCCGGATAAGGTGGATATTTTCCAATATTATATCGAAAGGCATATTGAGGTGGATGGCGGACACCATGCTGCTCTTGCACACCAGATGACCATTGAACTTTGTGGTTCTGATGATAAAAAATGGCAAGAAGCCACAGCATCGGTGCGAAAGGCCTTGGAGGCACGTATTGCCCTTTGGGATTCAATTCAACAGGAGATGACTGCTGCAGTTTAACTGCAATTTGCTCTGAATTTTACAAGTGGTCAATGGCTCCCTCTTTTTTAGCCTTATCTTGTAAAGAAAACATCAATGCCTGTTCTTGAAATCAATTCCATTTCTAAGGCTTATGGGCGAATAAAGGCCTTGGACAATGTCTCTTTCAAAATCCCAAAAGGATCAGTGTTCGGCCTGCTTGGTCCCAATGGAAGCGGCAAAACCACGCTGCTCAGTATTGTATTGGATGTTTTGCAGTCAGACTCCGGACGCTACAACTGGTTTGGTGAATCACCCAGCCATTTGCACAGAAAAAAAATCGGTTCCCTGCTGGAAACACCGAATCTCTATCATTACCTTACTGCTGTTCAAAACCTACGCATTACACAATCCATTTCCGGAAGGGGGAATGAGGAGGATATTCACGCAGTCCTTGAAAAGGTAAACCTGCATGAAAGAAAGAACAGCCGTTTCAGCACCTACAGTCTTGGGATGAAACAGCGCCTGGCCATTGCTGCTGCCTTGCTGGGAAATCCTGATGTACTTGTGTTGGATGAGCCTACCAATGGCCTGGATCCTGTGGGCATAGCCGAAATCCGGGACCTGATCAAGGAGCTTGCTATTGATGGCCATACTGTGATTATGGCAAGCCACCTGCTGGATGAAGTGGAAAAGGTTTGTGATCATGTGGCCATCCTGAAACATGGACACCTGATTGCCTGTGGCACGGTGGAAGATGTGCTTTCGGCAGAAGATTGTCTTTTGCTCAGCGCTGCGGACCAGTTGTTGCTGACTGAAAAAATGCGTGCGTATCCTGGTTTGCTGAGGATGAATACCACTGCCGAAGGATTGGAATGCTATTTTGCAAAAGGCGCATCTTCTGCAGAAATGGTCAACCGTTTTTGTTTTGAACAGGGCCTGGTGCTTTCACAAATTTGGGTCAAGAAAAAAAGATTGGAGGAAAAGTTTTTTGAACTGACCAATGAATAACAGTTCATCTGCAGCTCCTATCAAACAAAACACATTTCATTCAGTAAATCCCAAAACAAGAACATGCTTTCAAATCTAATCAAAACCGAATGGCTCAAACTGAGAAATTACAGAGCATTCTGGCTTTTGCTGGCTGTCACTGCCATCTCATACCCCGGCATCAATGGCATCGCCTATTATGGTTATATGGACAGTATTGATGCAAGGACACAAAGCGGGAAGCTGGTGAAAATGTTGTTGGGCAATCCTTTTGCATTCCCACAATCTTTTCATACCACTGCATACCTGAGTTCTTTTTTCACTTTCATTCCAGCCATTGTCGTGATCATGCTGATCACCAATGAATACATGTTCAAAACACACCGGCAAAACATCATTGATGGTTGGGAAAAAAGCACCTTTATTGCGGGAAAATTCATCAGTGTGGTACTGGTTACCCTTATAGTAACATTCTTCTACCTGGCCGTTGCTTCGGTCATTGGAACAATCGCCACGGCTGATATTGATCAGGCGAAAATGCTTGAAAAGTCCCATTATATAGGTTTGTTTTCCTTGCAGGTTTTTTGCCAGTTATCCATTGCTTTTCTGCTGGGACTCCTGATCAGAAAGGCTTTTATTGCTTATGGTGTCTATATTTTTTATTCATTTATACTCGAAAACATCCTTTCTGGATTTTTCAGGATGAAATCAAAAAAATGGGGCATGGATTATGGGCATTATTTGCCATTTGAAATTTCAGATCGATTGATTCCATTGCCTCCGTTTATTGGCAGGTTCAATGAAGCCGACAATAAACTGGCCATAGCGGCCATTGACAAACATGTTCTCTATACACTTGTTCTGACAGCATTTGTCTGGTTGCTGTCTTTCTATATTTTCAAAAAACGTGATCTCTGATGGTAAAAATATTTATATCAGGCCTGCTTGCCATAAGGTTTGTCATTTTCCAACCTGTTCTTGTTTCCGCTCAGGCAAATCCATCCGCCATCAAGTCTGCCGCCATTGCCATGGGCAATGCCTTGGTAAAAAAAAACAGTGAACAGTTTCTTTCTTATATGCACCCTTCAATGATCAAGCTTGCTGGCGGCAAGGATAAGCTGAAGGTTATTTCAGACTCTGCACTGAAAGCATTTGAACAGTTTGGTGGCAAAGTCAGCCGCATTACATATGGTAATCCTGCAGAGATCATTTCCTATAAAAAAACCCTGCAATCCGTCATCTCCCAAACAACAACACTGAGTTCTTTTATCGGGGATGCTGAATTGTCATCAAGCCTGATTGCCATCTCAAATGACAGTGGAAAATCCTGGACATTTATTGATACCAATATGTTTGGCATCAAGGAAATCAAGACAGCCATGCCAGACATCAGTCCTGCACTCGTTATCCCCAAGTCAGCCCCTCCCAAAATTGTGATGAAGGACCAATAGTCTGCATGTCCAACCGGACAGCCGCTTTGATCAATCGCGTAGGCATTCTGGCGCCAAGCCATCTCAATATTTTTCATTAATTTGGGCGTCAGAACTACACGAACATGAAAAGACCGGTTTTCCTTGTGCTTGCCATAAGCACATTTTCCTTGGCTGTTGCCCAGAAAAAGAAATTGGCAGATGCCAAGCCAGTAACCCAGACAATCGTCCAAGATGCAACGGTGTTTGGCAATACCAACTATCGTCTTCTTGGTCCATTCCGTGGCGGAAGAAGCGGTGCTGTTGCAGGAAGTTACAAGAATAAAAATACCTTCTATTTTGGGGCAACCGGCGGTGGTGTTTGGAAGTCCATCGATGGGGGCAGCAATTGGAAAAACGTTTCTGATAAGTTTTTTGGAAGTTCCATCGGTGCCGTTGAAGTTGCTCCTTCCAATGAGAACATTGTATATGCCGGAGAGGGAGAAAACACCATGCGCGGCAATGTGTCCGAAGGTTTGGGTGGAATGTGGAAGAGTGAAGATGCCGGAAAGACATGGAAAAACATAGGCCTGAAAGAAGGAAGGCATATCACCAATATCATTGTGCATCCCACAGATCCTAAAACGGTATGGGCCGGTGTGATGGGTCATTTGTTTGGTCCGCATCCTGAACGTGGAATCTTTAAAACCACCGATGGCGGCTTGTCCTGGAAGAAAGTATTGTACGTGAATGACCAAACCGGATGCAGTGATCTTGTACAGGATCCCGGAAATCCATCCGTACTCTATGCAGGTACCTGGCGTTTGATCCGCACACCCTACAGTTTGGAGAGCGGTGGAGAAGGAAGCGGTTTGTGGAAGAGCACTGATGCCGGAGAAACATGGACCAATATATCCACAGCCAAGGGATTGCCAAAAGGAACATGGGGTATTGTTGGTGTTGCCATTGCGCCATCGAACACAGAAAAAATTTATGCCATCCTCGAAAATGCAAAAGGTGGATTGTTCATGAGTGCTGATGGTGGGCAAACCTGGACCTTGCAAAGCAGTGACAACAATATACGCCAGCGGGCATGGTATTACTCAAAGGTTTTTGTTGATCCCAAAAATGAAAACCTTGTTTATTGTCCCAATGTAAATTTCATGAAGAGCCGTGATGGTGGTAAAACTTTTCAATCGCTTCGCACACCACATGGTGATCACCATGATCTTTGGATTGATCCTGAAGATGGCAAGCGCATGATTGTTGCTGATGATGGTGGAGCGCAAGTGAGTTTTGATGAAGGCAACAACTGGAGCAGCTACATGAACCAGCCCACATCACAGCTCTATAGGGTCAGCACAGACAATGCATTTCCTTACCGCATCCTGGCGGCACAGCAAGACAACTCCACCCTGCGGATCCGTTCAGCTACTTATGGATCCTATATTACAGAACAAGACTGGGATGTTACTGCAGGTTCCGAAAGTGGTTATGTTGTCGCAGATCCAACCAATCCTGATATTGTTTATGGGGGCAACTATGGTGGCTACCTTTCGCGGTTGGACCACAGGACAGGCGAGAACAGGGCCATCTCTGTTTGGCCTGACAATCCCATGGGTGCAGGTGCAGATGTTTTGAAATACCGTTTTCAGTGGAACTTCCCCATCTTCTTTTCCCCACACAATCCAAAACGTTTGTACTGCGCAGGCAATGCCTTGTTCATGACTGAAAATGAAGGCGCCAGCTGGACACAGATTTCACCGGACCTGACCACCAATGATAAATCAAAGCAGCTGTCCAGTGGTGGTCCCATCACCAAAGACAATACTTCTGTTGAATACTATTGCACCATCTTTACTGCAGCCGAGAGTGCTTTGGAAAAGGATTTGTTGTGGACCGGAAGTGATGATGGACTGGTGAACATCAGCAGGGACGGAGGAAAAAACTGGGTAAATGTCACACCGAAAGATGCGCCGAAATGGATGATGTGGAATGCCATCGAAACCGATCCGTTCAAAAAAGGTGGTGCATACATCACCGGCACACGCTACAAGCTGGATGATTATACTCCATACATCTACAAAACTGAGGATTATGGCCAATCATGGAAACTGATTACTGCAGGCATTGATCCCATGCATTTTACACGTATTGCGAGGGCTGATAAAAAACGTCCAGGATTGCTCTACGCAGGAACAGAGTTCGGCATGTACATCAGCTACAATGATGGTGCATCATGGCAATCTTTTCAATTGAACTTGCCCATTGTTCCCATCACCGACCTGACCATCAAGAACAATGACCTGATTGTGGCCACACAGGGCAGGGCACTTTGGATCATCGATGATTTGACGCAGGTTCAACAGGCTGATCCATCCATCAAGTCCAAGGCATTGCATGTGTTCTCTGTTAATCCTGTTTTGAGAATGCCGCCGGTTTTCAGCCGCTGGGGAATGGCGTCCGGAGCACCTGCCAATGCGGCAATGAATCCTTTGAAAGGTGCTGTCATCAACTTTCATGCAGGTGCGGCAACCGATTCAAGTACTGCTTCAGTTGCTGTTTTTGACAGCAAAAAGCAGTTGATCGGTCGTTTCTCAACTGATAGCAAATCCAACCCAATTAAATTGCTCAAAGGACCCAACCAATTTGTATGGGACATGCAATATCCTGCTGCAGAACGGGTTGAAGACCTGATCCTTTGGAACGGCGTGCCCGGAAGCATTACAGCAATCCCCGGCAATTACAGCGCTGTTGTGCGGGTCGACAAGGATTCTGTTGAGGTTCCCTTTTCCATTCTGCCAGACCCCAATTACCATTGTTCACAGGCCGATTATGAAGCCCAGTTGGATTTTCTGCTCAAGGTCAAGGGCAAGTTTTCTGAGACCATGAAAGCGATAAAGGACATTCGACAGGTGCGCACACAGATGAATGATTTTGTAAGCAAGCAGGGTGATGCCTGTCCAAAGGAAGTGAAGCAATTGGCCGACAGCCTCGGGAAAGCACTCACTTCGATTGAAGAGAAGTTGCACCAAACAAAGGCAAAGAGCGGGCAGGATGTATTGAATTTCCCCATTCGCCTGGATGATAAGCTCGGTGGTGTCTATGACATGGCCAGCAGTGGAAACATGGCCCCCAGCAAGCAGGCGAGGGATGTTTTTGCCGAGCTTTCCTTGCAAGTGGATGCTGAACTGCTGAAGCTAAAAGGAACGATAGAAAGCGGCCTGAAGGCCTTCAACGCATTGGTAAGGGAAAAGCAACTTCCCGTAGTAGTGGTTAAATAAATCACCTCATCTGCACAATGAGAAAAGGAGCCAGGCATTTGCTTGGCTCCTTTTTTATGTTGTCAATATTTTTCAAGTGGATGATGCACTCATCAATCCATTTGATGTTTGTTTATTTTACTACAGGCCTCACTCCTGTATTGCCACCGCCATCCAATGTCATGTCATGGGGTTTGTTGGTCTTCCATGCTCCACGCGTAAAATCAGGAACGTCAACGGTCTTGGAACGCTTGGCCACAGAAGCACCACTGAGAGGAAATACGGAACTCCATGCAGCGGCATCATATACATCCTGGTCCAGTGGCAATCCATTGCGCAGGCAATCAATCAACCTCCAGTCCATGATAAAATCCATTCCACCATGTCCGCCCACATTCTTGGCGATTTCACCAATATGTTTAACGATCGGTGGTGTGTATTTGTCTTTCATGGCAGCCAATTCCTCTTCCTTCAACCATGAATGTCCAAGGGCAATGCGCTCTGGGCCAGGCCATTTTTGGGCTGCGCCTTTGGTACCGCTGACAAGGTGAATCCTTGAGTAAGGACGTGGTGAAGAAACATCGTGCTGCACCATCAGGGTTTTGCCGAGGTCTGACCTGATGATGGTGGTGTTCATGTTGCCCCTGTAGGTTTTGCCTGTGAACTCCTTGAAGAAATCATCCTTAGCGGCCATTTCATCGGCCAGTTTTCCAAGTGTAAAATCATTGGTACTCATGCTCACGAGGTGGTCGAACTTATCGCCACGGTTGATGTTCATGCATTGTGCAATGGGTCCCAATCCATGGGTAGGATAAAGACTTCCATTGTTTTGAATATTTTCTTTCAGCCGCCACATGTCTGCATAGCCCTTCTTATTGAAAAGGTAATCCTTGCTCAGGTCGTGGATATAAGCGCCTTCGGCATGAAGGATTTCGCCAAAAAGTCCATTGCGGGCCATGTTCAAGGTGAGGAGTTCAAAGAAATCATAGCAGCAGTTTTCCAACATCATCATGTGCTTGCGGGTCTTCTCGGATGTTTCCACCAGTTCCCAGCACTCATCGATTGTTTTTGCAGCAGGCACCTCTGATGCAGCATGCTTTCCATTCTTCATGGCATATACTGAAATGGGGGTATGCAGTTCCCAGGGAGTGGTTACATAAACCAGGTCAATATCATTGGATTCGCAAACTGCTTTCCATCCTTCGCTTCCGGAATAGGCCTTGGCTTTTGGCAATCCTTTTTTGGTCAGTATGTTTTGTGCCTTGTCCACCCGCTCCGGATATTTATCACACAAGGCCTTGATTTCAACGCCATCGATATAACTCAAACGGTCTACAGCACCGGGTCCCCTCATCCCGAGGCCAATCACCGCAACCCTCACTGTAGGAAGTTTTGGGGCGGCATAGCCACACATGTTGAATGTTGCAGGTGCTACGGGCACCACAGCAGTGCTGGCAGCAAATCCATTTTCAGGAAGGGCAGAGGCAATTGCACCTGAACCCAGGGCAACATTGCGGATGAACGATCTTCTGTTGGTACTCATTTTTAAGGGTTTAAATATGAGTACTAAAGATAAGGCAAATCAGAGGTTAAGCCAATAGTTCATTTTGAAGACGATTGCCCTGTTTTTGTTTTTCATGAAAGGATCAGTGAAGTAGTTGTCGCTGTAGACCAAAAACAGGTCGCTCATGGGTTTGTAGCGCCACTGAAGACGGCTGTTGATGTTGAAGTTGTTGCGCTGGTTGTTGTACTGCAAAAAGGTTGTCCAGAAAAGGTTGTTGGAGAAATTAACCTCGATCCTTGGTGCAACAAGAAACAGGTTGTTTTTTCCAAAGGGTTCCGGAAACCTGAGCCTCGATTGTTCAAGGTTGATGGAGAAATTTCCCCATGGCTGCACACGGTAGCTTGCCGTAAATTCATACCTGAAAATACTGCCATTCAATAATTCGCCTTGTAAAATGGAAGCACTGTAGTAGAATTTTTTCCTGTAATCAGATCCGTAAGAAATTGATTTCGTCCAGGCACTGTATGCCCCCGGTGGAATCGGGTCCTTGTCAGTATAAGCGGTATGATAGAGCAGGTTGGTTAAGTTATATCCCATGTTCAACCTGATTTCAGAAGTATTTTTAAAAGAGAATTGCAGGCTTAAACCGTGGTCAGATTCATTCAGTGATTTATCCAAATTCAAGACAGTAAAATTCTCCATCCCCAATTTGATCTGGTTTAATTTTCCTTTTGACGGGAACAAGGTGTACTTGGTTTCATTGTAGATTTGGTTGAACCCTTTTCTGATTACGGTATCCTTTTGGGCATCGAAGTTTTCGATCCTGCTGACGAACCCCATGTCTGTATAAAAATTATCGGTGATGGTACCGGCATCAACAAAACATGTCAACTTCTTCCCAAAATAACCTCCACCTGCGCTGGAATAATATTGGGGTTTTCTGATGGACTCCTTAAAGGATTGGTGGTATCCGGTCCATGCATTCCACCTGCCAGATTTGTCAGTGAAATTATATTCCATTCCCGCATTCCTTCCGTATTTTTCCAATGGATCCTCGATGCTATGGCTTACATCTTCAATGCCCTGTCTGTTCAGGAAATAACCCTTTACAACAGAACGGGTTTGCACCTGTTGATTGAAAGTAACAGCAGTATAGTTTTGCGCAGCCGATGTTTCCTTTGCAAGGGTTTGCATGTTCATGATGCCTATCCTAGTTTTCTTGGAAATATTGCCACTGATGCGGGCACCGGCAAGGATCGGAATCCTGTTTCCGTTTTTATCCAACCCAATGGTCCTTGAGTAAAAGGGTCTGACAGGTGGAATACCATATGAGGAGAACAAATCGTCATTCTCCAGGAAAAAGGTTCTTCTTTCCGGAAAAAAAATATTGAAGCGGGTGAGGTTGGTTACCTGTTTGTCCACCTCAATTTGTGAAAAATCTGGGTTGACGGTGAGATCGAGGTTGAGGGAAGAAGTTAGTGCCACTTTAGCGTCAAAACCACCATTGAATTTTCCTTTTGCCACTGTTCCAAAATCCTTGTTGTGCTCTAGCGAACCGGTAGTAAAGGGAATGATGGAAATGTTGGTGCCAGGGGTGGGGGGAGGACTGTCCCAGTTCAGTGCCCCTGAATATCCAAAATCTGCAAATGGAAAGTTGATCGGCATGTCCGTCCAGGTGGAAAATTCATTATTCTTTACATCCGTTCTGAGCAGGTTCATGCCCCATCGGGTATTGCCCTCTTTATAGCGGAGGGTGCTGAACGGGATGGCAATTTCTGCGATCCAGAAGCGATCATGGCGGCTGGTGGCCGAATACCATTTGTTGTCCCAGCTGAAATTCAATTGCATTCCTGATCCCGCATTGACCAGGTCTTCCGACTGCACATTGTAAGGTGTGATGGAAAACAGAAAACCATTGGTTCGCTGGTTGACCGGATCAAGGGCAATCGACACTGCATCACTGTCAAAAAATCCCTGGTCCCTTTTCAGGGTCTGTGCAATGTAAAAACTGGTGTCCATGGCCTTGATGCCAAAATAGATGAATTGGTTATCGTAGGTGACCTTGACGAAAGTTTTTCTTTTCGGACGTCCTTCGTCATTGGGCCATTTCATGAAAAAATCCCTTGCTTCACCCGCATCTATCCAGTCTTTCTCGTCCAGGATGCCGTCTACCTTGATGGGGCTCAGTGATTTCCTGATGGCCAGCTGAAACTGTTCCTGGAATTTCATTCCATCCTGGGCCATGGAAATTCCAAAGAATATCAGGCAAACAAGTGTGCTGAGCTGTTTATGTGGTTGCATTGTTCGGGAAAGCCAATTGTATGGGAGCGCAAATTTCGACTTTACCGGGCATTCCCCCAATAAAACATTGCAAATGGACCGACGGCTTGATGGGTGGCACGGACGCAGGAATCCAAATTTTACTATCTTGTTGGCATGCTGTATCGTTTTGGCTGGACCATCATGTGGGTGACATTCAGGATATTTTACCGGAGGATTGACGTATTGGAGGCAGAAAAATTGCAACATGGGAAACCTGCCATCCTGATTGCCAATCATCCAGCCTCATTTCTGGATGCCATGGTATTGGCCGTCTTTCTGGGAAGACCCATTCATTTTTATGTTAGGGGAGATATTTTTGCACATCCCTTTGTTTACTGGATGCTTAACAAGCTCCACATGATACCCATTTTCAGCCGGGAGCATGGAACAGGAAATCTCTCAAAGAACAAGACCACATTTGAGCGGGGAAGAAAACTGCTTTCAGCAGGGAATCTCCTGTTGATTTTTCCGGAAGGATTCAGCAGGCGTTCCAAACAAATGGAGCCCTTCAAAAAGGGTGCAGCACGTGTTGCATTGCAAACGGCTTTTGATGATGGTGCAGTGGGAGGGCTGACCATTCAAACCATTGCCCTAAATTATTCCCACCATGGATTGAGGTCTGATCTTTTCATCAGGGTAGGTGATGCCTTGCCACTTGGTCAATACGAAAATGCATACAGGGAATTTCCTGCTCAGGCCATCAACAAATTGACGACAGACATGCAGTCCTTGTTTGAAAAAAATGTCATTCATGTCAGGAAAGGGGAGCGTACTGACATTGTTGAAACGGTCATGCGCATGCAATACAATGACCATTCTGACAACATGGAGCAGTTCTTTCAGCAAGCAAGAAACAAAGCTGAGCAGATCAGTGGGATGGATGATGAAACCTATTTTGCCTTTCAATCAAGTCTCGCGCGTTACCATCAACTGCTTGCAGAAAATAAAATAAATGACATTTCCCTTTCAGCCAATGCAGGACGAGTAAAAAACAATTGGTTCAATCTGATATTGCTGTCTCCATTGTTTGTATTGGGAACAATCATCTGGTGGATTCCAGGAAGGATCAGCAAATGGATTGCCGATAAAACCGTTACCCGCATTGATTTCTATACAAGTGTATACAATGGAGTGCTTGGCTTTATGGGCCTGATCTGGTGGGTACTCTTGCAAATCATTTTTTTGACAGCAGGATTAAAAACGTTGTCATTCATCATGTTTGTATCTCCATTATTGTGTTATACAGCATTGAAGTGGAATGAATTGTATGCGTTGCAGAAGGCAATACGAAAGTTCAGATTAATGCGGATAAGCAATCAACAGCAGTTTGAAACATTGGGGATGATCAGGGATAAGATTCTTGCTATATGGTGAATGATCAGGGTCTTAAATGGCGAATAGATACCATTGATATTCAAATGCAGACGCCATGATTTACGCCCACCGCAAATGGATGAATCAATCAATCCCTCAACAAGTCCGGCCTTTTCTCTTCCGTTCTTTTCAATGCCTGCTCATGGCGCCAGTCCTCGATTTTTTTGTGGTCACCGCTCATCAATACATCCGGCACCTTCCATCCTCTAAAATCAACTGGTCTTGTATATACTGGTGGCGCAAGGAGATTGTCCTGGAAAGAGTCAAACAGCGCTGAGGTTTCATCGTTGAGCACACCCGGAAGCAGTCGTCCTATTGCGTCAACAACCACAGCCGCGCCCAGTTCACCTCCACTCATGACAAAATCACCAATGGATATTTCCTTTGTGATGTAGTGGTCGCGGATGCGCTGATCAATGCCCTTGTAATGTCCACAGATGAACAACAATGATTTTTTGAGGGAGAGTCCATTGGCCATGCCCTGGTTGAACAAATCACCATCAGGGGTCAGGTATATGATTTCATCAAAATTCTGTTCAGCACTTAACTCCTCAATGGCATTGGCCAGGGGTTCGCACATCATTACCATTCCGGCACCTCCCCCAAATTGGTAGTCGTCCACCATGCCATATTCATTGACGGCCCATTTTCTCAAGGGGTGTACGGTGATGTTCAGCAAACCCTTTGCTGCTGCACGTTTCATGATGGAATGTCCAAAAGGGCTTTCAAGCAATTCTGGTACTACGCTAATGATGTGGATGTTCATGTTGGTTAATGTTTGGACAACAGTTGTTGAAGGGATTTTTCAATTCGAGCAGATTGGCATCCACCCCATCAATCATCCAGTGCTAAAAAATCTCCCAAGTCTCTTCTTTCCTTTTTGGTAGGTCTCCCAATCTTGGAAGGTCTTTTTCCAGAGAAGAAGGAAGCCGACTGGTAAGCAATGCGTTCCACTTCTTCGGGCGGTGTCAAGTCCTCGTAATGCTTGATGGCTTCACTGTATTGCACCCTGGAGTGCAACAATGAAATCACCCGGATTGTCCATTTCTTTTCTTCCGTTTTGACTTCATACACATCACCCGGTTTTACTCCTCTTGAAGCCTTGACGCTTTCCTCATTCATTTTTACCCTCCCTTTTTCGCATGCGGCGCTGGCAGCTGTTCTTGTTTTGAACAGCCGGATTGACCAAAGGTATTTGTCCAGGCGTAGTTTCTCTTTTTCCATTTTATCGCTTCCTTTACAAAATTAAACATTTGAGTATAAGCGAACTTTCCTATTTTTCGGTTTCAAGCCAAATACCATGAAAATGAAGCCATTCTTTATTTTTGCCATCTTTTTCAGCTTTTTGATAAGCCATGTTGCACGCCTGCAAGCCCAGTCTAAAACACAGTGGTCATTAGACGGAACAGGAATATTCTCCCTTTCAAAAAATGCCTTGGTCAAAACCGATGTTTTGACTGGGGATGTAGATACTGTCATCAGTGCATTGCAATTGAACAAGGCAGATCTGTTCAAGAAAATGGACAATTATTCCTGGAATGAAACAACCCGGCAATTGCTTGTGTTTGCCAATACAGCAAGGGTTTGGCGCTACAATACAAAGGGAGATTATTGGGTTTATGACGAAACTTCAAAAAAATGGCACCAACTCGGAAAGTCAAGGCCTGCGCAAACCCTGATGTTTGCAAAGCTTTCTCCAGATGGAAAGAAAGCGGCCTATGTTGCTGAACAGAACATCTATATAGAAGACCTGAAAACCGGTGTGATCAAGGCATTGACAACCGATGGCAACCGCCGTATGATCAACGGAACATTCGATTGGGTCTATGAAGAAGAATTTGCCTGCCGCGATGGTTTCAGGTGGAGCCCTGATGGAAAAAAAATCGCCTTCTGGCAGGTCAATGCTGCCGGCACCAAGGATTTTATGATGATGGACAATACTTCAGGTATTTATTCCAAGCCCATACCGGTTGAATATCCCAAGGTGGGCGAAGCACCCTCTGCAGTCAGGATTGGCGTCATTGATCTCGCCTCTGGCAAAAAGACCTGGATGGATATTCCAGGTGATCAGCGCCAACATTATATCCCTAGGATGGAATGGGCGGGAAAGGATGAGGTCATTATCCAGCAACTCAACCGAAAACAAAATGAAAGCATGCTCTTTTTGGCCAATGCCGCTTCTGGTAAGGCCTATTCTATCCATGCAGAAAAAGATGCAGCATGGATAGACATTCTTCCTTCCATTGACGACGACTACAGCTATGGCGGATGGGATTGGCTTGATGCAGGTAAATCTTTTCTTTGGGTTTCTGAGCAAGACGGATGGCGGCATGTATACCGCATGTCACGCAATGGGAAAGAATCTGTTCTTTTGACCAAGGGCAACTTTGATGTCATGGAAATCGCCGCAGTAAGGGAAAATGAGGGATATGTTTATTTTTATGCATCACCCGACAATGCCACCCAGAAATTCCTATACCGTGCAAAACTCGACGGCAGTACCCTTCCGGAGCGCATCACCCCCAGTTCGCAGCCAGGCACACACCAATATGATATTTCACCGGTTGTGGATCTTGCTTACCATAGTTTTTCCAACCACAAGGTGCAGTGGACTACAGAGATTATCCGTCTTTCCACACACCAGGATGGAAATGGAAAATCAGTTGTTCAAGAAGCCATCAACAAAGTTGCAAACCAAAAATCGCCCATAGAATTTTTCAAGGTAAAAACGGACGATGGTGTGGAGATGGATGGTTGGATGGTTAAACCCGAAAACTTTGATCCATCCAAAAAGTATCCGGTGGTTTTCTTTGTGTATTCAGAACCTGCCGGAGCCAATGTGATTGATCGTTTTGGTACTGGGCGAAACAGGCTGTATGCGGGTGACATGCGCAAAGATGGCTATATATATGTGACCATTGACAACCGCGGCACACCCGTCCCCAAGGGTCGTGAATGGAGAAAGTCCATCTATCGCAAGATAGGCATTGTGAACATCGATGACCAGGCCAAGGCCGCCAAAGAAGTTTTTAAAATGGGTTTCATTGACACGTCCCGTGTTGCCGTATGGGGATGGAGTGGTGGTGGATCCGCTACCTTGAACCTGATGTTCAGGTATCCTGAAATTTACAAGACCGGTATTTCCATTGCCGCTGTTGCAAATCAGCTTACCTATGATAACATATACCAGGAACGCTACATGGGTTTGCCACAAGAAAACCGTGAAGATTTTGTAAATGGTTCTCCCATCACCCATGCAAAAAACCTCCGGGGCAATTTGTTGTACATCCATGGAACCGGTGATGACAATGTGCATTACCAAAACGCCGAGATGTTGCAGAATGAATTGATCAAATACAACAAGCAGTTTCAGTTCATGTCTTACCCCAACAGAAGCCACAGCATCTCTGAGGGAGAAGGCACGACAAGGCATTTGTCAACGCTCTATACAAATTATTTGAAGCAGCATTGTCCTCCAGGAGTGAGATGATTGTGCAAACTCCCGGAGATGCATCAACCTGTTCAGGAATTGATTTGGCCTTCTATCCTTTTGATCAGTCACAGCAGATTCTGGTGATTTTAAGCAAGGACTGATGAAATGACTAAAGCGAAAACAATTTCATGTCTTTATTTTCCAAAATCTCTTTTGTATGGCCATTCATTCCTACTGCATACATGGTTTCTGCAAGTTCTTTGTCAGTTATACTCAGGTTGTTTCCGAGTAATTTTATAATCGGATATAATTTTCTTGTTAGTGCATAAAAAAGATTAGGCTCCTTTCTTTTTGTTGTGGGGTAGATATAGCCAGGCCTGAATGCATAAAAGGATGTAAAGTTCAATGCAGCCAACGCATTTTCAATGGCACCTTTGTCTCTTGCAAATTGCAATTTGCCTTTTTCAGATCTATCAGCCCCTTGACCACTCAACAAACAAAATGTGGTGTTAGGGGACTTTGCATGTATGGATTTGGCCAGGTTGAATGGGTAGTCAAAATTGATTTTTCTAAATTCCCCTGCCGGTACTGCACCAGTATAAACGCCTAAACAATAAAAAACAATGTCTACAGCATCAAATAAATGAGCGAAATCATCATACTCCAGAAAATTCTCTACGACGAATTCCTTGTATTTTTCATTTCTAACTTTGGTTGGTTTTCTAACAAGTGAAATAATTTCATAAACTTCATTGCTCTTCAAGCACAACTGAAGCAAAATATTGCCCACCATGCCTGTGCTTCCTGTGATGATAATTTTCTTTTTCATTTTGCAGTAAAACTTTACAACAATTACCCATTTTAAGGTCTCCCGCCATGGGCTGCCATGTGCATAATCTTTTAGCCTTGCTCAACTTCTCTCAACCTCCCTAAACCTTACTACATATTTGAACCGTTCTGCCTTTTGCTGACCAGTTCAACCCATTTCAATTTTATTCCCCAGCAAAATACTGATGGAAATAAGGAATGGTTTCAATCCCTTTGTAGAAATTGAACAGGTCGTATTTTTCATTGGGTGAATGCAGGTTGTCACTGTCGAGGCCAAAGCCCATGAATACGATTTTGACGCCAAGTTCTTTTTCAAACAAGGAGCAGATGGGTATGCTGCCGCCACCACGCACAGGCACAGGTGATTTTCCGAAGGTATGCTCAATGGCTTTTGCAGCAGCCTGGTAGCCCCTGGAATCGATGGGTGTAAGGTAGGGTTCACCACCATGGTGCTCAGCAGCTTTTACTGTTACTCCGGCTGGTGCAATTTTTCTGAAATAGTCCAGCAATATTGCGGTAATCTTTTCAGAAGACTGGTTGGGCACCAAGCGGGCTGAAATTTTAGCGTTGGCCTTGGAAGGCAGTACTGTTTTTGCTCCCTCGCCTGTATATCCTCCCCAGATGCCGTTTACCTCTAACGTTGGGCGAATTCCTGTTCTTTCATTGGTACTGTATCCCTTTTCACCATAAACGGCATCAATACCAAGATCTTGCTTGTATTCGGTCTCATCAAAGGGTGCTTTTGCCATCAACGCACGTTCTGCTGCACTTGCTTCAATCACATCGTCATAAAATCCTGGTATGGTGATATGGTTGTTTTCGTCGTGGCATGAAGCGATCATCCTGGCAAGAATCGTGGCAGGGTTGGCTACTGCACCACCATATACACCACTGTGCAAATCCCGGTTGGGCCCCGTAACCTCAACTTCTATGTAGCTAAGACCGCGAACCCCTGAATCAATTGATGGGGTATCCATGCTGATCATGGCCGTATCACTGATCAGTACCACATCCGCTTTCAGCAAATCGTGGTGCGTGGATACAAACCTTGCAAGGTTTGGAGAGCCAATTTCCTCTTCGCCTTCTATGCAAAACTTGATATTTGTTTTCAGCGCATTGCTCTTGACCATCACTTCAAGGGCCTTGACATGCATATAAAATTGTCCTTTGTCATCACAAGCGCCCCGTGCAAAAATCTTACCATCCTTGATCACAGGCTCAAATGGTCCACTGTGCCAAAGCTCCAGCGGGTCTGCAGGCTGAACATCATAGTGCCCATAGACCAGTACGGTAGGGAAAGAGGAATCAACCATTTTCTCTCCATAAACGATGGGATGACCCGCCGTTTCATGTATTTCAGCAAGGTCTGCTCCGGCATCAAGAAGGGATTGCTTTACTGCTTCAGCACACCTGATCATGTCTGCCTTGTGTTCGCTGTTGGCACTGATGGACGGAATCCTCAGCAGCTCAAGAAGTTCATTCAGGAAGCGTTCCTTGTGCTGATCGATGTATTGTTTCATGTTTGTTAGTGTTTAAAGTACACATTAGAATTCATAAAATTTTAACAAAAAAATTTTGTAGTTCCAAAAGCATACATATATTTGATGCACGATTGCGTGTCATATCCTCAGCCTTTGTGATTGCAGCTGTTTCAAAACGGTAGCTTTTTGCAAAGGCTGACTTTTTTGGCAATTGTTCTTGATTGCCTTCTGGTTTATTTTCCGGTAACCAATCTTTCTTCCACAAACTTCCAATTCACCAGGTTGAACCAGTTGTTCACGTATTCGGCGCGCTTGTTCTGGTATTTGAGGTAATAGGCATGTTCCCAAACATCCAATCCCAACAATGGCGTTCCTTTCACCGGAGACAAATCCATGAGTGGATTGTCCTGGTTGGGTGTTGAACCGATTTGCAACTTTTTTTCGCCATCCAGGTACAACCAGGCCCATCCACTTCCAAACCTGGTCATGGCTGCTTCGCTCATTTTGGATTTGAAGTTCTCATAATTGCCAAAACTTGCTGTCAGTGCCTGTTTCAATGGCCCTTCGTGCAGCGCTGTGCCTGGCGCCTGCATGCTTTTCCAGAAGAGTTCATGGTTGTAATGGCCACCACCATTGTTGCGGAGTTTGGCGGAAAAGGTGGAGATTTTTTTGAAGGCCTCTTCGAGGCTTATCTTTTCACCCTTGAATTCTGCCAATGCTGCTTCGTTCAGGTTTTTTGTATAGGCAGCAGCATGTTTGGTATGGTGGATTTCCATGGTGAGTGCATCAATATACGGCTCCAATGCGCCATATGCATAGGGCAGGGGAGATTGCACAAATGGGGTCGTTTGAAAAGGGAAGTCGGCGAAAACTGAACCAGGAATCATGCCCAAAGCCCCTGCGGCCATGCCTCCCTTGATGGTTGTACTGATGAATTTTCTGCGCGAGTTGTTGGTATCCATGGCTTTTGATTTGAGGTGTAAAGATTAGGATTGTAATGGAACTTTCCGCTTGAACTTACCTTGTATTTTCCTGAAAAAACGGAAATAGTATTCGGTATTGAAGAGTTGGGAATCGTTCATCGCCTTATAGACCAAAAACAGTCCGATGGGCAACAAAACAATGCTGGAAAGCCATATCCCGAGGAAGGGATGCATGATGCCTTGCCGCACAAACTTTTCACCAAACATGTTCAACAGGTGAAATACCAGAAAGAAAGCCACAGCTACAACCAACGGCATACCCAATCCACCCTTTCTGATGATGGATCCCAGTGGGGCTCCTATGATGAACAATACAATGCAGGCAAATGAAAGTGAATATTTTTTATGCCACTGGATGGCATACATCCTCCAATCGCGTTCCCGCTGTTCATGGTCTGCCGCAATCAATTCAAGGGAACTTTTTACAAGGTTGATTTTATCGGCGGCTTTGGTAAATGCCACATCCACAACGGAGTCTGGGAGGTTGTCTCCATAGGTGCGCACCTTCTTGGGCAGGATCACCTTACCGGATTTCCATCCTTTTTTAAAATATTTTCCAAACAGGTAATAGCTTGTAATTTCCTTGTTCATCCGCACCGTTTCAATGCGCCTGATCTCCTTGTTGATGGAGTCCGTTGAATTTTTCAGTTGACGGACATTCAACATTTCATAACTCCCTTTGAACATGCTGTCAGGTGTTTTCAACACGTCAAAACTGCTCAGGTCAAAAACTTTTTTGTACTTTTTGAATCCCAGCCGGTAATAGTCAGTCTGCGCTGTATTGTATGGTCCTTTTTCCTGGTAACGCCATCCATTCTCAAGGTCAAACTCAAGAAATTTCTTGTCGTCACTGACACTCATTTTTCCTTTCTCAGCAACAATGATGTTGTCCTGAAGCGAATACTGATTTTCGTAAATGACAATCTTGCTGATGCTGTTTCCATCTTTTTCCTTTTTGCCCACCTTGATGGCAAATCCGGGAATCTTGTCGTAGAAAATCCCTTCCTTGATGTCAAAGGCGGGTTTTGCCACACGAATGTCATAGAGCATGGTGGTAAACTTGAGGTTGGCCACTGGCATTACATAGTTAGAAATCAGGAAGGCTACAATTCCAATCATGATCGAAACAACCATCAAGGGGCGCATGAAGCGCAGCAAAGGAATTCCTGCAGATTTGATGGCCACCAACTCAAAACTTTCTCCCAGGTTTCCAAAGGTCATGATGGAGGAAATCAGGATTGCCAATGGGAGTGCCAAGGGAACTGCCGTTACAGTGACATAGGCGGTAAGCTCAAGAATGCTGGAGAAATCCAGCCCTTTGCCAACCAGGTCATCGATGTATTTCCAAAAAAATTGCATCACCAACACAAAAAGTGTGATGAAAAAGGTCGCGATAGATGGACCGATAAAGGCATTTAAAATGAGTTGATCAAGTTTCTTGAGCATCTTTAATTGCCAAGTCTGTGGAACAGATCGTGTACTTGTACGCCCCAAAGTCTTGACTGATCAGCGATTTCCTTTTTTTCAGCAAAGTCCTTGATGACCAGAATGGTCTGACTGCTTACTTCTGATTTTTCTATGGAGAATTCAAAATATTCGTTTTGGGGAGCATGCAGCCAATGGAAACGGATGAATTTATTCTCCTCTGCCTCCAGCACCTCGGCTTTTTCTACCGAGCCGTTCCAGGAAAAACTGAAAACAGTATCGCGTTCATCCACCTTGTCCGCAAACCATTCCTGCAATCCTGCAGGTGTGGAAAGGAAATCATACAGGATGTTGGGTGAACATCTTACGGGGTACTCTATAGAAAATAACTGTTTGCTCATGTTGATTTGTATTGGTCTCTGTTCACATTTTTATCGCATGCACCTTGCAATGATAGAAAAATATCGGAATTGAAAAAATATAATTTGATGTTTCTTTTCTTTTTTTTAAACGTGATTTTCACTTTTTTGAATTGATGTTTTCAAGTAATTGAATATCAGTAATTTATACGTGAATTTCGGTTTTGGGGAAAACCTGAGAAGCGAATTAACAATATTTTTATGACAACAGCGTTTTGGTAAGGTCCTGTGCCATACTTGAGAAAACCACTTTAACATCCTTCCCATGAGCATGCGCCAACTGCGTATAGGTCAATCCATAACCTTGCGCGAATCCCCAAGCCTTGACAAGTATTTACAAGACATCAGCAAGGTTCCCATGATCAGTGTCGAGGAGGAAGCCCGGTTGGCAGATTTATCCAAAAAGGGTGACCAGTCCGCATTGGAGCAACTCACAAAAGCGAACCTCAGGTTTGTGGTTTCTGTGGCAAAACAATACCAACACCAGGGATTATCACTTTCAGACCTTATCAATGAAGGCAACATGGGTTTGATGCGTGCAGCAAAACGATTTGATGAAACAAGGGGTTTTCGGTTTATTTCATATGCAGTTTGGTGGATCCGCCAGAGCATTTTGCAGGCATTGGCCGACCAATCCCGGATTGTGAGGGTACCCCTGAACCGGGTAGACATGCGCAATAAAATTGCCAGGGCCGCCCAGTATTTGGAACAGGTTTTTGAGCGTGAACCCTCGGTTGAGGAGATTTCAAAACATTTGGAAATGGACCTGGACGAGGTTTCATCCACCATCACCTTGGCGAACCGTCATGTCAGCATTGACTCGCCTTTGGGGGATGACAGTGAAGGCACCATGATTGACATCATGGAAAACAAAGAGGCAGAAGCAGCTGACCATGAAACACAGCATGAATCAATGCATTATGAAATAGAACGCGCTTTGGGCAGCCTCACTGAAAAGCAGCAAAAAGTACTGAGGTACCTGTATGGCATTGGCATGGATCGTCCAATGGGGATGGAAGACATCGGCGTGGAATGCAACCTTACCCGAGAAAGGGTCAGGCAAATCAGGGACATGGCATTGGCAAAGTTGAGGCAGACTGCAAGTTCCATGAGACTCAGGGCGTTCCTGTAGATCTTCAAGATCCTTATTTCGGTGCATCCAGCCAATGCCATGACAACCGGCAAGAAAACTAAAAACATAATCATTAACTTTGCATGAATGAACATCCCATGGTGTTCATTTTTCATTAAAGCCGCAAAGAACATGTTTGAAAATTTAAGTGAAAAAATCAGCGCCGCCTTTAAGCAAATCAAGGGCGAAGGCAGGATTTCAGACCTCAATGTTGCCAATACAGTCAAGGACATCAGAAAGGCATTGTTGGACGCTGATGTCAATTTCAAAATTGCAAAAGAATTCACAGACAGGGTAAAGGAAAAGGCAATTGGTCAAAAGGTATTGACGGCAGTAAGTCCTGGCCAACTCATGATCAAGATTGTTCAGGATGAACTTACTGAACTCATGGGTGGATCTGCCAGTGGATTCAATGCAACAGGTAATCCTGCCATAGTATTGATTGCGGGATTGCAGGGTTCGGGTAAAACCACCTTCAGCGGTAAGCTGGCGAACTACCTTAAAACACAGAAAGGAAAGTCGCCTTTGTTGGTGGCGGCTGACGTTTACCGACCTGCTGCAATTGACCAGCTAAAGGTCTTGGGTGCACAGATTGGTGTGGATGTATATGCAGAACCGGAAAACAAAGATCCGAAGGCGATTGCAGAAAATGCCTTGAAACAAGCGAAAATTACAAACAAAAACGTCATCATCATTGATACTGCCGGTCGTTTGGCCGTGGATGAGGTGATGATGAATGAAGTGGCGGGATTGAAGGCAGCATTTTCACCGCAGGAAATACTTTTCGTTGTCGATGCGATGACGGGCCAGGATGCAGTGAACACCGCAAAGGTATTCAACGAAAGGCTTGATTTTACTGGCGTAGTATTGACAAAATTGGATGGCGACACCAGGGGTGGAGCCGCTTTGTCCATCAAATACACCGTTCAAAAACCCATCAAGTTCATCAGCAGTGGTGAGAAGATGGAAACATTGGATGTCTTCCATCCCGACAGGATGGCCCAGCGTATCCTCAGAATGGGGGATATAGCATCCTTGGTTGAACGGGCACAGGCGCAGTTTGATGAGGAGCAGGCCAAAAAACTGGAGAAAAAAATCAGGAAAAACCAGTTTGATTTTCAGGATTTTCTTGATCAATTGCAGCAAATCAAGAAAATGGGAAACCTCAAGGACCTGATGGGCATGATTCCGGGTATGGGCAAGGCCATGAAAGACATTGATATCAGTGATGATGCATTCAAGGGCGTGGAATCCATCATCAGTTCAATGACTCCTTTTGAGCGGTCCAATCCGGATGTGATTGACCTGAAGCGGAAACAAAGGATTGCGAAGGGCTGCGGACGTGACATGAATGAAGTCAACCAATTCTTCAAACAATTCGAGCAAATGAAGCAGATGATGAAGGGGATGAACAACATGCCGACCATGCCCAGGATGGGCGGAAGGCGTTGATCCATTGAAGCATCCAATCCCAATCTATGATGCTTTTCATGCTTAAATATGACACTTGTTTTTGATAATTCTTCGCAAATGCATATATTTGCCGCTCGAATTGAAACAATTTTACTCACCACCCACTAAAAATTTACATTTTTTATGGCTGTCAAAATCAGACTCCAACGTCATGGAAGCAAGAAGCGTCCATTTTACTTCATCGTAGTGGCAGATGCACGTGCACCCCGCGATGGCAAGTTCATTCAGAAAATCGGAACCTACAATCCACTCACTCACCCTGCTACTGTATTGGTGGATCGCCAGAAGTCACTTGAGTGGCTGAACAATGGCGCACAACCTACAGACACAGTACGTAAAATTCTCTCCACCAAAGGTGTGCTTTTCCTGAAGCATTTGCTTCGTGGAGTTGATCTTGGCTTGTTTGATCATGCAACAGCAATGACCAAATTTGAAGCCTGGCACCAGGAGCAGGAATCAAAGGCAAGGGCACGTCAGGAAGCTGCAGTCCGCGAACGCCGCCAAAGGCCCCGCCAAGGTGGAGCCCCCAGCCGTCCGCAACCTGTAGAAGTAGCTCAAGTTGCACAACCTGAGCAACCTGAACAACAAGATGCACCAGCAGCTGAGTAAGCAAAACAATTAAAATCAAAAGCCTCGTTCAATACGGGGCTTTTTTATGCCATGGAAAATTATTTAAGCATCGGTAAGTTGGTTGCCACCTTTGGCGTTAAAGGGGAAGTTGTGCTGGAACATCACCTGGGTAAAGGTGCAAGCTTGTCCGGCATCAAGGCCCTTTTCATTGAAGAATTTACAGGTAAGTTCATTCCCTATTTCATTTCCGCAGTCAAGTCAAGAAGTGCAACCGAAATGATTCTTTCATTGGAAGAAATTGAAAGCCCGGAAGCCGCCAAAAGATTTCTGCGCAAAAAAATATGGCTGAAGGAAGAGGATGTTAAAAAAACAGCGTCGGCATCAGCACCCATTTCCATGTTGGGATTTATGGTATATGACAAGAAAAAGCCTTTGTCCACCGTCTTAGAAGTCATTGAACAGCCTGTTCAAATCCTGCTGCGCATTGAAATAAATGGTAAGGAGGTATTGGTGCCGCTCAATGAAAGTACCCTTGAAAAAATCGACCACAAAGCGGAAAAGATTTTTGTGTCCTTACCAGATGGCCTTCTGGATATTTATTTGGACTGATGGCGTATTTTACCTTTTGTTATGGCTGGTCAACAACCTTATATTGCTCATTTTGACCTGGATGCCTTCTTCGTTTCCGTAGAACGCATGCTGGACCCATCACTGGTGGGAAAGGCACTTATACTTGGGGGTTCAAGGGAACGGGGAGTGGTAAGCACTTGCAGCTATGAAGCCAGGAAATATGGCGTACATTCTGCTATGCCCATGGCCAGGGCCATCGCACTTTGTCCTCATGCGATTGTGATGAAAGGCACCCATGGCCAATACAGCAAATACTCCCAATGGGTTACCGACATCATTGCTGCAAAATCACCGTTGTTTGAAAAAGCTTCGATTGATGAGTTTTACATAGACCTGACTGGAATGGATCGGTTCTTTGATCCCCTGCAATGGACGATTGACCTGCGCAATGAAATCATCGAGACAACAGGATTGCCCATTTCCTTTGGCTTGGCTTCCAACAAGATGGTGGCAAAAATGGCCACCAATGCAGCAAAGCCCAATGGTTATTTGCAGGTGATGGCTGGAAAGGAAAAGGAGTTTCTCGCCCCACTCAACGTCGGCGAAATTCCTGGGGTTGGGGAGCATACCCTAAAGAACATGCACGCGCTTGGCATCATGACCATCAAGGACCTGGCTGCATTTCCAACGCATTTGCTGGTACAATATTTTGGAAAGTACGGGGAAATGCTGTCCCAAAAAGCACTTGGCACCTATTCAGGTACCGTTCACCAATACCATGAAGCAAAATCCATTTCCACTGAACATACCTTTTTTGAGAACACCAAGGACATCGACTACCTGCACAAAGAACTGCTTCGAATGACTGAAAAGCTGGGTCATGAATTGAGGGAGGAAGGCAAGATGACAAAATGTGTGGCTGTCAAGATCCGTTATCCTGACTTCGAGACCCATACCAAACAGATGGCCATTCAGCCAAGTGCTTACGATGATGAACTGTTTAAAGTGGTAAAAGACCTTTTTGAAGACCTGTATGAAAAGAAAAATGCAGTAAGACTGGTTGGTGTAAAGTTCAGCGAACTTACTGTGTCAAGCCTCCAAACCAATCTTTTTGACAACAGGGTCAGAAAGGCAAAGCTATATACCGCAATGGATGACGTAAAGTCCCGGTTCGGCAAAAAATCTGTTGGTCGGGGGGGATGATAATTTTGTATTTATAAGTCTACTGATTTTGTAGAATAAATAAATTTCATTTACTTCGTGTTACAAAATCAACAGTTATGGCAATAAGACTTGGTGATGAAGCACCCAATTTCTCTGCAACAACAACGGAAGGAACCATTGACTTTCATGCTTACCTGGGCAACAGCTGGGGCATTTTGTTTTCCCATCCTGCTGATTTCACACCCGTGTGCACCACTGAGTTGGGACGCACTGCCTTGTTGAAGGAAGAATTTGCAAAAAGGAATGTAAAGGTCTTGGCCGTTAGTGTGGATCCGCTGGACAAGCACCTCCAATGGGTAAATGACATCAACGAAACCCAACACTGCACTGTTGATTTTCCCATCATTGCCGATGAAAACCGTGAAGTGGCTGCACTGTATGACATGATTCATCCCAATGCTTCTGCAACGTTCACGGTCCGGTCCCTGTTCATCATTGGCCCGGACAAGAAAATCAAGCTGTTCATCACCTATCCGGCCTCAACCGGGAGAAATTTTGTTGAAGTGCTACGGGTCATTGATTCGTTGCAACTCACTGCAAATCATAGTGTTGCCACTCCTGCCGACTGGAAGGTAGGGGAAGATGTCATCGTTGTTCCAGCCGTTACTACGGAAGATGCGCTGTTGAAGTTTCCCAAAGGGCTGAACATCGTGAAGCCTTACCTGCGGTATACTCCCCAGCCTGAATAGGGAGTTGCGGCTGAGGACTGCAGTATTTATTTCTATTCCACCAAACTGCCAAACCGCTGAACTAATCGTTACCTTTGCGGCATGTCTAAGCCCAATATCCGCAACTTCAGCAAGGAAGAAATCGGAGAATACCTTGAATCAATTGGTGAAAAAAAGTTTCGTTTGCAACAAATATGGGAATGGTTGTGGCAAAAACATGCATTCGATTTCAAGTCCATGTCCAACCTCTCAAAAGAGTTGAGGACAAGCCTGGAGGAAAAATTTACGCTACCTTCTCTTTCCGTTGATACTAAGCAAGTAAGTGAGGATGGAACTGTGAAATCCCGCTTCAAGACCCACGATGGCTTCAAGGTGGAAGGTGTTTTGATTCCTACCGTGGAAAGGCTTACCGCCTGCGTCTCCTCACAAATTGGTTGCAGCCTGAGTTGTAAGTTCTGTGCAACCGGCTTCATGGAAAGGGAGCGTAACCTTTCTTTTGATGAAATTTATGATGAGGTCGTGCTGCTGAACCAGCAGGCGTTGGGTACATACAACAAGAAATTGACCAACATCGTTTTCATGGGCATGGGTGAACCTTTGCTCAACTACAAGAATGTTTTGAAGGCGATTGAAAAGATTACTTCCCCAGAAGGCCTGGCCATGGGTTCAAGGCGCATTACGGTTTCGACTGCAGGTGTTTCAAAGATGATCCGCCAATTGGGGGATGATCAGGTGAAGTTCAAGTTGGCCCTCTCGCTGCATGCTCCCAATGACAGGAAGCGCAATGAAATCATGCCCATCAATGAAACCAATGACCTAAAATCACTCATTGATGCACTGAATTATTTTTACAAACAAACCAAAAGCGAGATTACCCTAGAGTACATCTTGTTTGACAACTTCAATGACTCGCTCGAGGATGCAGCCGAATTGGTGAAGGTCTATCGCCAGGTGCCTGCAGATCTTGTCAACATCATCGAATACAACCCTATTGAATTTGCCAGGTTCAAGAAGCCCACAGAAGAAAAAACAGAAGCCTTTATGCAGTTCCTCGACAAGAACCGCGTGAACGCAAGGCTGCGCAAAAGCCGTGGAAAGGATATTGATGCAGCATGTGGCCAACTCGCCAACAAGTAATATCACTCTCATCCCTTTCACCTCATCCTTTCACCCTGTTGTAAAACAGCAAAACAAAAAACATGAAACGTACAGACAATTTCTCCAAGTTCGCAGCCCGGAAAAGCAATGCAGCCATCAAGGAAGAGTTCCGCCAGGAAAAGAAGAAATTCAAGAAGGAAAGGTCGGAGGCGATAGAAAAGAAAAAACTCGAAAAGCGGGCAGCAGCATCTTCTGATAAGGTGGTTTCAAAAAACCGTTCCGAATCAAGTGATCTTCGTCCAGCCATCACGGTCAGAAAGCAAGACAAGACCATGCCCCTCAATAAATATGTGGCCCATTGCGGCATCTGCTCAAGAAGGGATGCAGTACCACTGATCAAGGAGGGCAAGCTGCGCGTGAATGAGGTAGTAATCCTTGAGCCTGGTTTCAAGGTCAATCCCAATGATGTTGTCACTTATGCCGGAAAAAAGATTATGCCGGAAAAAAACCTCGTTTATATTCTGCTGAACAAACCCAAGGATTATATCACTACCCTCGATGATCCTGAAGGGCGGAAGACCGTCCTTGATCTGCTCCGAGGAGTGACTGCCGAAAGAATATTCCCTGTGGGAAGACTTGACCGCAATACAACAGGGGTTTTACTGCTCACCAATGACGGAGACCTCACCCAAAAATTATCGCATCCATCTCACGAAGTGAGAAAAATATACGAGGTAAAACTCGATAAGCCCCTGGGCAAACTTGATTTTGAAAGAATCCTCAACGGACTTGATCTGGAGGATGGTTTCGTGCGAGCAGATTCCCTGGCATACACAGATCCCAAAGACAAGGCCATCATTGGCATTGAATTGCACAGTGGCAGGAACAGGATTGTCAGGCGTATGTTTGAATCGCTGGGGTATGATGTGAGAAACCTCGACCGTGTGATGTTTGGTAACCTCACCAAGAAAAACGTAGAACGCGGTAAATGGCGTTATCTGGTGGAAAAGGAGATCCGATTGCTCAAGTTCATGAACAGTTCTTTCATCAAGAAAACACCGGAAGATCCAGAAGAGAAAACCCTTGTGAAACGTGGTCAGGCAACGGCTGTAAGGACTGAGAGAAAAGAAAAAAGAGATCTGGCTACACCTTCATTTACAGAGAAAAAAGAGAAGCGTGTGGAAATAAAAAAACCATCAGTTCCAAAAAAGCAAACGGAAGGCAGGCATAAGCCAACTGTTCAAAAAGGTGGTGTGAAAAGGGTCATGCGCTCTAGGACAAAAAAATAATTTTTACCGATGCACAATGCACCTGAAATTATTTACAAAGATGCCGACCTGATTGCCGTCAACAAGCCCTCGGGTTGGTTGTCCATCCCCGATCGGCATGATGCTGAATTGTATTCGGTAAAGTCCTGGTTTGAGGGCAAGGGTGAAAAAATATTCATTGTTCACCGCATCGACCGCGACACGAGCGGCTTGTTGTTGTTGGCGAGAAATGCCGAAGCACACAAGTACTACAACACCCTTTTTGAGCAGCGCACACTCCAGAAAACCTATTATGGATTGGTCGTGGGCAGCATCTACGAGGATGAAGGGATATATGACCAGCCCATTGAACAACATCCCACGTTGCTTGGAAAGATGCGGGTGGGCAGAAAAGGCAAGCCCGCCATCACCCACTTCAAGGTGGAAGAGCGCTTCCGCGGATTTACCTGGGTACGCTTCCAGATCGAAACGGGAAGAACCCACCAGATCCGCGTACACCTCCAGAATGCTGGCCATGCATTGGTTTGCGATCCAATCTATGGAAAGGTGGATCCGGTACTTTTGTCCGCATTCAAGAAAAAATTCAACATGTCAGGAAAGCAAGAAGAGGAGCGCCCCTTGTTGTCGCGCCTGGCCCTCCACGCGTACAGTGTGGACCTGGTGGATCGGCAATCCATGCCACATGCGTTCACTGCCCCAGTTCCCCGCGACCTGGATGCAACGCTAAAACAGTTGCGTAAATGGGCCAAAGTTTAGACTGGCCACATGCATTTGTTGTCGATCAATGCGCTAAAATCTTTGCCATTTCATCCAACCTGACTTCGGTTTGCGTTCCTGATGCCAGGGTTTTGATGATGGCAGTACCTGCTTCCATTTCCTTTGAACCAATGATGACCACAAAGGGAATGTTCTTGCGTTCTGCGTACTTGAATTGTTTGTCGAATTTTGCAGCCTCGTGGTAGATTTCACAGGCGATTCCTGATTTGCGCAGGTTTTCTGCAACGCCGAGCACATGCTGCTGCTCTTCCATGCCCGTATTGAAAAACAAAGCTGTGGTTCCTTTCTGGATGCCTTCAGGAAAGGCATTCAACTCATCCATCACATCATAGATCCTGTCTACACCAAATGAAATGCCTACCCCTGCAATGCCCTTCACTCCAAACAAACCCGTGAGGTCGTCATACCTTCCACCCCCGCCGATGCTGCCCATTTGCACGCCCAATGCCTTTACTTCAAAAATTGTTCCGGTATAGTAATTGAGGCCACGGGCCAATGAAAGGTCTACCACCATTTGTGGAGAAGGGTTCATTTTTTCAACCGATGCAAGGATGGTCCTCAGCTCGGCTATGCCTTCCTGACCTCCAGGGATGGTCCCGAACAGTTCATCCAGTTGCACCAGCTTCTCTTCATTGCTTCCTGAAATTGAAATGAATGACTCCACCGTGTCGACCTGTTCCATGGTAAGCCCTTTTCCAATCAATTCATCCTTTACTTTTTCCATCCCGATCTTGTCGAGTTTGTCAATGGCAATGGTAATGTCGATCATCATGTCTTCGCCACCGCATATGGTGGCCAGTGCGCCCAGTATTTTCCTGTTGTTGATGTGGATCTCGACAGGGATGTTCAGCTTGTTGAAAACATTGGTATAGATCAGGGAAAGTTCAACTTCATGCAGCAGGGCGGCGCTTCCTGCCACATCAGCATCGCACTGCCAGAACTCACGGTAGCGGCCACGTTGGGGCCTGTCTGCCCTCCAGACAGGCTGTATCTGGTATCTTTTAAAGGGCAGGGTCAGCTGTCCATGGTGCATGGCCACATACCGGGCAAAGGGAATTGTTAGGTCATAGCGCAGTGCCCTTTCGGTAATTCCCTTGTTGGTTTTGCCTTCAAGCACCGCATTGAAATCCTGCATGACAGCTTCCCTTTTATCAGGGTTGTTCAAGCCATTGTTGAGAATCTTGAAAATCAATTTGTCTCCTTCTTCACCATACTTGCCCATGAGGGTTTCCGTGTTTTCCATGGCAGGCGTTTCTAGTGGCTCAAAGCCATATGTTTCAAAAACGCTCCGGATGGTTTGAAGGATGAAATTCCTTTTTCTCAATACCGCTGCTGAAAAGTCACGCGTGCCTTGGGGAATCGATGGTTTCATGCTGCAAAGTTAAGGCTGTTTTGCGGATGTATGTTCTTCGATCAGCGCATCACATGCATGATTGATCAGGTCGTATACCTCGTGAAAGGCTGCAACTGATCTTCCCCATGGGTCGGGCACATCAAGATCAGTGTTGGGAAATGAGTAATTGAGCAAAAGCTTCACTTTTCCTGTGTCATATTTTTTTCCAGCGATGTATTTCATTTCACGCAAAACGTCCGCCGCCATGGGAATGATCAAATCATACTGTTCAAAATCCACTGCCTGAAATGGCCTTGATCGTTGATGGGAGATATCGATGCCATTGAGCCTGCAGACCATTTGTGAAGTGGCATGGGGGTGTTCCCCATTGTGGTATCCGTTGGTCCCTGCACTGTCAACCTGCCAATGAAGGCCGGCTTTTTCAACTTTATCCTGCAGAACACCCTCTGCGATGGGGCTTCTGCAAATGTTGCCCAGGCAAACCATCAGAACTTTCATTTTGTACTTTTTACAAATATAAGTTGTGGAATTTTGCCCCGTTTGCGTCATTGTATTCAAAAAGGGAAATTCATTACATTGCAGGTCTATGGATACAAATTCATTTCATGAAAGGGAGCAAAAAAGACAGTCTGGCTTCAAGGTAATCTATGATATTGCAGCAGGCGTATTGTGGTTTGGTGCAGGTGTCTTTTTTTTGGCAGGGAAATACTTTGGGGGAAAACTGATTGTTGATTCCCTGATGTCCACGATTTTCGGCATCGCCTGCCTTTGTTATGGCATGTTCAGGCTGTACAGGGGAATTTTTGCAAAACCAACATCATGAAAAACACCCAAAATCTTTACTTGCACCTGTTGGGTTGCTTGTTGGTGTTTGTTGCAGTGGTTGCTTGCAATCCCAACCCCAAGAAAGCCAAGGTGATTGCAGGCGATGATACCATCAACAGCGGAACCATCCACATCAGTGTAGATGAGTCTTTTGCCCCAATCATCGATTCCCAGATCAAGGTTTTCGTGTCGCTAAATCCCAAGGCCAGGATCATCACCCATTACAAGCCTGAGGCGGATTGTCTCAAGGACCTTTTGAATGACAGTACCCGCATGGTCATCATCACCCGTGGCCTGACCGATGAGGAAGAACTTTTTTACAAGGATACCCTTTCATTTATACCCATGCACGGCAGGATTGCTACCGATGCCATCGCGGTCATTACCCACAACAAGGCTACTGATTCACTTTTTTCCGTATCCGATATCCGCTCAATGCTGAACGGTACAAGCGGCTACAAGTATGAACTTGTAATGGATGGATTGAAGGCTACCAGCACGGTACGTTTTCTGATGGATTCTGTGCTGCGTGGGCAACCCATGAAAGGGAATGTCTTTGCTGCGAGAAATTCCGAAGCTGTGATCAATTATGTGGCTTCCAATCCCAATGCCATTGGATTTATCGGCGTCAGTTGGATTGGCAACCGTGAAGATCCCGCCCAAATGAGTTTTCAAAAGAAAGTAAGGCTGGCTGCATTGCAGTGTGCGAATTGCACAGAAGAAGTCTATGTAAGACCATACCAGGCCAACATGGCCATGCGAAGGTATCCGCTCAACAGAGGACTTCATTATATCCTGAAAGAAAACTATGCAGGGTTGGGCAAGGGGTTTGTAAATTTTCTGACCCATGAAAAAGGCCAGCTGATTTTCCGGAGGGGATACCTTGTGCCAGACAGGATGGCCCTTCAAATTAGAAAAGCAAATGTTACGGAATAAACACAGGATTCATTAATTTACATGCCTATTTAAAAAGGATTATGATGCGTACAATGAAGTTGGTCTTTACAGCAGTGTTCTTGATGACCGTTAACGGCCTTTTTTCACAGACCGTGCAAGAAGGAAAACGACTGCTTTTCATGCACAGATACCCGTCTGCAAAAAGCACACTCGAAAAAGTGGTTGCCGCTGCTCCCACCAATGCAGAGGCCATCTATTGGTTGGCACAGGCGTATTTTGAGCTCAAGGACCTCAATGGTGCAAAGGAAGTGCTGAGAAAAGGAATGGAAGGTGCCAATGGCAGCAATCCGTTGCTGTTGGTGGCAATGGGCCAGGCGGAATTGGTGGAGAAGAAAGCCAATGATGCGCGCCAGCGGTTTGAAACTGCCATTTCCTTGACAAAAGGGAAAGATGTTTCCATATTCACCGCCATTGGAAGGGCCAATCTTGAAGAGGGTGGTGATGCAGCCTATGGCATTGAAAAGTTAAAGCAGGGTACTGCCGTGAAAGGATTCAAAGATGCCATGGCTTATGTCTACATGGGAGACCTGTACAGGAAATTGATGAATGGTGGTGGTGCTGTTTCCTCTTATGAAAACGCACTGATGATTGATCCAAAACTGGCGTTGGCCAAGCACAAGATTGGTAAGATCTACCTCACACAGGGGTTTGAGCAAAAGGATATTTTTCTCGGGAAATTCAACGATGCAGTAGCTGATGATCCCACGTTTGCACCAGCGTTGTATGATATGTATGTCTATTACTATTCAAGGGATGTGAACAAGGCCACTGAAATGTTCAACAAGTACAAGGAACACGCAGAACCCGGTCCAGCACTGGATTATGAAGAAGCCAGCCTTCAGTTTGCAGCCGGTGATTTCAAGAATGCCGTTGCCAAGGCCGATAACCTTTTGAAGGCTCAGGGAGAAAAGGCCGATGCACGTCTTTACCGTTTGAAAGGCTACAGTTATGACAAGTTGGGGGATTCTGTGCAGGCCCTGGCCCAAATGGAAACTTTCTTCCAAAAGGCTGCTGCCGATCAGATCAATCCTGACAACTATGTGGTTGCGGCATACAATGCAGCCAAGCTGAAAACGGATTTGTCAAAAGTTGATTATTATTTTAGCAAGGCAATTGATGCGGATACCACCATCACCAACAAGGTGGATTATACCCGCAAGGCTGCTGATTTCTTTAAAAAATCGGGCAATACCATCAAGTCTGCTGAGTGGTTGACAAAGGTACTTTCCATCAATCCAAAGGTCAGCAAGGTGGACCTTTATAATGCAGGATTTGAAAATTTCAAGGCCAGCCAGTACAAGAGGGCAGACAGCATTTTTACGGTCTACAAGACCAACTTCCCTGCGGAGGTATACGGCCATTATTGGTCATTCCGTTCCCTGTCCGTGATCGATTCAACCATGGAGCAAGGCCTGGCCATTCCTGATTGTGAAAAGTTCATCTCAGTGGCAGAAGCTGACAAAGCCAAGAATAAAAGCACGCTGATCACCGCGTATGGCTATTTGGCATCTTATTCTGCCAACATCAAAAAAGACCTCGCTGGTGCTTCAGCATATTTGGACAAGATCATTGAAATTGACCCGAACAACCAGGATGCCGTGAAAAACCGGGATATCATCCAAAAGGCGCTGGCTGCGCCTAAAAAATAGGTTGTAGCAGAACAGTTTTTTTCGAAATGGCCAGGTACATCACCTGGCCATTTTTTGTCCAATCCATGGTCATAAAATACATTTATACACCCTTATTTATATCATTCTTTTTCCATTTACATCCTGTTTTTGCCTATTTTTGCGCCTTGAAATTTATACCCATGATAAGGACGTTTTTCCTGCAAGCGCAAGCCATTGGACAGAACCCCGAGATCAGCAGAGCAAGCGACTATTTTCCAATTGGAATACAACTCGTTTTTGCAGTGGGATTGGTGGCCGTCATGATCTTTGGATCTCAACTCCTGGGCCCCAAACGCAAGACCAGTGACAAGTTACAGGTATTTGAGAGTGGCATCGAGCAGTTCGGAAATGCCCGTCAGCCCATGGCCATCAAGTACTTTTTGGTTGCCATCCTCTTTGTACTCTTTGACGTGGAAGTCATTTTCTTTTATCCCTATGCGGTGAATTTTCGAGGATTGGGCTGGGATGGGTTCATGGCCGTTGTGATGTTTGTCGGCTTTTTTCTTGCCGGCTTTGTCTATATCATCAAAAAAGGTGCCCTGCACTGGGAAGAATAAAAAAAGAAATGCCTGATGGAACAAGATCATCAGGCATTTGTTATAAAAAAAACTATTGTTTATGTCGCGTCCGGTAAGGTTCAACATGATTCAAAAAGACAGCTCAGATCTTGGCATCAACCAGGTTCAGCTGCCTGAAGGGCATATGGGAGAAGGGTTTTTTGCCACTTCCCTCGACAAGGTGGTGGGCTTGGCCAGGTCGAATTCGATGTGGCCGCTTCCTTTTGCGACCTCATGCTGTGGCATTGAATTCATGGCCACGATGGGATCGCATTACGACCTATCCCGTTTTGGTTCGGAGCGCGTGGGATTTTCACCCCGCCAATGTGATCTTTTGATGGTCATGGGAACGATTGCAAAGAAAATGGCGCCAGTGCTTCGCCAGGTATACCTCCAAATGGCTGAACCCCGCTGGGTGATGGCTGTTGGTGCCTGTGCATCGAGCGGTGGAATTTTTGATACCTACTCTGTATTGCAGGGAATTGACCAGGTCATCCCTGTAGATGTTTATGTTCCAGGTTGCCCTCCAAGGCCAGAAGCCATCATTGACGGGGTATTGAAAATCCAGGAATTGGTGCAGTCAGAATCCCTGAGAAGAAGAACCGGCGAACAATACAAGGCCTTGCTTGAAGGATACGGAATCCAATAGTGCAGGATAAAAACAAATGAATATGTCCCTCACCCACGAGATGATAAAAGAAAAGCTGGATGCACAATTTGGAGACAGGATTTTGTCCTGGGAAGAATCCTACGGCATGCCTTGCTTTACTGTGAAGGCTGACCATAACCTGAAGGCCCTCAGTTTCCTCTACGATGACCCTACAATGGGATTTCAATTTTTGACAGACCTTACGGCAGTTCATTATCCTGACAGGAAAGGAGAAGAGATTGCAGTGGTCTATCACCTGCACAACCTGAAAGAAAATGTGCGTCTGCGGATGAAACTCTATGTGCCCATTGAAAAGCCTGATGTATACACTGCCATAGGTTTGTTCAGTGGTGCCAATTGGATGGAGCGTGAAACCTATGACTTTTTTGGTGTGAATTTCATTGGTCATCCCAACCTCAAGCGAATTTTGAACGTGGATGAGATGGACTATTTCCCCTTGAGGAAAGAATTTCCCCTGGAAGACCAGACAAGGATCGACAAGGATGACGAAATGTTTGGCAGATAAAAAACTACAATGATGGTCGAGCAAGTCAACATACATTTACCGGAAGGATCCATTGAGAAACAGACCACAACCCTGAATCTCGGTCCGACCCACCCTGCAACCCATGGTGTATTCCAAAACATCCTTGAAATGGATGGGGAACGCATCATCAAGGCAGACTCTACTGTGGGCTATATCCACAGGGCATTTGAGAAGCTTGCAGAACGCAGGCCACTGAACCAGATCACCACATTGACCGACAGGTTGAATTATTGTTCCGCCCCATTGAACAACATGGGATGGCACCTGACCTGTGAAAAATTATTGGGTGTAAAAACACCCAAGCGCGTGGATTATCTCCGTGTAATCATCATGGAACTGTCTCGCATTTCTGATCACCTGATTTGTAATTCTATTGTAGGGGTTGATACGGGTGCGTATACCGGTTTCTTGTATGTGATGCAATACCGTGAGTTGGTATATGAGATTTACGAGGAAGTCTGCGGATCACGCCTCACCACCAACATGGGACGCATCGGTGGATTTGAACGCAATTTTTCTGCTGTTGCCTTTCAGAAAATTGAGAAATTCCTGGAAGAATTTCCAAAGGTTTGGAAGGAATTCGAAAACCTTTTCAACCGCAACAGGATTTTCATTGAAAGGACGGTAGGCACTGGTGCCATTTCTGCTGAAAGGGCGTTGAATTATGGCTTCACAGGCCCCAACCTGCGCGCAGCAGGGGTAGACTATGATGTGCGTGTGCATTCTCCATATTCGTCTTACGAGGATTTTGATTTCATCATTCCTGTCGGAACAACCGGAGACAACAATGATCGTTTCCAGGTAAGGAACGAGGAGATCTGGCAGTCACTCAGCATCATCCGCCAGGCCTACCAGAAAGTGCAGTCGTTCAAGGGAACGGAGGCAGATGTTTATCATGCAGATGCACCTGAATATTATCTCCCTGCGAAAGCGGATGTATATACCAAAATGGAAGCACTGATCTATCATTTCAAGATTGTAATGGGCGAAACAGAAATTCCAGCCGGTGAGGTGTACCAAAGCATCGAGGGCGGCAATGGAGAGTTGGGATTTTATCTCATCAGTGACGGTGGAAGAACCCCGTACCGCTTGCATTTCCGCAGGCCTTGTTTTATTTATTATCAGGCATATTCAGAGATTGTGAAAGATACCATGCTCAGTGACGCCATCGTAACATTGAGCAGTCTAAACCTGATCGCTGGAGAAATGGACGCATAAAGCAAAACAATAGCAATGGTGAAGTTTTCAGAAGATAAATTGAAAGAGGTACAGTCGATGATCGACCGTTATCCTAAGGGCAAACAAAAGAGTGCACTGATTCCCTTGTTGCATTTGGCACAAGATGAGTTTGGTGGATGGCTGAGTGCTGAGACCATGGATTATGTGGCCAGCATTCTGGGGATTGAACCCATTGAAGTGTATGAAGTTGCTACGTTCTACAGCATGTACAACCTTAAACCGGTGGGCAAGCATGTTTTTGAGGTTTGTCATACAGGTCCTTGCATGTTGAATGGAAGTGACCATATCATTGCATACATCAAAAGAAAACTGGACATCAATGTTGGTGAAACCACTGCTGATGGCATGTTTACCCTGAAGACTGTGGAATGCCTTGGTGCCTGTGGTTATGCACCCATGATGCAGATGGGCATCAATTACAGGGAGCACCTGACCGAAGCAAAAGTGGATGCGATCATAGAGGAGTGCCGAAACAAACAATAAGAAGACCAGCAAAGCAGAAGCAAAATGGCAAAAAAATTATTATTAGAAAAGGCGCATGTAGAAGGGATTCGTCATTATGACGTCTACAGAAGGGAAGGTGGTTATGCTGCTGTGGAAAAAGCCCTCAAAATGGAACCCGCAGCCATCGTCGAGGAAGTGAAGAAAAGCGGGCTGCGTGGTAGGGGTGGTGCAGGTTTTCCTTCCGGCATGAAATGGAGTTTCCTTGCTAAACCAGAGGGCGTTCCCCGTTACCTGGTCTGCAATGCAGATGAATCTGAACCCGGAACATTCAAGGACCGGTACCTGATGGAATTCCTTCCGCATCTTTTGATTGAGGGCTTGATTGTTTCTTCTTTTGCATTGGGAAGCAACAGGACATATATCTATATCCGTGGCGAATATGCCTGGATTGTTGGAATTCTTGAACAAGCTATTGCAGAAGCCAAACAAAATGGATTTCTTGGGAAAAATATTTTGGGATCGGGATTTGACTGTGAGATTTATGTACAACGTGGTGCAGGTGCCTACATCTGTGGAGAAGAGACCGCATTGATTGAATCATTGGAAGGCAAGCGTGGCAATCCACGCATCAAGCCGCCATTCCCGGCCATCAAGGGATTGTGGGATTGTCCAACCGTGGTCAACAATGTTGAAACACTTGCTGCTGTCGTTCCCATCATGAACATGGGCGGAGAGGAATATGCCAAAATTGGGGTAGGACGTTCAACAGGAACAAAGTTGATTTCTGCCTGTGGCAATATCAACAAGCCTGGTGTTTATGAAATTGACATGACCATCTCTGTAGAGGAATTCATTTACAGTGATGAATATTGTGGCGGCATTCCCAATGGAAAAAGGCTCAAGGCCTGCATCCCCGGAGGATCATCTGTTCCCATTTTACCAGCCAACCTTTTGTTGAAAACCGCAAAAGGCGAGACCCGGCTCATGAACTATGAAAGCCTTTCTGATGGCGGTTTTGCCACTGGTTCGATGATGGGTTCAGGTGGATTCATTGTGTTGGACGAAGACCAATGTGTGGTGAAGAATACACTAACCTTGGCCAGGTTCTACAGGCACGAGAGCTGCGGCCAATGTTCCCCTTGCAGGGAAGGAACCGGATGGATGGAAAAAATCCTCACCAAAATTGAAAATGGCAAGGGTGCCATGAGTGATATTGATTTGTTGTGGGATATCCAGCGCAAGATTGAAGGGAATACCATTTGTCCGTTGGGTGATGCAGCAGCATGGCCTGTTGCAGCAGCCATCAGGCATTTCAGGGATGAATTTGAATGGCATGTCAACAATCCAGCACGCTGTCAAACGCAAAACTATGGCTTGGCGCATTATGCAGATCCCATCCATGTACCAGCATAAGATAGGGTTCAGGCCCGTTAAAAAAAACATATGTCCGAAGCAGTCAAAACAGTAAAAGTAACAATCGACAACATCACGGTGGATGTACCCATGGGGACGACCATCCTGCAGGCCGCACGAATGATTGGCGGGGATGTTGTTCCTCCTGCAATGTGCTACTACAGCAAACTCCAGGGGAGTGGTGGGAAATGCCGTACCTGTCTGGTGGAAGTCAGCAAGGGAAGTGAGGCCGATCCTCGTCCTATGCCAAAGTTGGTGGCCAGTTGCAGAACCGGTGTCATGGACGGGATGGAAGTGAAAAACATGACCAGTTCAAAAGTTGAAGATGCCAGAAATGGTGTGGTTGAATTTTTGCTCTTGAACCATCCGCTGGATTGCCCTGTATGTGACCAGGCAGGGGAATGTCATTTGCAGGACCTCGGCTACCAGCACGGGAAGCAGGGCACACGCTACGAGTTCAAGCGCAGGACCTTTGACAAGCATGACCTTGGACCATATATTCAGCTGCACATGACACGGTGCATTCTCTGTTACAGGTGTGTATTCACAGCTGACCAACTCACAGAAAAAAGGACACATGGCGTTTTAAGCAGGGGAGACCATGCTGAAATTGCTACTTATATTGAAAAGTCCCTCGATAACAATTTTATCGGTAACGTCATTGATGTTTGCCCGGTCGGAGCCCTCACAGACAAGACCTTCCGTTTCAAAAACCGAGTCTGGTTCACCAAGCCTGTTAACGCACACAGGGACTGCAAATGCTGTTCCGGAAAGGTTACCCTTTGGCAACGCGGCGAAGAGGTGTTGCGCGTTACCGCAAGAAAAGACCAGTGGGGTGAAGTGGAAGAGTGGATTTGTAATGAGTGTCGTTTTGAAAAAAAGAAGACATCATCTTGGACCATTGAAGGTCCGACGCATGTCAGCAGGCATTCGGTCATCTCACAAGGACATTATGAAAACATCCAGCAACCCAAGGAAACATTCACTGCTGTGAATGGTGGTCGGAATCCGCAGTTGTTGATGGACATTCACAGTGTCAGTGAAGTGAACGACCCTTCCATTGACCTCAGTCTCATCAATGGTCCTGCCACCAGTGATGTGTATAACCATTCAACCAAACAATCATGATCACAATGGATTTGTTGGCGATAGATGTATCATTAGGCCTTGAAAAATTACTGCTGATTGGTGGGATCATCACATTCTCCCTGATTGTTGCCATGTACACCACCTATGCAGAAAGGAAAGTTGCTGCATGGATGCAAGACCGCCGTGGCCCGAACCGCGCCGGCCCTTTTGGTTTGTTGCAGCCTGCTGCCGATGGATTGAAGCTTTTCTTCAAGGAAGAAATCATTCCGTTGACCTCGAACAAAACATTGTTTGTGCTTGGACCGGCACTTGCCATGGTCACTGCGATGCTCACCAGTGCTGTAATCCCCTGGGGTAGCAGCATTGAGCTCTTTGGCCGAAACGTAAGCCTTCAAATTGCAGATGTCAACATCGGCATCCTTTATGTGTTTGGGGTAGTGAGCATGGGGGTTTATGGAATCATGATTGGTGGCTGGTCTTCCAACAACAAATTCTCACTGATTGCTGCGGTAAGGGGTGCGTCACAGATCATTTCCTATGAGTTGGCCATGGGCCTCTCGCTGATTGCATTGCTGATGATGACAGGTTCATTGAGCCTCAAAACAATTGTTGCGCAGCAAATGGAAGGCGGGTGGAACATCATTTACCAGCCTCTGGGATTCCTGATTTTCCTGATCTGTGTGTTTGCGGAATGCAACAGAACTCCTTTTGATCTTCCCGAGGCGGAAAATGAATTGAACTTTGGTTACCACCAGGAATATTCATCCATGAAACTGGGTCTCTATCTTTTCGCAGAATACGTGAACATGTTCATTTCCAGTGCAGTGGTCTCAACACTTTTCTTTGGTGGTTATGATATTCCATTTGTGAATGAGGCGACCCTTGTTTTGAGCCTTGGTGTGAATACTGTTGCCATGCTTGGGTTTGTGGCCTTGTTTGCAAAAATTCTGTTCTTCCTTTTCCTGTTCATATGGGTCAGGTGGACCATCCCCAGGTTTCGCTATGACCAGTTGATGGACCTGGGCTGGAAAAAACTCATTCCACTTGCATTGGCAAATATGTTGATTACTGCAGTGGTCATCCTGTGGTTAAATAAATAATTCTATGGCATCATTGACAAATAGGGCGAAAGTATTGGAGCAAAAGCCGATGAGCTTCATGGAGCGATTGTACCTGCCTGCGATATTCAAGGGCATGGCGATCACATTCGCACACATGTTCAAGAAAAAGGCAACCATCAATTATCCCGAAGAGAAACGTCCATTCAGCCCAGTATTTAGAGGGCTGCATGTATTGAACCGTGACGAAGCGGGAAGGGAAAATTGTACAGCATGCGGACTCTGTGCTGTGGCCTGTCCTGCAGAGGCCATCACCATGGAAGCAGCGGAACGCAAGACGAGTGAAGAACATCTTTACCGCGAAGAGAAATATGCTGCAAAATATGAAATCAACATGCTCCGTTGCATTTTCTGCGGACTCTGTGAAGAGGCCTGTCCCAAGGATGCGATCTATATGTCTGAAACATTTGCACCATCCAACTTCACAAGAAAAGGTTTCATCTATTCCAAAGATGAATTGCTGATTCCCAACCCGGTAACGGACAGGGAAAAATATGAAATTGCAAAAGGCCTCCGTGAAGCGCAATTAAAAAATAAATAAACCATGCACATCAACGAAATCCTTTTTTGGTTCCTGACCGCGCTGGCCCTGTTCAGTGCGATGATGGTGGTATTCAGCAAGAACCCTGTCCACAGTGTGTTGTGGCTGATCATGGTCTTCATTTCCATTACGGGTCATTACATCATCATGAATGCTCAGTTCCTTGCCATTGTGAACATGATTGTATATGCCGGTGCCATCATGGTACTGTTCCTGTTCGTCATCATGTTCATGAACCTCAATGCAGAGAGCGAGCCCCAAAAAAGCAAATGGATGAAGTTTGCTGCAGTATTATCAGGAGGAAGCCTCATGCTCATCCTCATTGCTGCGCTAAAAGACAATGTGGGATTCATTTCCAGCGTGCATGGAGAGGGGAGCATTGGCCTGATCAAGAACCTTGGAAAGGTGCTTTTTACGGAATATGTTGTGCCTTTTGAAATCAGCAGCATCCTCTTCCTCAGTGCCATGGTCGGCGCTGTTGTTTTGGGGAAGAAAGAACCATCAAACACTGTATCTTAAAACAATTCCTACGTTATGCAGGTAATGCCAATAAACTATTACATTTTTCTATCTGTCGCCCTTTTCACCATCGGAATTGTTGGCGTGCTCACAAGGCGCAATGCAATCATTATTTTCATGTGCATTGAACTCATGCTCAATGCGGTGAATGTATTGCTGGTGGCTTTCTCCAAGATGCACCATGTTGCTGCATTTGCATTGGACAGCTCCACTACTGCAGGTACGGAGGCACAGCTTTTTGTTTTCTTCATCATGGTAGTGGCTGCAGCGGAAGTGACTGTAGGACTCGCTATCATTGTAATGCTGTACAGGAACATCCACGCTGTGGACATCAACTTCCTCAACAGGCTTAAACATTGACACCAACAAGATTGATTGATCCGATTCAAAAAATGATATGAGTAAATTTGTTTTTCTGATTCCGCTGCTTCCATTCGTTGGTTTCCTGATCAATGGATTGGGAAGGAATTTCCTTTCGAGGATGCTTGTCAACATCATCGGTTGTGGCGTGTTGATTGCCTCATTTGTAATAAGTATTTTGGTTTTCAGGGAAGTGTCTGCTCCTGGCTTTACTGCAAGCGCCATTGATTATTTTAACTTCATCAAAGCTGGTGGATTGGACATCAAGGCCTCTTTTCTGGTTGACCAGCTCAGTGCGCTGTTCCTCCTTGTGATCACTGGCATTGGATCCCTGATCCATGTCTATTCCACAGCCTACATGAAGGAAGAGACTGCGCCGCATTATGCGCGCTATTTCGCTTACCTCAATCTTTTCGTTTTTTCAATGCTATTGCTCGTTTTGGGATCCAACTTTGTGGTGATGTTCATTGGTTGGGAAGGTGTGGGCCTCTGTTCTTATCTCCTGATCGGGTATTGGTTTGGAAATGCCTCATACAACAACGCAGCAAAAAAGGCCTTCGTGATGAACCGCATTGGTGATCTTGGCTTTCTCTTGGCCATCTTCTGGATGCTTTCCCAATTTGGTTCCATTGCATATGCAGATGTGTTTACAAAGGCATCAACGGCTCCGGTTGCTGTATTGACGGGCATTACCATCCTCTTGTTTGTAGGTGCGATGGGTAAATCTGCACAGATTCCCCTGTACACCTGGTTGCCAGACGCAATGGCTGGTCCTACTCCAGTATCTGCTTTGATCCATGCAGCAACAATGGTGACTGCAGGCATCTATATGATTGCAAGAAGCAATGTCATGTTCTCCCTTGCACCCATTTCACAACATCTGATTGCCATCATTGGTATTTCAACTGCCTTGCTCGCTGCAACCATTGCGTTGAAACAAAACGACATCAAGAAAGTGTTGGCCTATTCCACTGTTAGCCAGCTTGGACTCATGTTCCTTGCACTTGGTGTCGGTGCCTACACGGCTGGCGTATTTCATGTGATGACCCATGCATTCTTCAAAGCCCTCCTGTTCCTCGGGGCAGGAAGCGTTATCCATGCCATGCACCATGAGCAGGACATCAAGAAGATGGGTGGGCTTGGAAAAAAATTGCCCATCACCCATATTACTTTTCTCATCGGCTGTCTTGCCATTGCAGGAATCCCTCCATTTGCAGGCTTTTTCTCAAAAGACGAGATCCTCATAGCTGCTTTGGGGAAGAGCCCAATCTTATATGCATTGGGAATCATGACCTCTGTGATGACCGCTTTCTACATGTTCAGATTGTATTTCCTTACATTCTCTGGTACTTTCAGGGGCTCCGAAGAACAGGCACACCATGTGCACGAGTCACCCCTGGCAATGACCTTTCCACTGATGGTATTGGCGCTGTTATCTGTAGTCGGCGGATGGGTTGGAATTCCTGCATTGTTTGTCAAGGATGCACATCTTCTTGCCGCTTATTTATCGCCGGTATTGACCAGCCAGACTGCAGAGGGACATCATCTTTCACACAGCACTGAATGGACTTTGATGGGTATTTTGTTGGCTTTTATCCTCCTGGCGATTCTATTCAGCAAAAAGCTGTTTGGTAAGCAATTCAAGGGAGAAAATACTACTGAAGGTGTACCCGGATTTTTGGCGAACAAATGGTATGTAGATGAGATCTATGACGCCATCATCGTTCGGCCCATCAACGGATTGGCCGCATTTTTTAGCAAGATCATCGAAAATAAAATCATTGATGGATTGGTAAATGGTGTAGGTAAGGGTGTCCAATTCAGCGCCCGTCAAATGCGCCTTTTGCAAAGTGGCCAGGTGGGTTCCTATATCCTGATCATGATGGTTTCTATCATATTATTTTTCATCTTCCAGTTGTTCTGGAAGTTATAATCAAACGCATTCAATATGTTCGCAGCATTTGATAATTTTCCCGCCCTGTTGATCTGGTTGCCTTTGGCAGGTGGACTTATTTCATTTTTCATCCAATCAGAAAAGGGAGCAAGAGCAGCAGCCATCATTTTTTCCTTGTTGACCATGGGGGTGATGATGACCAGTCTTTTTTTCACAACAATGGAATACAATGCATACAGCCAGGTGAGCTATGTTTGGCTTCCTGGTTTGGGTAGCAGTTTTGGGTTGATCCTCGATGGCCTTACCCGGGTGCTCTGCCTGCTGACTGCCTTGGTCTTTCCCATGGTATTTCTGTTGGTTCCAGGCAACCGCTATCCCAACGCCAATCGTTTTTATGGTCTGATGTTGCTTGCGCAATGTGGCCTCATGGGCGTTTTTATGGCCACTGACGCCCTGGTGTTCTATCTCTTCTGGGAACTTGCGTTGATTCCGGTTTATTTTCTTGCTTCCATTTGGGGTGGCGAAAAACGAATCAGGGCCACTTTCAAGTTTTTCATTTACACCTTTGTCGGTTCACTTTTTCTGTTGATTGGAATACTTTACATGTACCTCAAGACGAGCAATGCCTCATTCAGTCTAGTGGCCTTCTACAACGTCAAGCTTTCCAACATTGAGCAATACTGGATGTTCCTGCTTTTCTTCATCGCTTTTGCAATCAAGATGCCCATATTCCCTTTGCACACCTGGCAGCCAGAGGCATATGAACAGGCCCCAACGCCTGTGACCATGGTGCTCAGTGCTGTGATGGTGAAGATGGGGTTGTTTGGTTTGCTGCGCTGGTTGCTCCCATTGTTTCCTGTGGCAGTAAAAGAATTCAATACGGGCATCATTGTTATGATTGTTATTGGAATGCTGTATGCCTCGTTGGTTGCCATCAACCAGGACAATATCAAGCGGCTCATTGCCTACTCTTCCATTGCGCACATCGGCCTCATGGCTGCAGGTGCATTCACCCTCAAGCATGCTGCCCTCAATGGTGCTGTCTTGCAGATGTTCAGCCATGGCATCAATATCATGGCACTTTGGATTGTTGCTGACCTGGTTGAAAAACAAACTGGCGTCACATCCATCTCAAAGTTGGGGGGTATAGCAAGAAAAGCACCGGTGCTGACCATCTTTCTGGTCATTGCCGCATTTGCAAATATTGCATTGCCGCTCACAAATGCATTTGTAGGAGAGTTCATGATCTTCAACGGGTTATACCAGTTCAGGCCATGGATTGCTGCATTGGCCGGCCTCAGCATCATTTTTTCTGCGGTGTACACCTTGAACATGATTAAAAACGTGTTTTATGGTGAGGCTGGAGATGCTGTTGAAGGATTTGCGGACATCAACAAGACACAGGCAATGGTGTTGACAGTCATTACCGGACTGATACTTTTCTTCGGTGTATATCCCGATCCATTTTTCAAGATGATGTATGAAACGGTAGGTCTTATTGTAAACAGGTATGTTACCATTTAAAATATTGTAGGGGTATGAATGCAATTATTCTTTCTGCGCTTTGGGGTGTACTGATGATGTACACAGGCTTTGCCACAAAAAACACAAGAATTGTTTCAGCTGTTGCCGTGTTGGGTGTGCTTGCGGTTTTTGTTGTCAATTGGATGGAGTACCTAGGAATTTCCTTCTTTGATATTGACACCAGGTCAATGCTCGTTTACAATGGTTTTGGATTGATCTTCAACGCAGTGGTTCTTTTTTCCACGCTTCTTTATTTCCTGCTTTCCGGTAGTGACATAGAAAAGTCTGGCAGAACACCATCTGACCTTTATGCATTGTTGTTTTTTATCCTTTCCGGAATTTCGATCATTGCAGGTTTCAAGTCATTGCTCATGTTGTTCATCGGAATAGAAATCATTTCCATCCCACTGTATGTTCTTGCCGGAAGTGACAAATCAAACCTAAAAAGCAATGAAGCCGCCCTGAAATATTTTCTCATGGGATCTTTTTCTACAGGCATCATGCTGATGGGAATCGCTTTCCTCTATGGAGATGCGGGAACATTTTACCTGGAAGGCATCAATGCAGGATTGGGCGCATTGTCACCAATGAAAGCCATAGGAATGGTATTGTTGCTGGCTTCAATGTCCTTCAAGGTCTCTGCAGCGCCATTTCATTTCTGGACCCCGGATGTTTACGATGGCAGTCCTACCGTGTTTACTTCTTTCATGGCCACGATTGTCAAGGCAGCGGGATTCTTTGCTTTCCTCAAACTGTTTGAAACTGCTTTTGGAAAATTCCAAAGTGATTGGCAGGTTTTGATGGCAGTTGTAGCAACATTGACATTGTTGGTTGGTAACATTACTGCTGTTTTCCAACAAAGTGTGAAAAGAATGCTCAGCTACTCTTCCATTGCTCAGGCAGGCTTTATGGTGTTGGGCGTCTTTGCTTTGAACATTTTCGCCAAACAGGGCATGATCCTTTATTTTGCTGCATATGGAATTGCTACCATTGGGATATTTGGGGTGCTCACAAAATTCGACGATCATTCCATTGATGCCTTCAACGGATTTGCAAAAAAGCATCCGCTGGTTGCATTTTCCATGTTGATCTGTATTCTTTCGCTTGCAGGTATTCCTTTGACAGCAGGTTTTTTCGCCAAGTACTATATGCTGTTGGCCGTGATCAAGGATGGTAATTTCCTTTGGCTTGCCATCGTGGCCATCCTGTCAGCTGCAATCAGTGTGTATTATTATTTCAGGGTCATTCAGGCGATGTATTTCAAGGAAGCGACCGTAGAACAACATGTTGCATTTGCACCCGCTTTCAGGATTACACTGCTCATTGCTGCAGTTCTGCTGCTGGTCTTGGGAATTCATCCGGATTTGCTGACCGGGCTGCTTTAGGTAATTATTGTATCATTCGGCAGTAGATTGACATCCGCTCATCAAACTTTTCGGCATCACAAGGAAGGTTTACCTAATTTTATCCCATGAAATTCAAGGACAACCTTTCATTGGCATGGAGAACAGTGCGGGGAAATAAGCTGCGCACGGGCATAACTGTTGCCATCATTGCATTTGGCATTATGGCCCTGGTTGGCATTATTACTGCTATCGAGGCAATGAATACGAGCCTTAGGGACAGCTTTTCCACCATGGGGGCCAATGCCTTCAGTATACGCTTCAAAGAGCGGCGTGTATCTTTTGGCCGGGGCTCGAACGTAACACAATCCAACACAAAAACCAGCAGAAGGGAGAAAAAATCCAATACCGGCAAGATCATTACTTTTCGTCAGGCCAAGCAGTTCAAGGCCATGTATGATTATCCTGCTGACGTCAGCATCGGCTTGAATGGCGCAAGAAACCAGGTGGTAAACTTTGAAAACAAAAAGACCAATCCCACCGTCTCCATCAATGGGGGAGATGAGAATTATTTGCAGCTGAATGGGTATGAGATCGCATTTGGAAGAAATTTCAACAAGACAGATGTTGAAAGCGGGCAAGACATTTGCATCATTGGAAAAGATGTTGCCTCAAAGCTTTTTGGGTCAAAATATGAGCGTGGTTTGGAAAAAGTCATTCGTGTTGGCAACAACAAGTACCGTGTGATTGGCATCACGAAAGAGAAAGGGTCAAGTTCTTTTTTACAGGCAGACAATGTTGTTTTTTCCACCTATACCAATGTGCGGCAGCGCTATGCAAACCGTAACCAATCCTTTTCATTGGCCATCATGGTACCTGATGTCAACCTCATGGAATCCGCCATTGGTGAGGCAGAGGGAGTTTTCAGGATCATCAGGGGGCTTGACATAACAGAAGACAATAATTTTTACGTAGACAAGAGTGATAGCATTGCAGAGACCTTTATCAAATTGTTGGGGACCATCTCAGCCGCAGCAGGAGCCATTGGCTTCATCACCCTTGTAGGTGCAGCCATTGGTTTGATGAACATCATGTTGGTGGCGGTTACAGAACGCACCAAAGAAGTGGGATTGATCAAGGCCTTGGGAGGAAAAAGAAACTCCATAAGGGCGCAGTTTCTTTTTGAATCCACATTGATCAGTTTGATGGGAGCCGTCATTGGTATCCTCCTGGGTGTTATCATTGGAAATCTTGTGGGAAGCCTTATGGATACCCCATTTTTCATCCCTTGGAAAATCATTTCCATTGGTATTGTCATCTGTTCTGCTGTAGGAATTACAGCAGGGCTGTATCCTGCGATGAAAGCCTCAAAGCTCGATCCAATCGTTGCCCTGCGCTATGAGTAGTTGAGGTCTTTCCAAGTCAGGACATATTCGTGGCTTGTCATGGTCCTTTCTATTGAACTTTTTTGATCAAGTGGTTATAAACGCGGAGCGCCTTCCAATTGGAAGGCGCTCCGCGTTATACTTTCTTTAAAGTGATTACTTTGGATCAAGTGCGTTTTTGATCCTGTCTGCAACATCTTGCAGATGGTATTTGCTCATCGCATCAGGCATGCCAGCAGTGGCTGCCTGGATTTCAGTCCTGAGTGAAGCAAGGTGTGCGCGAACCACAGACGATACGTCCGTTTTCTTTGCATCAGGACCCATGCTGATGGAACCGCCCATGGAGATGGTCATACCGCTCGCGGCATTGTTGCCCAGCAAGGCAATCATTCTTTCAGCATATGCCTTTTGAAGGTTTCTTCTGTGCCCATCAATCTTCTTTTTTGCGGCAAGTTCGCTCCAGATGCCTTTTTTCAGGTCGCTGAAGAGTTCATCAACATTGTATGCGTTGGCAAACCTGTTGGCAGATGTGCTCATCCTGGTTAGGCGTGAAACAGAGAGGATGCTGCCAAGTACATTGTCCTGAATGGATGCAAGTTGGTCTGCAGTTGGGCTGCTGATCTTGTCCAGGATATTGTTGTCCAGCATCCAAGTTGGTGTCGCAAACAACTGCGTGTTTACAAAAGCAACTGCATCTTTCTGCATGGCCTTTGGCGTTACTTCAAATACACTACCAGCTTGCTCTACGCTTTTTGGCGTCTCATAGTAGCCACCAATGTTGCGCACCACATGTCCAAGATAACGGTTGAATTGTGAAACCACCTGGCCATACATCTGGGAAAGATTGGAATAATTATTGCCTTCCTCTTTGGTCCATTCTGGCAGGTTGGGCAAAATCCTTTTCAGGTTTTTGATGCCGTATTCGCTGGCCCTCATCGCGTTGTCACCAAGGTCTTCGCTTTGTGTTCTTGCATCAGACATGTTGCCATACTCATAGGTGCCAAACCATACCCGTGGATTTTGTGCAATCCTTTCGTTGTATAGTTTATTCCTTTGTTTTTTATCAGCCTCTTCGGTGTCTGCTCCATATCCATAACCCCACTCAATTGCCCACTTGTCGTAGTCGCCTATGCGGGGGAACAAACCAGCCTTGCTGATCTTGTCTTCCGGTTGAGCAACATAGTTGAAACGTGCATAGTCCATGATGGATGCAGTATGTCCATTGGCTTCAACCCATGTCTTGTCGCGCAGTTTTTCCACTGGTGTCTTGCTGCTGGATCCCATGTTGTGGCGAAGACCAAGGGTATGACCCACTTCATGGGAAGAAACAAAACGGATAAGATTGCCCATCAGGTCATCATCAAAAGTCATCTTGCGTGCATCAGGATCCACTGCGGCTGCCTGTACAAAATACCAGTCGTGTACCAGGCTCATTACATTGTGGTACCATCCGATATGGCTTTCAATGATTTCACCACTGCGGGGATCATGAACGTTGGGCCCATAGGCATTTGCGATGTCTGAAGCAAAGTAGCGGATTACGGAAAAGCGTGCATCCTCCAAGCTCATGGTGCTGTCATTCTCAGGCCATTCCTTGCCGATGATGGCATTTTTGAAGCCCGCCTTTTCAAATGCAACCTGCCAGTCATTGATACCCTTGATCAGGTAAGGCCTCCATTTTTTGGGTGTGGCAGGGTCAATATAATATACAATGGGCTTTTGTGGTTCAACGAGTTCGCCTTTTTTCCATTTTTCAACATCTTCCTTTTTGGGTTGAAGGTTCCAGCGCACAATAAAGTTTTCGTTTTCAACCTTTTGCTGGTTGTCGCTGTAAACGCTGTAATCATCTGCGAAATAACCAACGCGCTGGTCGTTCATCCTTTTTTTCATCGGTGTTTCTGGAAGGAGGATGAATGAGGTATTGGTTTCAATGGTAACCGCACCTGCTGCACTCGCTGCAGGAAGGCTTGGTGTAGGGAATGGAGAGGGTGCTCCCATGCCACCACCGCTTGAAGCGCCGAATGTTTTTACGGTGCGCACCTCTGTGTTGATGGGGAAGCTTTTTATGGTCTCGATATAGGATCGATCGGCCATCAGCATGGTCAGGTTGAACCTTCTTTTGGATGAGGCGTTGAGTGAAACTGCTTGGTTGTCTCCCTTGAAAAAGTCAGTAACCTCAATGACTGCACCGCTGGAATCTTTGCCCAATGATTTTACATCGAATGCTGCTGCAATCGGGTCGAGGTTTGAATTCCTTACAGCCTTGTAGATGGGTTGGGTGGAATCCGCCACACTGATGACAGTCACTACCCTCATGAAAACCTTGTTGTCAGGTCCTTTTTCAAACTTAACCACCTGTTGGTTGGCCATTTCCCCACCATAGAGTCCGCCGCCACCTGCAACTTTTGAAAAGCGGGTGATGGCCATGATTTCCCTACCGAAAATGGCCTCACTGAGCTCAAAATAGAACTTGTCGTCCACTTTGTGCACTGTAAAAAGGCCTTTTGAAGTTTTTGCTTTTGCTGTGATCACTTCCTTATAGGCCTTGGGCCCTGTTTTGGGGGCGCCCATTGGAGGCATGGAAGGAGCGCCAGATGGGGCTGCAGGAGCTGCGGCAGGGGCCGGAGGAGGTTGGTCTCGTCGGTTTTGTGCAACCGAAATTAGTTGTTGGGTCAGGATGATACTGGCCATTGCAGTTATCCTGATGAACTGGATTGATCTCATTTTTCTCTTTTTTGTGGAAGGTAAATATATGTTTTCTGTACAATAAAACGCACGAAAGTGAACAAAGGTTCTGACGGAGGAAAGACGGAAAATTTGCACCATTTTTAAATTATTTTAATTTTTTTTCAGCCTGTGATTTTTTTTAGCCAATTTCATTATCTTGCTCAGCATCAACTGAACTATTAACGAAAAGACAAGTGCTTGACGTGATTTGTCAGCGGGTGTAAACTATTTTTTTAACAACCAGAAATTTTAAATTCTAAAAAACGAAAGTCATGGCAGAAACTAAACCAAATGCAGCTGCTAAAGCATCAACATCCAAAGGTGGAGGAAACGCAATTTCTTATCTGGCACCAATTCTTTGTATCATCGCCGGATACGCAGTATGGAGATTTATTTTGGGTAACCCGGACGGATTTTCCAAGCCGGATGAATTGGGTGGTTTCTGGCCTTCGCACAAGGGGCCAATCGGCGCTTGGAACAAAATGTACGAAGGTGGTATCATCGTTCCTCTTTTGATCGGTTGTTTTTTCATGGTAGTGGTATTCTCAATTGAGCGTTTCCTTACCATCAGCAAAGCAACAGGTACTGCATCCAATGCAGAATTTGTTCGCAAAGTTCAATTCGAATTGGCCAATAAGAACGTTGACGCTGCCATCGCCCTTTGCGACAAGCAAAAAGGAAGTGTTGGTAATGTAATGAAGGCTGGCTTGAAGAAGTACAAGGAAATGATTTCTTCAACTGAATTCTCCACAGACCAAAAGGTTGCAGCCATTCAAAAAGAAGTGGAAGAAGCCACTGCGCTTGAGCTTCCAATGTTGCAAAAGAATCTTGTATTCCTTTCAACGTTGACTTCTCTCGGTACACTTGTTGCCCTTCTTGGAACTGTATTGGGTATGATCAAATCATTCTCATCTCTTGGTGAGGAGGGTGGATCCGGTGCTGCTGCTGAACTTGCGGTAGGTATCTCAGAAGCCCTATACAACACTGCACTGGGTATCGGTACTTCGTCTGTGGCCTTGATGATGTACAACGTGTTTACTACTAAGATTGACGCTATCACTTACGGTATTGACGAGTCAGGTTTCACCTTGACACAGAGCTTCGTTTCTCAATACAAGTAATCGCCCATTCCTTTATGGAATTCAGGGACAATAGCATCTAAATCATAAAATAGCAAACATGCCAAGTGTTAAAATAAAAAAACATGCACCGGACAATGACATGACGCCCTTCGTGGACGTTGCGTTCCTGATCCTGTCGTTTTTCATGTTGGCAACAAAATTCAAACCAGAAGAACCTATCGAGGTTACAACCCCGAATTCGGTTTCTTCAGCAGCCTTACCCGAAAAGGATGCCTTCATGGTGTCCATCGATAAGGGCGGCAGGGTTTTTGTTTCGGTAGACAATCCACAGTTCCGCCAGATTCTTATTGACAACCTCAACAAGACCAGGAACCTGGGTTTGACGCCAGCTGAAATGAAGAACTTCATCAATGCACCCAGTGTAGGTGTGCCATTCAGCCAATTGAAAAGCTTGCTTTCATTGGATCCCGAACTGGAAAGCACCAAAAATGTGGTAAAACAACAGCCTGGTATTCCATGTGCTGATTCTACCGGTGGAGAACTCTACTTTTGGGTACGTGATGCCCTCGTAGCCTACTCCGGCAGAAAGTTGAACCTGTTGATCAAATCAGACAACGATACCAAGTATCCTGTTTTCAAAAATGTACTGAACGCATTCAAGAAGAACGATCAAAACAAGTTCCTTCTTGTAACTGCACCAGAGGATGCCCCTCCAGGTACATCCCTTTACGAAACACGTCAGAACCAAATCAACAAGAAGTAAATTAATTGATCAACCGAAAAATAACCCATTATGGCAAGTATTGACGGAGGCGGAGATAGCGGCGGTCACAAAAAAGGACCGGGCGTTAAAAAAGCCAAAAAAATGTCTACCCGCGTAGACATGACACCCATGGTAGACCTGGGGTTCCTGTTGATTACCTTCTTTATCTTCACAACAACAATGGCACAGCCTACGGCAATGAACCTCTTCATGCCAAAGGATGTTGACAAGCCTGAAGACCAAAATAAAGTAAAAGAATCAGGTGCCTTCACCATACTGTTGGGAAAGCAGGATATCGTATATTTCTATGAGGGATTGGATCCGGCTGCAGAAGGAAATTTCAGGACAGCCACATTCAAGACAATCAGGGATGAGATTATCCGTAAAAAACAGAATACCAAACCAGATGACCTCGTGATCATCATCAAGCCATCAGAAGATGCCACCTACAAGAATACGGTTGACATTCTCGATGAGATGACGATCAGTGAGATCAAGCGATACGCCATGGTTGATATTTCACCGGTTGAATACCAATTGGTGAAAATCACAGAGAGTGCCGCTGGTATCAAGTGATTTTTTGTGAAAATTGAACGAATCTGAATCTCTAATTAAAAGCATTACCATGGATGCAAACAAAATATTAAGCGCCGAACTGATCGACCTCGTTTTCGAGGGCAGAAACAAGAATTATGGTGCTTATGAACTGCGCACACAGTACAACAGGCGACTCAGGAACGCATTGCTCCTGACCGCTTCAATTGAACTGTTCCTTGTGTTGGTATCCTTCCTCTCTTCTTTGGACCTTGGCGACAAAAAAGGTCAGATCCAAATCAAGGAAGTGGAGTTGGAGGAAATCAAACAGCCAGAGAATGAGCCACCACCACCACCACCACCACCGAAGCCACCAGATCCACCAAAAGTTGAAAT